>NZ_OY821667.1:3543383-4159266 GCF_963682185.1 uncultured Cohaesibacter sp. | reverse complement strand
TTCATCATTGGCCTTCAAAATTGAACTTATTATGGCTACCATCTATGCTTATTGTGATTTGCATCTCCGGCTACACACAATTTTATGTGATGAAACATAGCTTGATGACAAGTCACCCCATTGAAGCGCTTTACAGCGCGCCATGCACGCAGTTACCTTTATTGATATGATCGAGCACGTAACAAAACAACAGTCAAGCATGATGCCTTCTTCATTGGAGGGACAGTTTCTTATTGCCATGCCAAACCTGAAGGGGCCGCATTTCGAGCGCTCTGTTGTCTATTTATGCTCTCATTCCGAAGATGGGGCGATGGGCCTTGTGGTCAATCATGTATCCAGCCAAATCACCTTCCCCGATCTTTTGCGTCAGGTCGATATCCTGAGCGATGAGGAAGACATGATCAATCTGCCCCAACCCCTGCAGAGCATGGATGTGCTTGATGGTGGGCCGGTGGATCAGGGGCGTGGCTTCGTGCTGCATAGTGCCGACTATCAACTGGAAGCATCTACGCTCGCTGTTTCCAGTGAAATCTGCCTAACGGCCACGGTTGAAATCCTGAAGGCTCTGGCCGAAGGCAAAGGCCCCAGTTCGGCGCTGCTGACTCTTGGCTATGCCGGGTGGTCTCCCGGACAGTTGGAAGACGAATTGCAGAATAACAGCTGGTTGACCTGCAACGCCGACCGGTCCCTATTGTTTGAATGCGCCCCGGACCAGCGCTATGAGGCCGGGCTCAAGCTTTTGGGCATTGATCTGTCGATGCTATCCAGCGAGGCCGGGCACGCCTAAGGCGCGCCACTTGAGACACGCCGCTTGGCGTCCCCCCCGAAAATTCTCTGATTGTCGCGAAACGCAAACAACCGCCATCATCAAGCCGACTTTTCCAAGTCAAGAGCCAGAGTGAATGGCAAGAAATCTCAGGACTTCTTGCCGCCTCCGCGCATGGCCTGCTGAATAGCCGATGCAATATCCTGATCAATATTGGAAAGATCCGGCATATTAAACGGGAATTCGCCATCGTCCTGAGCCTTGGAGCGCTCGGCGTCTGACAACTGAGACGGACCTGCAGCACTGCCCCCTTCCGGCTGACGCTCGGGGACTGTTTGCTCCGGCTCGACCGGCTGCGTGGGACCCTCAGCTTCTGCCACGACAGGATGACTTCCCGCAGCGGGCTTGGGCTCAGAGGCCACGCCCGCATTTACGGCTGGCGCTGCCGTGGTTTCCATCAAGGCCGATTTGCCTTCAGGAGAGCGGACGGGCTCGACAGGAACGGATGCTGGCGCTTGTTGTTGTGGCAGCGGCTGAGCCTGCGGCTTTGAGTGCGCTGGAGATTGCGCTTTGCTCTCGTCTGCAGCATTCGCCGCCGGAGCTCCTTGCGCAGCATGAGCAGCGGGCGCATGCTGAGTGTCTTGCTGAGCAATTCTTGGCCCAGACTGGTTATTGCCTTGAGGCCCGCCCAAAGCGCCACCCTGACGCGGGCCACCCTGACCGGGTGTTGCCGGACGGCTCTGATCAGCCGCAGCTGCTGCCGGATTGGGCCGGCCTTGTGCCACAGGACGCCCCTGAGCATTACGCTGCCCTTGCGCATTGCGCTGGCCTTGGTTATTTCGCAGGCCTTGAGCATGGCCCTGACCCTGATGGCCTCTGGCCTGTGATGCCGGGCCTTGTCGATTGGCTTGCCCGTTGCCCTGTCTATTGCCCCCTTGTACCTTGCCATCCTGCCCACCTGGCGGGTTGCCTTTCTGTGGGCCTCGGCGCGGTCCATTTCCTGGCTGCGCCTTGTTGGCGGCTGGCTGATTGGCTGCAGCAACCTTTGGCATGGGCACAGGGCCATCTGCCTGAGAGCCACTTGAGGCTTCTTTGGTATTATCGGCCTTTTTGAACGGATTGGAGAGGAGGGATTTGGCTCCACTCACCTTTTCGCGCAAAGAAGAGCCGAAACCAACAGCCGCTTTGCCGGGCTTTTTCTTCTCGTCCGCCTCTTGGCCAGACATATCGGCAACCGCTTCTTGAGCTGCGGAGCCAACCGCTTCTTCAAGAGATGACTGAAGATCAAATGCCACAGCATCCTTCTTTGCCTCTTTGGCAGAAGGTTGATGCGGATGAGGCGTTTGCGGCGCGGCGTGCTGCGCAGCGTTCTGGCGCCTCGGTTCCGTGCTCTCTTCTGCCTTCCCTTGCACAGCGGCTGCTTGAGGGGCAGCTTTTCGAGGCAAAGGGCTGGAAAGCGTTTGACGAGCCGTTCTGGTAATGTCACCGGGCTTCAGCTCGAAAGACTGCGCCGCTTTGCCAGCCGGGGCCTTCTCTTCTTTATTGCCACTGCCCTTATGGTCTGTCGTATCTTCCAGATCAACAGCCAGACTCTCTGCGAGCATCGCTTCAAGAGAATCGTCTTCAGTGGCCTCTTTTTCCGCCGGCTCTGGTTGCTTGCGCACAGGTTCAGGGGTTTTGAAGCTTTGAGCGGCGACTTCTCGCGCATGGGCCTGAGCGCGTTCGAGTTCTTCAGCCTCTTTGCGGCGTTTTTCCTCGCGTTGGCGTTTTTCTTCCTCGGCTTTCTGGGCTGCGGCTTCCTGTGCGGCGCGCTGACGACGCGCCTGCAGTTCTTGCTGCATCTGCCGAGCCAGATCAATCTGCTTGGTGAGAAGGACCTCAGCATCTTCAGCGGTCAACGGTTTGCCAAATAGATATCCCTGCCCCAACGGGCAGCCCATGCTGCACAACTGCTCAACAGATTCTTCAGTTTCAATGCCTTCAGCCACCAGGCTCAATCCCAAATCATGAGCTAGCGTGACGATGGAGTGCAGAATGACCTGCGAGGTGCCCTTGTCACTGACGACGAAGCTCTTGTCTATTTTCAGCGTATCGAAGGGGAAATTTTGCAGATAGGAAAGCGACGAGTAGCCGGTACCGAAATCATCCAGAGAAAGCCCTGCCCCCAGCTGACGCAGGCGCATCAGCACCTGAGAAGCATATTCGGGATTTTCCATCACAAGACTCTCGGTCAGTTCCAGCTTCAAAGTACCGGCATTGACGCTAGAGCGTGACAGGATGGTTTTCACATCGTTGATAAGGTCGTGACGCAGCAGCTGCTGGGACGAGACATTCACGCTCATGAACAGCCGGTCCATGCCCTCCAGCGCCTGTTGCCACTGATTGAGCTGGCGGGCGGCCTGCTCCATGACATACAGCCCAAGCGGCAGAATATAGCCAGTGCGCTCAGCTGCCGGAATGAACTCGGAAGGTGGAATGAGCCCACGCTGCGGATGATGCCAGCGGGTCAGCGCTTCAAAGCCCTGAATCATGCGCGATTCCAGATCAACGATCGGCTGATAGACAATCTCGAACTCGTTGCGCTCGATCGCCGCTTGCAGATCCTTGTCGAGCGGACCACGCAACTTGCCCTGCTGGCGCAGAGAAGGCCGGAAGGGTTCAATGCGATCCCCGCCCATGCGTTTGGCATGATACAGAGCCAGTTCGGCATCGTTGATCACGTCGGCTGCGGTCATATGGGCTTGAATATCATGAATGGCAATGCCGATGGAGACCGACAAACTGAGTTCCTTGTCGCCAAAGACGATCGGGGCACGCAACACCTTGCGGGCACTATCCGCAAAAACAGCGATGCGCTCTGGCTGCTGTTCAGAGAGCAGTACAATAGCGAACTGGTCGCCATAGAAGCGCGCAATCGAATCCTGCACCTTGAGCAACCGCGTCAGGCGGCGGGCGACCGTCAGCAGAATGGAGTCACCGACAGACAGGCCGTAATTGTCGTTGATATCGCGAAAATTGTCGATGTCGATCAGAAGCGTAGCGGGTCTCGCTGCCCCTTCGGCCTTGGTACGGTTCATGGCCGCATTCAGACGATCATAGAGTAGTTCTCGATTGGCAAGCCCGGTGAGATTGTCATGAACGGCATCATGGAGCATACGCTCTTCTGCGGTGCGCTGGTTGGTGGTGTCAAGCAAGGTGCCCACGCAGCGCACGACTTCGCCATCGGTGCCGACAACAGGACGCGCCCTCAGGCGGAACCAGTGATAATGGCCATCTTCAGCGCGCAAACGGAAATCAAGATTCACCCGCCCGCGGCGTTGCTCGATAATGGCATCAAGAACGGCGGTGAAGCGGTCTTTATCCTGCGGGTGGATCAGATCCAGCCAATCGCGAGCAGGCCCTTCCAGAGCGCCGCGCTTGAGGCCCAGAAGCTTTTCCGCTTCGCGGGACGTATGCATACGATCACGCGGGACATCCCAGTCCCAAACGATATCGCCCGAGCCGACAATGGCCAGTGCACGCCGTTCGCTATCGGATACAATGCCCTGCGCCAGAATACCACCTGAGAAGGCATGCTGCATGATGGTGAAGCAGAAGAGCAGCACCAACAGCACCAAGCCACCATTGAGTGCAGGCTGAACAAGGTCATTGTCCAACACACCGGCCACGGCGGCGCCAGCTGCCAGCAACCAGAGCAGCATCAAAATCCATGTAGGGATCAGCATGATGGCCCGGTCAAAACCGGTATAGGCCAGATAGAGAATGACAGCAAAACCGGCAACCGCGGTGATAACCATGGACAGGCGCGCGATACCCGCGCCCAGAGACGGATCATAAAGCGCCACACCGAGGACAACGATGAGGAACAGCAGCCAGACGCCGGAGGCGTGCAGATAGCGCACATGCCATCGATGCAGTGTGAGATAGGTAAAGAGCAGAATCAGAATGGAAGCGGAAAAAGCGACCTCAGCCACGGCGCGCCAGATTGGCTCATGCGCGGTCGGAATATCGAACAACCGCCCCATGAAACCGAAATCGATCGCCAGATAGGCGAGCACGGACCAGGCCAGCAGGGCTGCAGCCGGAAACATGGCAGCACCCTTGACGACAAACAATATCGTCAGGAACAGTGCCAACAGGCCGGCAATACCGAGCACGATGCCGCGATAAAAGGTGTAGCTGTTGACATAGTCCTTATAGGCTTCAGGCTGCCAAAGCGTGAGACTTGTCAGGCTCTTGGAGCTTTGCTCCCCGACGAAGGTAACCACATTGCCCGGGTCGAGCGTGACGCGGAATACGTCTGCCTCCGTATCGGGAATACGCTCTGGAGCAAAGCCTTGCGAGGTGGAAATAGAATAGACCCGCCTGTCTCCCAAATCTGGCTTGAGCATGCCGGAACCGGAGAGCTGGAAATGAGGAACGACCAGAAAACGGTCGATCTGACGATCGGTATTGTTGGCAAGCGCAAACACAAACCAGCCCGGAACGGACCCTTTCTGGCGGGCCCGCACTTCAATGCGGCGAACGATGCCATCGGGGCCGGGTGCGGTCGACACCTGCAAACGATCTTCATCGCCCTCATAAAACTCGACCACATTGTCCAGCTTAAGCACTTTGGTGTCTGCATTGACATCGACGGCTTCCACGGCCCATGCGGCAGACGTGGCCACCAAGCCAAGGATCATGGCCAGAAGAGATATGATCAGGACGGATACGCGATTCACCAGGGGCCCTCTCTCATTCAGCATCCGCACGGACGCAGTGCACCATAGTTAAAATTTTGCTTTGCGCCATACAAGGCGTAATTCTCAATTTCTTGCCTTTTTAAAAGGAAAAGGCCGCTTAGACTGTTATGAAGGCAAGGTTTCCCCTTACACGCGCGTTATTCGCAGCATCGCTTCGCGTCCTGCAACAGCAATCAAGCTTTCCATCACACAATGGAATCGCTCCAACAGTCTCAGCCGACACGCCCCTTTTTCAGAAACTGACAGACATGATGACATCACTGCGCAAGGCAGAAAAGAGCAGATGGTCTTCCCATTGTCCGTTAATGCAGAGATAGCTACGCGCTTTGCCTTCCAGCTGAAAGCCCGATTTCTTCAACACCGAGATGGATGCACTGTTGGTTGGCAAACAGGCAGCCTCAATGCGGTGTAGGCCCTGACAATCAAATAAATAGGGCAGAAGCAAGGCCAGAGCCCGACTCATATTTCCTTGTCCTGCGTGATTTTCCCCCATCCAGTAACCAATGGTTGCTGTCTGGCAAATGCCTCTGCGTATGTTGCTGACATTGACACCGCCCAGCAGGCGATTGTCTCTGGTATCGAAAATCAGATAGGGCAAGGCGCGGCCTGACTTGCGGTCTCGACTATATTGCTCCAATCGACGGCGATAGCCGCGCATTGTCAGGTCATCACGTGGCCAGATTGGCTCCCAAGGCTTGAGGAAGCCAGCGCTGATTGTGCGTAGACTGACCCACTGGTCGAAGTCGCTCTTTACCGGGTGACGCAGATACAGGCTATGTCCACTCAGGCGCGGGTGGACAGCCCCGCGCGCAGAGGTGCGTCTTACGAGTGAGCCTAGGGCTGCCGTAAAAAAGCTGGCGGATGCTCCAGCGCGGATCCCCTTGAAGCGGGCAGCTTTCTCAGGAAACATGTCCATGCCTTTCCAATGTGCAAACAAGAACAGCCGTTCAAACCTTTCTTGGTGTCGTAAGGCAGAGCGGGCAGGATTGTCGGCCAAGGCATTCGCGGCAAGGTCCCCTTACGCTCTCATGCACCCGGCCTTGCAAAAGAGCCAAGGCAACCACCAGCCAATGCCAATATCAAAGCTTAACGCAGAGAAATGACCAAGGGGAAGACATACTTTTTGAAAAGCTTTGAAATTCTTGCCCAATCATCGATTGTTACGGCACATTTTCATTCAAATGCGCCTCTTTGAGGGCTTTTGCCGTGTTGCCGTACCGAAAATGATAGCACAGGGCGCGGATCAGGCTTTGGGGCGGGGGGCACCGAGACGGTCGGCGAGTTCGTCAATCCACATCAGATTCTGCACAGGTCCGACCGACGCCATGGAAGGCACTCCGGAACAGAAAATCTTTTCGGCCAGCGCGCGTACATCCGCAACGGACACATCCGCAACGGTTTCTTCCATCTCTTCCAACAGCCGCGGGCGGCCATAAAGCACCACCTGTCGCGACAACTGGCTGGCGCGCGAGGCCGGACTTTCGGTTCCCATCAACAAGCCGGCCTTGATCTGGGCTCGGGCGCGTTCCAGCTCCTGCTGGGTGAGGTCTTCCGCCACCCGTGTCAGCTCGCCGGTGATCACCGGCAGCAGCTCGGGAAGATGTTCCGCAGCAGTAGCAGCATGAATGCCGAATAGGCCGCTATCCTCAAAGCCCCAATGCAGCGTGTAGATGGAATAGCAAAGCCCCCTCTTCTCGCGCACCTCCTGGAACAGGCGAGAAGACATGCCGCCGCCCAGAATGGCCGCCAGCAGTTGGGCAACATAATAGTTATCATCGGTAAAGGAGCAGCCCTCAAAGCCCAGCACCACCTGCGCTTCCATCAGGTCTTTCTGCAAATCGCGGCTTTCACCGCCCTTATAGACGGCTTTCTGCAAAGGTTTGGGCGGGGTCTTACTGAAGCCGGAGAAAGCTTTTTCACCCAGATCAACCAGATCCTCATGGCGCACGGCCCCGGCGGCCGACAGGATCATGTTGGGTCCGTGATAATGGGTGCCCATGTAATTTTCGATATCGAAGGAAGAAAAGCCCTGAACCGTTTCCGGCGTCCCCAGAATGGTGCGGCCAAGCGGTTGATCCGGATAGGCCTGTTCCAGAATATGATCGAAGACACGATCTTCCGGCATATCGTAGGCAGCGCCGATTTCCTGAATGATGACCTGCTTTTCGCGCTCAAGCTCCTCCTCATCGAAGGTGGAATTGGTCAGAATGTCACCCAGAATATCGATGGCCAGCGGCAAGTCATCCTC
The DNA here is from genome assembly GCF_963682185.1 of uncultured Cohaesibacter sp. Lineage (NCBI taxonomy): Bacteria > Pseudomonadati > Pseudomonadota > Alphaproteobacteria > Hyphomicrobiales > Cohaesibacteraceae > Cohaesibacter > uncultured Cohaesibacter sp. The sequence continues at coordinate 4,151,507 of NZ_OY821667.1, read as the reverse complement.
AAGGATACGGACAAAATAGGACGTATTCTCAATCCCCGTAGAGGCATTCACATCGCCGCCAACAGACTCGATCTCTTCCACGATCTGCACCGCTGAGCGGGTCTCCGTGCCCTTGAACGCCATATGCTCCAACAGGTGGGAAATACCATGCTCATTTTCGTCTTCAGAGCGCGACCCCGCATTGACCCAGACGCCAACGGCAGAGCTTTTCAGGTGGGACATCTGATCGGACACGACGGTCATGCCATTGGCAAGGCGGGTCATATTGACGGACAATGGGTTTCTGCTCCTTTTTCCGACCTCTTCAGAACCAGACTGAAGCGGCCGAAGGTGCGCGCTCGAACTCAGTTGTCATTCCTTTGTACAAAAGGCAAAGACGGGCCTAGCGCGCCCTTTTATTGATGGGTCTTCCTGGATCGCCCCGGAAATGATTGTTCCGGGCTTCTCCGTTTTTCCGGGGCCTTTATGCCCTCAGCCCTCCTTGTCGTTGGCAGCGCGGGAGCGTTCCAGAATGAAAGCTTCCACATCATCGAGCTGGTTGTCGATGACGCTGAGGCGCTCTTCACGCTCCATCAGATCCCCCAGCCAGACAGGCAGGGAGGGATATTGACCGGACGCGGCCTCAACAGCTGCCGGGAACTTGGCCGGATGCGCGGTGGAGAGCACAATCATCGGCACATTGGCTCCGCCAGCCACAGCCTCTTCCCCTTCGCTCTGCTTGAGGGCCGCTGCTGCGAATTTACGCGCCACATGTACGCCAACGGCAGAATGTGGATCGAGCAGATAGCCGCTATCGGCCAGCACAGCCTTGATTGTGGCTGCGGTGTCTTCTTCGCTGGCCCGATCAGCCGCGAAGCCATCACGCAACATGGCAAGTGGCTCCTCATCGATTGAGAAGGAACCGGATTGTTTGAGCCCCGCCATCATGCGGTTGACCGTAGAGCTATCACGCTCATGCACCTCGAACAGAAGGCGTTCGAAGTTGGAGGAAACCTGAATATCCATGCTTGGAGACACAGACGGGGTTACGCCCTTGACCTCATAGCTTCCGCTTTCCAGCGTGCGGGCCAGAATGTCATTCTGGTTGGTGGCGATGATCAGCTTGTCGATCGGCAGCCCCATCTGCTTGGCCACGAAGCCAGCAAAGATATCACCGAAGTTCCCCGTTGGCACAGTGAAGGACACCGGACGGAAAGGCGCACCCAGCGACAGAGCGGATGAGAAATAATAGACGATCTGGGCCATGATGCGGCCCCAGTTGATCGAATTGACACCGGACATGGCAATGCGGCTGCGGAAGCTCTCATGGGCAAACATGTCCTTGAGAAGCCCCTGGCAATCATCGAAATTGCCGTTGAGCGCGATGCAATGCACATTGTCATCCAGCACGGAGGTCATTTGGCGCTGCTGCACCGGAGAAACCTTGCCATTGGGGAAGAGAATGAAAATATCGGTATTGGAGCGACCGCGGAAAGCCTCGATGGCAGCCCCACCCGTATCACCCGATGTCGCACCGACGATGGTGGCGCGGGCGCCCTTCTCGGCCAGGACATAATCCATCAGGCGGGCCAGCAACTGCATGGCCACATCCTTGAAAGCCAGCGTCGGGCCGTGGAACAACTCCAGCACATATTCGTTCGGGCCGGTCTGGACCAGAGGCGCAACAGCGTCATGACGGAACGTTGCGTAAGCCTCGTTGATCATGGTGCGGAATGTTGCTTCGGGGATTTCCCCTTCGACATAGGGCCACATGACCGCAAAGGCGATATCGGCATAGCTTTTGCCTGCCAGCGAAGCGATTTCTTCATCGCTCAATGTTGGCCACACCTTCGGCACATACAGGCCGCCATCACTGGCAAGCCCTGCCAGAATGGCATCACAAAAGCCCAGTTCAGGCGCATTGCCCCGCGTGCTCACATATTTCACGTCTTCAAGCCCTTATCTCTATGCGCCTGTATCAAGCCAGTTGGCGCGCTTTCAGTTACGCGCGGCACCCTACATCCTCGCGATTTTGAGGGCAAGTGCCTTGCGTCAGTCCCGTGCGAGCCCTCTCGACCGCAGCAGCAGAGTGGCGGCATAAAGAAGGACGCTTCAAACGCAAGAAAGCAGCGCGGGGGGCGCTGCTTTCGTTGAAAGGCTCACAAGGATCCTGCTACAAATCTCAAGCTTATTCCGCAGCGATTTGCGGACGCAGCAGACCTTTTGTCACGGGAATAGCGGGCAGAGCATTGTCGACATCACCTGCAGCTGTTGCCAGTGCACGCATTGCCTCGGTAACGGATCGGGATACATCCCCTACTTCTTTCTCGGCCGTGATCACTTCGTCCACGCCCTCAGAGCTGGTGTCACCCAGTTTGCTTTTTTCCAGATGGAAATGCAGTTCTTTCTCTTCAAGAAGACGCAAACCGGCCTGCAATACTTCCATATCGCTGGAAAAACGACCGCTTGCCACCTGTTTGGAGATGAACTGTTCGAAGTAGGAACCGATTTCTACCGCATTGTCTGTCTTATTCACGTCAGCTTCGCCTTTCTTGTGTGGTCTTGCCATCCTGTATATCGAGCTCATTCTATCTGATGTGCCGCATCAAGAATGATCCGATATCCGCCACCGTCAGACCAAGCGCTTGCTCAACAATATTGCTGTGCCTCAATGCTTGCGACTTTTACTGCTTGGGACTTGTCGTTGAAAAAGACAAATCCGGGCGTTTGACCCGGTGCTTTTTTCCGAAAACCCCGATCTGACGATGTCGTGGAGCTACATTGGCAAGCGCAGACACATTTGCAAATGATTCTTTCACGCTCTTTTCCACTTCTGCCATCAAGCAAATTTTACACTATCCACAAATCCCCAATTAACCAATTCTTAAGCCTCTGAGGAATCTAGCACCCCGGCATGTCAAGCAAGAGTTGACCCTAAAAATTTTATTTTTTTCACTCCAGCCCGGACAAATCTGTTATCCCCAGTCGTACACTTTTCGTTCTCTTTTTCATCACTGACCGCTCACCCATTTGAGCAGTTTCCCTTAGATTCTTTTTTTGATGTGGGTAGGTGCGCTTCCCCCTCGGGCATGAGATTTCAACCGGCACCCGCTGAAGAACACCTCACTATATTCTCTCTAAGCAATTGAAATTAATGATATTTATAAAAAGACAACCTGTAGTAATAATTACGTATACCTTTTATTAACGCTCTTTCGTGTTCGACCGTGCCAAGACACGTAAAAATTGATAAAATTTGAACAAAATCGGCTTTTTACAAGCAAGATCCATTTAAGACTTCCAGCAGGCTTATAGTCCGATGAAGGAGACAATCTGGAATGGAACACATTGCCCCAAGAGAAGATCGACGCAAGGAACCTCGCACGCTTGTCCATAAACCCGGAAAGCTATTTTGCGAGCATTTCTCATTCATGATTGATTGCCAAATCGGAAACGAGAGTGAAAGCGGCATGCACATTCTGCTTGATCTGGCTTCCGACCATGACTTGTCTTCTCGTTTCTCTCTGCTGGACAGAAACACAGGGCAATTGGTCGATGCGCATATCATATGGCACACGGGCAGCAAGGCAGGCATCCACTTTACGGGACAAAGGACCGACGTTGATCGCCTACCCGGCGCCGATATCCGCCGCCTCTCCATTATCGCAGCCAGAAGGCTGTAGGCTCTAAGCCGGGTGCCCCGGTTTACAACGAAAAGAGAAGGCCGACACTTCATCTTTAACTAGCACGACCCAAATAGCACACACTCACACACCGAACCGAAGGCAGGCCCCAGTGGCCTGCCTTAATTTTTTCGTGGGAGGGATTGTGGCTGAAATCGAAGGCGTCCCCTCAACAAATTTACGACAATAGGAGGCGATCCGCTTGCGCCCCTTTGATTTGTAACGGGAAGACTACACAACCTGACGTCAGATCGTCATAAGCTGATTAACCATTCAACTGATTGTCTTTGCTCTTGGAAATTGCTCACTTCAGGATATTGAATTTCCTGATTAAGATTTTATTAATACAACCTATGGGTTTTGATTAAGAAAGATTGAAGTTTTTGTCTGATTGTTTACATTTTGATAAGAATTGAAAAATCATTGAGGTGCCAACAGGATAGCAGAGAGGAGCCTGGTTCGATGGCTATACTCCTGGAACGACGCCAGAGCCTGAGGCGCCGGGTCTTCAAAGGGGCCAAGCTCTTTTTCCAGAATTACATGATGAGCGTGGATTGCACCATTCGCAATGAAAGCGACGATGGCATGCAGCTCATGGTCGATCCGGGCTTGATGCTCCCCACAGAAATGACGTTGCTCAACCGCAAGGAAGGCACACTGGCTCCGGTACAGATGATCTGGAGAAAAGGCCATCACATGGGCGTGGAGCTGGAGGGCGATGTTGAAGATGTCCGCGCGTCCGAGAAATCCTACATTCGCCAACTAACCACGATGCTCCACGGCTAGGCTAAACTTTTACTCTGAGAACTGGAAACGGATCGCTGAGCCTAGAGCCGCACGTATAACCCGCCCGCTTTTCAGCCTTCCTTGTAGGGCGCCATGCCACGACGGGCCAACTCGTCCGCCCGCTCATTGCCATCATGGCCCGCATGACCCTTCACCCAATGCCACTCCACCTTATGGCGTTTGAGGGCATCGTCCAGTGCCTGCCACAGCTCGGCATTCTTGACCGGTTTCTTGGCAGCGGTCTTCCAGCCGTTTTTCTTCCAGCCGTAAATCCAGCCCGTAATACCGCCTTTGACATATTGGCTGTCGGTATAAAGATCCACATCGCAGGCCCGCGTCAGGGCATTGAGAGCTTCGATCGCTGCGGTCAGCTCCATGCGGTTGTTGGTGGTGTTGGCTTCGCCGCCGCAAAGCTCTTTTTCATGATCCCCCATGGTCAGCAAGGCCCCCCAGCCGCCTGGCCCGGGGTTTCCAGAGCAGGCTCCATCGGTATAAATTGTCACTTTGCTCATGCTAGCTCCTTATGCCCCTTGCAGCGGCATGTCTTTGGGTTGTCTCGTCCTCGCGCCAAAGGCGCTGCGGGCGCAGAGGGCAATGGCCCGGAATTTCCAGAGCAAGCACCTACCGTGCAAATTGTCACTTGGCTCATGCTGGCTCCTTATGCCCCTTGCGGCGGCATGTCTTTGGGTTATCTCGTCCTCGCGCCAAAGGCGCTGCGGGCGCCAAGGGCAATGGCCCGGAATTTTCAGAGCAAGCACCTACCGTGCAAATTGTCACTTGGCTCATGCTGGCTCCTTATGCCCCTTGCGGCGGCATCTCTTTGGGTTTTCTCGTCCTCGCGCCAAAGGCGCTGCGGGCGCCAAGGGCAATGGCCGCTTACGAGGGATATTCGATTTGCTGCCCTGTCTAGCCAACCCTTCCTCAAGGCGCAAGATGCTTGCTCTCACATATGGGGCGGTGTAGAGCTTACGCCAAACAGAAACAGCGCCACCGGCCCTGCGGCCAATAGATCTGGAAGAATACAATGTCCGAGATTGACCTCGACGCCTTGCAAGAGGCTTACAACAATGCATTGGAGCTTGAGAAAGCCGGCAAGTTTGATGAAGCCGCAGAAAGCTACCGCAAAGCTCTGGAATTGGACCCGGAAGATCATGCCGGTGCATCGGTGCGTCTGGCTTCCATGCAGCGCGGCCCCTCGCCGGACAAAGCACCCGTTGCCTATGTGGCAACCCTGTTTGACCAGCATGCAGCAGCGTTTGAGAAAATTCTCGTGGATGATCTGGGCTATGCCGTGCCGATGATGGTGCGCGAGATGATTCACTCAGCCGCCCCAGAACGCCGCTTTGCCCGCATGCTGGATCTTGGTTGCGGCACAGGCCTTACGGGTATCTCCATGAAGGACAAGGTGGACAACATGATCGGCGTGGACATCTCCACCGGCATGCTGGACGAAGCCTATGACAAGGAAGTCTACGATGATCTCTATGCTGGCGATGTGGTGGAATTCCTCAGCGAAATCGAGGATGATGGCGAAGGCGAAGCCAGCGGCTGGGATTTGATTGTTTCGACCGATGTGCTGCCCTATCTGGGTGAGCTGGATGAAAAATTCCACCATGTGGGCCGGTGCCTTGATGCTGGAGGGCTGTTTGCCTTTTCCTCCGAAACGATGCCGGAGGAAGATTTCGATGGAGCGCCATACAAGGTCGGTCCCAAGCAGCGCTTTGCCCATTCGGAACGCTATGTCCGTGAGTTGCTGGATACAAACCGCATGGACGTGAAGCATTTCGAGATGATCGTGGTGCGCACAGACGAGGGCAAGCCGATCTATGGCCATCTGGTTCTGGCGCAAAAGCGCCCCGATGCAGGCTAGGAGACCGGCCCTGCTCTTATCATTACCTTCATGCTAAGAGCCTTTATTGGGTGGCATACAAACCGACGCGGGGGAGATGGAAGCAAACTGCGCGCGATTCTCCTCTTTTGCCTGCCCATGAGGCAGCATTCAGCGGACCCAACACCGCCGGATAGGGCATCCAACCCGTTTCACACATATTTTGTCATGCTCGCCAACCGAAAGACCGCATTGCTGACTTGACTTTACACGCACCGCCAAGCACCTTTGTCGGGCAGGAGAACCAATCGCGCTCCTGCAGCCAGATGCGTTTGTTGCAGTCTGGCTCAAAGTCAGCGGGAGAGCGTTCGGCCCATCGGGGACCGTGCGCGCCGAAGGAGCAACCGCCTCGGAAACTCTCAGGCACAAGGGACCGCCCGACCAGCGAACTCTGGAAAGCAGCTTAAAGACGGGTCTTTGAAAGGACACCGCCTTGAAAGCTCACCGAAGGAAGCAGCTGCCCCCTATCTGTTCCGGCATCATTGGCCGGAGAGAAAGGGAGCGGGAAATCTCTCAGGTTCTGTGACAGAGGAGGCACCGATGCGAATGGACGCTTCATACAAGGAGCCTTCCACTCAGCACCCGTGCAACCACAGAAGGCCCCTTTCCGAAGACCGGACATGGCCATCTGCAACAGAAAGAGAGACGCTATGGCCGACCTGAGTGGCGCCAAAAAGACACCCCTGTTTGATCTGCATGAAGAACTGGGCGGAAGCCTTGTTGATTTTGCAGGCTATGCGCTGCCCGTGCGCTATCCGGCGGGCATCATGGCTGAGCATATCCATTGCCGCGAAAGCGCGGCTCTGTTTGACGTATCCCACATGGGGCAGGCCCTGCTGCAAGGCCCTGATCATGAGACAACGGCGAAGGCGCTGGAAGCCCTGACCCCGTCTGCCTTTACCAAACTGGCTCCAGGCCGCATGCGCTACAGCGTGTTCCTCAACGAGACCGGCGGCATCATTGACGATTTCATCGTGACCCGCCCGGGCGATCCGGCTCTGGACGGCACGCTCATGCTGGTGGTCAACGGTGCCTGCAAGGAAAAGGACTATGCTTTCCTTGAAGCCAATTTGCCAGACGGCATTTCCCTTACGCGTCTTGATGACAAGGCCCTTCTGGCGCTGCAAGGCCCCAAGGCCGTAGACGCTCTCAAACGCCATGCGCCAAAAGCCGATGCCCTCACCTTCATGTCGCAAACACCTGATGCAATCAACGGCGTTGCCGTCGGCATTTCGCGGTGTGGCTATACTGGTGAAGACGGGTTCGAGATTTCCTGTGCGGCAGAAGACGCCGAAGCGTTGGCGCGCCTGTTGCTGGCAGAGCCGGAAGTCGAACCGGCAGGTCTTGGCGCGCGCGACAGTCTGCGTCTTGAGAGCGGCCTCTGCCTTTATGGCCATGATCTGGATGACAGCATCGATCCGGCAGAAGCCGATCTTGGCTGGGCCATTCAGAAGAGCCGCAGACAAGACAAGGCCTTTCCCGGCTCCGAGCGCATATTGAAAGGGCTTGAAGATGGCCCCGCACGCATTCGCGTCGGCTTGCGCATCATCGGCAAGGCTCCGGCCCGCGAAGGGGCAGAAATTCAGGATACGGATGGCAATGCCATCGGCGTTGTGACCTCGGGCGGTTTTGCGCCGACCCTGCAAGCTCCTATTGCTATGGGCTATGTGCCGCCGGCCTTTGCCGAACCGGGAATGAAGGTTACAATTGCCGTACGCAAACGCGCTTTGGAAGCAGAAGTGGCCCCCACACCGTTTGTTCCGCAACGCTATATACGCAAACCCTGAGCACCAACGGGCTCATGCGCCTCATTGGCATCAAGGAGCCCTTGAACTCAAAAGAAACAGCAACATTTAAGCAATCAGCATCATCGCATATTCAAAGGGATCACAGACATGACCACCTATTACAGCGAAGACCATGAATGGGTTGAAGTGGAGGGCGGCGTTGCCACCATCGGCATCACCGATTTCGCACAGAAACAGCTTGGCGACGTCGTTTTCGTCGAACTGCCGGAAGTCGGCAAGGAACTGGAAAAAGGCGACGAAGCCGCGGTGGTTGAGAGCGTCAAGGCAGCCTCCGAAGTCTATGCGCCAATCGATGGCGAAGTCAGCGAAGTCAATGACGCGCTTGAAGAAGATCCGGCACTGGTCAACAGCGACGCGGAAGGCGGCGCATGGTTCCTAAAGGTCAAGATCGCAGACAAGAGCCAGCTTGATGACCTGATGGATGAGGATGCCTACAAGGCCTTTGTTGCCGAACAGGAATAGAGCTCTTTTCCAGTCTTTATATTAAAAGGCACGCAAGGGCGGTTTGCATTCCCTTGTGTGCCTTTTTCTTTCTCTCCCTCTCAAGACGGGCATTTCTCTTTTGGCGAGGGGTCCATATTCGTCTCGGACGGATCGGAAAGATCTGGCAATAGAATTGTCTCGTTGAGAACATTCGGCTCGACATTGGCAAGCAAGGCCAGCACGGACAATTTATGCATCGGTCGGCCAAACAGATACCCTTGGAAGGTATGGCATTTCTGAGCTTGCAGAAAATGCATCTGCTCTTCGGTTTCCACGCCCTCGGCGATGATTTTCAGCCCCATACCGCGCGCCAGATTGATAATGCCGCGCACCAGTTTGCGGTCTTCTTCCTTGTCTTCAAGCTGCTTTACGAAAGACCGATCGATCTTGAGAATGTCCAGCGGCAAGCTCTTGAGATAGCCAAGGTTTGAATAGCCGGTGCCAAAGTCATCCATCGCCAGTGAGATACCCCGCGCGGATAGCTGCGAGAGCATTTTGGCGGCCTTGCGGGTGTCCTTCACATCAACACTCTCGGTGATTTCGAGAGTCAGATAGTTGGGGTCGATGCCAGTCCGGTCAAGCAACTGTATCAGCTCTGAGGCGAGTTTGTCATTATTGAGCTGATGCGGTGAGAGGTTGATCGAGAGATGCAGTTTGAAGCCGGATTGATGCCAGTTGACGAGATCCGTGCAAGCTTCCTTGAAAATCCAGTCAGACAGAGTACCGATGAGCCCGGCATCTTCGGCGATATTGATGAAATCGAGCGTGGGGATCTGTCCTTGTTCGGGGTGGAACCAGCGCACGAGGGCCTCCACGCCAGTGACCTTGCATATGCCCGATTTTAGATCGGTGGTGACCTGTGGCTGATAATAGACTTCCAGTCCATCGCCACCGCACTGTAGCGTATGGCGTAGATCAGCCTCAAGGCAAACCCTGTTCTGGATCGCGACGCTCATACCCGTTTCATAGAGGCAGTATCTCTGCCGCCCCTGCTTCTTGGCCTCATAAAGCGCCAAATCCGCATCGCGCAGCAGCTCTTCGGCGGAATGAGACAGATCAGGGTAGCGGGAAATCCCCACAGAGGATGAAATACGAATATCATTGCCCGACAGCTCGAAAGCGGAACTGAGCGCGCTAATAACCTCTCCAACCATCTTTTCGCTGGTAGCAAAGTCAGCCCGCTGCAAAACAGCAAATTCATCCCCCCCTAGACGGGCCACGATATCGGCTTCGCCGCTAAATATGGCCGTCAGACGCGCTGCCGCATTCTTGAGTAGACGGTCTCCCATGGGATGCCCAAAGGTGTCATTCACATCCTTGAATTTATCCAGATCAAAGAGGATAAGATTAAACCCCTCACCGTGCGCATCGGCATAGTCGATGAAGCGGTTCATTTTCTCGTTGAGAAAAGACCTGTTGCCAAGCCCGGTCAAGGCATCATGCTCGGCCAGAAAACGGATGCGGGCTTCGCGGCCCTTGATCCGGCTTTCCTCCTTGCGGGCGCGATAGGCTTCAACGCCGAACAGGGTAAGAATGAGCACACCGCCAGCAGCAGAACTCAAAAGCAGAGTATCCATCGAGACGAGCGCAGCATCCAGCCGCTTCTGAAGCATAGAGGCTCGCTCGACCCGCATTTGGCCGATGGCGGCGGCCATGCTGGTTATATCTTCCTCATAAGGGGCAAGAGCGTCTTCTATATCCCTGAAGGCGATGAGATTGCCAAGTCTAAGCTTCTGAACCAGAGGATCTATTTCACGCAAGGTACCACGCAAATTAATCAGTAAATTGTTGAATCTTTCATGCTTCGCCTCGGGAATCTCTACTCCGACCGAGTTGATGCTGAATACACGGCTCCAGAGGATATCGAACCATTGAGCCACCATTTCATGAGAGACATTTTGAGCTGCGTCCGGATCGGAACTCACTTCCAGCAGCTTTTCCCCAAAGACATATTTGGCTGTTATGCTGCGAAAGCGCCGATATTCAAGCTCCAGACGGATGCCTTCATCGCGCCCGGAGATCAACTCGTAGCTCTGCGAGATCTGTCCGCGCAGCCGGTCCACCTTCTGGAACTGGTTTAACTCCAGCAGAAGCAGTCCGACGACGGAAATCAGATAGGCAATGGCCAAAGCTTTGGAATAGAACTTCATTTCACAATTATTTTCTCGATTTGCCAGACGAAGCGTGAGGTATATTTGGGATCAAGAAGCGACTCGTCGTGATCGATCGGATAGATAATTCTGATGGGGCCGCGGCGCCGAATACTCAAGTCTTGGCCATCCTGTCGGGTAGCCAGCAACACGTCATAATCATAAAAATCCCGAACGGGAATCTCGGTCCGGTAGCCATCCAGGGCATGCACCTCAATGGTCTTGCCCTTGGCGCCGACATAGGCGAGAAGATCCCGCATCAAAACACCGTGCCATTGGTGGGCCTTGCTTGAATAGACCGTATGGGTCGTCAACTCGCTCAGCCCTATGTCCTCAATCATCGGGCGATCCAGATAAACAAGTCCCTTGGCATTGTGGTTTTGAACTGCGCCCGAAATTGTCAGAATGATGTCTTCTTGAGGATAATCGAGTTCGTCTGCCCAGGCATGCGCGGACAACGCACCTGCACAGGCGCAAAGCATTGCGGCGAATCCAAAAAATGTGCGCTGCAGCAGCCTTATAAAAGACACTGCTCCAGTCCCCCAACAAGCCATACGAATACCCCTGAATTATTTTAATCAAATCAAACCACAAGGGACATTCACAAATCGTAAAACCGCACCCGCCATAAATTTTCAGGCCGGAAAAAGGGGGGCAATTGTCTTGTTATGGTTAATAATTCGTTAGGGTTGGGGGCGTGCCGGGCGAGGCTGCGATCAATTCGCATCTCCAACCAGAATAGCACAAGGGGCCTTGAACGGCCCCTTTTTATGATCGCGTTTTCGCGTCCCTTGACAGATTTTTCAGATTAATCTTAGCAAATTATTTCTCGTGCCAGTCTTTCAGGGCATCAATCGTTGCCGGAAGGTCGGCGAGCCGACGCACCACCGTTTCCGCTCCAGCATCCATCAGATGTTCGCCGTGGCCAAGGTAGCTGTGGCTTGCACCAATGAAGCCGATGACGCGCATTCCTGCCTGACAGGCAGCCTGAACCCCATGGGTGCTGTCTTCAATGACGAAGCAGTCGGCAGGGTCGGTCTCAAGCACCGTTGCCGCATGCAGGAAAACATTGGGGTCCGGCTTTGGCTGTTTGGTTCCCACTTCAACGGCGGAATAGACGTAGGGGCGGAAGCGATCCCACAGATCGACAAGACGCATATTGCTCTCCAGCCGTTCCATGGCCGTGTTGGAACAGACACAACGCGGATAGTCGAGCTGGTCCAGCATTTCGTGAGCGCCTTCAATCACCTTGAGCTTGTCCAGCTTGCTCGTTGCGCGGTCATTGATCTGCTGCAGGATGTCATGCGGCAGGGACCGTTCGATGTCTGCTTCGATGAGCTGGATGATCTCGCCATTTGTCATGCCGGCATAGGTGCTGTTATAGGCTTCAAGATCCATATCGAGATCCTCTTCCTTGAAGATCTCGAGACTGGCCTTGGCCCAGATGATTTCCGTATCCACCAAAGTGCCATCGCAGTCAAAAATCACCAGCATCGTGTCCATCCTCGTAAACTTTCTGTCATATCAAGCCGTCCCGTGGCGACCATCAGCGCTTCGGACAGGCGCCTTGCCACAAGACCTCTCATGTGGACCTTCATACCGGATAGGTCAATGCTCAGGACTGCAATTTGTTGGAAACAGCATTATCTTGCCCAGCCTTTTTTGTCTCTTGAAAGGCTCTTGCGCAGGAAAAGCAGAAAGATGATGGCAAGGACTGCTGCCAGCCCATACCATGTCACGGCATATTGCAAATGGCTGTTGCGGAAGGTGATGCGGGTCTCCCCACCTTGTGGCAAGCTGGCAGCCTCCGTGCCCCAAGGCACGCCCTGTCCCTTGACCAGATCGACCCAATAGGGCGCGGTGCGGCCTTCATCCATACCGAGAAAATCAGCCATTTCCTCCACCTGCCTGACAATCCAGACATTCTTCTGTTCGTCCGTCTTCGGGCTCAGCCAGTTTTTCGGCTCGTCAAAGCGCATGAGGCCGGTGAGCGTCTGGGTGCCTTTCACAAGAGTTTCGGGGCGGCTTTCCCTCGCCTTGAGCTGTTCGGGTACAAAGCCCCGGTTGACGATCACCTGCCAGCCATCAGTGGTGACAAAGGGCGTCATGATCATGTAGCCCGGTCCGCGAAGGGGCCCGCCTTGCGGATCATTGAGCGCAAACCATACATGCACTTCGCGAGAATGATCATAATGACCGGTAAGGAGAACGGGGCGATAGACGGCATCATCGCGCGACAGATCGGCCCATTGCTTCGGCCCGGGCGCCGCAACGGGGGACGATGCCACGCGGGAGGTGACATCGGCGATCAGTTGCTCTTTCCATGCGAGCCGCCGCACCTGCCAGTTGCCCAGCGCGATCAGAATGGCAAAGGCGCCTAAGGCCGCAAGGCTGAACAGCACGATTTTCGATCTGGAAATCACTTTTCCTGCACACTCCTGCTCACTTTATGCTACCTCACCTGAGGCTACAGGCTTTTTGGCCGCCACGCTATCAGACGTCCGCCGCACGGATGGAGCAAAGAGGATATTGTCAAGATGCATTCACAGCCAGCCCGCTTTGCCCTGATTTTCTTTTCGCTCAATCTGCTGTTTCCCCTTGCGGTGCAGATCGGGGTTGCGATCATTGGCTTTTGGGGGCCGGATTTGCGCAGTCTTGTCGTAGCCTTGCCGGTGATTTTCCTGATCAATGTGGCCAATATCAGCCTTGCCTTCTATTACAAGGCATGGCAACGGGTCGCCATGATAACCATCATGTTTTTCAATGCGGTTTCCGTCTTTGCGATGGGGGGATTGTCTTTCTTCACGTCCGTCATAGGCTGGGAGGAGATCGTGCCCGATCTGATCACTCTGCTTCAGCCTTATTGACCACCTCGGCAAGTGGACTATCGAGACGTTGGCCTTGCTCGGCCTTGGTTTGATATTGCTGGGCGATGAGCGCACCTTTCAGCCAATAGAGAAAAGCAACGCAAAGCAAAGTGGCAACGGGCGCCCAGATAATCGCTTGCAACCAGACCGGCGGCTCGTAGGTAAACTCGGTATAGAGCAGCCCGCCGGTAGCGATGAAGCCGACAATCATGATGACAAAGGGTGCAGGACCATCACCACTGTCGATGAAGCCATAATCAAGGCCACAAACGTCGCACCGATCCCCCACCTTGAGGAAGCTCTTGTAGAGCTTTCCCTCGCCGCAACGGGGGCATTTGCCAGCAAGGGCCGTGCGGGCAATGCTGCCCTTATAGTCTGACATACTCTTCACTCCTGACCATCAGGGCGCGTTGTCTCCGCCCCGATGGGAATGGTGCTAATGGGCGATGGTGCCGCCGAAATTGCCCCAGACATAGATGGTAGTGAACAGGAACAACCAGACCACATCCACGAAATGCCAATACCAGGCAGCAGCCTCAAAACCGAAATGCTTTTCAGGGGTGAAATGTCCTTTATAAACACGGATCAGACAGACGATCAGGAAGATCGTGCCGACGAACACATGGAAGCCATGAAAGCCGGTGGCCATGAAGAAGGTTGCCCCGTAAATGCTTTCCTTGAAGGCAAACGGCGCGTGGACATATTCGTAAACCTGCACGGCAGAGAAGACGATGCCCAGAATGATCGTCAGTGCCAGCCCCTTCTTCAGCCCTTCCCGGTCATTTTCCAAAAGCGCATGGTGAGCCCATGTGATGGTGGTGCCGGATGCCAGCAGGAGCAGCGTGTTGAACAATGGCAAATGCCATGGGTCGATCACCTCTAGCCCTTCAGGCGGCCAGACCCCACCCAGAAATTCGGTACGCAGATATTGCTTGGCCTCATCGGCAAACAGGCTGGCATCAAAGAAGGCCCAGAACCATGCCACGAAGAACATCACTTCAGAGGCGATGAAGAGGATCATGCCATAGCGCAAATGCAGCTGCACCACAGGGGTGTGATGGCCTTCCAGAGATTCCTTGACCACATCGCGCCACCAGCCAAGCATGGTGTAGAGCACACCAAGCGTACCGGCGATGAGAATAAGGCTTGTGCCGTCATGAAACATGGTCACGGCTCCGATGGCCATCAGGAAGGCGGATACCGACGCGATGATGGGCCACGGGCTGGGGTCTATGATGTGATAATCGTGGTTCTTGCTGTGAGCCTCAGCCATTGTCTGCTCCTCCTCCAAAGCGCGTCAATGTCTTGTCGCTGGTTGCTGTGTTCCCGTGAAGGTTTGCCGCTTTATCAGCCGGCTCCTTCTCCAGCGGGAAAAATGTGTAAGACAGGGTAATTGTGTCGATGGTCTTGAGTTCGGGATTCTTGTCGATATCGGGATCGATAAAGAAGATCACCGGCATATGGCTGGTCTCGCCTGCCTTGACCGTCTGTTCGGTGAAACAGAAGCATTCCAGCTTGTTGAAATAGGCCCCTGCGGCCTGTGGTGTCACGTTGAAGGTGGCCGTGCCAGCCGAAGAAGATGAGCCGGTATTGACCACCAGATAGCTCGCCTCGCCGGTTTCGCCCACCTTGAGGGTGACGGGCTTGGTTTCGGGCCGGAAGGACCAGTTGAGCCCGCCGGAGACATTGGCATCAAAGCGCACCGTCATTTCGCGCGCAATCGCAGCGCTCGGGGCGGCATTGGCCGCCTGTGTGGTGCCGCCATAGCCGGTGACCTGACAAAAGAGCGAATAGAGCGGCACGGCAGCATAGGCCATGCCGACCATAATGCAGACAAAGCCCAGCAAGCCATAGGCCAGCCTTAAGTTGGCGCGGGCATTGTCGGCAGGTTTGGCCTTGCCATCATTTTCAATGTTGGGCTCGATATGCGCACTCATCGGCAGTTGGTTCCTTCCCCCGGCAGATCACAAAGGACGGTTCATCACGCCCGGCCCCATCTTGACGATGGTGATGGCGTAGAAAATGAGCACCAGCGCTCCCAATGCAAAGGCAATGGCAACCGAGCGTTTGTGCTGACGCTTTTTCTGCTCTTCGGTCAGAGTGACCTTTTCGATGATTTCAGCCATGGGCTTTTCCTTGTTGGTTTGGTTGCGGGTCTCGCTCTTGATGACCGTATGAACAGCGCGCCTCAAATCATTGCGGGCAGCGCTTCAAGGCCAATAAGGCGCTCAAAGAGCAAGGTGGCATAAAGCAAAAACAGATAGAGAATGGAGAAACCGAACATCTGTCCGGCGGCCTTTCTGGCAGGCGTTCCCTCGCGGATGAAATAGACCCGCAGGGCAGCGCCCACGAACAACAGCCCCAGCGCAATCGACAAGGCGCCATAGGCCACACCGGCAAAGCCGAGCAACGCGGGCATCACGCCGATGGGAGCCAGCAGCACCGAGTAGATAAGAATTTGCGAGCGCGTCACGGCTTCCCCAGCCACCACCGGCAGCATGGGTACCTTGGCGGCGCGATAGTCATCACTCTTGATGAGAGCCAGCGCCCAGAAATGGGGCGGCGTCCACATGAAGATGATGAGGAACAGTGTGATGGATTCGATGCTGACGCTGCCGGTAACAGCCGCCCAGCCGATCATCGGCGGGAAGGCACCTGCAGCACCACCAATGACGATATTCTGCGGCGTGGAGCGTTTCAGCCAGATGGTATAAACCACGGCATAAAAGAAGATGGTGAAGGCCAACAGCCCGCCGGCCAACCAGTTGACCAACAGGCCAAGGATCAGCACAGAGCCGAAAGACAGCGTCAGCCCGAAGCCTAGTGCTTCGCCCGGCGTGATGCGCCCTGCGGGGATGGGCCGGTTGGCCGTGCGCTTCATGACAGCATCGATATCGGCATCATACCACATGTTGAGCGCGCCGGATGCGCCACCGCCAATGGCAATGCACAGAATGGCGATGAGGCTTTCCAAGGGATGCAAGCTGCCGGGGGCAACCATGAGACCGACCAGAGCCGTGAAGATCACCAGAGACATCACCCGTGGCTTCATGAGGGCAATATAGTCGCGCACCTCCGCTCCACTGAAATCGGCGCCGAAATCCGTGCGGGTGATGGCGGTGGCGGTCAGGGCCTGTTTGCGCTCGGTCTGGTCCACTAGGGTCATGGTCTTTCTCCTGGGTCTCTCCCGGACAGGTTTCAGCCTGCCTGCTTGTTTTGGGTCCTTTGATTTCTCTGTCTTCTTGGCTTTCTTGTTACTCTTCTTTTTGCTTCTGGCCTTCTCAAGGTCTTATCGATGCGCAAGCGGGGGGCGAAGCGCCAGGGTTTGAATGATCAAACCCCGGCTGCGGGCCTCCTCGCTGGCCTTTCTGCCCTAGCGAATGCGGGGCAATTCTTCCCATTGGTGGAATGGTGGTGGCGAAGACAGCTGCCATTCGAGCGTATCTGCCCCCTCACCCCATGGATTATCCTCGGCCTTGCGCTTTTTGGCGAAGGCTTCAAAGACGCAATAGAGGAAAATGACAACCCCAACGAAGGTGATGTAATAGCCATAGCTGGAGATAGCGTTCCAACCGGCATAGGCGTCCGGATAGTCGGCATAGCGGCGCGGCATGCCTTGTAGGCCGAGGAAATGCTGCGGCATGAAGACAAGGTTGACGCCTACGAACATCACCCAGAAATGCAGCTTGCCGAGGGTCTCGTTATACATGATGCCGAACATTTTCGGGAACCAGTAATACCAGGCCGCAAAGATCGCAAACACCGCACCCAGCGAGAGCACATAGTGGAAATGGGCCACCACATAGTAGGTGTCATGCAGGGCCCGGTCGAGACCGGCATTGGCCAGCTGGACGCCCGTCACGCCTCCGATGGTAAAGAGGAAGATGAAGCCCACGGCCCACAACATCGGCGTGCGGAAGGAAATCGATCCGCCCCACATGGTGGCGATCCACGAGAAGATCTTGATGCCCGTGGGCACCGCAATGACCATGGTCGCGAACAGGAAGTAGGCCTGTGTATCCACATCCAGTCCCACCGTATACATATGGTGCGCCCAGACGATGAAGCCGACAACGCCAATGGCCACCATGGCATAGGCCATGCCCAGATAACCGAAGATCGGCTTCCTCGAGAAGGTGGACACGATGTGCGAGATGATGCCAAAGCCCGGCAAGATCAGGATATACACTTCCGGATGGCCGAAGAACCAGAACAGATGCTGGTAGAGCACCGGATCGCCGCCACCGGCCGGATCAAAGAAGGACGTGCCGAAGTTACGGTCTGTCAGCAGCATGGTGATGGCACCGGCAAAGACCGGCAGGCTGAGAAGCAGCAGGAAGGCTGTAACCAGCACCGACCAAGCAAATAGCGGCATTTTGTGCAGGGTCATGCCCGGCGCACGCATGTTGAAGATGGTGGTGATGAAGTTGATCGCACCCAGAATGGATGACGCACCTGAGATATGCAGCGCGAAAATCGCCAGATCCATCGCCGGACCGGGATGGCCCAGTTTGCTGGAAAGCGGCGGATAGGCCGTCCAGCCACCACCAAAGCCGGTGCCACCCGGAGGCCCTTCCACAAACAGCGAAATGATCAGCAGCAGGAAGGACGGCGGCAACAGCCAGAAGGAAATATTGTTCATGCGCGGGAAGGCCATATCCGGCGCGCCGATCATGATGGGCACGAACCAGTTGCCAAAGCCACCGATGAGCGCAGGCATCACCATGAAGAAGATCATGATCAGGCCATGGCCCGTGGTGAACACGTTGAACAGGTGCGGATCGGAGAAGAATTGCAGTCCCGGCTCCTGCAGTTCAAGCCGGATGCCGCCGGACAGCAGCCCGCCGATGATCCCTGCCATGATGGCAAAGATCAGATACATGGTGCCGATATCCTTGTGGTTGGTCGAATAGACCCAGCGTTTCCAGCCAGTTGGAATGGCATGCGCATCACCATGCGCATTTGGGGCAGTGGTTACAGACATTGCGTTTGCTCCCTTGTGCGTTGGCGCTATTGCGCGGCCAGTTTCAGGTTAGATTGCGGATAAAGATCGGCCCGAAGTGCCTTGTTGGCCTCGAAGACGTCGTCGGCTGCTGCGGCGAGCCAGGCTTGATACTGCTCCTCGCTGACCACGCGCACAGCCAGCGGCATGAAGGCGTGATCCTTGCCGCATAGCTCGGAGCATTGGCCATAATAGATGCCCTCCCGCTCGGCCTTGAACCAAGTTTCATTGAGGCGACCGGGCACGGCATCCATCTTCACGCCCATGGATGGCATGGCGTAGGAATGGATCACATCGGCTGAGGTGATTTGCAGGCGCACCACCTTGTTCACGGGCACGACCATTTCGTTATCCACGGCCAACAGGCGCGGCTCGTTGGTGCCTTTCTCCGTGCGTTCCTCATCGCTCAGCATGAGGGAATCGAAGCTGACCCCTTCGAAATCGGGATATTCATAGCCCCAATACCACTGATATCCGGTCACCTTGACGGTGAGGTCAGCAGGCGGGACTTCCATCTGCTTATAGAGCAGGCGAAAAGACGGCACCGCCAGAACCATGAGGATGAGAATCGGAACAACCGTCCACGCCACTTCAAGCAAGGTGTTGTGCGAGGTCTTGGACGGGTTCGGATTGCTCTTGGCGTTGAAGCGGATCATGACGATCGCCAGCAGAACGGCGACAAACAGAACAATCGGAATGACAATCCAGAAGGTGAAGCTACCGAACCAGTGCACATCTTCCATCACGGGAGAGGCCGCCGCTTGCAAGCTGGCACCCCAGCTGGTCGGCTGAGAAGCATGCGCCGCTCCATTTCCCGACAATATCCAAGCTGCAGCAACAGCAAGCAGTGCCAGACAATCCCGGCCCACTGCGATCAGATGTCTACAGCTTTGGCTATCTGTGTTGATACCCTCTTTGGCAATCACCACGTTCGATCCTCCTCATGTCGATCCTCTTTACCGCCCCGCTGCCCTAAAATGGCCAGATTGACGGTGTGACCTGTCTCCTCTTCCGGATTTGAACGCGGTGTGCCCTTAAGCCTGTGGTCTCAATTCCCTTCCGTCAGTTTGGAACCATGCGCTCCAACTGCGGTTTTAACGTCAGGCATTTACAACTGCGCCAACCTGAAATTTGATACAGATCAAGTCTGCATCCATTCAGACACATGCGACCGTCTGTCGCAACCTCTGCACATAGTCCATTAGTGCGACATCCTGCCCCACTTGGCGAATTAAGCTTTATTATTCAAAAATATCCACATAGGGTTTTAGGCGTAGAGGCGCTTTTTCGGCGAAATATCCCCAATATTTTATTGCCACAATTCCGGCTTAGAGCTGTCATTGAGTGCATTTCCAAGACATGGGTATGACGAATCAGGCAAATAGATTACTGATTGCGTTAACCCCAATTCAGGCCCCTAAGAGCGATAGTCATGGTGACATCTTCAATGACCCCAAAGCACGCCCCGGATCGTTTCTTCCCTAAGCTTCAGCATGGCGTTCTGCTTGTTGCAGCCCTTTTTATGGCATCTCTCATGGCCGTCGGCTTTTCGACCAGTGATGCAAATGCCCAAGGCGCTGTGCGCTCCAAGCATGGAGATTGGGAAATTCGCTGCGACACGCCTCCGGGCGCTCCGTCTGAGCAATGTGCGCTGATGCAATATGTCACAGCATCCGATCGCGACAATGTGGGCCTGACGGTGATCGTTCTCAAGACAGCCGACAAGTCGGCACGTATCCTCAGGGTGCTGACACCGCTTGGTGTGTTGCTGCCCCATGGCCTTGGCCTGCATGTGGATGACACCGATGTGGGCAACGCCGGTTTCGTGCGCTGCCTGCCGCAGGGCTGCATCGCCGAAGTCATCATGGATGACAAGCTGCTCCAGCTGCTCGAAGGCGGCAAGACGGCAACCTTCATCGTCTTCCAGACGCCCGAAGAAGGCATCGGCATTCCCATTGAGCTCAATGGCTTCAAAGCAGGCTTTGAAGCGCTGAACTGATTGTCCCTCTTCCCTTTATTTTTTAAGGCTTGGGATCAGACCAGACTGTTTGCATGACACACGACGATCACCCACAACACTATGAGGGACGGTGCCTTTGTGGCAGCGTCTCTTTTGTTATTGAGGCCATTTTTGATGGGTTCTTCCTGTGTCATTGTTCCCATTGTCGCAAGGGGTCTGGTTCGGCCCATGCATCCACTCTGTTCAGCAGCACAGCAACGCTCACATGGCTGAGTGGAGAAGAGATGGTTTCGCACTATCATCTGCCGGATAGCCGACATGCCCGCAACTTCTGCAAGCAATGTGGCTCTCCCCTTCCCCGTATCGTCAGGGCAAAAGATGGTGAGGCAGACACGGGTGGCGGCTTGGTGATCCCGGCAGGCTGTCTGGATACGCCCTTGCCCCTGCGCCCGACCGCCCATATCTTCACGGGCTCACGCGCCGACTGGGACCATGAACTGGAAACAATTCCGCAGTTTGAAGATTTTCCGCGCTAAAGGCGGCGCTGTACAACGAGCGGTGCGTTCAATGCAAGCGATGCACCGAGCCTGAGGATTGATCGCCACCCTCATTGCGACCACCCTCAATGACCCTTGCCGCACCGCGCCAGCGGTTGGCCAGCGCCCTGAAGCCGGATACTTCCACCATGCCCTGCGAGCGAAAGCCCATAAGCGTGCGGATCTTTTCGGCTTCTTCCTCTGAGGGGAAAGCCCCAAAGGCGGGCAGGCTATCGCCATTTTCCAGAACCGGATGGATCTCTATCACCGTCTCATCGGTTGCCCAGTTGGGGCGGTGAAATTCCAGAATGGAAATATCGGCAAAGGGGGTCCGCTTGGCGCGACGGCGAAACAGCCAATCGCGCGTGGTCTGGATCACCTGCTGTCCCTCAAGATCAAGCCTTGTTTCCCGCGCCTCGCCCAGAATGGCCGAGAGCAGAAAGAAAGCACCGCCAACGGCGCCCATCAATCCCAGAATGGCATAGGGAATAAGCACCCAGCTGAAGCTGTTCCATTGGGGTGCAACAAGCAAGGCATAGGGCAACAGCCAGAGCACGCCACCGAACAGCCCGATCATCACGCGCACAGGCAGCGGATAATGGTTGCGGAAGAGGAAGGGATCATCCTTGACCTTGGTGCCGGTGTTGATGCCGCAGCTTTTCATCGTGCCTCCCTTGCCCGAGCGATGCTCTATTAAGGCAACCTATCGCTCTATGCCATAATCCATCGGCGTCCGGATGGAGCGATGGAAGCGGAGTTTCTTGAGATACTCAATCGGATCTTTCGGCGTCACTTGCGCCCCTTCAGGCACGTTCAGCCAATCATATAGGCGCGTTAAGTGGAAGCGCAAGGCGGCCCCGCGCGCCAGAAGCGGCAGCGCGTTATATTCCTCAAGCGAGAGCGGGCGCACAGACTGATAGCCCTTGAGCATGGCTCGGGCCTTGGTCACGTTGAACATGTCGTCCGGTTCAAAGCACCAGGCATTCAGGCAGATCGCGATGTCATAGGCCAGAAGATCATTACAGGCAAAATAGAAGTCGATGATGCCCGACAGGGCACCGCGCAGAAAAAAGACATTATCGACAAAGAGGTCAGCGTGAATGACACCTTTGGGTAGATCCTTGGGCCAGTGGGCCTCAAAATATTCCAGTTCCTTCTCAATCTCGGCCTGCAGACCTTTTTGCACTTCATCGGCGCGGTTGGCGCACATGGCAAAGAGCGGGCGCCAGCCACCGACGGACAAGGCATTGGCCCGTTCGATTTCGAAGCCCTCACCGGCCTTGTGTAACTGGGCCATGGCAACGCCAAGCTGCTCGCATTGCTCGACAGAGGGGCGGCGCACCCACATGCCATCAAGGAAAGTGACCATGGCAGCAGGACGTCCGGCCAGGTGGCCAAGGGCCTTGCCCTCACGATTTTTAAGAGGCGTCGGGCAATTGAACCCACGCTCGGAAAGATGCTCCATCAGCCCCAGAAAAAAGGGCAGATCGGACGGGTTCACCCGCTTCTCATAAAGCGTGAGAATATAGGGGCCGGTTTCGGTCTGCACGAGGAAGTTCGAGTTTTCGACGCCCTCCGCGATGCCCTTGTAGGATGTGAGCGCGCCGACATTGTAGCTGTCGACAAATGCGCTCAATTCTTCATCGCTGACTTCCGTATAGACCGCCATATCGGTCCCCTTTCAACTAGTCTTCTCTATTGTCTTTTCTTTGACCACCGGGCCCTTGGCCCGGCTTCGCCATGTCAGTTTGCCTGCTCGGCCTATCTCACCGGCTCCGCTCTGGGGCCTTCTTCCAGCACACCGGCAGCAATCGCCGCTTCGCGCAATTCACGCGGGATGTTGAAGACCATGTCTTCATTGGCGATCCTGATCACTTCCACAGACACTTCATAGCGCTCAGAGAAGGCATCGATCACTTCTTCCACCAGAATTTCAGGCGCGGAGGCACCCGCCGTGATGGCCACCGAAGAAATATCGCCAAGACTATCCCAATCGATGTCGGCGGCGCGTTGCAGCAGCAGAGATTGCCGACAGCCGGCCCGTTCGCCCACCTCGCGCAGGCGTTTGGAGTTGGAACTGTTGGGCGCGCCCACCACGATCATTACATCGGCACGCGGAGCAACTGTCTTGACCGCTTCCTGCCGGTTGGTCGTGGCGTAGCAGATGTCATCCTTGTTCGGCCCCTGAATGTTGGGGAAGCGCGCCTTCAGCGCTTCAACGATGCCTGCGGTATCATCAACCGAGAGGGTCGTCTGGGTGATCCATGCCAGATTGTCCGGATCCTTTGGCTCAAGGCTTGCGACATCCTCGACGGTTTCAATCAGCTTGACCACATTGTCAGCCAACTGGCCCATGGTGCCGATCACCTCAGGGTGTCCGGCATGGCCGATGAGCACAACCTCATGACCGCGCCTGTCATGCAACATGGCTTCCTTATGCACCTTGGAGACCAGCGGACAGGTGGCATCGAGATAAAAGAAGTTGTTGGCCTTTGCCGCTGCGGGCACCGACTTGGGCACGCCATGGGCCGAGAAGATGACCGGCTGTTCGGTCTGGGGGATTTCGTCCAGCTCTTCCACAAACACGGCACCTTTGGCCTTCAGGCTCTCAACGACATATTTGTTATGGACGATCTCGTGACGCACATAGACGGGGGCCCCGAAGGTCTGGAGCGCCAGATCCACGATCTGGATTGCCCGGTCGACACCGGCGCAAAAGCCACGCGGTGCACATAGCAGAATTTCCAGGGGCGGTTTCGTCTCGCTCATACTGTCCTTACCTTCGATGTGTTTGCATTCAAATCGATATGGGCTCTAAGGGATATGAAGAGTGTGTACCGACCGATGTCAAGGCACGATGAATTGGAAAATCCGATCCAAAGCCATTTCTTGGCAAAAGTTGATGGAAAATTCTGTCCCGATCAGGCAAGAAAATGCTGAATCGGGGTAATTTGGCAGCTTGGATGAATTGCAAATGCCAGATTGCCGGTTATTATTCGCATTGGCCGTATTTTTGCTGTAAGTCTGGGCCAAATAGGGCACGGGTTGGCTTGAGTCGCACATGGTGATCGCCTTTTCCGAGCTTGATGTGACGCGTAAAGAAAGAGTGGATGATGTCGGTGTCTTTTTCCAATATCTGCAAACTGGCCGCCATGAGCGCCTTGGGACTGGCGCTATCGGGCTGTGCAAGCGGACCGGGCGGCTTGAAAATGCCAAGCTTTGGCAGCAGCAATACTGATGCGCCACAGGCTGCATCGACAGCACCGGGCGTAACGTCCAGCGCAAGGGATGTTGCCAATGCAGGCACCATCGTGGACAGCACGACCAACCTCATTCTCAACAACGCCAAGAAGATCAACGGCTATTGCCCGTCGGTGAGCATTCTGGGCGATACCAACGTTTATCAGAATTATGCTCGGGGCGGCGAAGGCAACCCCAACATGCTGATCCATCAGGCCAACATCACCCAAACCGCACGTGAATGCACCGACATGGGCGCGGAGATGTATATCAAGGTCGGCGTCGCCGGTCGTGTGTTGGGCGGGCCGAAATCCGGCGAGAAGGACAAGGCGGTTCTGCCTTTGCGCATTGTCGTCAAGCAGAAAGACAATGTGCTCTATTCAAAGCTGCATAAAGTGCCTGTGATGCTTGCGCCGCCAGATCGCTCGGGCCTGTTTGCCAAGGTGGATGAAGCAATTGCCATTCCCATGCCGCAAGAGCGCAATGTGCAAATTCTGGTCGGCTTCGATTCCGGCAATAAATAGGCCGACAAATGGATGCGCATAGCCCTGGCGATGCGCGCCCTATGCTTCATGCGGCGGGGGCTTCACCCCGGCGCTTTTACGGCTGCGGCTATGGTTCCGGCATCGTCTTTTTCAGCTCTTCGATGAAGCCGGGCACGGCGCGCGGGTCAACAGAGGCCTCGCGCACCAGTCTGTCAAAATGACTGGTCAACGAGCTGACGCGTGCGCTTTCCCGAAAGGCGATGTAAAACTCCCCGATATAAACCACAGCCAGCTTGGGCCCGAAAATGGAGACCGGTGCGCTGTAGATCTGGCGCGCGTCAAACAGAAAGAGCCTCAGGCGCGGATAAAGCTCCTCGCACATGCGCGCAATGAAGCAAAGCTGCTCAAGCCGCACCTCCCGCGACAAGCCAGCATAATAGGCGCTTCCCGCCGCCAAGGCCCTCAGTTCATGCAGCGGCATGGCGATTTCATAATCCGACTGCCCTGACCTGAGCCACGAAAACAGCTCCTGCATCGCTTCGATGGCCAAGGCGGAAGCATGATCAAACGCGCTTGCATATTCCCATTTCAGCATCGCCTCGGTTTTCAGCATATCTGGCAAGGTGGCGGGCACATGGCGCAATTTGTATCCGGCGGCTTCCTTGTGCCAGTCCAGTATCTGTGCATCCGCTGCACTGCGTTCTGCCGGACTGAGAGCAAAGCTGGACGCCAGCACATCGCCGGGGCGCTCTGGACGATCTGTCAACCCGAGCAGCCAATCGGTGCTCACGCCCAACGCGGTTGCAGCATCGGCAGCCAACTGCGCATTGGGTAGGCGGGCAAGGTCTGGCTTGAGCAATTGCCCGATGGTGGACCGATCCACATGGGTTGCACGGGCCAGCGCGCTGCGCGACATGCCACACAGATCCATCGCCACCAGCAAGCGCTCGCGGAACAGGGTGGCTCGGTCTCGTCTGTCCATTTCTTTCCCCATTGGTGATTTTTATCTGCAAAATGCATTTTATGCAGCAAAAGAACAGAATGTCCAATCTGCCTTTGACAGGGTAGAAAGGACCATGGCGCTTTGCGCTCTTACTATTCAATTTTGACTTGATTTCAATCGGTTGGCGCGTGATACGCCTCACCGCAAGGCGTTGCTTTGCCTCATCAGGCGTTGCGACCCCGCGCCCTATTCATGGGCCATATTTAAGGAAAGACAGATGGATACAAGAACAAGAACCATTGCCAAGGCTGTGAGCTGGCAGATCCTCGGGCTCTTTTCCATGACCCTCGTGGGCTATCTGTTCACCCGCTCCTTTGCCGCGAGTGGCGGCATTGCCCTCGCCTCGGCGTTGACCAGCTTTGTCTTCTATTGCTTTCACGAGCGGGTATGGTCGCGGGTACGTTGGGGACGCATTTACGAAAAGAGCCCGAGAGGTCTGTAACCGCTTTTACAAACACCCCTCCCGAAGAAAGCGTCTGCTTTAGGCTTCGTCTGGATCGGCATCTTCGGCAACGGCAGCCTTGATGCGCGTGACGATCTCTTCCGCAGCCGCCGAGCTTTCAAAAATGCCAGCATGGAGCAGGACACCACCATTGACATCCATCATTTCAATCTCCGCTTCGTCGCTGCCTGGGGTCCGGCCCTTGTTCCCTGCCGGATGAACATGAAAACCGGAAATGCGGACAAAGGGGACGATGAACGGACGCGAACGCCCCAGAATGGAAACCGATGTCTGGCGCATCTGGCGCTTTTCAAAATCAAAATCGATTTGCCGCGACCACCCCATGATGCCCTGCGAGGCAAAGGTCCAGCCGAAACCGAAGGCCGTAAAGGCCACAATCAGCACCGCCATCAAGAGATAGGCATTCTCGCCATCGAAAGAAAAGCCGAAGATCACATAGAGCGCCAACAGCAGCAGAGCGATACCAACCACCGCCTTGATTGCACGGGTCGTGCCTGCAATATGATTTCTGATCGTGGTGATATGCGGATTGTCCTTGCGCATGAGCCTTTGGGTCTTTCTGATTACAGTTGACTATAGACCACATAAAGACTGTATAGCGAGAGCATGGTCAAGCCGCAAAAAACGGCAAATGAGCCAAGATCTTTCGCCTGACGGGCAAATTCCGCGAAATCATTGGTGAGATGATCCACCAGAACTTCCACAGCTGTGTTGAGGGCTTCCAGCGCAATGGTCAACAGAAAAAGAAAAACCAGAATGGCAAACTGCTCTGGCGTTGCCCCAACGAGGCCATAGATCGCCAGCAAGACCGCAAAAAAGATGCATTCGGCTTGCGCTGCCGTTTCATGAAACAGCCTTATACAGCCAGCGTAGGAATATTGCGCGGCTTTCATAACATGCAGGAAATGCTTCATTAGGTGCTTGCTCTCGTGTTTATCTGCGGGCTTTCGATGCGAAGGATTCTGCGCATGGCAATTGGGTGCTCAGGCTCGGGCAATGTTTCACTTGATTGGTGTGACAGAGAGATGACGCCTCCCTGTCAGCATGGGGCGGGAGGCTGCAAAAATCCGGGGATAGTGCCCTCTTCCGCCCAACAGAGCACCAAAATGGTGTAAACACAATCCAATACACCTGAAAATTGCTTTTCTTTCCCACTCCGCCGCGTGAGGGATTCGCCATGAAATACGCCCTGTGCCTAATTGTCTGCCTCTTGCCTGCCGCTTGTGCTGATGGAGGCCAATCGGACATGGTCGAGGATATCACCTCCATCACCGATGTACGTCATGTAGACCTTGATGGACTGGCCTATCGCATCATGGAAAATAGCGAAAAACACACCATCACGACAACGCCTCCCCTTGACGCTTCCTTCAAGGGCGCACTGATCAATGGGCTGGCGCTGGGGATGACCAATGTATTGCCGGACAAGGAGCGCCACTCGCAAGCGGCGCGGAAATATCTTGACGAGACGGGGCGAGCCAACTGTCCGATCAAAAGCGGCAAGCTGGTTGTAGAGCCGCGCTACCGTTTCCTTTATGAATGCCCACAAGAAGAAGACGCGTCAGCCGCAAATGATATTGAGCACCAAAGCTGACCAACAAGAGCTGTATGGCACTCAGCTACGCGAAAAGAGCCGTTCGATATCGCTCAGCTTCAATTCCACATAGGTGGGGCGACCATGGTTGCATTGGCCTGAATGAGGCGTGGCCTCCATTTCGCGCAACAGGGCATCCATTTCTTCAGCGCGCAACCGGCGGCCAGAACGAACAGAACCATGGCAGGCCATGGTGGCGGCCACATGCAGGATTTTCTCTTCCACGCGGGACGTCTTGTCCCATTCAGCCAGATCATCGGCGATATCACGCACCAAGCGCTCTATGTTGGGCTTGCCCAGAATGGCAGGGGTTTCGCGTACGGCAACGGCTCCCGGCCCGAAACTTTCCAGCGTCAAACCGAGACGTTCCAGCTCTTCTGTCGCCCCCAGAAGGCGCTCGACATCATCCTCTTCCATTTCCACCACATGGGGAATGAGCATCCCCTGACGGGCGATGCCCTTTGCGGCAAGGGATGCCTTGAGCTTTTCATAGACCAGACGCTCATGCGCGGCATGCTGGTCGACGATGACCAAGCCATCCTCTGTCTGGGCGATGATGTAATTCTCGTGGATCTGCGCCCGGGCAGCGCCCAAGGGTCTGCCAAGGGCGGCAGGATCGGGGAGGCTATCGTTGGCGCGGGCATCGGCCGAAGGGGTAGAAACATCGGCCATCCGTCCTTGCATCTCGGGCATTGCAGACATCGAAGGCGTGCTTTGGGCCAGCTCGGATTGGGCAGGCGTCGCGGTAAAGCCATCCTGTGGTTGCTCCCGCATTTCCTGTAAGGGTGCCCCCTCTTCGCTCTCGGACGAGAGCTGCCCTTCGGTTGCCGCCTCCGGCGCATAGACGCTCTGGCGCCAATCCCAGTTGAGCGGTTTGGCAGGTTGATAGGATGACACTGGCCGCTTGGCAGGTGAGGAAGCACTCACGCCTTGCCCTCCGCCAGAAAGCACTGCGTTGCCAGCCTCTGTTGCCCGCACCCCATCGGGACGCAGAGCGGCCAGCGTGGCCGAACCGCCTGTGTTGGTTGCCCTGTGGCCTGCGGCCGCGATCGCCTGCCGAATGGCTCCAACCACCAGCCCGCGAATATGCCCTGCATCGCGGAAGCGCACATCTGCCTTGGTGGGATGCACATTGACATCCACCTCATGAGGATCCAGATCGATGAACAGCACCACGCAAGGGTGGCGGCCACCGAAAAGATAGTCCGCATAAGCGCCGCGGATGGCCCCCAGCATCATCTTGTCACGCACAGGGCGGCCATTGACAAAGACAAACTGCTGCAGGCTGTTAGCCCGGTTCAGCGTCGGCAGGCCAGCAAACCCTGTCAGGCGGACGGTATCGCGCAGGGCGTCGATCTCCACGGCATTGTCGCGGAAGGCCTTACCCATCACCTGCCCCATGCGCACCAGATGGGCATCGGGACCGTTGACATTGGCATAATCCAGCCGTGAGCGATCTTCACCTGTCAAAGTGAAGCGCACCTTGGGGTTGGCCATGGCGATGCGTTTGATCACTTCGGAAATAGCCATATTCTCGGCGCGATCGCTCTTGAGAAATTTCAGCCGTGCAGGGGTCGAGAAGAACAGATCCTTCACATCGATCCGCGTTCCGATATTGAGTGCGGCAGGCTTGAGCGCGCGCTCGCGCCCTCCTTCCACGGCAATCTCCCAGGCGTGAGACTCTGAGGCATGACGCGAGGTGATCCCCAAACGGGCAATGGAACCGATGGAAGGCAGCGCCTCGCCGCGGAAGCCCAGATGCCGGATATCCATCAAATCATCCGGGTCCAGCTTGGATGTGCAATGCCGCCGGACAGCCATTTGCAAATCGTCTCTGGTCATGCCGAGCCCATTGTCCACCACGCGAATGAGATTCTTGCCACCACCGGCGGTGATGATCTCGATCCGGTCGGCCTGCGCATCGATGGCATTCTCCACCAGTTCCTTGACGACACTGGCCGGTCGCTCAACCACTTCGCCGGCAGCGATCTTGTTGATGGTGGCTTCGTCCAGTTGTTTGATGATGGAGGAACTGTCGCTCATAAAGGGTCACGCATGTTCGAGAGAGCGGGCATCAGAATCAGTGCCCTCTGTTTCTTAAGCGCGGAGAATGCCACAGACGGCCAAGCGCTTCAAACGGCTTTGCTCCCAGCCTGTAACCGCTCAATTGCTTAAAGAATTTTGCCTTTATTTTCCGCATCTTGACGAGAAGGCATTGCTGCCATGCATAACTAAAAGACCAGCTGTGCAAATCCGAAAAAATATCGGCAAATATATCTACGCGCTACTACTTGGTGTCTTGCATTGCGATCCAAGAGGTCTACTTTTACATTCAGGAGGAGAAATAGTTTTAATGGAGTGCAATTAAGGATATTGCCATGCTTAACAAAATTCTCACTCTGATGCGTGAAAACGAAGGGATGACCATTCACGAGGTCGCCAGCAAGCTAAGTGTATCGTCCGAGGCTGCGCTGGATTATGAACTCGGCAAGGTTCGTCCGACACCAGAGACCATCAAAAAATATTCCGAGATTTTCGGCGTTCCGGTTTCCTCAATCATGTTTTTCAGCAACGAGGATGACGACGGAATTCTGTCTACTGAATCCCGCATGTTCTTTGCTGACAAGATGGTTACACTCGTCGAAAGGCTCATGCAGACCCGCGGCCACAAACGAGCGCATTCTGCTTGGTAAACCACTAGAAAATCAGTCGATCCAACTTTCTATAAGCCCCTTCCCCTGATTATTTCAATGACTTCCAACCCGCAGGCTCTTAGTCTCTTCGTGATTGGAAGAAATGTTTGAGAAGTTCAGCACTCTGCCGCTCATTGATACCGGAATAAACCTCCGGTGCATGGTGGCATATTGATTGATTGTAAAGCCGGGGACCGCTTTCGACAGCGCCCCCCTTGATGTCTGCTGCGCCATAATAGAGGCGTCTGATGCGGGCAAAAGAGATGGCGGCCGCGCACATGGGACAGGGCTCAAGGGTGACATAGAGATCACAGTCTGGCAGACGCTGGGTTCCCAGCTTTGCGCAGGCCTGACGGATCACCAGAATCTCGGCGTGGGCCGTAGGATCATTGTCCGCAATGGTCCGGTTACCGGCCCGCGCCAACACCTTCCCTTCATGCACCAATATGGCTCCGATAGGCACCTCGCCGCAGCTTTCGGCCTTGCGCGCTTCTTCCAGCGCCATTTCCATGAAGCTTGCCTTGCGCTCATTTGCCGTTTCGGAAGGCTTCGTGCTGGCCGTGGGATGCGCCATGCCAGTTCCCTTTACTTGCGTTTTACTTGTTTTTGCCGAGTTTGTTAGTCCTACCGACAAAATCTGACAGCTATGCATGAGAGGCAAGTCTTTTCTTCTCGCCTTTTCTCTGGGAGTTGTGGTAAAGGCTTTCGCCATGGAACGCAAATCTGCTCAAAATGGACCCCGTTCTGCCGACGCGACGTCGCCAGAAGGCTCCGAAAATGCGCGCCGGGATGGCGCCCATCGCAACAAATCCGCATCAGGCTCTTTCAAGGGTGGCATGCGCAAAGGTGGCTCTAACAAATTCGGCGACAAGTTCGCTGGCAAACCCGGAGGCAAATTCTCCGGCAAAAAGGGCTTTGGCAAGAAGCGCGACGATAGAAGCGCTGACCGCAAGGAAGGCTGGTCGCCGAGCGTGGATGCTCGCCGCGAGACCCCTCAAGAGAGAAACCTGCGCCAGAATGGTGATCGCCCAGACCGGAGTGAGCGCAGCGACCGTCCGGCTCGCAAGGATCGTGGAGACTGGAACAATCGTGGCGACCGCAATGAGCGACGCAGCGATGATCGGCGAGGCAATGGCCCAAAACGCGAAGGCGGTTTTGACAAGGGGCGCCGTTCTGCTGGTGGCGGAACTGGTGGCTTCAAGGGCAAGAGCTATGCCTCATCGCCCCGCATGAGCGGACAGAAATTCTCCAAACCATCAGACAACAGACCCAAAGGCCCGGCTTACACCCCGCCGACACGCGCACTGGAAGAAGGCGAACGCATTGCCAAGATCATGGCACGCGCCGGTCTTTGCTCGCGCCGCGACGCCGAAACATGGATCAAGGAAGGCCGTGTTTCCGTCAATGGCAAGGTGCTGGATACGCCTGCAGTCAACATCCATACCAAGGACAAGGTTCTGGTCGACGGCGCGCCATTGCCTGTGCGTGAGCGCACGCGCCTGTGGCTCTACCATAAGCCCAAAGGTCTGGTGACCACCACGTCCGATCCGGAAGGCCGGCCAACCGTCTTTGAAAAACTGCCGCAGGGCCTGCCACGGGTCATCACCGTTGGTCGTCTTGATATCAACACCGAAGGGCTATTGTTGCTGACCAATGATGGCGGCCTTGCTCGTGTTCTCGAACTGCCCACCACCGGCTGGCTGCGTCGCTATCGCGTGCGGGCTTATGGCCGGGTGACACAGGCCCAGTTGGACACGCTGGCCGATGGCATTGCGCTGGAAGGCGTGCTCTATGGCTCGATTGATGCGCAGTTGGAACGCGAGGTCGGAGACAATGTCTGGATCACTGTAGCGCTGCGCGAAGGCAAGAACCGCGAAGTCAAGAAGGTGCTCGGCCATCTTGGGCTCGATGTGAACCGCCTGATCCGTGTCTCCTATGGCCCGTTCCAACTTCTGGATCTGGATGAAGGCAAGGTACAGGAAGTCCGGGGTCGCATCCTGCGCGATCAGCTTGGAGAACGTCTGGTGGAAGAATCCGGCGCCGATTTCGATGCTCCGATCCTCACGGAAGTCCCCAAGGAAGAGCCCAAGCAGGACAAGAAGGACGACCGCAAGAAGTCAGGCGGCGCCAAGGGTGGTTATCTTTCTGCCAAGGAAGGCGCACGCGTCATTGCCGGTAAGAAAGGCGCCAAGAAGCGCTTTGATGATGATGATCGCGGCGATCGCAGAGGACGCCCAGATCGCGGAGACCGTCCTGATCGCGGCGACCGTTTTGCCAAAGGGGATCGCCCAGACCGTGGTGATCGTGGCGACCGCAGGGATCGTCGCGATGGTGATGATCGCGGCTATGATCGGCGGGACAAGCCGAGCTATAACGCCATCCCTTATGCCGAACGCAAGCCGTTTGACCCAAGCGCACCACGCCGCACAAACTATGTGTATCGCGAAGAAGGTGCCGACGGCAAAAAGACCGGTGAACGCTCTGTACGCAAAGTGGGTGGACGTCCGCAAAAAGCCGATCTGATGGATCCGAATGCACGGATTGCCAAGAAGGGCGGCAAAAAGGCCGACAGCGGGAAATTTGCTGGCAAGCGCGGTGGCAAGTTTGGCAATGGTCCGTCTCAGGGCCGTTCTGACAATCGCTTTGGCGGTCGTTCCGATGATCGTTCGGGCGGCAAGTTCGCTGATCGCTCAGGTGGTCGCGGCGGCTTCAAGGGCGGCAAGCCACGGGGTGGCGGCTCTGATCGCGGATCCCGCTAAGGCAAATATCACCTATGGAGAGGGCGGAACCGCCCTCTTTTCTTTTTCCTTTCACGTTCTGTCCGTCATCAGGCAGTCAAAATAGGCCTGATGACGCTTGAACCTGTTATCAAGACCAGATGAGGATTCCAGCTCATGCGCATTGTTGGTGGTCGCTGCAAAGGCAAGCAATTGGCAACTCCGAAAAGTCAGGCCATCCGGCCGACGACGGATCGGGTGCGGGAAACCCTGTTCAACATTCTGGCGCATGGCTATGACAATGCGGTCGAAGGGGCACGGGTGCTGGATCTCTTCGCGGGAACCGGCGCTCTTGGCTGCGAAGCGCTTTCGCGCGGCGCAAAGGCGGCCTTGTTTGTCGAAGAAGGCGTGGAAGGGCGCGGCTTGATCCGCACCAATATGGAAACGCTCGGCCTGAATGGCGTAGCCAAAATCTTCCGGCGCGATGCCACCAAACTGGGAGAGGTCGGCACGATGGACCCCTTCACTCTGGTTTTCATGGACCCACCCTATAACAAGGGGCTCGGCGAGCAGGCGCTTGCCAGTGCCGCAAAGGGCGGCTGGCTGGTGCCCGAGGCACTGGTCATCTGGGAAGAAGATGCCAAGGCAGAGCTTGCCATTCCAGCCGGCTTTGAACAGCTGGAAGAGCGTGGTTACGGCGACACCAAACTTACATTCCTTACCTATAAAGGCTAACCGGCACCAAGAAAAAGGCGCTTCACCTTGCCCGTAAAAGGGCGAGCAGCAGCACTTGCCTGTCCCGTCGCGTCAGCTCGTTTCGCAGAAGCCTTTTGGGACAGTTTCTTCACCCCCTTCTTTTCTTAAGATCTTCTGGTTAAAAGATATTCCTCGCTCTCGTCCAAAAGAGGGCATTGTATGCAAACATCATATTCAAAGTTGCAAAAAGAAGGAAATTACCCCTAATTTTGCACTATTGAATTACGCAATTTTAACGACCGAGCCTCATTATGAAAGATATATGACACACGTGCCGAAAAGAGCGCGCAATGAGGAAACTTGCCGAGCATTCCCTGCCAACCAAAAACAGGCAGGACCCAGATCAACCGGGCCTGAAGCATTATGCTCTGGTCGGGGCGTTTTTCGTTTTTCTGACCCTTGGCGTCATAGTCTTTGCGTCTCTCCCGCGCGCTCTTGGCAACAAGATCGTCGTGTTTGTTCCTCCATGGTCTTCGCCAACCGCTGCTGTTGAAGTCATAGCAAGAGCGGGCGGCGCATTTGTTGGCATGGGAAACAAACCATGGATCGCAATCGGTGTCTCTGAAGAGCCGGGTTTCACAGCACGGCTCTATCATTCAGGTGCCTGGTTTGTTGGTAGCGGCGAGGTCTTTTCGGCCTGTTTGCCAGCAAGCCTTGTGCGACAACGCACTCTTCAGGCGTCTTACGCAAATGGATCAGTTGAATAAGGATAATAATGGGCAAGCGTCATGACCGATCTTAACGGCATCAGAGCACAATTTCTGAAATTCATCATTGGGCTGCTTTGGCTCAATGCGGCCCTTGCGGCCATCTTTACGGTTGCGCTGGAGGCCAACACCGGCTGGATCGCAACTGCGGTCGCTGTGGTTGGCGCAGGCGCAACCACCCTCTCCGCTCTCAAGAGCCGCGCCTCGATCCTCACCCAGGATCTCAGCGCGGTTGCCCTGTCTTCACAAGTGGCACTCATTGTCTATATTTTCGCCGAACACCCCTACCAGATCGACTGGCACATGTATTTCTTCGCTACGCTTGCGGTTTTGGCGGGCTGGTGCAACTGGCGGACTATCATGGTGGGGGCCGTGGTAATCGCGGTACACCATCTGCTGCTCAACTTTGTCTACCCGATGGCTGTTTTCCCGGGCGGAGCTGACATTGTGCGCGTGCTCATGCATGCTTCCGTTCTTGTCTTGCAGGCTGGTGTTCTTGTCTGGCTGACGGCTACGCTTGCCAAAGTCATTTCGACCGCGAACAGCGCGACGGAGGAAGCCAACGCCCATCGCAACACAGCTGACTCTCTTGCTCAGAACCAAGCCAAGGCACAAGAGCGCGAGAAGGCCCGCTCAACAGCCATCGACAAACTGATCGATCAGTTCCAGTCAAGCATCAGCGAGATACTAGATCAGGTCAGCCATCACAGCAGTAGCCTACAGGACTTCTCAGAGAAGATGGCCAAAAAGACCGAGAGCACGCTCAATCGTTCTCGCGAAGTTGCTCAGGCATCAACGGATGCCAGCACCAATGTGGAGTCGGTTGCTGCCGCGGCCGAGGAGCTGGCCACATCGATTGACCAGATCTCTTCCCAGATCAGCGAAACCCAGCGCGTGGTGACCGCAACCTCTCAGGCAGCACAAAGCACCAATGAAAAGGTCGCCAGCCTTGATAGCGCAGCTCAGCGCATCGGTCAGGTGGTGACCCTCATCAAGGACATCGCCGAGCAGACCAACCTTCTTGCCCTGAACGCAACCATCGAAGCAGCCCGCGCCGGTGAAGCAGGCAAGGGCTTTGCCGTGGTCGCCGCCGAAGTGAAGGATCTGGCCACTCAGACATCGAAAGCCACTGAGGAAATTTCAAGCCAGATCAGCGACATTCAGCTTTCCACCAAGGAGGCCGTTCAGGCGATCGAAGAGATCGCCAGCACGATGCAGAATGTTAACAGCTACACCAGCTCGATTGCCGCAGCGGTTACCCAACAAGGCGATGCCACTCTTGAAATCAGCGCAAGCGTGCAGAAAGCAGCGCAAGGGACCACGGACGTCGACAGCAACATCGATGAAGTGACCGCCTCGGTGTCCGAGACGTCCGACAATGCCCGAGATGTTTTGCAAAGCTCTCAGGATATGGTCGCGGAAACGGACAAGATCCGCGATCGGATCTCAAGCTTCCTGCAATCTGTCCGGGCTGCCTGACCTGCCCAGACACCCAAATGAAGATTCACTTGAAGGGAGCCTCAAGGCTCCCTTTCTTGTCTGTGCTTGGCATGTGACGTTGCAACATGGAAGAAAGCTCTGAGAAAGGGCACCACCCATTTCATGGCGCACCGCGCGAATGCATGCTCTGTAGCAAAGAGATTTGGACACTTTTGATATCGCTTTAATAAAGACTTGAATTCACGCTGGTTCAAACAGATAATCATCCAGTTCAGTCATTGAAGCAGCTTCTTTTGCATTGCTTGATGCAGTCTCTAACTGTCCCCCCGCTTTGAAAGCCTTACCATGCGACTTTCCGGTCCCTTCTATGCCCTCTTGGCCGTAACGATTTTTGCCGGCCAGGATACCATCACCAAAGTGATCGGTTCCAGCTATCATCCGGTTCAGATTACCATGGTGCGCTACTGGGCTTTTGCACTGTTTGCCATTCTCTGGGCACTCCGCTCACCCAAGGGATTTCGCGAGACGATCCATACCAATCATCTCGTTCTGCAGATAGCGCGCAGTTTTCTGCTGGTCGGACAGATCATCATTTCCATTCTGAGTTTTGCCTATGTGGGGCTGGCGCTCAGTCAGGCCATTTTTGCCGCCAGTCCTCTGGTTGTCGCCATTCTCTCGGTCCCTCTTCTGGGCGAAACGGTCGGCTGGCGCCGCTGGGTTGCGATTGTCATCGGCATGAGCGGCATGTTGCTGATCATCAATCCCTTCGGGCAAGAACTGACCTACTGGTTCTTTATGCCCGTGCTCTGCACCATCACACTGGGCTTTTATAATATTTCAACGCGCATCGCGGGGCGTTATGACCCAGCCAGTGTCAGCTTCTTCTATACAGGCATCATCGGTCTGATCGTCACCAGCATCATTGGCCCCTTCTTCTGGTCTCCAGTGACACCCACCGACTGGGCCTGGCTCATCGGGCTGTGCCTTACGGGTGTGAGCGGGCATTATTTCCTCATCAAGGCGTTGGCCCTTACCGAGTCCGTTACAGTGCAGACCATCACTTACTTCCAACTGGTCTATGAGCTTTTTATCGGTTACTTCATCTTCCAGGAAGACATCACGATGGCCATGCTGACGGGCAGTGCCGTTGTGGTGGCTGCCGGGTCCTTTACGATTTGGCGCGAGCATAGCCTCAAGAGGGCCAGCGAACGGGAGCTGCGTGCGGCGGCCCGAGCACAACTCGAGCGCTGACCTGTCATAGTTTTGCCGTCTGAGTGAGCGACACTACCCGACCGACGTCGAATAGATTCCCGTTTCTGTATACTGCCTAAGTCTATGCCGGATCTTGCTAAATCCGATCAATCCTTGATCCCTGTCAAAGCAGTCGATCAAACCAAGGCGGCATAATTTTTAAACAGGGATATTGCTCCGGCCTGTTTTTCAGGAAATGGAGCCGGAAAAGACGCAAAGCAATAGAACAACAGGGTCATGGGAGCCATCCTTTCGGCCCGGCATATAGAGGAGCCAAACCATGGCCATAAAAGACGTAGTCTGCATTTTGGACATTGAAACGGATCTCACGACAGCCACCGTACAGATCGCCAGCGAGCTGGCTTCGCAGATGGATGCCCATCTGACCGGTGTTGCTCCGCTGATCGAACCGGTTGTTCCGGCGCTCATGGTTCAGCCAGTCCCTGACCAGTTCATCACCGACGCGCGCAACCGCGCAAAGGAAAAAGCCGAATCCGCCATCGAGCGTTTTTCCGATTATGCCAAAGTCAACGGCCTGCCCTTTGAAACGCGCATTCTGGACATTATGCCCGGTGGGCTGGACACATTGCTCAATCACGCCCGCATGTGCGATCTGATCGTTATCGGTCAGGACCATCCGGACCGTCCGGAGCCGCTACGCGTGGACCTTATCGAGGCCGCTCTGTTTGATTCCGGTCGCCCCATCATGATTGTCCCTTATGTCGGCGTTGAGGCCTTCTCTGCCAAGAAGATCATGGTGGCGTGGGATGGCTCGAAAACCGCAGCTCATGCGGTTTATGCCGCCATGTCCATTCTGGAAAAGGCCGACGCGGTTGAAGTGGTTATGGTGGACTCGGAAAAACTGCACTTGCCGGGCGATCCGGGTGCCGATTTGGCGGTCTATCTGTCACGCCACGGTGTCAATGTCTCGGTCCAGAAGATCACCTCGACAGACGAAGGCGTTTCGGATGCGCTGATCAAATATGTAGAAGCCAATGGCAATGATCTTGTCGTCATGGGTGGCTATGGACATAGTCGTGTTCGGGAATTCGTGCTTGGAGGAGCAACTCGTGGAATGCTGGAATCCATGAGTGTTCCGTGCCTGATGGCCCACTGATCCTTTCCGGCCAATATGGAATGTAAAAAACCCGGAGCCGCAAAGGCTCCGGGTTTATTTGTCTCGCACGATAAGATTGCCGTTCATTTGAAAAAGATGGCCCAACTCAAGACCAATTGGATCAGCGCGAAAATCGGCAGCC
This sequence comes from uncultured Cohaesibacter sp., assembly GCF_963682185.1. Classification (NCBI taxonomy): domain Bacteria; kingdom Pseudomonadati; phylum Pseudomonadota; class Alphaproteobacteria; order Hyphomicrobiales; family Cohaesibacteraceae; genus Cohaesibacter; species uncultured Cohaesibacter sp. Next base: position 4,112,757 of record NZ_OY821667.1, on the reverse strand, counting down.
ATGTGTGGCGCAACTGTTCCACTGACATCAATTGCTTGATCTCATCTTGCTTCTTCAATCGACGCTCCAGGCGTTCCAGTCTTGTTTCGACCGCAAGGCTCTTGAGGTGAATGTCTTCAATAGGGGCGACTTGATGGAGCAGCATGTTAATCTGCTCTTTCAGGTCTCCCATCTGCTTGGCGACCATTTTTGAATCGGACGAATGTCCATAGTCAGCAGCCCGGATCTTATTACCCAAGCTATTGATATCAGACCTGATCCTTCGGATCTCGTTGGTAAACTCTTCTGGTTCCACTGTTGGCCTCCCAGCAGCAATTCCACGACTTTTCGTCAGGCTAGCAGCAAGGTTTTAAATTTTTGTTCATACGCTTCAAAATCTTGGCACAGAAAGAAAAGAAATTTATTAAATAATCCAAGCCCCAAAACATATTCACATAAATAATTCAATTAAAATTTTATGCTTTTCGTTATCAAACGCATCCATCTTTATTAGACAAACCGAATAAATATTTTAAAATTACTTCTCATGGCGCCAAACATATGTATTTCCTTTCGTTAACGATAATTTGAAAATCCCCTTGCAGATTGTTCAGCTTTTCAGAAAAAGGCCCACCGCTCTGATTTTGAGGCCAATAGGCACCTTATACTTCTGGTCAATTTGATGGGAAAGTCTTTGAGAATCGAACCACTTTCACGGAAACTGCAAGCAGTAAGAGTTTCAGGCACATGCCATAGACGACGCTGTGTACACACAGGCAGAGGCTTCGATTTCAAATGAGCAGTTTCAACCTCGATGTATTCTTTCGCCCTCGCAACGTCGCCCTCATTGGCGCTTCCTCCAAGCAAGGCAGCATCGGCAATGCGCTGGTGCTAAATCTGTTGGAAGGCCGCTACAAGGACAAGCTCTTTCTGGTCAACCCCCGAGGGGGCGAGCTGGAAGGTCTGCCGCTTTACAAATCCATAGAGGAGATTGACGCCAAGATTGATCTCGCCATCGTTGCCATTGCCCCGCCTTCGGTGGTTGAGACCATCGAGCAGCTAGGCAAGAAGGGCTGTCGTGGCGCCATTATTTTATCCATCGACATGGGCTCCGGCGCAGGCTCTCTGGCCGAAGAAGCCGCCAAGGTCGGTGCGCGCTACCATATGCGTCTGCTTGGCCCCAACACCATTGGGGTGCTATCGCCAGCGGCGGGGCTCAATGCATCCTTTAGCCATGTGCCCGGCCTTTCAGGCGATCTGGGCCTGATCTCTCAATCCAGCGCAATTGTGACCTCTGTTGCCGAGTGGGCGAGCCATAACAATGTGGGCTTCACCGGACTGGTAGCGCTGGGCGACAAGGTCGATGTCGATATCGCTGACATGCTGGATTATTTCGCCATGGATGCCCGCACGCGCGCGATCCTGCTCTATATCGAGAATATCAGGGACGCCCGCAAATTCATGACCTCGGCCCGGGCCGCCGCCCGCGCCAAGCCTGTAATCCTGATGAAAACCGGACGGCATCCCCAAGGTTTGGCGGCGGTGGCCTCGCGCAAAAGCGCCTTGGCGGGTGCTGACGAAGTTTATGATGCCGCATTCGAGCGTGCCGGCATGCTCAGGGTCTACAGCTTGCAAGAAATTTTCGACGCTGTTGAAACGCTCAACCATATTCGGGCTCTCAAGGGGTCAGATCTGGCCATCGTGGCCAACAGCAACGGCGTCGGCGTTCTGGCGGTCGACCATCTGGTCGAGCATGGGGGCACTCTTGCCACACTGAGTGAAGAGACCATTACCAGTCTGGACGCCATCCTGCCCGAAGGTTGGTCGCGCAACAATCCGGTTTACATCGTAACCGATGCAGACACCGCCCGCTACAAGGAAGCCCTTGATGTGGTGATGGATGACAAGGGTGTGCATGCGGTGCTTGGCCTCTTCTGCCCCTCTGCCATCGGCTCAAGCGAAGATGCTGCCCGCGCGGTAGTAGACCTGATGGCGGAGCGCAAGAAAGCAGGCAAACGGCGCGTTCCGGTGTTCGCCGTTCGGCTCGGCGGTGGGCCGGATTTGGTCAAGCTCTATGAAGAGGCTGACATCGCCCATTTCGAAACACCCGCAGATGCGATACAGGGCATATCCTATGTTCTGCGCCATATGAAGGCGCAGGACCAACTAATGCTGATGCCGCCTGCCCTGGGCACCTTCCAACCTGATTATGAAGAAGCGCGCACGGTCATTGATGATGCCCTGATGGAAGGGCACGACTGTCTGGATGCAGTGGACGTCTCCAAGCTTCTGAAGGCCTATGGCCTGCCTATGGCGGCCTCTCATGCAGCCAACAATGCCGTGGAAGCGGCGCAGTTGGCAGCCCCCATTCTCTCGGCGCATGGGGCAGCGGTTGTCAAGATCGACAGCCCCGATATCCGCTTCAAGTCCGATATTGGCGGGGTGGTTCTGGGCCTGACCAACACGGGCGCAGTGGCCACAGCCGCGCAGCAGGTTCTGGAACGGGCCAAAGAGGCCTATCCGGATGCGAATATCAAGGGCGTGACCGTCCACCCGATGATCCGCAAGCCCCATGCCATCGAATTGCTCGCGGGCATGATGGTGGACGAAGTCTTCGGCCCCGTGATGGTCTTCGGACGGGGTGGCACGGCGGTGGAGGTCATCCGCGACAAGGCACTGGCCCTGCCACCCCTTGATCTGCTCTCGGCACGAGCAATGATCGAGAAAACGCGGGTCAATCGCCGCCTTGAGGGCTATCGCGATACCGCGCCTTGCGACAAGGGAGCACTGGCTGAAATGCTCGTGCGCATGAGCCAGATGATTTCCGATTTTCCGGAGATTCAGGAGCTCGATTTCAACCCTGTTTTGGCAGATGCCAGCAGCAATGTCATCGCCGACGCGCGCGTGCGGATAGCCAAGGTGGATGTTCATGAGCATCCCCATGAACGGTTCGCCATCAAGCCCTACCCCAGCGAATGGGAGCAGGAGCGCACTCTCAAAGATGGACGCATTGTTTTCATCCGCCCCATGCGGCCCGAGGACGAAGCGCTCTTTCCAGCCTTCTTTGATCGGGTGACGGATGATGACATGCGCCTTCGCTTCTTCTCATCAGCACGCAGTCTGAGCCACGCCTTCATTGCCCGACTGACACAGATCGACTATGCCCGATCCATGGCCTTCATAGCGGTTGATCAGAAAAGTGGCGAAATGCTCGGTTCGGTGCGTCTTATGGGCGACGCAAACCACGAAAAAGGCGAATATGCCGTGATGGTGCGCTCCGACCTCAAGGGGTTAGGAATGGGCTGGATGCTGATGAAGCTCATTCTGGCCTATGCCGAAAAGGATAATTTCAAGGAAGTCGAGGGCGAGGTTCTGCGCTCCAATCAGACGATGCGGCAGATGTGTGAGGCGCTTGGCTTTGAAACCCATATGGACCCGGACGACCCGGACCTGGTGCGCATGATTTTCAAGGTACCGGATATCTCGAAAAAATAGCCAAACTGATCTAGGCTCTATTCGCGAAAAAGCGCCATAGGCAGAAATTATAAACGGGAGTGCAATATTGGGGGACAATTGCACTCCCGTCCTTGAGAAAAGCATTTTCGGAAAAGGACCGCACTCGCTTTCCCTGCTCTTCATGGCTATCTTTCTTGCTCCGGGCTCTCTGTTTCAATTGCTAAATCTGGCAAGAAGACAACCGCATCTTTGCGGAAGCTCGGAGGGGCTATTCCTGACCGTTTCCTTATCAAAGACATAAGTAGCATCTTGATTCGCACTTTTGGTCACGTTGATATGGCGCAAAACCAATCCCAAAGTTTATGCAAAACAATCTGCCTCAAGGATTTAATTAACAGAATTATGTGTCAACACCATCCATAAAAGACCGCATTCATACCGATTAGATACCATTTCAGACCGTCTCGACTGTTGAGACCTGAAAGGTTAGAAGCTCCCCGTCTTCATCCTTGATGGACACATATTCGCCGGGCACGAAGGCATGTTTGCCAAAGCGATAGCCTGCCTCCACATCTTCTTCGCCATCGATATCATAAGTAAATGCCCAACTGCCGCCGGGTCGATGAACCAAATGCCCATGGTCATCATTCTCCCCTTCCCAGAAGCGACGAACACGACACGGTTTCCGATTGGCGCGCCAGCTGTCGGCGTCGATAAATCCCTCTTCATCCAAAGGTGCGACAAATTCATAGCCATGATGAGCACTACCGCTCGGATAGTCGGCATTGCGCGCCAGATTAAGACGAATCTTTTTCATGATGCTATTGGCCATTTCCAGTTCCTCCCTTGTGTTCCAGCCAGATTTTCTGCCTCCTTCTTTATAATCATTCTTAACTTACCGGCTGTAACGCTGTCGATTACCAAATCATCGATAGAATTGATGTGCAGCGATATCTCTGCTTATTTAACGACAATAAGGCAATCGATTTTACTCCCTCAATCATACTACAAAATATAGCATAAAACGATGATAATACTTATGTATTTGTACTTTTGACTTATCTTGATTTCCATCAATGCATGTCTAGGCCATCATCGCCAAACTCTGCCCCAACCTCTCAGCACTCATTTGGCGTAATATTGCAAGCATTGAGAGTTTTACCCCAAGTAAAAGGTGATCAGGACCAGATCCAATGGGCATTCAACATTCCCAAGGTAGACAACCCGCTTCAGTGGGCAGAGCCCCGGAGTCTGAGGGCGCTCTCGGCAGGGCAGGTGCACCAGTCAAGGACCACACTCAGTCCATTCAGGACCGGGTTGTAACCTTCCTGAGCGATCCGCACAGCTACGGGCTTGATGGGCCTGTCGAACGATTGGAAACACCTCAGTTCCTTTTCTTCATGGCTGGCCCCTTCTGCTATAAGTTACGCCGCCACAATCCGCTTGGTTTCAGCGCCCCCTTTTCGCTGGCCCAACGCCACAGCCTTGCCGCCCGCGAAGTTTTGCTCGGGCAAAGCTATGCGCCTGAGCTTTATCTTGATCTTATTCCCATCCGTCAGCGCGGTACGAAGCTGACCATGCAAGTGCCTCAGGCAGACGACAAACACAATGCGCTAGAAGGGATCAGTCACGGAGACGAAAGCGCGATCGTGGATTGGGTCATTGTTCTGCGCCGCTACGACGTCTCAAAACGCTACGACCATTTCGCCGAGATCTATCAACCCAATTTCTCTGATTGTCGAGACCTGGCCTGTCTTATTCCGCAAGGTCAAACCTTTGAGCATTCCAGCACCCATGTGCAGTCGTGGTTCATGCAGATGGATGAAATGTTTGACGATCTAGAGCCCGTGGTACGCAAGTTGGGCCAGAAATCGCGCAAGACCACTCTGCGCGCCTGCTTCAATCGGGCTCAGGATCAATTGGACCGCATGAAAGAAGCAATCTATCGGCGTGCCGAGCGGGGGCTTTTCGCCCAGATCCATGGCAATCTGCGCCTGCGCAATGTGGTCAAGCTGAGTGATGGACTGCGGATGGTCAATCCCAAGGTCAATGGCTCCAAGAGCCTGATGCGCGATCATATCGGAGATCCATTCTACGATCTTGCCACTCTGATCGGAGAATTGTGGTCGCGGGGCTTTTCGCGTCAGGCCAACTGGGTCTTCTCGCATTATTGCAACCGACTGTTCGACAGCCATGCCCTTGAAGGGCTTCAGGTGCTGGACCTTTACATCTTTCTGCAGGCTCTGGCCGATGCCAAGACGATCAAGGCCACTGTGAATGCCCGAAGCACATCGGATGATCCGTCGATTCCCTCGGCCCTTTTGCGCGGCGGCACCGAGGAAAGCGTGTTGCAGGGGCATGTGAAAACCGCCCGCGACAGTCTGCTGCATGATGAGGCACGGCTGATTGCCATCAATGGCGCCAGTCAATCGGATCGCTCCAATCTGGCCCGCCTGCTCGCGCCGATTACCGGACGCATGCCTGGCGCTCTTTACCTATCCGCCGAACAGGAATGTTTGGCTTTGTATGAAGTAGACAGCAAAGACATGCTACCGCAGTCTGCCTTGCGCGATTCCGTCTGGGATCTTGTTTATCGGCGTATGATGGAAAAAGCGCGTTTGGCGATCTCTGCTGGCTATTCGGTTATTCTTGAAGGCGCTTTCGACCAGCCAATCCATAGTGAGCAGCTGGCGGATCTGGCTGAAGATATCGGGATGTCCAACTCTTTTGTCGCCCTCAGCCTGCTCAAATGCCGTCAGGAGGACCTACGCAGGCGCGTGGCACTCTCGGCCTTCTTGCCACAACATCGGGATCAGGGGCGCTTTGCAGTCCCGTCTACCGGCAACGAACATCCGCAAGACCAGTTGAAGGCCAGGGAGCCTTTGCGCTGGATCGAGCTGGACGCGACAAAACCTGTGAGCGATCAAGTCAGCCTTGCCCTTTGCCACATCAACGCAGCGCGAGCACCGACAGAGCGTAAAACTCTGCACTGAGCTTTCGTGGTTCTCCGGCTGAGATCGGCTTTTTCAAACGGCGTTTTGCGAGGCCGCTCAGGCGGCCTTACTTGCTGCACGCTGCTGCTTGGTCTGTCTCTTTCTAAAGCGGCAGCGCAACTGCGTTCCGGCTTGATGCGCACTCGTAATGGCAAACTCCCCTCCCATGGCTCTGACGAGCCGGGAGACGAGAATAAGCGGCAAGATCTGCCCCAGCCCCAATTCACTTAGCGCCCGATCTTCTGACAGGGGATCACGGATGGCACGAATCTGACGCGCAGACAGGGCTGTTCCCGTATCAAGGCAATCAAGCACCACATATTGCCCCGAGCTATATTCCTTCAGCTCGAGCCGCACCGGGCCTGAGCTATCACTGAGCTGCCTGTTGAGCGCGCCTTCCACTGTCAAGGTGAGGATACGGGCAAAGGCATTGGCGTCTCCGCTGACCATAAGCCCCTTTGTTTCGGCACAATCAATTTGCAAAGGCCTGTTGCGCACTTCGGCAATGGCCTTGATGCGACTGGCCTTTTCATGCAGCAGAGCTGCGATGTCGCAAATGTGGTCACGGGAGAAGAAACCATCCACCTGAGCTTCTTCCAGATCACGCATCATCTCGATCTGATGCACCCCGTGGGAAAGAATTTCGGCGGCCGTGATAACGATATTTTCCAGTTCCGATAATTCCGCCTGCAGGGGAATGTGACGCGCCAGCTTCTTGATGTCATTCTCAACCGGAGCCAGCAGCATTTCCACCGCTTCCTGCCCCCAGAGTAGAAACCGTTCACCACCAAGATCTCCCCCGTCGCCAGACTTCAGAATATCCTCCAGCAACATCAGAATATCCTCGGCATTCACCCGCACGCTGTCCTCGGCCAACCTGATGCGGCAAACCATGGCCGCACCTTCCTTAGGACTTGAGCTGGTGGAGAGGACCCGGTCCGTGGCCCGACTGGTTGCGTCGTGAAGCTTGACGATGGTCTGACTGAAATCAGACGCGATTTTCGCCAGATGACTGTTGCGCTCACCATTCTGCCAATCGGTATGCTGGTTATAATGCATCAGGCTTGAAATGATGAAATCAGGCTCACTGACAAAGCCGAAATGAGAGACCGAGAGGCCTCGTTTTTCCTCAACCTCACCAACGCGCAACCCGACTGTAAGCTTCAAGATCAGGCCGACGATCAGAGCAACCCCGAAAGCCCATGCCGCAATTGCGCTAATCCCAATTAGCTGGGTGATAAATTCACTGGCAAGCAGCGGGCTGACACCAGGTCTGGCGAGAGGTATCATCAATCCGCCGATAAGACCTCCAGATAAGAAAGCTGAAATCAGTTCAGCCGGATCATCCACTTCAACAGCAGCCAGAATGCGGTTGAAGGCAACCGATAGCGACCCGGCCAGAATGCCGATGATGGCGGCATCAACCGGCTCGGCGAAGGAGGCGACTGCCGTCAGAGCCACAGCACCTGCAAGCACAGATGTGGACATACTCTGCGTCATCTCGCCACGCCGCGCGATCATCGGCAACAGCGACCCTGCAATAGCGGAGAAGGCCACCCCGATCAGCAACACGAAAAATGCGGCAGTCATGTCTTCAAGACTATCTGCTTGCATGACCGCCAGCGTAATGGTCGAGGTCACGATCACGATCACGCCCATGCCATACCATGTCGGACTTTGGCCGCGCGGACGACCGACCTGAATAGGAAACCTGCCAAGACGCGGCCCCAGCACGAGAGTGGTGGCAAGGCCGACAAAGCCAGCAGATAGAAAGACGACGATTGCCCCGCCAACACCCTCGAATCCGATTGCCAAAAGCCAGCCCTGACCATCAAGGCCAGAATGTTGCGCCCAATGGCCCGTGACAGGCGCCACAAGAACAGCAACCACCGCGACGAGAATATTGCCAATATGAAAATTACCGCGTTCAACCATGCCTGCAGCAGCGGCAATCGGGGGGACCGAAAACAGAACCAAAAGATGGAGGTTAGGTGCACCCTGCAGCAAATCCTCGCGATGCATAAAGCCCTTTATTGCACCAACAAACCCATTGATTGTTTGTCCGCTATAGAGCCCGTAACCGATAACCCAGTAGGCAATAATCGAGATGCAATAAGCCGAAACCATGCGCAGGAACGTGTCTAGCTCGTTGCGATATTTCACACGCCCCGACAGCACCATGATGAGCCCCATCGGCAAACCAAGCCCGGCGATAGACATGAACATTCGGGCAAATTCTAGCATTCAGGGTCTCTAATACTTCAAGGCATTCACATGCGCAGATACTAACGATCAGGACTATCCTGAGGGTTCAAACTACAAACCTAGAGGATTATGGTTAGCTTTGCGTTAACCATGCAATGCTCTGCGCAAGGCAGGGTTCAAGTCTCCCAGACCAAACACGGTCAATCCAGGCAAAAGAACCCGCGCGCTGGGCTCCGGATCATTCGGGCTTAATCTGTTGTCCTGATTTGTCGGCAAGGCCGATGAGGATATGATCACCATCAGCGCCGATGCGCATCATGCCATAGCGGGCAAGACTGAACGCATCCCCATGCCCTTCCTGAAAGAAAAAGGATTGTGGCATCAGTCGGATTGGACCGAAACCGCCTGATGCATGAAACTCAACGCCAATCAGCCGTTCATTCTTTGCCAGAGCCTCCCCCTTTTTATAAAAGCGGGCGAAGCTGGCTTTACCTGCACCATCAAGCTGAAGAACGATTTGCCCGGAGCCATCGCCGGGTACTTTTTGGGCTTCATCTGACTTGCGCATCTGCTGCCAGGCGGCATTTGCCTTTTGTGCAAGAGAATAGCGCAATTCCATATAGTCCCCTTGCATGAGCGAGCGAGGATCCACAGGCGCCAGTTCGAGCAAGATCAATTCGCCATCGCTACGCAGGCTTTCCCGCTCGAAAACGGAATAATTGAGAACAGCCAAAACGGGCAGAAGACCCAGCAGAATGAGAAGTCTCCTCATGACGTCCCCCCCCTCGCCTTCTCCGGTTGTCGATACCAGCCACGCCAATAGATATAGCCTGAGGCAATCAGCAGAAGTGCCCCCGACAGGATCAGAACAATGGATTTCTGCAGCAACGATATGTCCAGATTATAATAATAGAGAAAGCCGAAAAACAGCGCAAACAACACCCCCAGCAAGGTATGTCCAGGCCGGTGCGTGGCAAATCCAAGGATCATCAATCCGATGGCGAGCAAAATGCCTGCGTTTGAGAGCAAAGCCAACGCCACGCCCCCCAAAAGACTTGCCACGACCGGCTCGCGACCAAGGCTGCCCTTTCGACCGGCGATCCACAAAATGAGAGCGATCAGCGCAAGCCCAAGTGTGATTTCGATGGACCAGCGATATCCAAGTCCCAGAAAGACTTTCACCTCTTCCGATACGTCTTGCCAAGCTTCATGGCCTATGGACAGAAAACTCTGGATCATTCCAACCGCAAGGCAAAGGGATATCAGCAGGGCATCATAAAGGCTGGTCAATTTCTGACGCACCAGAGGCCAACGCAGAAAAGCAGCCAGCGCCAGAATATGGGCAACGAGCATTATCACGAAGCCGGTGAGTTCCAGCTCGTCAGACCAATCCGTCAGCAGGCAAATCCAAAGAGAAACCAGAAAGGCGAGACTTGAAACAAAGCGTTCTATCGAAGATGGAAAGGCCAAAAAGCTAAGGAGCATGACCAAGCCAAGAATGGCCGAAACGGTCCAGAACCAACCGATCCCGAACGCGTCATGAACGATTTGCGCTAATCCGGTAACGAGCGCAACCTTGCCAACCTGCAACAACGTAAGCGCCAACTGGATATAGAAATCTCGTGCCAGATTTGTCTTGCGCATCCCAAGCGCATGCAGCAGCGCTGACAAGCCGATAAACACCAGCCCGTTGATGCTTAGACTCGTATCGCTAAGATCGAACAGACCAAACAAATAGAGGAGATAGATGAGGAGCAGGCCAGAAATGACAGCCCCTACAGCACTCAAGGCCCGCAGATAGATCGGGGCCTCTTCCTTCTCTCTGCTTTTTATGACGACAATATCACGGCTGATAGCATCCAAATCTTTATCACACACCAACCCTTGTGTTTGCAGGAATGAGAACCATTGCGAAATCTGCGGAGCATCCAAGAGAAAGCGATAACTTTTCTGACCTTCAATCATTGCTCCACCTCCCCGCGATCAATGCCCAATGCCAGCAGGTGCCGTAAATATCCCGCAGCCGCTGCAAAGCAAGCGATGGCTGAAATAGCGGTAAAAAAGGTGGTGCCAAGCGTGTCGAAAAGATTGTCATAGAGCAGGATTGCCAATCCCATGACCACAAGGATGCAGATCATCAGAAATTCCATGGCGAGGGCTGCAATATCGGGCCGCCAAAAGCGAAAGGCGAGAAAGAGAACAAGCGCTATCGCTCCGGCCACCAAAGCAGAAAGAACAACCTGCAGGCTGGCGGTTTCCCAGTTGGCAATCCATATCATCAGGGGTGGAAAAAGAAATACCAACATTCCAACCAGTAGCAGCCAGCGTGTCCACTGGGGCGAGAGCCACCGAAATTTCGCGGCTTTTTCTGTATCTTCGTCTGGCAGGAGCCATTCGCGAGCAAGGAGCACAAGGCCAATTATCAACGCATGCATAAGATAGAGAGCACTTGTATCGTCTTTTCTAAGCAAGGGCGTGCTGTCCCACCAGAGATAAAAGGCCAGATTGATCAGACCAAGCCAGAGAACCCAGAGCGGCAAGAAACGCCCGATCAGCGTCCAGAGCGTAATCAGACCAGCCCAAAGTGCAAAGAGCTGCCAAACATCGGCGCCCGTCTGATAAATCTGACCGAACACAGCCAGAAAGACACCGGTCAAGACCGAAGCTGCCATGAGCAATAAGCGCCCCGGCAGGCTTTCCGCCGGCAAGACCCATGCGCCAAGAGCACTAAGAACGATCCCGGCTTCGATGACTGCAAGCTTGGCCAGATCTGGAATTGACGCCCAGTTGAAGGCGAAAAAGAAGACGATGCCGGTGAGCACCAAAGCTGCCCCGAAGGCCATCAGCATGACCATGGCCCAACGCGCCCACAAGTGAGCAGGATGCAGCCAGTTGAGGCTTTCCAGACGCACATGCGCACTAATCGTGCCTCTTTGTGACAGTTCGTCGAGCAAATAGCGATCAATCGCTGCATCCTTGCTCCTGTCCGGGTCTGTTGGGCTTGCCGGTTGCCGATCCATGGCGGTGAAGATCCTCTTGTCCTGAGGTGGAACATTCATATGAGGTATCTTCACCTCATGAATCGGGCCTTTTCAAGAATATTCGGCACAGACCTCGCCGCTATCTGTCCCTTATGCAGCCTCTTGCGCTGTTCGCATATTACTGTGCCAACGCATTTTCCCTGTCTCTGCGAGCTCTCCAGCGCTCAGTCAGGATCGTTAGCAGCATGGTGATTAAACTACCGATCATGAAACTGGCCAGCAGAACCAGAATGGATCCATCGTAGATCTGCCCCATCAGGGTGGCAATGGTCATCGCGATGAGCGTTGAGAAGGCACCAACCCAGGCCGAAGCCATACCAGCCACATTGCCCACCTCTTCCATGGCGAGAGTATTCATGTTGCCAAATAACAAGCCGGTGCAGAAGAAGAGCGGGCTGCAGAAGACGAACAGCAGCCAAAGGTGCGGCACGAAGTCAAAAGGCATGGTGCAGACAAGGCCGAGCGCTGCAATGGTCGACATGGCGATCAAAGCCCGCCGAACCAGATAACGCATGCCAAAGCGCAACACCAAGCGGCTATTCATGAAGGAGGCAAAACCGACCGAGAATGCAAGCCCGGCAAAGGCAAAGGGAAACAGCGTACCCAGCCCGTAGGTGGACTGAAACAGATTTTGCGCTGTGCTCAGATAGAGCATGAAAGGCCCCTGCACGAAACCGGCGGCGACCATATAGCCAAGGCAGCTGGGCGTGGTAAAGATCACCTTGGTGCCGCGCCACAGGTTGGACGGTGTTACCTTGATGCGCTTTGAAGGATGCAGCGTCTCATTCTGGCGCAAGGCCAACCACAGCCCGCCGATGGTTGAGAGCAGAATGAAGGAAAAGAAAACCGAGCGCCAGCCCGAGATTGCCATGATGGTCTGACCGGAAATGGGGGCAAGCGCTGGCACAAAGATGAATAAGCCCATCACAAAGGACATGATACGAGCCATTTCGCGCCCGGCATACAGGTCGCGAATAAGAGCGATCATCACGATCCGCGGCCCCGCAACCCCGAAGCCCTGCAAGAAGCGCCCCAGCAGAAGCATTTCGAAGCTGGTCGAAAACCAGCTCATCAGATTGCCGATAATGAAAATGACCAGCCCGATGAACATACCACCTTTACGCCCGATCTGATCGGACAGCGGCCCATAGATCAACTGCCCGATTGCCAGACCGGCAAAGAAGATCGTGATGATCTTTTGCAATTCCTGCGGACTGCTATGGCCGAACTCTTCGCCAATAATGGAAAAGGCGGGCATGATGGAGTCGGTACATAGCGCTGCCAGCGACATCAACAATGCCATCAGGATGATGAATTCCACAAAAGGCATGTTGGGTTCGGCGATGTGCGCCGTTCTGGCACTTCGAGTCTGATTGGCAGCGGCCCCTGCATCATGCAGACCGTTCTGTTTTGTCATTACGGAGGTCCTTAAAAGTCTCGGATCGGAATATACCGGCAAGGAAAGAGATAGAGATTGGCTCTGAATTGCGAACAGGTCGGCCGCAAACAACGATGCGGACGACAAGGCATGATTGGGCAAACCGGCAAGTTTACCCCTGTCTGCCATTGCTGCGACGCAACCGGTCTTAGCATTGGCAACGTGGCAACGCCAGCCCAAATTAAAAAGCTTCAAAAACTGCCATTATCAGAACTTGTCAGAAAAATCTGATGCGATACGTCCGGCAACAGTTCCGAAGAAAACCCAATGGCCTTTCCAGCCCCACACCATACACAATGAAGAGTTGGAAGAGAAAGGCAATACCCACCCCTTTCCTTACAGAGCGATTTTACCTCTTCAAGCGAAGAAAATTAGAATTGAAACGCTTGTTATTTAAATCATAGATTTCATATTCATCTATATACCAATCTAAAAATCCATTTAAGTCATATTATCCTCCATATATCTCCATCTATATTTGGTAAATTTACCCAGCCAGATTATGCATATGCATATCTTCACATTTTACCGATCAAATGAAAATTTACAGAATATATTCAAATAAAATAATTTTTGATTTTTAATAAATACGATAAAAATACGTATTTTAACTATGATAATATCTAAAATTTTTTATTAATACTTTCTACTTTTCAAATTATTAACTATTACTCCCAATTCTATTGTCAATTATAACGAGTTCACTTGTGCCTTCTGTCTGGCCTGTGGGTGGCCGGCAATTGTCATTGGAGCCCCAACTATGTTTTCCTCTTTGTATGCGCTTTTGCCTCACTGGGCGCGCGGTTTGACGGCCAAAATCTATTCTATTGTCTTTCTGGCAATATTGGGCATTGGCGCCATTACTTTGCAGGCAAGTATCGTCAGCAAACATGACCTTGAGAGATCCAAAGCGACAGAATTACGGCACCTAGTCGAAACCGCGCTGTCAACCATTGCAGCCTTGCATGATGATGCCAAAAACGGTCTCATGAGCGAAGAAAAGGCACAAGAGGTCGCCAAGGAACTGCTTTCCAAGTTGCGCTACGATGATACCGACTATTTCTGGATCAACGACATGAACCATCGCATGCTGATGCATGGGACAGATTCGACAACCGTTGGGAAAAGCTATTCCGAGGCGAAAGATCCCAATGGCTTGCTCTACTTTCAGGAATTCGTGAAAGTCGGCAGTCAGCCGGGGGGCGGTGTGGTTGCCTATTCCTGGCCGCATCCAGGCAGCACGAAACCTTCACCCAAAATGTCCTATGTGCAAGCCTATCAGCCTTGGGGCTGGATTGTCGGCACCGGAACCTATATCGATGATCTGGAAGCAACATTCTGGGACAATTTGAAAAGCTTGCTGACCAGTTCGGCGTTCATATTCCTTGTTATTCTGGCCAGTTCTGCCCTGCTCGCAGCCTCTCTTACGCGCCCCATCAAAAAGCTGGTTCACTCGATGCTGAAGCTGGCCGAGGGCGACCTGAAAGTCGACGTCGCCGAAACCGACCGTCAGGACGAAATTGGCAACATGAACCGCGCCATGCTGGTTTTCAGGGATAATGCCAGAGAACGCAAAGAGCTGGAGCGCCAGCAGGCCTTGAAAGAGGCTGAATCCGAAGCCCAAAGATGCCAAATGGTGCGTGAGCTCGCCGATGCATTTGATCAGCAGGTCGGGTCCATTATCACGCAGGTACAGCGGGCAGCGGGTCAACTCGGGACAGAATCCGAAGGGCTGGCAAACCGCTCTGTCGAGAATAACCAGCGTCTGCATTCTGTTCAGTCATCCATGCAAGAAGCCAGCACCAATGTTGAAACGGTGGCCAGCGCCTCGGAAGAAATGTCCGTTTCCATCTGCGAGATTTCCAGTCAGGTCAGTGAAAGCGGCAAGGTATCACAACATGCCGTGGATGAAGTCAAACGCGCAAGTGATGTGATTTCAACATTGTCCAATGCTTCCACCGCCATAGGCCGGATCGTCGGGCTTATACAGGATATCGCCGCCCAGACCAATCTTCTGGCGCTCAATGCCACCATCGAGGCGGCCCGCGCAGGCGAAGCGGGGCGTGGCTTTGCGGTGGTCGCTGCCGAGGTCAAGGATCTGGCAGCCCAGACCGGCAAGGCCACTGAAGAGATCTCCGGACAAATCTTATCCATCCAGAACAGCATCGGCGATGCCGTTGATGCCGTTGGCGAGGTGGAAAATATCATTCATCAAATGACTGCCATTTCAGGAACCATCGCAGCTGCTGTCGAGCAACAAGGGGTTGCGGCTGGCGAAATCAGCGAAAATATCGCCCAGGCCGCATCCGGCACAAGGGATATTGCCAATAACACCAATGTCATGAGTGATCTGGTCAATTCCAACTCGAAGAGTGCTGAGACCATGTCTCATAATACCAATGGCTTGCGCGAACAGATCGAAACGCTATCCAGCCAAGTAGAAATATTTCTCACCACGATCCGAGAACAAAGCAATTCAGGAAAGAAGACTATCGAAAGCTCTCAAGCGATATAGAATCTGTTTTTGCTTCAACCCACGATACGAAATTCTTTCGTTTTCTTAACTGCGCTCCTTTGAGCGCAGTTTTTGTTTTATACTAACCAAAAAGATTTTGTTTCTCTTTATACTTATTTCAGTATTTTTTGAGACAGTCCCACAGATCACCTCTGTAAATTTGCAAAGAAGGCAAACAGGAAACTGGCATGCAAGCAAATGACGGGACGAGCGGAGCTGAATAGGCAATGAAGCATCTTGTAAAGAAGAACCAATATATTGCATTGATTGTGGGCATTGCAGTCCTGGCTTTTGTACAAGAAGTGCTGCTTTACCATTTTCTTGAATTAGACAAACTTCAAAATTCAGAGTTGCTTTTCAAGGGCGTTTCGCAATTTCTATTTCTTCTCCTGATTGCTTTTGCTGGCCTTTTGTATTTTGGCTACAAGGAAAGGAAGAAACAGTCCGACGTCTTGGCAAAGGAACGAGACAAATCTAGCAAGCTTGCTTCGAGACTGGCGTCTCACAAGTTGGGTATTGATGCCCATGCCATCGTTTCGATTGCCGATCCTGAGGGCCGCATTCTTTATGCCAACGACAGATTTTGTGAAGTCTCAGGCTATTCACATGAGGAGCTGATCGGCAGGGATCACAACATACTCAACTCGGGCTATCATGATAGGTCCTATTTCAAGGGCATTTACGATGCCGTCAAGAAGGGGGAAACCTGGACTGGCGAAATCTGCAACAAAGCCAAGAACGGGACGATCTACTGGATTTCGACGACCATCGTTCCCATCTTTGATGCGCATGGTGCACTGGAAGAGATCATATCGATCCGCACGGATATTACCGAAATCAAGAATAACGAAGCGGCTCTGAAAAGCAGCAGTGATCTTTTGAACTCGACCTTCGACAACTTTCCCGGAGGTATCAGCGTTTTTGACAAGGATAGACGGCTTATTCTGGCCAATAAGACCTTTTATGATCTGCTGGAATTATCTCCCGATGAGCTTCCCATCGGCACAGACTATTCCGACATTTTAAAGCGCAATATCGAATTCGGAATGTATGGTGGCATTTACGGTGAAACCCTGATTAAAGAACGCCTGGAGTTGATCAACTCCAAAGAACCTTTCCGACTGAACAGAAAGACACCCAATGGCCGCGTTATAGAGATCCGCTGCTGGCCTCTGGAAGAGGGTGGCATAGTGGCGGCCCATTATGACGTGACCGAGCGCCAGCAGATGCTTGATGATCTGGCACGCCAGAGCGCAGAAGCCAAGGCCACTGCCGCTCAGCTTCAGACCGCTCAAGAAGATCAGGAAAGAGCCCACAGGCGCCTGATCAATTCCATCAACTCGATGCGCAATGGTTTTGTTCTTTGGGATTCAGAAGCACGGCTGGTTATCGCCAATGATGCCTTCCGTAGCTATCACAAGGAGCTTGCCCATCTCATCCATGAGGGGATGTCAGCGCGCGATCTTCTCGAAGCCGGGCAGGAAATCAATTTCTGGAAATGGAATGAAGAGCTTCCCAGCGACTGGATAGACATCTTTGTGGAGAACTTCAAGTCGACGAAGAATTTCGAACACACATTCGAAACGGCCGACGGACGCCACCTCATCATTCATAGCTCGAAGTTGCCGAACGGGGACATCATTTCCAACTTTACCGACGTCACTCAAGATCGTCTGCGCGAAGCCGAGTTGGTACGGGCACGTGACGCACTGACCCATATCGCCTATTTCGATGCCCTCACAACACTGCCGAACCGCGCCCATGGGCAGCAGGATCTCGAAGCTCTGTTCATGAACGAGCAGAAAGATATGCGCTTTGCGGTCATCCAGATTGATCTAGACAAATTCAAGCGGGTCAACGACACTTTGGGCCATATTTCCGGCGACCATCTGCTCAAGGAAATTGGCTCGCGTCTTGCCTTTCTTGCTTCCAAGGTTCCCAACTTCCAGCCCTATCGCTGGGGTGGCGACGAATTTGTCGCGATCGTAACGGATGTTACCAATAGTCAGATCGAAAGCCTGTGTCAGGAATTGACCGACCTGATTGCCATTCCGGTTCCTCATGAGAAAACGACCCTGTGGCCAACGGTAAGTCTCGGCGTGGCCATTTATCCTGATGATGCAACGGATCTTTCCGCCTTGATGATGTATGCAGATCTGGCGCTCTACAAGACCAAGGAAATGGGACGCGACGGCTATCAGTTCTTCTCAGCAGAAATGAAGGAACGGCTCGATAGCGAAGCCTCCATCGAAGCCGATGTGCGCGATGCCCTCAAACTTGATCAGTTCGAGTTACATTTTCAACCGCAGATCAGCACGCTCGATGAAAGCATTACCGGCATTGAGGCTCTGGTACGCTGGAACCATCCAGAGCGTGGCCAATTGCCTCCGGGCCTGTTCATGGATATCGTGGAAAGCAACGGCATGGCGGCCGCCCTTGGCAATGCCATTTTCGAAAAAGCCATGTGGTCCGTTCGTCAATGGGTAGACGAGGGCCTGGAATTCGGACGCCTGTCGGTCAACCTGTCTCCTGCCCATCTCAAGCGACAGACACTGGTAGAAGACTTCTGCCAGAGCATGGAAAAATATGACATCAACCCGGACCTTTTGGCAGTCGAGCTGCTGGAAGGGGTGCTGCTGGATGATCAATATACGAATATCAACGAGTTGTTCGAAACCCTGTCGGCGCGCGGCGTTCATGTGGAGCTGGATGATTTCGGCACGGGCTACGCCTCCCTCTCCCATCTTTCCAATTTACCGGTAGATGGCATCAAGATTGACCGGTCATTCGTCAACAATATCGTGGTCAACAAGAAGCAAAAGGCAATCGTTGGCGTGGTCATGTCCATGTCCAAGCTCATGCAGCTGCGCGTGGTATGCGAAGGCATCGAGACCCATCAGCAGCTTTCGACGGTGTCCCAGATCGCCAATTGCTCGGTGCAGGGCTATCTGGTTTCACGTCCACTCAGCTTTGAGGATATGACAAGCTGGATCAGGGCAAGACGCAATATCGGGCTGCTCACACCTTCCGGTCCGCATCAGATACGCAAAGGCCACTCAACACTGGTTCCACCGGAATTGTCACGCGGAAGTTAGTTTTCCAGTGTTTTAGCACTAAAAGTCCACAATCGCCCTTCGGTTGTACAAAAAGCATTTATGCGCGCTAAGATACGCATATATTACCAGAAACATTGTGACAAATACTTATACTTTCTTTATCAACACTATCCTTTCCGAGATCTCTTTAGAAATCATATCATCTATATTTATAAACATATTTGAAATTTTTAATCTATTAAGACTTCATTAGGCAGCTTACCTGAATATTACCTATAACCAGACAATATTCCGGACCCCCGCTCATGAAAATTTCAAAGCTCCCCCTTTCGTGGAAAATAGCAGCACCGACTATTACCGTTTTCATCTTTATGCTGGCCCTCTCCGCAGTCAGCCTTTCCAATTTAAAAAGTTCCATGCGCGCAGAGCGCGTGAACAGCCTCAAAGACATTACCCACGCCGCTCAAACCATTGCCAATTCCTTCTATGCATTGGAAAAAAGCGGTGAGCTTTCCCGCGAAGAAGCTCAGGAACGCACCAAGGCAGCCATCGACGCCATGCGCTATGATGATGGCTCCGGCTATATCTTCGTCTATCAGTATGACGGCACCAATGTTGTTCTTCCCAACAAGAAGCTGGTGGGTAAAAATCTGATGGACATGAAGGATGCTGACGGTAAATTTCTTGTCCGCGATATGATCGACATCGCCAAGAAAGGCGGTGGTGAATATGCTTATTACTGGCCGAAGCCGGGCAGCGAAAAAGCCTATGAAAAGCTGAGCTGGGCTGAAGGCATTCCCGAATGGCAGTGGATGCTCGGCACTGGTGTTTATATTGATGATATGAATGCCGCCTTCCTCAGCCAGGCCATGATTGTCGGATTGGCAACTCTGATTGCATTGATCCTCTCTGGCGCAGCCTCCTACGTGGTCATTCGTTCCATCAACAAGCCAATCACCGGTCTGGTGGGCAATATGCGCTCTCTGGCGGATGGCAACTCGTCCATCACCGTTTCCGATCAGGAACGCTCGGATGAAATCGGCCAGATGGCGCAGGCGATGCAGGTATTTGTCAACAATGAGAACAACCGCAAGGCTCTTCTCGTAGAGAATGAAAAGAACCAGAGCGAAGCGCTCAAGCGCGGGACGAATGTCCAGCAGCTTTGCCGCGCCTTCGATGAAGAGGTCGCGCGGATGCTCTCGACCGTTGGCGAGGCGGCAAAAGGCCTGCAGGATGCGTCCCACATGATGAATCAGGATGCCCAGAGCACCTCGGCTCAGAGCGAACAGGTATCCAGCGCCTCCGCTCAGGCTTCCAGCAACGTGGAGGCTGTAGCTTCCGCAGCTGAAGAACTCGCAGCCTCTGTAAGCGAAGTGGCCCGTCAGGTGCAGACCTCCAATGACATGGCGCTGAAAGCCTCGTCTGAAGCCAACAGCACCAATGATCGGGTGGAGCGATTGGCACAGGCTGCCAAACAGATTTCCGAAGTGGTCACGCTCATTCAGGCCATTGCCGAGCAGACCAACCTTCTGGCCCTCAACGCAACCATCGAGGCAGCGCGTGCCGGGGAAGCGGGCCGTGGCTTTGCCGTGGTGGCAGCAGAAGTCAAGGAGCTGGCAAACCAGACCAGCAAGGCGACCGAAGAAATCGACAAGCAGATTTCCGAGATCCAGCATGAAACAGATCTCGCCGTGACTGCCATCTCCGAGATTTCGCAAACCATTGAAAGCCTCAGTTCGGTTTCCAGCCAGATTGCCGCCGCCGTGGACGAACAGCGCGCAGCAACCGAAGAAATCGCAACCAACGTAACCCAGGCGTCGCGCGTAACCCAAGAAGTCTCCACCAGCATTGGCAACGTGACGCAGACGGCAGACAAGACTCGCGAAACCTCTGCTGTTGTTCACGACTCCTCGCTGAAACTACAGCAGGAAGCCACTCATCTCAGGACCCGTGTCAACGGCTTCCTCGATGATGTGCGCAAGGAATCGGCGTCTGCGGCCTGAAGCACGGGCTTTAAAGAGGGGTGACCGGCCCCTCGCCGACAGCCCACCAAGAGAAACAAAAAGCCCGGACAGGCCACTGTCCGGGCTTTTTGTTTGATGCATGGTGATGAGCAACCGGAAAGATGCCAGACGTCTTTCTCTAGAACCGCCAGACCGGGCGATTAGCGTTTGCTTTCATCGCCCTTTGCGTCTGCGGCAGGCTCATCGTCAGAAGCGTCGCTTTCAAGAGTACCCGCTTTGGCGTCCCCTTCAGGCGATTCGGAATCATCCGCCTCGCTCTCAGAGTTTCCACCTTCGGAAGCCTCTTGCTCATCATCGTCTTCATCGCCTTCAATGGCTGTCTTGTCCTGCGGGACACCGTCGCCTTCCTTGATAGCGATGGCCACAGCTTCATCCACCTCGACTTCAGGCAACGTTCTGGGTTCCTGAGCGGCATCCTCGGGCAGCTCCCCTTCAGGGATTTCGCCACCATTGACCTCAGCATCGGGATCTTCTTCCTCAGTGGGCTCCCACTCATCGGGCACAACAACATAGCGGTCTTCTTCGCTGAAGACTTCCGGCGAGACCACACCAAGTACGGCTGCCGTCGCGGCAAGGTCGAAGTCCTCTTTCTGTGCTTCGCGGACAGGATCTTTCTGACGAATACGGATCACCAGATAGAGCGAAAGGATGGCAAGAAGCACCGTTGGGAAGAGAAACAGAGCATCGGGGCCATAGAATTGCATCAATATGGACGTCGCAGATGGGCCAATAGCTGAGCCCAGTCCGTAGGAAACAAGCAACCCTGCGGCCATGCGCACATATCCACTTTCCTTGGCATTGTCATAGCCATGGGCAGCGGCCAGTGAATAAGCAGGCTGTGTGAGCGCCCCGATAATCGCGCCCACGATCAGGAAGAGATAGAAGGGCACATCATGCAACATGGTGATGGCGACCGATGCAATACCGCCCAGAATGCTGATCGTCAGCAGAACAACACGTCGGTCCATCCTGTCCGAAAAACGCCCAAGAGGCCACTGGCTGATAATCCCGCCAAGGCCAAGCATGGCCGCAAAGACAGGGGCCTGCGTCAGTGGATTATAGCCCTTTTCAACCGCATAAATCGGCGCAAAAGTCAGATGAGAACCAAGCACAACGCCAATCATGAAGGCAGAGATAATCGCCGCTTGCGAGGTTTTGAACACGCGGCGCAAATCCAGCTTGACGATGGCGATCGGTGCGGGCTGCGCGGCCTTGGTCATGGCCACTGGCATTACGGCCACTGAAATGATGATGGAAGCAATGGCGAACAGATAGAAGCTCTCCGGCTGCGCCAATGTCACCATCAACTGCCCCACCGTAAAGGCGGCATAGTTCACGATAATATAGGCAGACATGACCAGCCCACGGTTTTCGTTATCGGCAAATTCATTGAGCCAACTCTCAATGATCAGATAGAGGCCGGACACGCAGAAACCGGTGATAAAACGAAACAGCACCCAGGCATAGGCGTCTGTCACCAATGGGTGCAGCAACGCAGCCGCTGACATGGACGAGACCATCACGGCAAAGCCGCGAATATGACCGGCACGCACCACAACATGCGGCGTTATGATGCCGCCCAAGACGAAGCCGGCAAAGTAGGCCGACGCAGCAAAACCAATCAGCAAGTCACTGAATTGATAAGCGCGTGAGGCGAGAGGAATGAGGGTGCTCTGCAAGCCGTGGCCCAGCAAAAGAAGGGTAACGGAAATAAGCAGTGAGGCGATCGGTGCAAATATCTTGGCCATGACAACCATCCTAATAGCGGGTCCGCAAGATTTGCTTGGAAATCAAAAGTCGGATCTAAAGTGTTCTTACATGGAGATCGAAAGTGCCCTGGCTTGACAATCAGGGGACTCTTGAAGCCTTGGTTCGCCTCTATTCGCCCACAGCTCTGCGTTGGAAACAGACATTGGAACGATCGGCGCCAGCGCGGTCAGCCATGATGGAATTCGTTTATCGATGCAAGGAAAAAAACACGCGTTTCATAGGGAAATTTGCGCCATTGCAAAAAGGTCACGTTCATTTCTTTCTTCGCCTCGTTCTCCATTTTATACTCAAATTCCCTTATAGATTATAACTATAACAATTCTGCAACCTCAACCCTTGAGGTTGTCTCGTGCCTGACGCTAAGTTGGGCACAACAATCCCCCTTGAAAAGGGGCCGACGGGCTGCTGTGTAGGGCTAGAAATCCCCCAGTCAGCAGCATGGAAGACAGGATACAGATAATGTGTGGACGGTTTATCCTTCAGGGCTCATGGGCGGATATCCATGAAATGTACAATCTCATTCGGCCCGAAGACCGGCAACGCAACGTGCCTGCCCGCTATAATATCGCTCCCACCCAGTCTGTGCTCTATGTCGGTGAGCCAAATGGCGAACGGCGGCTGATGGAGGGGCGATGGTGGCTTGTGCCGCATTGGGCCAAAGAGCTGCAAAACAAATATCCCATGTTCAACGCCCGCTCGGAAGAGGCCCACAACAAACCCTCCTTTCGGGATGCCTACAAGACTGGGCGGTGCCTCATACCGGCTGATGGCTATTATGAATGGACAACAAGCAAGGCAGACGGCAAGAAAGATCCACATCTATTGCATCTCCCCGATTTCGAGCCCTTCGCCTTTGCCGGTCTTTCAGCCTATAACCCACTGCTGGATCTTTATAGCTGCACCATCCTCACGGCGCCTGCCGTGGATGAGATCCGCTCTATCCATCCGCGCATGCCGGTCATCCTCAAGCCTTCGGTATTTGATGCATGGCTGAGTGCGGATACGTCCGTGGAAGAGGCCCGTACCCTGTTATGCGAGCATCGAGACAGCGAGTTGATCTCCTATCCTGTTGATCGCGCTGTCGGCAGTAGCCGCGCCTCTGGCGCCAAGCTCATGGAGCCGGCCGACACTCACCCCAAAACGTTGTTCTAATTCACTTTTTCCTCTATTCTTGACGAGAAGAAAGCCCCCATCTGCGAGGCAGAAAGCCAGCGGGGGAACACGGGACTACCCATGTGCCTGCCATGTGCCTGTGCAAAAAATTGGGAACAATTCGGACTCTGCCAACGTTGACTTGCCGAACCGGGCAGACAGCGAACGACGAGAACCAAAGCTCTTCTGCCCTTGCTGATATTGCAAAGAATTTGGAGATTGATCCGATGACCCGTTTTATGAAATATCTTTTTATTGCAACCCTCCCGGCATTGGCTCTCAGTGCACCTGCTTCCGCAGAGTCCATTGATCGTGTCGAGATCGGTCAGCTCGATTGTGCGGTAAAAGGTGGCGAAGGATTTGTTTTCAAATCCACCAAGGATCTTTCCTGCACCTTCAAATCTGCCGAAGCTGGCGTGCCGGATGAAGCCTATTTCGGAGCGATCAACAAATTCGGACTTGATATCGGCACCACTGACCACGGCGTTATTTCATGGTTGGTCATGGCCCCCACCACAGATGACTATCGCCCGGGCGCCCTTGCCGGTGACTATGCTGGCGTGAGTGCGCAGGCAACCGTTGGCGCTGGTGTTGGTGGCAACCTGCTTGTTGGTGGTTCTGATGAGACCATTGCCCTGCAGCCGCTCAGCGTTTCCGCCCAGACCGGCCTGAACTTCGCGCTGGCCATCAGCGAGCTACAATTGCGTTCGCTGGCCGACTGATCCGGCGAATGCCCCTTGCCCGACCGTTCCCCGCGCGGTTGGGCATCTCCGGGGCATCAATTTGACCGCGCTTTTTGGGCCAACTACGCACTCGAGGGCCCTCCCGCACAGACGACACTCAGGAGTTCATCATGTTTACGGGTTATGGCCTCGTTGGCCTTATCATTCTCGTTCTAGACATTTACGCCGTTATCAAGGTGGTTGGCAGCCATGAAAGCACGGGCGCCAAACTGCTCTGGATTCTCGGCATCATTATCTTCCCGTTGCTAGGCCTTATTGTCTGGTTCTTTGCCGGCCCTGGTGGGCGCAGCACCGCTCGCCTTTGATTTTGAGCGAGGCTTCTCGGGCAATGGAACCGAGATTTCCACGGTCAAACCGTGTTTCTCAAAGCGCCTTTCGATTGAGCCTCGCAACTCACCCCGGATATTGGCATCAATAAGCTTGGTGCCAAATCCCTTGTGATCGGGTGCTGCAACAAGGTCTTCGCTGCGCTCTTTCCAGACAAGCTTAAGAATTCGGCTCTTACCCTTCTGCTCTAGGGACCATACAACGTTGAGCGCCGCGTTATCCTTGGCAACATCACTATATTTGAGCGCATTGGTTGCCAATTCGTGGAAAGTCAGGGCAAAAGCCTGAACTGTGGTTTCATCCAGCTCCACCTTGGGTCCCGAAATCATACCACTGAATTGCTCTTCTCCCAGCACCTGCCCCAGTTCCTTGGACAACAGATCGGCCAAATCGGCCCGCTGCCAATGGGAGCGTGTAAGCGCATCCTGTGCGTTGGCCATCGCCTGCAAGCGCGCTGTCAGACTCTCGGAATATTCTTCGATCGTCTCGGAATGATGCGCCGTCTGCCGCGCCATGGCCAGAATACGCGCGATGGAATTCTTGATCCGGTGCTTCATTTCCTGCAGCAGCAGATCTTTTTCTATCAGGTTCTTTTCTGACAGCTTTTGCATGGTTTTGGCTGTCCGCACGGCGCGCAACTGAAAATGGGTGATCCATGCAAGCATCGCAGCCAATAAGAAAAAGACCGCAATCGACACGTAAGGTGCTGCGGTTTGAAGGGTCCAGGCGCTCTTGTTTTTCACCCGAATGTCCAGCACCCATTTTCGCCCTGCAACCTCCATTACACGGGTCACCCTCGAGCCGAACAGTTCGACATCATCATAGAGGGCGGACTTGAAGAGCGCACGGCTCTTGTCATCCAAATCATGCGCCTGCAACACGACGGGAAGCGTCGGCTTCTGGGAGAGCGCCGTCATGAAAAGATCCCCTGCCCGGAAGGGAGCATAGACAAGCCCCTTTGTGGGCTTTCGGCTAACCAGAGGATTCTGGCTCACCTCTGCGCCCGACGGATCGGTCTCTTCAAATTTTGAATAAACGAGGAAGCCGGCCTGCTTGATCGCGGTGATCTCCTGCACCAGTTCCACTGGTCCAGAGGCGACCATATCGCCAGTCTCGTAGGCCTTTTGGATAGCCGCGCGGCGCACAGGTTCAGAATACATATCATAGCCAATGGCCGCGTGGTTACGATCCGTTAGCGGTTCCAGCAGCGTGATCGCGGCCCGCTCTGTCTGATCCGTTTCCGGCCAAACCTTGACATCCTTGCCATAGTCGCTTTTCAGAATAACCCCGAGTGCTTCATCCTCGCTGGGAGAGATGGCTTCTGCGAAGCCGATACCCTGAAGACCGGGGTAGTTTTCCTTGATGTTGAACCCGGCAATGATTTTGTCAAACTGATCATGGCGTATGCGGTTGGGCGTTGCAGAAAAGAAGGCATTGGTCGCCCTGAGTAGCGCAAAATGCTGCGACAGACGCAAGGATACGCGGTCGACAACCTGTCCGGCCAGGTCTTCCGCACGCTTTTCCGTTGCCATCTCTGCGTTGTTATAGAGCATCAGAGATGCTCCGGTGCCAATAATCATGACTGTTGAGAAGACAATCGGGGCGATAAGTCTGTGCATGCACGTACCATGGTAAGCTTGAATGTTCTGAAGAACGGAATAGCGCCCATTCAAGGCGACTTTTTGATTATAGGAAGCTTACAAGAATTTGGGAGCAGAAAAACAAGTCATCCCCGAAAACAATACAAACCAAACAAAATCTTGTTGATTTTGCCTTCTCAGGAAAATTTTACCACTCGCAAGAATTGCATCAGGCTTCAAACTTCTGCTTTCGCACCCTGTTTCTCGGAACGTTCCATGCTCCCAAACGTTGATTAGATGAGGATCGCAAAGCGGTCTTATAACGAATGAAACAAGGAGAAACGTCATGAATTGGAATCAGATCGAAGGCAATTGGGAACAAGTTAAAGGCAATGTTCAGGCACAGTGGGGCCGATTGACAAATGATGATGTGGACGTGATTGCAGGCAACCGGAAAGCGCTGGCTGGCAAGCTACAAGAGCTTTATGGCAAACGAGAAGAAGAAGTGGAACGTGAAATCGACGAATGGATCGCGCATCACTGATCGCCCAGACCAATCCCGACCGGGATAAAGCGGAGCCTTAGCAGGCTCCGTTTTTTTATGTCGTCTCTTTCCGGAGAGAATGTGAGGGGGACGATAGTCCTCGAAGCCCGGCTACCCTCAAACAGTATCGGCTTCAATCAGCATTTAGGTTTGGGGTATATGTCACTTGGCAAAAAGAAAAGCGGCTCTGATCTGGCAGAACCGCTTTTGTGAGAGATATATATTGGCCTGTCGTCTCTATCGACCACGAACGAGGTGCATCAACAGGGATATTACGAGGAATGCCAAGAACAGGAAGAACAAGATCTGAGCGATCCCGGCCGAAGCCCCTGCAATACCACCAAACCCAAGTACACCCGCAACGATTGCGACAATAAAGAACACCAAAGCATAATAAAGCATGTCATTTCTCCTTTGCACTACACAACTAAAACGATTCATGCACAAGGTTTGTTCCATGCTGTATCAGCATTTTTTCTTATGATGTCCTTTCAAAGAACAGAGCCTGACTGATCAATGCCTTGACCATATCTTCGTTGAATGGCTTGGTGACCAGGAAAGTAGGCTCAGGGCGTTCGCCAGTCAGCAGACGTTCCGGGAAAGCAGTGATAAAGATCACGGGAATATCGCTATCCTTGAGAATGTCATTGACTGCATCAATGCCCGAAGATCCGTCTGCAAGCTGAATATCGGCCAGAACCATTTTGGGCTTATCGCTGTTATAAAGCTCAATCGCCTCGTCATAGGTCCGCGCGATACCTGTGACCCGATGCCCAAGGCTTTCGACCATCTGTTCGATATCCATCGCAATCAGGGGTTCGTCCTCGATGATCATAATGTCGGTCGCCACCTGCTTTGAAATAAGCTCGGAAGCCTCATTAAGCAGATCAGGCACAACCCCTTCTTCCACCCCCAGAACAACAGCAATGTCTTCAGGCGTGAACTCTTCGACAGACGCCAGCAAGAAGGCTTGGCGTGGCGCTGGCGGCACATTTTGCAAGTTGGTCTGCGCTCGGCTCTCCCACCCATAGGGGGATTTGGCGGGCGGGACTTCTACATTGGCTCTTCGATAAAGATCAGAGAACAACTTATAGAGCGAAACGCGATCGCTGCTGGCTTTCGGAAAAACGGAAACGTCTGCAATCAACGCTTCCAGAGTGGCGGCCACGAAGGCATCGCCCGATGTTTGAGATCCTGTCACAGCGCGTGCGTAGCGACGAAGATAGGGAAGATGCGCGGCAACACGAGTAGAAAGCGTCATCTATAATCCTCTCCTTGATAGTATCGATCGTAAAATCGAGAATGTAGTATATCGTTACAATCCACCAGCTAAAAAAAAGTTCCAACTTTGCGGAACTTTTTTGAAAATGGAGCGTTTTTTAATCAAGACAGAGACAAATCCTTGGCCTCTAAAGGTGTTCTAAATGATAAATGATGAAAAAAAATCGGGTATTTTGAGCGCGCCCGACATGTTGGGGGGAGCCGTTCAGCCGAATGAAGAATTGGATCCGAACGGCGCCATCGCCCAAAAGCTAAAGGCGCTATATACCCAAACCGAGCAGGAAGCCATTCCGGATCGTTTTCTGGATTTGCTCGAAAAGCTGGATGAAGCCGAACGGGCTGCCAACAGCCTTGGTGAAAGGTAAACGCTCAAGATGCAAAATGCTGACAACAGTTTTAAGCGCGAGATGCTCTCCGTGCTTCCTAGCTTGCGTGCCTTTGCCATGTCGCTGTGCGGCAAGCATGACCGCGCCGACGATCTGGTTCAGGATACGGTGATGAAAGCCTGGTCCAAACAGGATAGCTTCGAGGCAGGCACAAATATGCGTGCTTGGCTCTTCACCATTCTGCGCAATGAGTTCTACAGCCAAATGCGCAAGAGCGGTCGAGAAATTCAGGATAGCGAAGGCACTTTCACCGAGAGCCTTTCCATCCAGCCAGCTCAACATGGACAGATGGACCTGCAGGATTTCCAGGATGCGCTAGCCAAGCTTCCCGACAATCAACGCGAGGCGATTGTTCTCGTTGGGGCTTCCGGCATGTCTTATGAGGAAGCCGCAGAGATTTGTAATTGCAAGGTGGGTACGATCAAAAGCCGCGTAAACCGGGCCCGTTCACATCTTCAAGAGCTTTTATCTCTGGAAGAAGACGGCAATTACCATCCGGACAATTCGGCTGCCTCAGTCGTTTCTCAAGCATTTGTAAGCTAATCCCCCTTCCCTCCTGATTTACGTTTTCTTTATCACCCAGTTATAATCGCTCCATTCTGCCGACGTGCCCTTGTAGTACGTCGGTTTTTTCTTTTCTTGCCGCTGCCAACCAACGTCATATCGTCATTAAACTCAAGCGTTCCCTTCTGCCGCGCACGTGCATCGCGATGGAAACCCCAAGATCATACTTTGCGCCTTTTGCTGGGGCTCATCTGAGAGAGCGCGGCCGTTGGGGGTATAAAAAATCCCTCCCCATTCGCTCTGAATGAGAAGGGAGCATATCTTTAAAGGGCATATTCAAGGCTCGGATCAGTCGCTCACGATCGCTCTCAGCATCCAGAGCGCCTTCTCATGAAATGTCAGTCGAGCAGTCAACATATCCTCGGTAACCAGGTCACCTGCGTCACCAGCAGATTCACCAGCACGGCGCATGGTGCGCACAAGTTCTTCATGCATGGCGATCAAATCTTCCACCATGTCCTGTGCCTTGAGATCCTTCACGTCACCTCGCTCGGGCATAAAATTACCGAAATTGGCCCCTTTGACCGGTGCCAATGCATCCAGCGCACGGATGCGTTCAGCAATCACATCAGCGGCAGCAAACAGGTCGTTATAATGCTCTTCTGTCAGCTCATGCAGCGACTTGAACAGCGGGCCAACCACGTTCCAGTGATAGATATGGCTTACCACGGTAAGCTTGTATGTTGCCCCCAGAATATCGGACAGGGCTTCAGCCATGTCTTTCCGATAGGTTTCATCCAAGCCGTTGTTAACGTTGGATTTACTTGGAGTGGTTTGCAATACAGCTTGTACAGTCATAATGAGCAGTCCTTTCTAAAATCGTATTGTCAACAGCGCACACGATCAGATTTGGGTGCCCCATTCACCGGGCATCCAGTTACATTCTTTCGTGGCGTAAAAAGCCTCAATGTCTCGTGGAGCGCTTGCGCGTGACATAGCCAGCAGCCGAGATACCAGCCCCGAGCGCCATCATCAGCAACGGAGAGGCTCGTACGATCTGAAAGACAGCCTGTATCGTTGCCAGATCAGAACTGGAGGCAGCGCGTGCTGCTGCTCTGATCCGCGCCCGGCGCTTGCGGCGGTGCGCAAGAAAATAAAGCACAAGGGCACTCATCAGAAATGCCAGAGCAGCAAGAATAATTGACGCTTCCAGGGCGCCAAGATAGCGCTCAAGCACGATGAACAGTGCCAGCAGCCCGAAGCCTGCTCCAATAAGGCCCGAGAGGAAGGCTGCTACCATCAGCAGCCCATCCTCGGCGCCCCCTTTAAGCTCTCGCTTCATTCCGGGGCCTGCCAGATCGGCCAATATGGAGACCAGAGCGCCCATGGGTTATTTACGAACCAACAGGGCAGCCAGGAATCCGACGCCAGCGGCCAGGCCGACAGCAGCCAGCGGCTTTTTGCGAATTTCAAGCATTGCGCGCGCTTCAGCACGGCTGGCGTCTTCATTGAGGCCAATCAGTTTTTCCTGCGCCTTGTCTACGGCGGTTTTCGCCACGCCTCGGGCACGGTCCTGCAAATTGATTACATCCTCAGAACCGCGTTTGGCGAGCAGTTCGGTAATGCTTTTGATGTCGCTGCGAAGCTCTTCAATCTGCTTGTTCAGGTCAGCATCTTTTGTGGATTCGCTTTTGTTGTTGGCAACAGCCATAACGCAATCTCCTGTTTCGATGTTTGTATTCGTCAGACACCTAACCAATGCGCACAAACCGCCTTTGTTCCTGAATTTTCAGATTATTTTTATTTCAGATTTTTCGGAACCATTCGACATTCCATGCGTTAGAAATATGAAACGCTCGCGTGCGCGTACCTCTATTCTCCCATGAATGGCCGCAAGCAAGCTTGATAAAAAAGCAACGATACGCTCGTTGAAAAGGAAAAACACGACACCGAAAAAAGGGTCATTTTCTCTCTTGAGGCCTAAGTTGAGATGATCGATGTGAATTTCATGCACAAAGAGTTGCTTGCGTTGGTGCAGGATGAAGGACGCCTGAGAGCCGTTGAACAGGTTTGCGGCCTCGGTCTTATGCCGGACACAGATTTTAATACCCTCATAGACATGATCAGAGCACAGACCGGGGCAGACACGGCTTTTATCGCAGTGGTCAAAAACGGCGAAGTGCTGTATCAGGCCTGCTCAAGTGAGCAGATCCCACGCACCGACGTGACCGATGCGGTCTCCATCTCTTGCCTCGTTGAACGCGATCAATGGTCTCTTTCTCCTTTGCCACCCATATTGAAGCAAGGAAACTATCATGGTCGTGTTTGGGGCATTCCAATCATGGTCTCCGATTATCCGATCGGCAGTCTATGTTTGATGGATGAGTCTGACCGCACCGCCGTGTGGGCCGCCAGAAATGACGATCTGTTGGAACGGTCGGCTCAGTTGATCTCGTCAATGTTCGAGTTGAAACAATCAGCCCGGGCGCGCAGCATGTCCGAGTTTGACCTGTCACGTGCCAATGTCCGTTATGCTTTGGCTCTCAAAGCTGGCCAGGTAGCGACCTGGAGCTGGGATAAGGATGAACAGATCATCGAATGCGACCCTTTGATGCGTCAGTTGCTGGGCCTTCAGGATGTCGGTACGGTGACCGGAGCGCGCCTGTTTCGACAGATAGACCCGGCCGACCTGGTGCGCCTCAAGCATGAAGTCACCAATATGGTTGCCTCTGACGAGGACGTAAGTGTTGAGTTCCGCGCGCGAAGCACTGGCCGATATGTGCTTGCCTTGGGGCATGTGTTTGAACGGGACGACAAGGGCAAGCCCAAAAAGATACTGGGTGTGGCGATCGACCTTACAGAGAGCAAGCGCAGCGAAGAAAAAACACGTTTGTTGCTGCGCGAAGTCAATCACAGAGTGAAGAATATGCTGGCTATCCTGCAGTCCCTTGCCAGCCAGACCTTGCGCCATGCCCAATCGCCGGAGCGTTTCACGCGCGCCTTTTCAGGACGTTTGGCTGCTCTTGCCACATCTCATGGTCTGCTTTCGGATCAGGAATGGGACGATATCGATCTGGTGAGCCTCATCCAGACACAGGTCAAGCCTTATGCCAGCCACTATGCAGAACAGGTGACCATTGAGGCTGAGCCCATCGCCATCAATGCCGACGCGGCCATTGCCCTGGGGCTAGTCATCCATGAGCTTGCCACCAATGCCATGCAATATGGTGCGCTTTCCCAGCGCGAAGGTCGTCTCGATATCTCAATTTCCGCCTCCCCTGCCGTGAAGGGTCAGAAAATGTTGTCAATCCTATGGAAAGAGACCGGAGGGCCGGCGCTCAGCGAGGAACGACGCAAAGGCTTTGGGTCGATTTTAATCGAACACAGCCTGAATAAAATCATTGGCAGCAATGTTCATATTGATCACGAGAAATCTGGCATTGTCGCCAAGATCGATATGCCCGCATAATAATTCTCTGACTCCCCTTTTCATATTTTTATAAAAAAATCGGAACAAACGCTATTCCCGCTCGTTTTACTCCTGCAAGCCGAGAGGATACAAAATCTATGCTTTGATAGACAAAGTATCCTTTCAACTAATGAGAATATTTACGAGGAGAGGAATTATGAATTACAAGTTTATTGCTACGACCGCTTTGGTTGCTCTTATGTCTACTGGCGCCGTTGCCATGGACAATTCAAACAAAACCTCCCAGATGAATGACTCCAAGGCGCAGACCGAAATGAATGCGCAGTCTGAAAAGTCGGGTGAAGATCTGGTGCCCCGTGCGACGATGGAATTCAGCATCTTTGCAAAGGATGTATCCAGTGATGCAACAATGAGCGAGAACGGATATCTGTCTGCCAAGCCAGGCCAGATTCTCGCCAGCGGCCTGATGGGCGAAACCATCTACTCCTCGGTGAAGGATGTTGACGGTGTGCGTACCATTATCGGTGATATCAACGACATCGTATTGGACAAGAACGGATCTGTTGAAGCTGCTGTTGTCGGCGTTGGTGGCTTTGTCGGTCTCGGTGAAAAAGATGTCGCCGTTGACTTCAGCCGTCTGCAGTGGATGACGTGGGATAACGAGCGTCATCTGGTTATGGCCTCGACCAAGGCCGAGCTGGAATCTGCACCAGAGTTCAGCCGTGAGGGCGTGACAACTTTGGCCAATGCAGACATGTTGGTGATCGATCAGAACAAGCTGAGCACCGATCAGTTGATTGGTACCTCGGTTTACGGTGAAGAGCTGAGCGAGATCGGTGAAGTTGGCGATGTTATCCTTGATAACAAAGAGCAGGTGAAGGCCTATATCGTTGACGTAGGCGGCTTCCTGGGCATCAACGCCAAACCGGTTGAACTGGATGCTGACAAACTCAATGTCTATGCGGATGCACAGGGTGCCCTGCATGTCTACACCCCGTTCACTCAGGCTCAGCTGGAAAATATGCCAGCTTATGAAGCCGATAACGAGCAGATCAGCTGGCTGAAATAACGCTTCTAGGCGACTGGCAGACAACAAGGGTAAGGCGCTGAAATAAAAACAATAAGAAGTATCGCCTCCCTCTGATTGCATCAGGATCTGAATGGTCCGCGTGATGCGACAGATATGAAAGAAGGCACCGTCCATCCTCCAGGGCGGTGCCTTCTTGTCGTTTCTTCCAACCGATATACCGTCAAACCTTCAGAGGCCAGCCTTGGTAAGGCTATCCATTTCCTCTGGGGTCAAATTCAACTCGACAGCCTTCACGAAGCTTTCTATCTGGGAAAGGCTGGTTGCGCTTGCAATCGGTGCGGTAACCCCTTCGCTTCCGATGATCCAGGCGAGGGCAACTTCGGCCAACTTGGCATCATGGTTTGCGGCTACTTCGTCCAGCACCGTGAGCACATGCATCCCCTTTTCATTGTAGAAGCGCTTGGCCATCTCACCCCGTTTCGGGCCCTTGAAGTCTTCCTCTGTTCGGTATTTACCCGTCAGGAAGCCAGATGCGAGACTGAAATAGGTGATGACCCCAATGGACTTTTCAACGCAGAAATCCTTGAGCGGGGTCGGGAATTTTTCACGAGAATTGAGATTGAATTCCGGCTGCAGCACCTGATAGAAGGGCAGGCCTTCCTTTTGTGACGCTTCAAGCGCCCCTGTCATCAGCGCCAGATCATAGTTGGAGGCACCAATGGTGCGGATCTTTCCGGCCTTGAGCAGCTTGTCATATGCGCCCAGTGTTTCCGAATGAGAGGCATCCGGATCAGGCCAATGGGAGAAATAGAGGTCGATATAGTCCACACCGAGGCGGGAAAGTGAGTCATCAACGGCCTTGAGGATCCATTCTTCTTTCAGCCCCTTATGACCGGGAATCCCCATATCGGAACCGACCTTGGTGAAGAGCTTGACCTTGTCACGCATCCCCGGGCGCGCCTTGAACCACTTACCCAAAATGGTCTCGGATTCACCCCCCTTGTTGCCCTCAGCCCAGCGCGAATAGGCATCGGCTGTATCTATTGCATCAAAGCCACTATCAATGAAGGCGTCAAGAATGCGGAAGCTCTCCTGCTCATCAAGCGTCCAGCCGAATACATTGCCACCAAAGACGATCGGAGCGATGTCAAAACCGGTATTTCCGAGTGCTTTCTTTTCCATCTGATTTGGTCTCCTTTCAAGATATCCGGGCGATCAGGCCTTTCCCCTATCACGGGTCCCTATCAGCGGAACCGAAGCCCTGTTGGCCCTTGTTCTGAAGCCATTGTGAGAGCCGATGGCCTTTCAAACAAGGGTGCGTAAAATGGAAATGGTCAGGTGAGCCTTCTTCTGCACTGAAAAACTGGCAACAGCTGGCTTCCAGCGCGTTTTCTGACCGGGCTCTGCTGCTGCGTAAAAATTTCCAAGGAACTTTCATAAAATTGACACGTTGATTTTATGTAGGGCGAGCGCTGCCTTTTATCAGGCAGACGCTCCTCAAAGCTTAAAGCTGCGCTTGCCTTCCGGCTCTGCATCTTGCCTGCCTCATAAAGGCTAATCGGATCGCTTTCAGCGATCTGCTTCTTCTAGGCACGCAGCATATCTTATTGAGAGGATAAACCATGAAGATTCTACCCGATCGATATTCCTCGGGGCCCCTGCTGCTTTTGGTTAGCGCGGCGGCAGGGTTAGCTATCACGCTTTATCACTATATAGCCCCCCTCACGGGTGTGACAGAGACCATCGGTGCCGGGCTGGTTGTATTTTCGACTGGCATCATGCTGGTTGCCGCCCTCATCCATCCTATCCTGCCATCCGGCATCATGCGCAAAACCGTGATGTTCCTCATACTGGTTGACGCAGTCTGTACCATTGCTGCGGGCTATTTCTTGCATGAGTGGTTGTTGATGGTCGCCATGGCTATTGCCCTCATTGGCGCTTTGATCAGCGCCTTCACCGGCTCAGTGACCGGAGGCGGCAAATCCGCATCCAGTCAGAAGACTCAGGGAGCAGCAGCATGAAAACTCTCACACGAATTTTATTAAGCAGTGCCCTTTGCCTCTCCATGACCAGCACTCTGACGCTGGCACAGGAAAATAGCGAAGCCGATGCCCCGGCAAGCACTGCTGATGTCACCTTGCCTGAAGCCCAGGCAGAAACCCCTGCCACGGCGGAAGATGGCAACGAGGCGACAACCACCGATACCGATGGGATGGCCCAAAGCCCAGACCCCGATAGCGAGGATGAGGCCGGGGGCTATGTTCCGCCTGCCCCTGTTCAGGATGTCAATGACGGTGTAGTGGCTCCCGTTCTCAACACCACTCCTCGTCAGCGCAAAGGCATCCCGCTGGTGCCACAACAGGCAACATGGAACAGCTTCCATGGCCAGTTGAATGCCCAGAAATATGCCCCTCTTGACCAGATCAACAAAGACAATGTGAGTGAGCTCGAAAAGGTCTGGGAAGTCCATACCGGAGACGTCTCCGATGGTAGTGGCGACACACCTGCGACCGTATGGTCTGCAACACCGGTGTTTGCCAATGACACACTTTATATAGGCACCCCATTCTATCGCATTCTGGCGCTTGATCCGGCAACGGGTAAACAGAAATGGGCGTTTGACACCAAGTCGAGACTGGAAGCCCTGACGCAGCCAGCGCTCAAGAACCGCGGCGTTGCCTATTGGGAGGCTGACAATCCTGTTGCCGGTGAACCTTGCCAGAAGATCGTCTATATCGGCACCATGGATGCGCGCCTGTTTGCTGTGGATGCGGATAGTGGAGAAGCCTGCAAGGCTTTCGGCGACAATGGCGCATTGGATGTGAACCAGTGGAACACGCGCCCGGACCGCTTCCCGCTTTCGCTGTTGCAGCCACCCACCGTTACCGGCAACCATTTGATCATGGGCTGGGCCGGCATGGACTGGGAATATTCCGAGGCCCCTCCGGGAGCCGTATTCTCGGTTGATCCGCAGACTGGCGACTTGCAGTGGGCCTTTGACACCATTCCGGAAAATATCCGCCGCCAGACCGGCACGGCCAATGTCTGGACCGCGATGTCCGTGGATGAGGATCTGGGACTTGTCTATCTGCCGATTGCCTCGCCATCTCCCAACTATTGGGGCGGAAACCGCAAACAGCAGATCCCATATGCCACCTCCACCACGGCTCTCGATCTGGAAACCGGCGAAGTTGTCTGGTCGCGCCAGTGGGTCCATCATGATATCTGGGACTATGATATCAACTCCGCGCCGACCCTGATGGACATAACGGTTGACGGCAAAGACATCCCGGCGCTCGTTCAGGGTACCAAGATGGGCTTCCTGTTCGTGGTCAACCGCGAGACGGGAGAAGATGTCTGGCCAATCGAAGAGCGTCCGGTGCCACAGGGCGATGGTACGATTGACGGCGAAGTCTATGCCGCGACCCAGCCCTTCCCGACCAAACCGGCTCCTCTGCTGGACCAGTCGGAAAAGCCGGAAGTCTGGAAAATTGCCGATATCGTCGGCGGAGGGTCTTGCTCGGCGCTGTTTGACAAGCTCAGCTATGAGGGCATGTATACCCCACCAACCACCAAGGGCGAAGGCGTTCTCACTTATCCGGACAGTGCCGGTGGCGTTCAATGGGGCGGAGTGGCCTTTGATCCAGAAAGCCAGACGGCCATCGTCAATACCTCTCATATCGTGCAATATATCAAGCTGTTTGCGCGTAAAGACTATGACAAGATCAATAGTGGCTCCGGCAATGAAAACGGCTTTTACCCGCAGAAAGGTGCCCCTTATGGCATGAGCTTGATGAATGCCATGAATTGGTTGGGCATGCCATGTTGGAAACCACCGTTCGGAGAACTCGTCGCGCTCAACATGCATACAGGTGACGTCAAATGGCGCAGGCCAATCGGGGAATCCCAGCGGTATGGCTTTTTCATGCCCGAGAGCATGGGCTCTCCCACTATCGGCGGCCCTGCTGTTACCAAGGGCGGACTGGTCTTTATTGGAGCAACCATGGATGCCAAGGCTCGCGCCTATGACCTCAGCACAGGTGAAGTCCTTTGGTCCGATCAGCTCGAGGCCCCCGTTGTGGCCAACCCTGCTGTCTATGAGTATCAGGGCAAGCAGTATGTCGCCTTTATCTCGGGCGGTAACTCGATCCTGAAACCAACGGTGGGTGATCAGATCGCAGTCTATGCCCTGCCGGATTGATCAGCGATCTGATCATCATGAGAAAAGCAAAACGCTTGCTGAAGGGGCGCCACTGGGCGCCCCTTTTCCTTTGCCATTTTGCCAGTTCACTCTGGCACCAGTAGGCGAAGCGGGTGAAATTTGGCGAGGGCATAGACATTCCTACTGCCTCTCCCCACAAAAGCTTATACAATAATGAGATAGATAACAGGCGTTCCATTCTTACCAATCCCCTCAACAGGCTCAGCCCGTTGCGCAATCGCCAACAGATCAGCCAGCACTGTTTGTGCAGCACGATGAATGGCTTGCCCAGCCTGAGTAAAGGAGATGAAGCAATCGTTGTTTGCAGATCTTCTGCTGGCTGGGCGTTTTATATGCAGGAGGAGAGCCTTGACCAAAGGGGCATTGCTTCATTTAAAGGCGCACTCTCAACACAAAAAAGCCGGGCAGAAAGCCCGGCTTTTATCATTTTATCCTTTAAACGCTCTGCGTTTTAGCTTTGGGCACCCGGTTTGAAGGCCGAGTGGAAAGTGCGGCGACGCTGGGCGGCCTTGAGGGCAGAGAATTCCGCTTCGAGCTGATCGCCCCAGGCCTTGATATCGCGGCGAGATACGGCATCGCGCAACAGCTTCATGCGGGTGCGGCGTTCTTCTTCTGGCATATTGAGGGCCGTCAGGATGGCCTCATCCATAGAGCGATGCGAGAATGGGTTGGCAATCACGGCCGAGCCCATTTCTACGGCAGCACCGGCGAATTCGGACAACACCAAAACTCCGTCACCATCAACGCGGGAGGCCACATACTCCTTGGCCACAAGGTTCATGCCATCAACGAGTGGCGTGATCCATGCCACATCGGCGGCGCGGTAGTAGGCGACCAGATCCGAGAAAGGAATGGCGCGGGAAATCAAGGTCACCGGCTGCCAATCGAGCGTACCGAAACGCCCATTGATGCGGCCAGCGGCGGCTTCAATGTCATTCTGGATTTCTTCATAGGCGCTCATATTGCGGTTGGCGCTCACGGAAACATGCATCAGGCGCACGTTGCCAATAAGCTCCTTGTTGTTCTCCAGCAGGCGCTCGAAGCTGTCGAGCTGCTCGACGCCACCCTTGGTGTAGTCGGTGCGGCCAACAGAGAGGATCAACTGGGTATCGCCCATTTCTTCCTTGATGGCGCGGGCCCGCTTGAGATTTTCCGGATCGTTGCCACACTCGGTAATGTAATCGACATCAACACCGACAGGGGCAACCGAAATACCGATTTCGCGATCTTCCCAGTTCAGGAGCGTCGGAACGCGGCGTTCTGTCAGAGCTGTGCCTTCAAAGATCAGATCATCACTAACCAGCTCGCGGCGCAGAACATCCACATCCACAAGACTGCTGGCGGCGGAAACAAAGTTGGCCGCATAGCGTGGAATATGGAAACCGACCACGTCACACTGCAACAGGCTCTCAATGATCTCCTTACGCCATGGCAGAATGTTGAACATGTCTGCTGACGGGAATGGCGTGTGGTGGAAGAAGGCAATGCGCAGATCAGGGCGCATCTTGCGCAGATAGCCGGGCACCAGCCACAGGTTATAATCATGCACCCAGATCATGGCGCCTTCGGCAGCTTCAGCGGCAGCCGCTTCAGCAAAGGCCCAGTTGACCTCGCGGAAGTTTGGCCAGTCCACCGGGTCATAGTTGTAGCGTTCACGGAAACCATGCAGGATCGGCCAGAAGGCTTCCTTGGAGGTGACGTGATAAAATTCCTTTACCTGATGGGCGGACAGTGGCAGGCGGGAGACCGAATATTTGCCATGATCGTCTTCCACTTCGATCACCTGCTCAAAATCTGGATTGGCAGGATCTTCTGCCAACTTCCAGGCCACCCAGGAGCCGTGATCGACGGCCCCAAAGAAGCTCTTTAGGGTCGGAACGATGCCGTTCGGGCTTTTGTTTTCCCGAAGCTCGGTCTTTCCGTTGACTTCAACTTCTTCATAAGGTTGGCGGTGGTAAACGATGACAAGATCAGAAGACATGGGTCTATCTCTATTTCCTTTTGACAAAAATGCGAAATTTAATTTGGTAATTCAGGGTTTAGGTCTGAGCCGCGGGGCATCAGACCTTGAGATTCATGCCCGGATGCAGGCCGAACGCGCCAATGGCTTCTGCGATACCGGCCGCGCCAATGGCCTTGGCAACATGGACATGATCCAGAAAGTGCACTTTCTCCAGCAGCGGCTCTTCGGCGCCACCAACGGCCACGGCCGGAACACCACATTGCAGCATGGAGAGATCATTCAGTGTGTCGCCCGCGGCCAGAACGCGCTTGGCATCCAGACCAAGATGGTCGATCAGCTTGAGCAGCGATGGCCCCTTGGAAAAGCCCTTGGGCAACACATCGAAATACCGGTCTGCGGAAATGATCCAGTCAAGCCCCATGGCATCCACGATGCTGCAGGCGGAGGCGTCAAACAGATCCGGGTCCATATCGTAGCTCACCCGATAGCGAAACCCGGTTGGCTGAAGGGTCAGCCCCTTGATGTCGACCAGTGCGTCGCGCACTCTGTCGCCACTGTCATTCCAGGCTGCGGCAATGTCATGCTCCAGAGCCGGAATAGGCTCCACATGCCCTTCAGGCGTCACCTTGGCGATGGTCGTTCCAATATCGCCGACAACATATTCCGGACGCGGCACCCCTTGGCGTGAGGTCAGTTCCACGATGAATTCCGGGTCGCGCCCTGTGACAAAGACAAGACCGACGCTGTCGCGATTGGCTTCGATCCAGTCATAGAGCGCCTTGCGATCTTCATCGCTGCCCCCAAGAAAGGTCCCGTCCAGATCGGTTGCCAGCACAAATCGCTTCTGGGCGATGTCTGCTTTGATATCTGCACTCATTTCGTTCATGTCGGCTCCAATAAATTGCTATTCAAAAAGGCTAACGGGATGCGATCAGGAGATTTTCTCGGCGGCGCGGGCGAGAGCCTCTTGCGCTTCCTGGCTCGCCGGATGCGAATAGGAAAGATCCATGGCGCTCGGTTCGGCCTCGATGGGACGCGACCAGAGCGCAGCAAAGGTCTGTTCAATATCGGCACCCTCATAAAGAATACGGCGAACGGCCTCACAGATCGGCATGGTAACGCCAAGACGACGGGCCAGATCGGTGATGGAGCGGGCATTGGCCTCGCCTTCAACCACGATATGGCGCCCTTCAAAGCAGTCTTTTCGCTCGATCCCCTGCCCCAATTGCAGACCAAGGGACATGTTGCGCGATGTCGGCGAGGAACATGTCAGCGTCAAATCACCAACGCCAGACAGACCGGCGACGGTTTCGCGGCGTCCGCCGAGCTTCTCGGCCAGCACCATCATCTCATCGATGCCTCGGGTAATCAGCGCTGCGCGGGTATTTTCGGCAAAGCCAACACCCTGCATCATGCCGCAAGCGATGGCGACCACGTTTTTGACAGCCCCCCCGATTTCAACGCCCACCAGATCGTCAGAGACATAAGCACGAAAGGCTTCTGTGCTAAGCGTCATGGCAAAGCGCACGGCTGGGCTTTCATCCGGAGTCAATCTGTCCGCATAACTGAAAGGAAAGGCCGACACAACAGCCGTCGGATGGCCTATCGCGGTTTCGCGGGCAAAGGTCGGCCCGGAAATGACACCCACCGAATGATTGGCCAGTTCGGACTCGGCAACCTGGGTCATAAGAAGGCCTGTATCCGCTTCAATCCCCTTGGCACATACAGCAATGGGCACGCCCTCGGGAATGTGGGCCGCGACTTGTTCGGACACGGCGCGAATGGCGCTGGACGGCACAACGATCATCACAGCGTCGGCATCGGCCAACGCAGCCTGTAGATCAGAGGTCGCCTTGAGATTGCGCGGCAATTCGCAGTCGGGCAGAAACACAGAGTTTGTGTGCGCCTCGTTGATTTCGTTGACCACCTCTTCAGATCGCCCCCAGAGAATGGTCTTAGT
The DNA here is from genome assembly GCF_963682185.1 of uncultured Cohaesibacter sp. Lineage (NCBI taxonomy): Bacteria > Pseudomonadati > Pseudomonadota > Alphaproteobacteria > Hyphomicrobiales > Cohaesibacteraceae > Cohaesibacter > uncultured Cohaesibacter sp. The sequence continues at coordinate 4,071,158 of NZ_OY821667.1, read as the reverse complement.
TCCAGCGCGCGCTGCCGTTGCGGCAAGGGCTGTGCCCCACGATCCTGCACCAACAACCGTCAGTGACGAAAAAGGGTGCGCGTGGGTTTCATCATTTTCCGGTAAAGAGGTTTTAGGACGAGAGGCCTTATCCTCTGAATCTGTAGGAGCAATCGGGCTCGCAGGCGTAAATTCAGCGACAGGAATTTGCCGTCCGCCCATCTGCCACCCTCCAAAAAGAGAATCCCAAAGAGTTCGAACTGCTAAACCATCCAGCACTTTATTTCTCCATAAAACAAACATCATCAATTGCAAATTCGCTCGTATTTTCTGTTTTCAGGTTTCACCCCATCAGCAAACCACAAAGCTCGGGGCCTTAGAAAATGTCCGGGCTTGGTCTGGTAGATAATCAGGACATGTCTTTGCTTGAGAAACATCTCATGATTGTCTGCCAGCGGATCTCTCCAACCGGTCAACGCGCCAAAATGGATTTGGTTTCAAATTTTTTTGAATAAATTTTTGTGACGTGACTATTTGTGGCTCCAAGCCCGAAAACTCGATGAGAATGGAAAATATAGTTTTAATGGCTCCATGTCAAATTTCGCAAACAACATATTTCTTAAAATAAATGTATTCTATTTGTTATATTTTTTACGTTAATTCTATAATTGAAAACTTATTACATCATCTCATGTAAAAAATTTTTCTTAAATTATATTTCAAAAATTTTCGACAAGCCATTCGATTGGCAAGCATAAACCAAGACAAACCCAAGCAATATCGGGCGACAACAGTATAGAGGCACGGAGAATCAATTGCTTTTGATGAGAGATTAGGCACGCTTAATTTTTACTCAAAACAAAAACCCGCAGCCGGAGAGCACCTCCAACTGCGGGTTTCTACATGCCGAATTAAGTCAAGGATCACCCTTGGGACCGGACTGATGCAACAGCCCTCATGCAACGGTGTGGTTGGCCATCATTTCAAGCGCCCTGACCATGGCTGAGTGATCCCACGCGGAGCCACCATTGGCCTTGCAGGCGTTGAACAGCTCCTGTGCAGTGGCTGTGTTGGGTAGACTGATGCCCATGGCGCGTGCGTTGGAAAGCGCCAGATTTAGATCCTTCTGGTGCAGCTCGATGCGGAAGCCCGGATCGAAGGTACGATTGATCATGCGTTCACCATGGATCTCGAGGATCTTGGAAGAGGCAAATCCACCCATCAATGCCTCCCGCACCTTGGCAGGATCAGCCCCGGCCTTGGAGGCAAAGAGCAGTGCTTCACTCACCGCTTCGATATTGAGGGCAACGATGATCTGGTTGGCGACCTTGCAGGTTTGGCCATCGCCATTGCCGCCAACGAGCGTGATATTCTTGCCCATCAAATCAAAGAGAGGTTTGGCCGTCGCGAAGCCCTCTTCGGTACCACCACACATGATGGTGAGAGACGCCGCTTTGGCCCCCACCTCACCGCCGGAGACCGGCGCATCGACATATTCGCAGCTCAGATCGTTGATCTTTTTGGCGAATTCCTTGGTGTCGACTGGTGAGATCGAGCTCATATCGACAACGGTCTTGCCCGCGACCAATCCCTCAGCCACACCATTTTCGCCAAACAGCACAGCGGCCACATGGGGCGTATCGGGCACCATGACGATGATGATATCAGATTGTTCTGCCACTTCCTTCGAGGATGCTGCAACCTTCGCGCCCTTGGCCTTGAGACTGTCAGGCACCCCGATGACGTCAAAGGCGACCAGCTCGTGGCCTCCATCCAGCAGATGCTCTGCCATTGGTGCACCCATAATGCCTGTGCCGATAAAACCTACTTTGCTCATAAGAAAAGCTCCTTGTCTGGGCTCATAAGAAAAGCTCCTTGTCTGGTGCGCCTGAGGGCGCCAGTTCAATTGGGTTGATTATTGAGCGAGGCGAGCCGCCTCAGGCCTGCTTGAATTCCGCAAGTTTTGCCATGGCCGCATTGCGCATGAGCGCCACTTCAGCGCCAAGCGCCACAAAGCTGTAGCCCCATTCAAGATAGCGCTGCGCATCTGCTGTAACCGGCGCCAACGTACCAATGGGAACCCCCTTGGATTTGCACTCGTCACAGAGATATTTCATCATGCCCTGCACTTCCTTGTGGCCCGGGTCACCCAGATGATTCATACTGGCCGCCAGATCGGACGGACCGATAAAGACGCCGCCCAGATTCTCCACTTCGCAAATCTGCTCGATGCGCTCGGCTGCGCTGGCCGTTTCCACCTGCACCAGCGCACAGGCCCGTTCGTTGGCTGACTGGATATAGCCCGCCTCAGCTCCGTAGGAACAGGAACGATGCATGGTCGCTACCCCGCGTACGCCTTCAGGCGGATAGCGCATGGCGGCAACGGCGGCTTCGGCCTCTTTCTCATCTTGCACATAAGGAAAGAGAATGGTGCGAAAACCGATATCCATATAGCGCTTGATCAGCACCGGATCGTTCCAGGTAGCCCGAACGACTGGCTCACTTCCACTGCCTCGGAGGGCCTGCAATTGAGGCACCAGAGTGGTCAGTTCGTTCGGGGCATGCTCAGCATCAAGGACGAGCCAGTCAAACCCGACCGCGCCGATCACCTCAGCGCCAATATTGCTGGTCAGAGCCAGCCAGAGACCAAACTGGGTCTCGCCTTTCTTGATGGCTTCCATGAAGCGGTTTTCTGGTGGGTTAATCAGATTTGTCATTCCGGTTCCTCCCCGTTATGCGGCCCATCGCTCCCAAACAAATGCAAGGACAGCGATCTCGACAACAATGCTTGTGACAGCAAGACAAGGTAAGTAGGGAGAAAGAGGGCTTGAGCCCAAAGCCACACAGGTCATCCATTCGGTATGTTCGAGGCCGTTTGGCCTATAGACCATCACCAGAAGAAAATCGTGCAGGCAATTCCTCCCAGATTGCTCATACAGTCCATCACAATTTCTATATTGATCATATTAATTAATCTGTTTAATTTTCCAAGGGAAATTTGAAGCAATCAATGATTTGAGGAAAAAGACACAGGATTTAGCGCCCATCTCGTGGAAATAGCGTGCTAAGCCCAATATTTCATTGTGCCTAGCGGATATTGTCGGAATAATTAATCTGATTAATTTACAAAAATTACCATGCAAGTACAGATCTTTTGCTTGCCAAACGGCCAGCAACGCGATCTAAAGACAACAGGATCACGCAGCAGAGACACAGCGCAGCAACAAGCGGGAAAACAATGTCGGTTGAAGAAGCAAATATGGCGCCGAGTGGATCACTTAGCGATCGAACAGCCAGACAGCTGGAACAGATCATCACTGAACGTGATCTCAAGCCCGGAGATCGCCTCCCTACCGTGCAAGACCTCAGCCGCAAGCTCGGGGTCAGTCTCTCCGTAGTGCGCGAAGCCATTGCCTCGCTCCGCGCAGGTGGCGTGCTTCACACCCGTCGGGGAGCCGGCATCTTCGTCGCCGAACCCAGTGCAATTGACAATCGTAGCCTGTTTTTTGGCGATCTGTCTCAGATCTCGTCTGTCGTGGAAATTCTCGAATTGCGTCTTGCCGTCGAGGTGGAGGCTGCGGGCCTTGCGGCCGAGCGTCATTCCATGGCGCAGGAATCACGCATTTATGAAGCATATGAAGCGATCCAAGCGGTCATAAAGCAGGGAGGGACGGGCGAAGCAGAGGATTCGCTGTTTCACATTGCCATTGCTGAGGCAACGAACAATCGACGCTTCGTCGATTTCCTGACCCAGTTGGGCAACGCGATGATCCCGCGCAACAAACTGCGTCCGCTGCCTGCCTCTCGCGAAGAGCATGTGGCCTATCTGTCTCAGCTTCAGGATGAACACCGCATCATTGTGGATGCCATCTCGGGGAAGAACCCGGATGCTGCACGCAACGCCATGCGCGCGCATCTTTCGTCAAGCCGTGATCGCTATCACAGCATGATCAGAGCCAAAACCGCTTTGCGATAGAGTTTTCGAGACTTTTAACCGAGGCTCGAAGCTAGAGGTTAAATACGTCGTCGATATCAAGCTTCTGCAAGTCTGCTTGGGATGGCTGACGACCACATTCAACATCGTTGGCAACGCGGGAAGCTGCAGGCAGACAAAGAATAAGGTGACGCGTGGCTTCAAAGATTTCGCTGAACATGTGGATGTTTCCGTTTTTTATTATACTTTAGTTGAAACAATATACACATCCACATCAATGAAAAAAGAACTAGACTGCCGCAACTGCCATGCAAGCAGCGCATACTTAGCCCTACTTGGCCGGAAATGCGGGCGAACGTCCGTAAAAGCGTGTGTTTTGAAGGAACATAGCGCTCAAGACCCGTTTAGGCCGTATCACGCTCGACAATCTGGAAGCCAACATCCAGAACCGGCTGCGCAACCTGCTGATCGGCCAGCCGCGCCAGCAGAGCGCTTGCCGATTCACGTCCCATCGTCGCCCGGTCAATCCGTACTGTTGAGAGCGCCGGATAGGTGTGCGCGGCGAAATTCTGATCCCCAAAACCGACAATGGCAATGTCATCGGGAATAGACAGGCCCCGTGCCTGAACCTCGGTTAGCACCCCGTGCGCAAGCGTGTCCGAACTGCAGAAAATGAGGCTGTCATGCAGGCCCTCATCGAGCAGCTTTGCAGCGCCCTGTCGGCCCAATTGCAAATTGGAAATGCCCGGCACAATGCTTGTCGGCACCTTCGTAATGCCCTTGTCAGCCAGCGTTTTCAGAAAGCTGTCATTGCGGATCAAGGCGCGCTGATCTTCAGCGGAAACAATGGCGAAGTTCCGGTATCCCTTATCGTAGAAATAGTTGGCGGTCTTCTTGCCGACACTTTGCTGGGAAAAGCCAACAACAATATCCAACGGCGTCGGCGTCACATCCCAGGTTTCGACGATGGGAATATTGGCAGCAAGAAGCTGGCGGCGACAATTGTTGGAATGCTGGATTCCGGTGAGAAAAATGCCATCGGGGCGGCGACTGAGAATGGCTGTTACGAGCTGTTCTTCTTCTTCCAGAGAGTAGCCAACCTCCCCTTGCAAAACCTGATAGCCAGCCTCTTTCATCGGTTTGGCGAAATGCTGCACGGTTTCGGCATAGACGATATTGACCAGACTGGGCACGATGACGGCAACCAGCTTGCTCTTGTTGGACGCAAGGCCACCGGCCAACATGTTGGGCACATAGCCTGTCTGCTCGATCACGGCATTGATCCGGTCCAGCGTCTTCTTGGCGACCTTGTCGGGAGAATTTAGCGCACGGGACACCGTGGTGGGCGCCACACTAGCAAGCCGCGCCACACTTTCCAGAGTGACCCGCTGCGATCCCTGCCGCGCTCGTCTTGGCTCTGAAGTTAACAGTTGCTCGTCAGGTAGGTCTGCCACGTCCATATTTCCTTCATTACGGCCCCTTCAAACGAAGCCGTTGACTAGCCGCAATGAAGGAAACCGCGCAATCCTATGTTATTGGCGCAGGATTGAACAGAACAAGGTCATTTCGAATACCAAGCTTGTCAGCTGCTGTCTTACAGCGCCCGCTGGCAATATCGAGAATGAGCCTGAACAGCTCCCAGCCACCTTCCTCAACGGAAATCTCACCCGACGCAATCCTGCCCGCATCGACATCCATTATGTCAAACCAGCGCGCGGCCAGCGTGCTGTTGGTTGCCACCTTGATGGTTGGCGTAGTTGGCAGATTATATGGGGTTCCGCGTCCGGTCGTAAATATATGCAGGTTCATTCCCGCTGCCAACTGCAAAGTTCCACACACAAAATCGCCTGCTGGTGTGGCCGCAAAGGTCAAACCCTTGCGCCGCAGTCTCTCGCCGGGTCCAATCACGTCAACAATGGGGCTTGTGCCTGATTTGGCCACGGACCCCAGAGACTTCTCCACGATACCGGAAAGGCCTCCTGCCTTATTGCCCGGCGTGGTATTGGCAGACCGGTCCGCGCCGCCCTTGTCGAGATAGGCATCATACCAAGCCATTTCGCTGACGAGCTTTTCAACCACATCGGCCGAGGCGGCCCTTGGCGGCAACAGATGCACCGAATCCCGCACCTCCGTCACCTCAGAAAACATCACGCTGCCCCCTGCCCGCACGATAAGATCGGCAGCCGCCCCGAGCATAGGATTGGCAGTGATGCCGGAAAAGGCATCGCTACCACCGCACTGCATACCAACGACGAGATCGGACACAGGACAGGTTTCCCGCTGGCGATTGTTGAGCCGCTCAAGATGCATCCGCGCCTGCAACAGAATGTCATCCACCATGGCCGAAAAGCCCGAAAGCCCTTCGTCCTGAAGATACATGCTGGTTGCCTTGTCATCGCCCTTGGTCATGATCATTTCAGGGCGAAGCTTTTCGCACCCAAGCGCCACGACCATCACTTCTCCGCCAAAATTGGGGTTAAGGGCAATATTCTTGATGGTCCGAATGGGAATATAGGCGTCCGTCGCATTGATGGCCACGCCGCAGCCATAGGAATGGGTCAGTGGCACCACATCATCCACGTTGGGATAGTTAGGCAACAGCTCTTCACGAATGCGCTTGACCGCATGCTCTACGACACCAGCCACACATTGCACGCTGATGGATATGCCCAGAAGATTCCGCGTACCGACACTGCCATCCGCGTTGCGATAACCTTCGAAGGTGTAGCCATCCAGCGGCGGCAGAGACTTGGGCGCCACGGCTGGTGCCTTAAGGCTTTCCAAGTAGGGCGCCTCGGGCAGCATGATCATATGCTCATTGACCCATGCTCCTTTCTCCAGCCGCTGCAAAGCCAGACCGATCGTCACCCCGTAGCGAATGACCGCACCGCCTTTTTCAATATCAGCCAGAGCGACCTTATGGCCAAAGGGCACATCCTCTTTGAGGATGGCGCCCGTATCCAGCTCTGTTCCGGCAGGCAGCCCTCCGGCTGTCAGAACAATGGAGACATTGTCATCAGGGTGAACCTTCAGGCTCGGAACGGCGGTGTTCATGGCAGCCTCACGCATGTTTGTTGTTGTTTTTCTTCTGCTTGATCATGCCGTAGATCGAGAAGGCGACCGATATCAGGATCAGCACCCAAAGGACCATGGCAATCGGGCTTTTGGTGAAGAAGATCGTCAAGGAACCGAAGGATTCCAGGCTCTTGACGAAATAGACTTCGGCCTGCTTGCCCAGAATGAAGCCGATGATGAAAGGTGCAACCTCAAGCCCGACCTTCTGCCCCAGATATCCGAACAGGCCAAAGAACAGCAGCGTCCAGACATCAAACATGATGCCGAAGTTGATCGCATAGGCCCCGACCACGCACATCATGATGATGCCGGGATAGAGCAGATATTTCGGGATGGTGATCACCTTGACGATGGTGCGGATGGCAAAGAACATCACAAAGAACATGACAAGATTGGCGAACAGCAGCGCCACCATCATGGTGTTCCATGTATCCAGATTGTTACCGATGAAGAGTGGCCCCAACTGGATACCTTGCAACGTAAAGGCACCGATGAGCACGGCCGTTGTTGAATCGCCGGGAATGCCCAGCGAAAGCAGCGGAATGAGTGCCCCGCCGGTGAGGCCATTGTTGGCGGCCTCTGATGCGATGACACCTTCTGGCGCACCCTTGCCCAGCTTCTCTGGATGTTTGGAGAAGTTCTTCTGCTGCGTATAGGACAGAACCGACGCCGCACTGCCGCCCACGCCGGGCAACATGCCAACGAATGTGCCAAGACTGCTCGAACGGATCAGATTGACCATCTCCCCCTTGAAAACCGAGAAGCTGAAAGGCATACCGCCATTGAGATCGAGCTTTTTGCCCTTGCCGACCTCTTCCCGGATGCCTTTTTCGGCCTCTTGCATGATGGTTCCAAGCCCGAACAGCCCGATCAGAACAGGCAGGAGCGAAAAGCCACTCTCCAGATAGGGCACCATGGCGTCTGTCATCAGACGATATTCGCCATTGCCGCCGTAAGAAATGTCATAGGACCCGATCAGACTGAACCAGACGCCCAGTACACCGCTGAAAATGCCCAGCAGCAAATTACGCGACAGAGATGCAATCACCGTCAGTGCAAACAGAATGATCAGAAATTTCTCGACATAGGAGAATTTGATCGCAAAGTCAGCCAGACTGGGTGCGAACAGAAACAGAATGACCGCACTGAAGATGCCGCCGAACAGTGATGCCGTGATGCCGGTTTTAAGGGCGCGCTCCCCTTCCCCCTTTTGCGTCATCGGATAGCCATCAAAGGTGGTGGTTATCGAGGAGGGAGTACCGGGGATTTTCAGCAGAATGGCCGGAACGAGCCCACCCGAGATGCCGCCGACATAAAGCCCCAGCAGCAAGGCCAGCCCATTGGTCAGGTCGAGCGCATAGGTCATGGGCAGACACACGGCCACGGCCATGGTCGCAGTCATGCCGGGAATGGCGCCAAAGATGATTCCAACGATCACGCCGAAACCAACCAGAGCGAAAAACATGGGCGATAGATAACTTAAGAATTCCATGGTTTAGCCTATCGGTTCAAAGGTCAGGGCAGCGTGATGTTGAACATCTGCGCTAGCACATACCAGGCGACAGTGGGCGAGATGATCGAACTGAGCGTGATGGTTATGAATTCTCGTCGTCCCGGCGTATGCACAAACAAGGTCGAGAGCAGGAACATGAATGGAATGGATGTCAGCAAGAAGCCGAGGCCCGTATTGGGAAAGAATTCGCCAACCGGTTCCATCACATAAAAATATAGGATGGTCAGCGCCAGCATGCCCAGAAGGCGAAGCCAGTCTATTTTGCCAGCTTCCCTTTTTCCGCCTGAGGCTTGAGAACTTTTATTTTCCTTGGCCTTTACCCGCAACTTGCGAAGGACCTTCGGCCCTTCTGTCAAGGCGATCAGCAGGGCAAGGATCAGAAGGATCCAGTGAATGATATTGGGAAAGAACAGGTGCGACTGATCGAAGTCGATCGACACCTTTAAAAGAGAATGACCATCTGCCATTGCGGTTTCTCCGGGGTGATCCTGTTGGCAGGGCATAACTACCCTTCAGAATGCGGTTTTGTTGCGGAGAGCCAGACCCGGTTTCCCGTGGGAGGAATGGCCGGGTCTGAAGGATGTCTCAAGTCTATCTGATGCTATCGATGATCACTTCATATTTATCCATCTTGTCTTTCAGATAAGCGGCAGCTTCAGCAGATGGTTTGAAGTTTGGAATGAAGAAGGAATTCTTCTGGGTTTCCTGAATCTTGCCTTCAGCGTAGATTTCGCCCAAAGCCTTATCCAGGGCATCGACGATGGCCGGATCCATCTTCTTGTTGTAAATGAAGAAGAATTCCTTATCGAAGGTGAAGTCCTGCTTACCGTCAAGGGTGACGGAAACCTTGGGCGAGACAAACTCGAGCAGATCGGCCTGAGTGGTGTTGCCCATGCCTTCAGGTTTGGTCTGCTTGATGGTTTCCTCGCGGGCAGTCAGCCAGACAAAACGCATGGCCTTCTGATCGTCAGCGGGCAGTTGCGTATATTGCTCATTGGACTGAACAGACCCCTGAATGAGATCAGCCTGTCCGTCAAACAGCAGTTGGTTCTTGTCTGACTGAGAACCGGTATTGACAGCAACCAGATTGCCTTCCTTGCCCGGATAGCGCAACTTGATGGCGTTCTTGAGAGCCGAAAAGCCGATTTCCGAAACGCCACCGGGCTGAATCGCAACGCGAACCTTTGTATCGTTTGCGCAAGCCTGAATGATGTCTTCGATAGACTGATATGGAGAGCTCTTTGGAACCAGATAGGCGTTGCCCGGATTGATAGCGACGGTCGGCCCGACGGTAAAATCTTCAAAGATATTGAAATAGCCCTTCACGCCATACAGATATCCTAGATAGGACTGATCATGGAAAATCATGATCGTGCTACCGTTAGAAATGCGGCGAAGAGTCTTGAAGGCTGCGCTGGAACCAACGGCATCGACCTTGACATTGTTGCCAAGCTTGTCGGCCAAAGCCTGTGCCACGATGGCCGAGTTCTGATAGGTGTCACCACCGGTGGATTTAGAACCGATCACGATGCGCAAATTCTTGGCAATCGGTGTATCCGCAGCACTGGCTTGCGAAGCAGCAAGCCCCATGAAAGCAGCCATTGCGACAGCCAGCCCGCTTTTCAGAAACTTCATTTTTTCTCTCCCTAATGGAACGCCGGTTCTGGAGCCACCAGAAACACTTCCCTCTTGCTTCCTGTAGCCCGTCCTGACGTTCAGATAACGGCGTCGCTCTGCGTCCGCCTTTCCTCCTTTTATTGACAGCCCAACCAAACGCAGTTTGTTCCTCAGACAAACCGCAGCTTCGCAGGCGCCCAGCGCCTTCAAGTTTCCTCCAAATGAAAACGCTGTCATTTCATAGTAAGTTCAGATCCATTCTTCTGTCAAGCATGGGGACGGGAGCACTCAGATTTCTCATATTTTCGGCAGAAAGGCTTATATTTTAGTCTAACAAATACGATTTCTTTCCACAAAAGACCTATCACCACGACAAAATGGTTGCGCTTTCATTCTTTGTTTGGCGAAATAGAAATAAGGTCCCCGTGCGGGTAGGAACGAAGCGCGAGGAGACAACAATTTGGAGGAAAAACAAGATGGTAGCGCCAGATAGATTCGGGACAGGATCGCCGAAAGTCACGTCCATGCGCGTTGTGCCCGTTGCGGGGCAAGACAGCATGTTGCTGAACTTGAGCGGAGCCCACGCACCCTATTTCACGCGCAATGTCATTCTGCTGGAAGATGAAACCGGCCGGGTCGGGCTGGGCGAAGTACCCGGTGGTGAAAAGATCCGCCAAACGCTGGAAGACGCAATCCCGCTCGTTGTGGGCCAGCCGATTGCGCGCATGAATACCATCCTGAAGAGCATGAATGAGACATTTGCCAGCCGAGACAAAGGCGGGCGCGGCACCCAGACCTTCGATCTGCGCATCACCATTCATGCGCTCACGGCGGTGGAAGCGGCCCTTCTGGATCTGATGGGGCAGTTTCTGGATATGCCGGTGGCCGCTCTTTTGGGCGAGGGTCAGCAGCGCGACACAGTACGCATGCTTGGCTATCTCTTCTATGTCGCCGACCGTAACAAGACCAACCTGCCCTATCGCTCCGAGCTAGACGCTAAAGACGATTGGCTGCGCCTGCGCAATGAAGAAGCCATGACACCTGAGGCAGTCGTGCGCCTGGCCGAAGCGGCCTATGAACGTTATGGCTTTGAAGATTTCAAACTCAAAGGCGGCGTCCTCGCAGGCGAAGAAGAAATGCTTGCCGCCGCAGCCCTCAAGCAGCGCTTTCCCGAAGGGCGCATTTCCCTTGACCCGAACGGAGCCTGGTCTCTGGATGAAGCCATCGCCCTTTGCAAAGGGCAAGATCACATTCTGGCCTATGCGGAAGATCCATGCGGGGCTGAAAATGGCTATTCGGGCCGGGAGATCATGTCTGAATTCCGCCGTGCCACAGGCCTTCAAACCGCCACCAATATGATCGCCACCGACTGGCGGCAGATGGGCCATTCGGTCATGTTGCAATCGGTTGATATTCCCCTGGCCGATCCACATTTCTGGACCATGCAGGGCACTGTGCGCGTAGCGCAGATGTGTCGTGACTGGGGCCTTATCTGGGGCTCCCACTCCAACAACCATTTCGACATTTCGCTGGCGATGTTCACCCACGCGGCGGCAGCGGCTCCGGGGCGCATCACACCGATCGACACCCATTGGATCTGGCAGGATGGCCAACGCCTGACCAAGGAACCACTACTGATCAAGGGCGGGGAGATCGCCGTGCCAGAGCGCCCCGGCCTTGGCATCGAAGCGGATATCGACGCCATCATGGCTGCCCACGACCTCTACAAGAAGAAGGGGCTTGGCGCGCGTGATGATGCTCTGGGGATGCAGTTTCTCATTCCCAACTGGTCCTTTGACAATAAACGTCCGTGCCTCGTGCGCTAAGGCGTCATAACAATAAAACTCCTCCTCCCAGACCTTACCCCCGAAGAGCCCCCTTCTTTCGGGGGTTTTTCAATTCTCAAGTCAGATTTCAGCTGGTCCTTTTATGGCCCTCAAGCATTTGTGATGGGCCGCACGCTTGCACTTTCCGACCTCAAACCAAACCTTAGAGTTTAGACATCAAGCCATTTTGCCAGAGCCAGTCTCGGGTATAGCGACAAAGCAAACCAGAGGAGACACGCAATGCATGCCCTTCCCCTAACCGGCCTTGTTGCCCTTAGCTTGCTTGCGGGCACAGCAACGGCTTCTGCCCAGACCTTCAACGATGCGCGCCCCAATGGCGAAGGACAGACGCCAGCCTTTGAGGGCCAGACCCGGGCGCCTCATCTTGATGATGATGTCTCGGTGAAACGGGAGATCATCGCCAACGGACTGCAAAATCCGTGGGGAATGGACCAATTGCCGGACGGGCGCTGGATTGTTACCGAGCGCCCCGGTCGTATGCGGATCATTGATGCAACAGGCAACAAATCCCATGCAATTGACGGTTTGCCGGAGGTTGACGCGCGCGGTCAGGGCGGGCTGCTGGATGTGGTGGTCAAAGACGATTTCGCACAGACACGTCGCGTCTGGTGGAGTTTTGCTGAACCGCGCGGCGAGGGTTTGAATGGAACCGCCGTTGCCACGGGCATTCTTTCCGATGATGACAGCCGCATGGAGAATGTGGAGGTCGTCTTTCAGCAAAATCCTGCATGGCGCTCGACCAATCATTATGGCTCGCGTCTGGTGTTCGATCCGTCCGGCGCCCTGTTCGTGACGACAGGCGAACGCTACTACACCGAGTCGCGCCAACTAGCGCAGGATGTTGGCACCCACCTTGGCAAGGTGCTGCGTATCGACCCGATGGGTGGCCCCGCCGAAGGCAACCCTATCATGGCAGGCGGCTTGCCCGAGGTGTGGTCCTATGGCCATCGCAACATTCAGTCTGCAGCACTGGGGCCGGATGGGCATTTATGGACCGTAGAGCATGGCCCCAAAGGAGGCGATGAACTGAACAGACCCGAAGCGGGCAAGAATTATGGCTGGCCGATCATCTCCTATGGCGAAAACTATTCCGGCACGCCTGTGGGAGAAGGCATCACCGCCAAGGAAGGCATGGAGCAACCGGTTTATTATTGGGACCCTGTGATCGCTCCGGCAGGCATGGTCTTTTATGATGGCGCGATGTTCCCCTCTTTCAAGGGTGATGCGCTCATTGGCGGCCTAGCCAGCAAGGCGCTTGTGCGGCTGAAGCTGGAAGACGGCAAGGTCGTGGGCGAAGCGCGCTATCTTGAAGGACGCAGCCGCGTGCGTGATGTTGATGTCGACGCAAAAGACGGAGCCATCATGCTTTTGACAGATGCAAATAACGGAGCCTTGATGCGGGTTACCCCGGAGTAACCGGCACGCTCCCTTGCGGCTTCGTGTACCCTAACGCGAAGCCGCTTGCCTTCTGGTGCTAACAAGGCTTTTGCCTTGAATGTTGGTGGCTTCGAAATCTCATTCGCAAAGAGCGCGGGCGCCATTGTTCCCAAGATCGACCATGATGGATTGAAGATTAGCACCCAACTGCTCAGGCTCGATCCATTTACCACCTGTGGCCTTGGCCACACAGGCAAGGGCGTCGCCTCCACCAAGGGACACCACATCAATCTCCACTTCGGGATGCGCGCGCGCCACGGCGCATGGATCACCACCGTATGTATCTTTGCCATCACTCACGAGAATGATACGTCCCCCACCCTTTTTCTTCACCTTTCGAAGCGCCAGCTTCAACGCCTTGGCCACGGCTGTGGAGGACTTCAACTTCAATCCGTTGGTTTTCGCGATAAGGTGAGAGCGCTCTGCTGGACCAAAGTCTCCCAGATCCCTCACAAAAGAGCGACCAGCGAACGATACAACACCAATTTCCGTCTTTTTATCAGTCTGGCGAGCGACCTGTTCAACGGCGCTTTTCAGATCATCAAGACGCTTGCGACCAGGTTTCTTTATCAGTCCGGCATAAATAATTTGTGCGGTCTTGCCTGCAAGCCCACCAGCCCCCATGCGCTTTTCCAGCTTGGTGGCCAGTTCGCTATCGACATCCGCAGGCAAGCCCATACTGATTGAATGATCAAGCGCAAGAACAATATAGCTGCGGTCTTCGGGACGGGCGCAGTGCTTTGAAGGGGGCTCGGGCGCTTCGGGTTCAGGTGGAGGCGCCTTCGTGACCGGTATCTCTGGCGGGGGTGGAGGACAGGACTTCTGTTGTTCACCGGCCATTTGCATCAGCATGTGCAACTGGTCCTGAAGCGCGTTGAGCCTTGTGAGATCTGGCGCTGCCTCAACGGAGCACCAGCTCCATTGATAGCCCCAAATCCTGACGCCACAAGACTTCAGCGACAGATGCCCCAGATAGCCCACCAGCGCAATAAAGATCAGCCACAAAAGCACAAATCCGATCAGACGCAGAGCTCTCATCAGCAGCCTCCTCTTGCGCCATTGAGCCCCAGTTCGACAAGAATTTGCTGCAAGCTCTGCGCTTCCTTGGCTGGCTCGACCAACTTTCCGCCGGTGGCCCTTGCCACGCAGGAAAGCGCCTGCCCACCACCAAGAGAGATGACATCGACCTGAACGCCTGAGCTTTGCTTGGCCACGGCGCATGGATCGGCATCACAGGTATCTTTGCCATCGCTGACGAAAATTACCCGCCCGCCAGGCACACGGGCAGCCTTTTCCATGGCGATCTTGAGGGCATCAGCAGCGGGCGTTGCCGGTTTGGTCTGCAGCTTCTCGATCTTGCTGATCAGGCGCTCGCGCCTTCCCTCATCATAATCCCCCATATCCACCACGCCATTGCATCCGGCGAAGGTGACCACGCCAATTCTGGTTTCCGGCGGCAAGCGTCGGGTCACTTCACCGACGGAGGATTTGACCTCGTCAAGTCGCTTGCGACCGGGGCGGGCGATATAGTCATTATAGGTGTTGGAGGCTTGCCAAGCGTCGGGACCGCCTGCCTCGATGGTGTTTTCAAGCTCGGTTGCCAATGCGCTGTCCATGTTGACTGGCAACCCCATGCTTTTGGAATGATCAAGGGCCAGCACCACATAATCAAGCTTCGGCTTGCCATCGGCGCATTGTTGCGGAGTTTCTGGCGATTGAATGCCTGCCGGAGGAGGATTGCCTGCCGCAGCAGCTGCGCCTCCGTTGCCACCGCCAGAGGGAGGTGTACCGCTAGCCCCACCAGCACCCGCAGGAGGGATTCCTGCTCCTTCGCCTGCGCCCCCAGCGCCATCGGCCGAAGGCATTTCACCTTCAGCGTCTGCGTCTGCCTCTGGCATATCGCTGTCGATATCCGTCTCGGCTTTCGGCATGGGAGCAGGAGAGACCTCCCCTTCCGTCGGCCCAGTTGCTCCAGAAGCTGGATCAGCCGAAGGCAAAGCGGGACCGGAGGCAAGCGGACCTGCTCCTCCTACCGCCCCCACGGCCCCATGGCCACCAGCCGCACCGATTCCCAGAGCACCCGGCTGCACCGGCACGGGCGTTGGCATCGCTCCGGACTGAGGCACAGGCGCAACGGGACCACATTGGGCACCCATCTGGCCGTTCATCTCGATCAAGCTGTGCAGCTCACGCTGCAGGGCGTTAAGCCGCGACACATCCGGCCGGTGGCTCGCCGCACACCAGCTTAGTTCGTAGCCCAGAAACCGAACGCCACAGGCCTTGAGCGATAAGCCCGCCAGCAGCGCAACCAGCCCCACGAATCCCACCCACAAAATGACCAGAACAGCCAGACGAATGCCCTTCATGTGACGTCTTCTTACTGCGTTTGCATCAGGGTTTCGACCTGTTTCCGCAAAGCGGCCACGTCGGCTTCAAGACGCGCGATCTGCTCGGCGGTGCCATTGTTGGCGCGGGCCGAAGACAATTGCTGCTGCCGTTGGGCAAGCGCTGCACGCAGTCTGTTCAACTCGGCCTGTCGCGCAGACAGATTGGCCTTTTCATCATACATATTGGCCTGCGCATTGGCGGCCTGATACTGGCGATGGGATGCGATCGACTGCAGCTGATTGGTCTGCTGCTGATAGACGCCATTATTGAGATTGCTGCGTGCGCACCAATAATCATCATAGCGGGCATCCCCCGTGCATGACGTTGTCTGGCAGGCAGCCAGAAGGGGCAACAGAACACCCAGCGCCATGCCAGGGACCAGAGTCTTTGTCCGAAACTTTGTCATGATCTCATCTCTCTTTCACACTGGGATTAAATGGTTACGCCGACTTCGGACGGAACGCGGGAATAGGCGGAAACGAGGGCGTCACGCTGGGTTTCCAGCGAGACTTTCTGGGCTTTGAGCTGGGAAATCTGCTTCTTGACATCCATGCCGTTTTTGGCGGCCCCTTCCAGATCGGTGATATCGCAATCAACATTGGAGATCTGGCTATTCACGATCTGCACGTTGCCGCGGGCGCTGGACATCTGGGCGCGATAGGCGTCAGGTGCGAGCTGTCCGGCGCTAAGCTGGGCATTGAGACGGTCAATCTCGGCCTGTTCTTCGGCGGCCAGCTGACGCGTGAAGGTCGCCATTTCCTGATAGTGGGCGATATTCTTTTCAGCATTGGCGATGACACCTTTGAGCTGATCCTGCTGGGCTGCCTGAGCGCCGGCCTGCTTGTTGACCCGCTGGGCATCGGCCGCGCCGAGTACACCACCGCCAAGAGCACCGATCATTGCGCCCTGAGCCATGGATTTTTCATCCCCACCGAGCAGCAGACCGAGCCCACCGCCGACGATGGCTCCCACCGCCGCACCCGTAGCTACACCCTGAAGAATGCGCACATTCTCATTCTGCTTCTGGCGCATGGCCATTTCGGTGGGGCTGAGAGGGCCGGTTGGCTGCTGCGTGGTCACGCAGCCTGCAAGGGCAAGCGAAGCGGCGAGCGCTGCGATCAAAACGTATTTTTGCGACATGATACCGACTTTCCTGTGTCTCTATAAATCTGGATCAATCAATGGATGGGGTTGGTATTTCATCGAGGAAATGCAGCACGCTGTGCTGGTTGCGCGCGTTCCGGAATTTATCAATGGAGGTTTCCAGAGCCTCGACAAAGCGGATCATGTCCGTGTCGTTGCGTTGGGAAAGCGCCTGCTTGACGACGCCCGACTGTGTGCGGATCTCCGGCGCAGCATAGTCGGCCAGCGTGTCCACCGTTTCGTAATAGGCGTTTGAAATCAGGGTGTAATGGTTATATTCCGCATCGATGCGTGGGGCGTAGAATTCGGGGTGGGTATTGGTCAGCTTGGCCTGTTTGTAGGCGGCCTTGAATTTCTTGATCGCCCGGGCACTGAGGAACACCTCCATCGCCTGCAGCCCGCCATTGGACAGCATGACGCGCACATTGCGGGCCTTCAACTCGTTGCGGCGGGCAAACTCGTCTTGCAATTGGCCCTGCAGGTCCCTGATCTTGGTTTGCAATTCTGCATTCTGAACCTGATCGGCCACGGCCTGCATCTGCTGGAGCGGCTGCTCGTCTAGAGGGCCATCCACCTGACGTTGTGTTTCTTCAAAGGCCGTCTCCAGACGCGGCACCTCCGAAACATCACGTGGGATGGACGAGGTGCTGACAGCAATGCGGAAGCCCATCGAGCGGCGCTTGAACTCGCCTCCCACCTGCGCATCGAAGAAGGGATTTTCATCGCGCCGCGCCGAGGTGATCAGATCGGGACTATCAAGAAAAGAACCACCGCGCACCACAAAGCCACCAATCGCCCCATGCAAGCGATCCGAGCGCGTCATGCGGAAGGAATCCTGCACGATTTCGGCAGCATTGCCGTAGACGTCATAGAGCCCCAGCGGATTTGGCTTTTTCTTGCCAACCGGCTTGGCCTTGCCCGAGGAGGACATGGCACCATTATACCAGGCGTAATCGTCGATGGTGCCTTCGTTGAAGAAGACCGGCTCATTGCGCACCGCTGCGGGAACCGCACTGCCACCTCTGGCCGCAAATTCCCACTCCACCTCGCTTGGCAGACGAGCAAAGCCATTGGCCGCCCCAATCTGGGAGAGAGTTGCCATCATGCTGGAAGGATTGCTGTAGAGCCAGATATTGAGCTTTCTGGTGAAATCAATCGCGTCATACCAACTGACATTGGTAACGGGCAGATTGAGTTTGCGGCTCATGCGTCTGGGGCAGGCATCGGGCCCTTTCATCACGGCATCATATTGGCCCTGCGTCACCTCATAAGCCCCGATCAGATAATAGCGCTCATGGGTTTCGTCATCCATAAGGGTGCCTGAGATATATTCGTGGTGATTTTCCTCGATATAGCCTCGCGTCCGTCCGGCATCGCGACCGATCACGATGCGCTGGTCACTCAAGGGACCGACCGGTGAGCTAGGATCTTCGGTGATGGTCACCACCTTTTTGAGCGCAATCTTGCCCCCGCAGGGGATGGGTAGCAGCAGGACATCGGGATCGCCGGCCGGATTGTAATAGTTGGCGTCCCACGCCTCCTGCGCCAAAGTCGCACCAGCGGAAAATAGAAACAGGGACAGGCCAGCGATGGCCCGCCTGAAAGCACGAGAATATCTAATAGCCACGGAACAGGTCCCCCGGACGAATATAGGTTGATTTCAAAGCGACAAAGGATGCGAGCATGAGCTGGAGCAGAAAGGCCCCCGCATCGATAAGAGCGATATGACGAACGGGTAGCGCGAAAATGGCGGCGAAATTGCCATACACGCCCTGAAACTGCATATTCCCCAGCCACGTCAGAAGCAGCGTCAGGCCATCGGCCAGAAGGATGCCCCCCAAGGCATTGAACAGGCCGATAAAGACAAAGAACATGGAAACACCAAACAGGCCCTGCCCCATAAGCCCCAGAAGGGCGACGTGGGGCCGCAAGCGCTCAAGCTGGATCACCATGCCCGACCAGACAGAAAGAGTAAGCCCGACAAATAGCACCAGACCGATTGCCAGAACGATTCCGCTCAGAATTTTATCGAGCTGCTGTATGGCCTCGATGCGGGCAGCATTGCTCTGCACCGAAAAGCCCAGACGTGTCATCTCATTGGCCAGCGGTGCAACATGTTCGATGCGGTCGGCATATAGGCGCAGGCCGGAATAAACGTTTGGACGCTCGGCAAGGGGCTTACCGTCCTTGCCCCTGTCAGGCAGGGCGAAGCCATCAATGAAGGCTTCTACCTCCTGAATGACCGAGGGGGCGACCATTACCCATTGGCCAACCACGGTCTCCCGCGAGATCACGTTGGCAATGGTCAGCGGAATGCGCAGCAGTTCCCTCTGCTTCTTGCGATTGGTGGAAATCTCGAACGCGTCGCCCACTCCGAGCCCGAGCTTTTCAGCAAGATCGCGGGTGATGATGGCATCCCCCTTTCCAACCAATCCCTCTCCTGCTTGCAGAAGCGGATCACTGGCGCCGGTCGGCAACAGGGATACGGGCGTTCTGTCCCTGCCATTGTCATGACTGGCGAACGCACGGGAAGCGAGATAGCGGGCGG
Organism: uncultured Cohaesibacter sp.; assembly: GCF_963682185.1. NCBI lineage: Bacteria > Pseudomonadati > Pseudomonadota > Alphaproteobacteria > Hyphomicrobiales > Cohaesibacteraceae > Cohaesibacter > uncultured Cohaesibacter sp. Next base: position 4,051,677 of record NZ_OY821667.1, on the reverse strand, counting down.
TCGGCATGATGAAACCAATGCCATCGAGGGCTTCGATTTCCCTGAGCTTATCGGGCGTCAGGACATAGTCCCCCTTCACCCGGATTTCCAGACTCGCCGGAGATGTCCGCAATTCATCAAGCATCGACTGGATGAAGCCGACCTTCATGCTCCAGAGCAGCATTGTGGGCACCAGCACCGAAATGAGGGCGATCATCGCCGCGATATTGGGTTTCGGAGAGCGCAGAATGCTCTTTATGGCCAGATCCAGTGCAATCATGCTCTGCGTTTCTCCACGCCGGATTGGAGGGCAAGTGTTGCAGCCATGGCATTATCAGCAAGCATTCTGGTTTTGATTTCGTAGAAGTCGAAGCCATAGGCTTTGGCCAGATCCCAGTCATGGGTGATCATGATGAGAATGGCGCCGGTGCGCTCTGCCGCCCAGATGATTGTCTCGATGCAGTCCCGTGCGGTTCGCGGGTCCAACGCGCCCGTCGGCTCGTCACACAGAATGATGGACGGGTGATGAGCCAAGGAACGGGCAATGGACGTTCGCTGTTTTTGCCCCACCGAGATTTCATCAGGCATGGCATCGGCGATCATCGCTATGCCCAGCCGGTCAAACAGTTGCTCGACGAACGCGGCATCGGGCCGGGCTGAAATACGCTGTTGCAGCAGGGCATTCTCCCGCACAGACAGAAAGGGAAAGAGCGGGCTCTTCTGCATGACATAGCCGAAATAGCTGGCACGCAAGCGGGCACTTTTGCGCCGGTTTTTCGAAGCGGCATTGAGGTCGTGGATCTTGCCATCAACAACAAGGTCAAACTGCTCGCATATGCTGGGCTGGCTGGCCATGGCCAGAATATCCATGGCCGTCGTCTTGCCCGAGCCTGTGGTGCCGACAACGGCAATCTTCTCCCCGCCCTTTGCATCAAAGGCAGGGATGTGCAGATCGAACGCCCGGTCGGGGTCTTTCAGGCTTTTGCGTATGTTGCGAACAGTGAGTGCGATCATGGCATGCGGTCCAGCGAGATCGTCGTGACGGCTTCGCCCGGCGCGGCATTCTCATGCAGGTCGAACCAGCGGTCCGGATCGGAATGCACCCGCTCGTAATAGCGCAGTTTGGATTCCAGACCATTCATGATGTCCCGCTGCTCGGGCGCACTGAGGGTCACCCAGTCGGCCATGGTCATGGCCGTGGTCTGGCTCTTGTAGGGCAGATCATCCAGATATTCTGCAATGGCATCACCAAGGCTCTGATCATCACGAATCTGGGTTGGATCGTTCGAGGTGCGCAACGCCAGATCCTGAATGCTGCGGAAAAAGGCGTTGGCATCGATGATGCCGCCGGGCCTGTTGGCCTGATCCACGATTTCGCGCAGATTCTGCGCCATGGTTGAAAGCTGGTTCTTGGTCAGCAGAATGCGGATATCAAGCGCCTGACGTGCATAGGCTGCGAAGGCACGGTCGATGGTCCAGGCACGATAGAATTCCGGCGCCTGTTCGCCTTGCTGATTGCCACGATATTCCAGTTGGAAGGCCTTGGCGGCGCGACGCAGATTGGCCTGAGTGGAATTGTCATTCGCGTCGGGCTCAGCGATCTCCTTGTCTCTCTGGATATCCTGCGAAGTGGTAACGATCTGGCTGGCAATCAGGCTGACGCCATTGCCAAATTCACGCACACTGCCCTCGGAGACATCGGTATAAAGATCATTCATTGAGCCGACGAGGCGGGACGCCTGACGATATTGCAGCTCGGCGGTGCGATGGTCCTTCTTGCCGGCCGGGGTTTTCAGATGCATCACCAGAAGGCGGATGCCCTTGTCATTGAGGTCTCCGGCCAGTTCGGGGATATCCAGCTCGTGGGCGTAGTTATCGCCAAACTCGGGAGATTTGGCTCCGGCATCGGTGACAAGGATCATATATTTGGCAGCATAGGGCTGCCAATTGTTATCATTGCTGGCAAAGGCGATGCCTCCGATGGCATCCTCATCGAACCCGACGGTCGGCACCTTGGCAACATCCATATTGTCAATCGCAGCAAGGAACTGGTTGACGTCTGAATGCTCGTTAAGTGGCAGCAGGTTTTTGACATTATAGCCGATGCCCGGATTGGTCAGTGTCGACTGGCGATACCCCACCAGCCCGAAGGACACCTTGCCTGCCAGCGGGGAATTCTCAAGCTGCACACCAATCTGTTCGACGACTTCCTTGGTCTGGCGGATATAGGGCCCCATGGAGATGGTGGTATCAATAACAAACACGACCCCTGCCCTGAAATCCTCAGTGGTGCGCCGTGCGCTGGCCGCCGTCACCGACCCCACTTGCAGCATGTTGCCTTCATTGTCATCGGGGAAATAGACCGATTCATGATCGAGAATGGGCAACAGATAGAAATTGTTGTTGTCGTTGATGGCGTTTTCTGGCTCTACAGCCACGATGTCGGGGCTGTTGGCGAACTCATCAGGCGTTTGATAGGCCTCGATGTCATCAGCGAGCGTATTGAAATCCTTAAAGAAGAGATGCCGCACGCGACCGGCTTCTGCCCGGTTGTTGAAGGCCACAACGATAGACTGTTTCCAGTCGACCAGCTTGTCTGAAGCGATCCAGCCTGCCGCATCACCCCGACTGTTGATGCCAACCTCGGTGTAGCCATTCTGCTCGCCATAGACATAGTAAACGGCGAAGGCTGGCACATTGCCCTTGATCACCTGCGCACTGGGCGAGGCTGCAGAAAGCAGCTGGCTGCCCGGTTTGGTCACGACCCTGCGGTAAAGGGTCTTTTTGCCCTGCATGAGCTGCGCTTCGCGCGCAAAGGCAGATTGCTCAAGTCCGACCAAGGGAATGAGCGTCAGGTTTGCAATCAATAGAACAAGAATAAAAGCAAATTTCTTCATGGAGCCAACCTTTCAAGCTTATCTGCAATAGTCGTCGACAGCGGTGCGGGCCTCTGCATCCTGATAATATTTCGGCTCAAGGAACTGGCAGAGAGACTGGATATCCGCCGCAGCATTGGCGTCTCCGCCAGCCTTGAGGCGCGTATAGGCATCAAGCGCCGTATTGGCATTCTTGATGACCGATGCGCCTGCCGCATCCGGCTTGGTGGGGTCATAGCGTTCGGCATAGGACCTAAGAGCTGGTGCATAGCCCTTGTTGGAGGCAAGGCGCAGAAATTCGGCAGACATGTCGCTCAGATCGGCATTGTCTGCCGTTTCCTCGGAGGCCTGATAGAGCTCCTGCCCGGACATCTGCCCGCTCATCATCTGCTGCTGCCAATAGCTGCGGCCTCTGGCCATCTGCGGCTCTTGTTGCGTTGGGGCTGGTGCGGGTGATGGCGTCGGCGTCGGTGCAGGCGTGACAACCGGCTCCTCAACTGGCGTTTGCTCGGCCTGCTGGGAGACGGAATTCAATCCGGCCAGCAAATAGGGGCTGAAATACCAGCCAAGCAGGCAGACAGCGATAACAACCCAGAAGGCAGCCAGTCCGAAAATAGCCTTGCGGCTGATCCGGGTGGACGGTTTCTCAGTAATGGACGGATCGGCAAAGGCAATGAGACTGGGGTCGATCGAAATGGTTTCCCCCGGCATATAGTGTCTGCCCTTTGCTGCTCCAGCGGTCTCGTCACCGGCTTCATTGTCTGTAGGCGCTGCGCTTTGCCTGGCGCCCCCCCCTTTGACATTGACCGCCAGATCACTTGGCCCTGCCTTCTGGTGTGAATCCGCAGACGGCTTGGAGGAGACAATGCCGAAGCCGGATGACTTGCGACCGGAAATGGGAACGACAGGCCAGAAATCTTCTTCGAAATAGCCTGTGCTCGCGATGGCAATCTTGATGAAATCTCCTTCGCCGAGATGATCGACAATGGTCGGGCCAAGCAGCATCCGGCCCCCATCCACGGCATCGACGGGCAGATTTTCCGGCACGCTTTGCCAGCCACTGCTGCCCAGATATCGGTCTTTGTCTGTTTCGCGCTCAATGACCAAGGCCGTCTCGGGCGTTACGGCATGGTCCATGCTCAACCAGGCATGCCCGGGACCGAGTTCCTTATGCGCCGAAAGTATTCTCATTTCCTGCTCACTTTCCGATCAATTCTCGCGTGCCATGCTCTTCATTGCTGGCTATCTGTTGCGGGCGCACCGCGCACCGCGCACCACTGATGCGTTCCTTTGGATGCGTTACCTTGAAAGCCTTTCCAGAATGCCGCCCAGTCGGGCATTGAGTTCAGGATCGACATCGAGCGTGTCGCCCAATGCGTTATCCTGTACGACCTTGAAGAAGGCATGCAGCCAGCTGTCGACATAGCGGGTGGTAAAAGCATCGGGTTCGTCGGAGATGCCGCTGGTATCAAAGGCAACCGCTCTGGATTTGAACACCGGCTGACTGCCTGTCTCATAATCGATCACGGCCCGCTTTTCCTCCGGCAGCAGCGACATGCCCAGATCGGCGATGAAGCCGTTGGTCATGTGCTCGGCGGCCAGCGTGGCCTTGTTGAGCAGTTCATCGCGACGATCCACAAAGGCGATGCGGGCGATCTGTTCGGCCAGACTGTCCGTCAGTTTGACCCGACGCACGGCCAGCGCGATTTCCTTGGCGATCTCGCGCAAGGCGTCAGCCGACACTCCTGTGAGGGCCGCAAGGCTTGGATTGTCAGCCTGTTCGAACAGATTTTCGATCATCGTCACGATGGCCGCTTCAGCCAACAGGCGCTGCCGGTTTTTGGTAGGCGCCTTTGATGGCGTCTGGATCGCCCTTGCCTCAGATGCTGCCTCCGCAGCTGCACTGGCTGGAGCCCGACCTCCACCCGGTGTAGGCCTTGGCCGCACGCGCCCTGCGCCGGGGCGAGGACGTGAGGGAGCGACCGATGCCACGGCCTGCGAAGCATCGCTGTCATCATCTGACCGGCTTTCAATGGCACGGCTGAGACTGGCCTCATGCAATCGGCTGGCCAGCATGCCCGGATCCAGCATCAGGCCTCGCAACAGGGAGCCAAAGCGCATCCGTTCGTCGCAGACATAAAGCTCCTGCAAAACCTGATCAGCCACCGCCAGCCGTTCATCCAACCGAACCGAGGAATCGGAGCTGACATAATAGGCAGACAGGCGCTCGGACAGGCGTGCCCGCAGCTTTTTAAGGCGCTCCTCTATCTGCCGTTCCTTGATCCGGGGATTGCAGACCGGTGACAGATTTCTGGCTATGTGCGACGCGCCGCCATCATTGAGTTCCATCATCTGCGCGAACGCTTCGGCCGGATCGCTGAAATGTTCCTGTACCGGCTCCACGCTGACGAAGGTGTTCTTGAGATCCCCTAGGAATCCCGTTTCGCTTTCCCTCACCCCAGTCTCGCTCTGACCATCGATATCAAATATCTCGCGGTTCAGAATGTTGGGGTTGCGCATCAGGTAGCAGTTCTTGAAGGGCTGGCCCGGCGTCCAGTTTTTCACCCATGTGTCGGCGCTGCCGCCATAGGACTGGATGAGCGGGTTTTCGATGGCACCACCCAGCCGCCCTTCCAGCCCGAAGGAGCTGTCGCTGGTCTTGCGGGTGAAATGCAAATCGAACTTGGTGAAGATGAAGAACAGCAGAACTTCCTTGTTCAGCCGGTCTTCAGGCTTTGGCCCGTGGGTCGCCGTGATCCATTTGGCCACCACCTGTGGCAGCTGGTCCACGTCGAGATTGTTGGGCTGGGCGCAGAGCAGCATGGAGGTGATTTCCTGCTCGGCGACATAGCGCTGGAAGAGATATTCCACCTTGCCGCGCAGCAACAGCGTCTGCAGGGTCTTGTCCGGATTCTGTGCCAGATATTTGGCGATACCCTTGAGGTTGCTGTCGTCGGCATCTTCTTCGAAGTCCGCGGCTTTCAAGCCACGGCTACGATAACCGGGGAAGTCGAGCAGGTCGGTATGATCGAAGAAATCCCAAGGCTTGTCCTGAATGGTGATGAGAATCTCAGCTGTCAGAGCCGCCACCGAAGAGCGCGGCAATAAGGCCGAGGCGCCACTCATGGTCTTGACCTCGATCTGCTCACTTGAGCCTTGGGAGATGTCAGACAAACCGGCCACCGTGATGATGCTGGTAATCTTCGGGTTGGTTGCATCGATGGCAGCAAGAGGCACATAGGCGGTCTTTGGGAAATCCAGACGCTGTAGCGCCGTGACCAGATCCACATAGAGCTTGGTGATCGGCTCTTCCTTGCCCCAGAGGATCGAGAAGAACTTGCCCAAATCAGCAATGGACAGGTTGGGGCAAATGTCCGCAGCCGCCATCCAGAAGGCATCCAGCTTGGCGGTTAGAGCCGAGGCGCTCATATATTGAGTGAAATAGTCCTGTAGATCCCAGACATCTTCCGGCTTCAGGCCATTATTCTGACCGCCGGTGCTGGCGCTTGAAAATCCGCTGACATGCTCGGCAATCTCGGCACTTTCAGGAAAGCTGTTGGGGCGACCATCAAAGAAATAGGCGTTGGCGATAATCTTGATCAGATCCGCATGAGAGAGCCAGCGCAGGCAGACGGGGAAGCCAGCGGGCGTCGTCTCCTTGTTGATCGTAAAACGAGTGACGAGGCCGGTGGATTCCCCTTCCTTGTCGATATTGATCTGCTTGATATAGCTGACCGGCTCGTCGACGCCATCAAAGACCGCATAAAGCTCATCATTCGAGCGGGCCAGCACCGAGATCAGATGCGACTTGCCAACCTGACTGGCGCCGAACACAGCAACCGCCATGGGGCGGGTGGCTGCCTCGGAGAGCCGGAGGGCATCAACGACACCGCGCTTGAGTTCGCGCTCGATCGACTTGGCCGCCTCCCCGATACGCTCTACATTGGCGGGCATCTTGAGCCAGTCGACGCCTTCCTGCGCGGCACTGGCGGTTTCTTTCGTCTTTTCAAGCAGCTGCTCGTTTACAATCATCATTTTTCGGCCCCGCTAGATGTTCAAGATGCCAGAGTCGAGCCAATATTCGCTCTGGGACAATGGGAAGGTCCGGAAGGAAATGGACACCACGCGCTGCACGTCGCCGCCATTGGCATCCACGGCATCGACGATGCGCAGATCTTCCTTGGTCGCCTCGTAATTCATCAGCTTTGCCGCCTTCACATCTGGGTGATCCATTTCATCCTCATCCAGCTCGAGCATCATCTCGCGCGCCAGCGTGACGGAGATCGGCTTGGCCGGACCGTTGTCTTCCAACTTGATGTGATAGAGTGGCGAGGTCACCCAGCGCTCAAAGGGCAGCTGGCGATAGCCAACGAGGCTCTCTGTATAGAGCTTGAGCACCTTTTCATTGTCGGCGTTGGGATCGTCCAGTTCATCGAAGGTGAAGAGCACATTGTCATTCTTCAGCTTCATGTCCTTTTCCAGCTCGCCTATATAGCGCGTGGTCGAGCGGCCCTGAAGCATGTGGGTATAGAGCGTGAAGTTCGTGATGCTGTGTTCAGCCAAGGAACAGAGCATGCCGCCAACCACTGCGCAGGATTTGGGATCGCCGATGCGGGTGTTGTCACGACTTCTGAAGGGATACCAGTTGCCCGCGCGATAGTCGCCCATTGGCAACAGCCGGTCTGGCCCGATAACGAGGCGATTGAGCAGCCCCTCCTGAATGGCGGAGAGTTTCGAAGGTCGCCCTGACAGCAGAACATAGTCACAATCGAAATGGGCCAAGGCTTCAGCCACCGGCTCGAACACCACATCCATCACTTCCTGAATGGCATCAGAGACCAAATGGAAGTTGAGCGGCACGGCCATGGACATGATGTCGAACGGCTCATCGCCGGACTGGCCCAGGCCGGAGACAAGATATTGCTGCACGGACGGATAGACCGACAGCGAATCCTTGATCAGCTCTGCCATGGTTGCCGAATGAATGACCTCATAGCGGTCTTCGCCGGAATTCTCATAGCGCTCCATGATGCCCAGCGCGGCAGGTACCAGAATCTGTTGCACGAACTGACGTCTTGCATGCTTTTCATGCTCGGCCATGTTGGCCCGATCGCCATGGAACAGGTCTCTGAGCATAACCACCGCATCGCGGACGCCATGTTGTGTGAGCGCAGCTTCCAGCACAGGAATGATGCAATGCTCGATCACCGCCTTGGTGATGTCGTCCCCGGCGATCCGCACCCCTTCCCGGAAGGTCTGCACCGGCACGATGGCACGGTCATCATCCTGAAAATAGGTGGTGATCATCAGGTCTGTCGTGCCGCCGCCGATATCAAGGCTGGCGACGCGCAGGGATGGCTCTTCCGGTGTATCGAGACTTGGTAATTCATCGGGCAGGAAGCGCTGGCGCTGTTTGCCCATCATGGTGAAGAATTCGCAGATACGGCCGCCGAAACGACAGCTGATCTCGCCATAAAGCCAGACCAGTTGCACGCAGCTGGATTCATCCCACGCCACATGAATGGAAGGACGCACCAGACCCGGAGGCGGGTTTTCGTTCCACTTCATGATATCCCACAGGAAGCTGATGGCCGCCTCGGCGCGCATTTTCATGATCTGCTGCTCGCGCACCGGCAAAGCGGTGGGCAAAGTGAGGATGATGCGCCTAAGGCTACGCGGCGCTTCGCTCTGGCGACGATCGGCCCGCACCGCCGGGTCATTGATCATGACCATGGCCTGAAAGAAGATCTCCGAGAGCATGAAGCTGTAGAAGGACGAACGCGAATAGGTCAGTTGCTGGCTGGGGCGCTGATATTCGGCCGGTTTGCTTTTGGGATAGAGCGCGGTGAAGAGATCTCGCTCCTTGCGCACTTGGGAGAGCACATCGCCATGGGCATTGAGATAGCGGCGCGCCACCTTGCCGACGGGTGGCAATTCTCCCTCATCGGAATAGTCAGATTGCGGGAAACGCCATGGCTGGTTGACCGGGGCCACATCCCACAAATAGCGTTTCGGGGCGGACATGCCGATGATGGATTCCAGCCCTGACTGGGTGGACTTGATGCGGGAAGCCTCTGGCCCGACGCGCACCATGGTCGGCCAGAAGAAGGCATCGCTACGGCCAGACATGCGCGACAGATTTTCCTTGCCAAACCATGCCTGCGACAGGGTGACATGGCTTTCAAACGGCTCGTCATATGTCTGCCAGGGGCGCTGGATATCACGCATCTGCAGCTTCATGGAATTGTTGAGCTCGACAGAATCCTCGTTGGGATAATTCTCGATCAGCATGCCGCAGGTGCGACTGTTGCCAACGTCGAGAATGAGATCCACATTCACCGGACGCACCGAGCGGGCATCGGAAATCGTGTCCACGAAATGCACCACGCCGGGCTGAACCAACTGGTCAAGCAACTGCAAAAGAGCAATCCAGCGAGCGGCATGCTCGAGGTGATATTTGCGCTGCGGCTGACGGCCCTTGGAGCGCTTCGTCAAATATTCCTCAAACAGCTCATCGAGCCATTCGGCCACCCAGATCTGATAATCCTGCTGCGCGTCACTGCCATCGATTGAGATCGGGTTGGAGAGGAACCAGCCATTCTTGGCCATGGAGGAGACCATGCGAAATTCGCACGGATTTTCGACATCGAGCTTGCGCGGAGCCACATAGAGCTGGCTGCTGTCATCGGCGGCATTGACTGTGACATTGTCCGCGTCATCCATGGCGAGGGCGGTATCAAAGGAAAAGATGACCTTGTACCAGAGGCCTTCATCGCCGTTTTTCTCATAATCGCGTACGACCATGGCGCGCGCCCAGTTGGTCGGGCCCTTATCGAACATCATCTCGCCATTGGCCCCGCGCCCGGGCAATCGGCGCAAATAGGGCACTGGCACCCACTTGCCCAGAAAGGGCTCAAGAGCCGCTATCTTATTGATGTCGTAGCTGATGTCATCCATCTGCTCCTGTTCTGGCTCATCGTCATTGGGATTGGATTCCAGCAGCTTCCACGGAACGCCTTCTTCGGTCGCTTCCTGTGGAAACGGGCGTTCGATGAAATGCAGGCGAAAGCTGTTCAGCTGATTGAGATCGAATCCATACTCAACGAATTGAATGCCAGAGAAAGGAACCAGAGTGATATCAGCGAATATAGTCATGTTGTTGCCTATTGCAGCGCTATTGCTTGTTGGCGAGACCGATAAAGATCGGTCGTTTCACCTGTGAGCGAGACGCCACGCCGTTGATTGTGTAATTCGATGTGATGGCACCATTCTGCCGCCTGACGACGCGGACGGTGTAAGGGATGTTCTGCTGGGGCTGGCCGCGATAATCGAACAGGGTCACGAAGATCGGCAGATCACCGGTCGGGATGGTATCCTCGGTCTGCCAGACGATATTCTCCACCGGTGTCATCGTGATTTGGGAGCGGCCATTTGAATCCGTATCAAGACTTGCCCCGCACTTATTCTTCTCTTTGAACCAGATGAGGCTGTTGCTGCATTTGACCATCAGATCCAGATCTGTGCCGCCGTTCCATGCCAGCGAAATCTGCAAGGCGCCATCGCCTGCGTTGCGCTCCAAAAGGCGCTTGTCCAGCTCCTCATTGGCGATGGGTTCTTCAGGCGTTCCTGCGACGTCGCAATTCTCGTTTTTGAAGGCGAGCGCATTTTCCAGAAGGCGCACTTCCTGTTGTAGGCTGACCAGATCGGTCTGGTAGCGGCCCGGGCAATAGTCGATCCACGGGAAAAAAGCCGAGATGGAACAGGCCTTCAGCAGCATATACAAGATCGCCGCAATGAGCAGAGCCAGAAGCGCCCATAAAAGGGCAATCAGCCAGCAACGCTTATAGTCCTTCTTCTCATGGACAGGTGACTGCTGCGTTTGGGCCGCGTCATCCAGTGTGCCTTCTGGCTCGGCCACATGGGGCTCGACGATCTGGGGCGGCGCCTTTGGGCTCGCCATGGCCGCGACCGGCGCGACCTTGCTGATACCGCCACGCATAGGCTTGTGATCATTGAGGCGATAGCCCCAGGCCACCAGCACCGGATGGCCATTGAGGGCATAGATATGCTCACGACTCGGCACGCTGGTCGCATTGGCCAATGCCTTTCCCAGCGCACGATCATCCGGGTTTGATGCCCCTTGCAGCTCATGCGCCAGACGGCCGATCTTCTCTTCGGCCTCATGCAGTTCGGCCAGCAGGTTTGCCCGCTCTGGCTCTTCAAGCGCTTCAAGCGCCTCAATGCGGCCAAAGGCCTTCACATACCAATCAATGCGGGCGCCATCCATGCTCCCCACCGGCTCAGCGAACAGAGCGGCGACCGCATCCCCAAGGGTTGCAGCAACATAGTCCACGATGCTGTCATAGTCGCGCTCTTGCGCGCTGCCGATTGGGGTCAGCTCGGCAGAAGGTGTCGTGGCGATTTTGATGCTTCTCGCCATGTCACGACCCTGCCTGCTCGTTTGCTGATGCCAACGGACAAGGTGCGCTCGCAGTGGTCGCCTCGACACCATTCTGCGAGAGGAAATCCATCAGGCTGTCACTCTTGAGCGCAAAGTTAAGGCGCAACTGGGCTTCATCGCTGGTCTTGATGAAGGTATTGACTCCGACAACACTGCCGCAAGCATCCACAAGCGGTCCACCGCTGTTGCCCGGCGAGATATCCGCGCTATGGAGCACCAGCTTCAGGCCTGAAGGACTGTCCTGAAAGACCGTCACGATGCCTTGTGTCAACACCATACTCGGCGCGGCATGGGCATCGCCTGCAAGCAACTCGCGGAATTTGGCGTCGGTTTCCATGAAGAACCCCGGAAAGCCTGCCGCGTAGGTCTGCTGTCCCTTGCCGATGGTGCGGGTGAGTTGCAAATAGCGGTTGGCGGGCGCTCCTTCCATCGCAAGCAGCGCGTAATCCTTATCGCCCAATTCACTTGTGCTGCTGATGGCCACGACATTTGCCTTGCGCACGTCCCCCAAGGTTTCGTTGATCACAAAGACCTGTCCGCCCTGGGCTGTCTCGATGACATGGCGGTTGGTGACGATCTGATTGGGCGCAATCAGGAAGCCGCTCCCGCTGCTCACCTGCCCCTTGGCACCAGTCGCCAGAACGAGCACAGTCGCCTGATCGAGCAGCGGTACCAGATCCGTTGGGGATTGCGCCGCAACAGGCCCTGTAGGTACAGCTGCAGGCTGATCACCACCTTCAGCCCCAGAGGCCCCTTGCGGCAAAACTCCATCCGGCCCCAGCAATCCCGGCGCGGCAACGCAGCGTCTTTGCGAAAGCTGGCTGCGCAAATCGGCGATGCGCGTGCGTAACGCCTGTTCGGATTGTCGAATTGTCGATTGGGAGAGAAGAGAAGCGGCAGAAGAGCCGTAAGGGTAGATCAGAACACCGGGGATGAGAGCGATCAACAAGAGAAGCAGGGACACGATGCAGGCAATCAGAACCGGCACCCAGCAGATCCGGCCCCGAGGCTCGTCCTGTTCACCTCGTCTGCCGCCGGAAAAATCGCCTCCCCTGCCACCATAGGCACCTGCCGCGCTGGCCGTAGCTCCGGCCGCTCCGGTCTCCGCGCCATCGGAGGCAAAATTCACGTCGGACTGCTTGAGCTTCAGCGGATCAATAGAGGCAGCCCCTTCCACCCCTTCACTCTGATAGGAGGCATGGGCCGCCTCTAAGCCTTCAGCCGCTGAGCTATCTGATGACACGGCATCTCCAAGAGACATAGCCGCAGCGGCTGCGCCCGCACCGGCACCCACGCCGGCTCCGGCTGCCAAACCAGCCGCGGTCCCACTTGAAGATGGCTGCTCGCTCTGCTCATCAGCATCCGATGGGCTTTCGGCAACGTCCAGCATCAATTGCGCAAAATCAGTCAGATCATAGTTTTCAGGCAGGAACTGGCCAATGCCATGCAACAGGTGATGCGCCATCCGGTCTGCGCTGGACGCCACACCTGCAGGCACGATGCCCCAATTGGTGATGACCGGCTGGCCATTGATAACGAGCATGTCTGCGTCAAAGGACAGGATATTGAGCCAACCCAATATCATCCGGGCCTGCGGATCATCGAAGCGATGAATGCGGTTGAGCAGATCGCTCAGAAAGCCGCGCAACACGGCCGCAACACGCACCTTGCCGGTCTGGTCGAGGCTCTCCCAAACCTGCATCTGGCCGACATCATCGCCATACCAGGCAACCGTCAGAAGTGTGCCATCTCCGTCTCTCTTGACGGCAGGGGATGCGAATAGTCTGACATAGCGCGGCATATGGGCGGCCAGATAGTCCAGACCCTCATCATAGGTGTCCAGAATCGGCGTGCCCTGAAATCTGATTTCTTCTTCGCTGCCATATCGGTTGCTTTTTAGGAAGGTGTGTTGCCCACTCACGGAATTCGCCCCCACGGACCAAGTCGCACACAACCAGCCCACAATTTAAAATTTATTAAACCAGTAATTGAAATTTATAATCTTTTTTAAACATAAGGGACAAAATTGCAACCAAATTGTTTCTAAGAATCTATCTATATATATTTATTCAATAATTTACCTAAATTCCGCCACATAACCCGGTCAAATTATCAACAAACAAACGCTTAATGATCCAAATTTATCTCATTCTACCAAGGATTTTAACAACCTAAGATAAGTAATTTCTCGAATATTAAATGCTGCAATTACTAACTTAATGCGTGTAAAACGCTCGTTTCGCGAGCACCTCATATCTTGGATAGCGAGAGATGAACCAGTCACGGGCATGCCAATGAAAGAGGCTTTCCCGAGCTGCTTTCGTGCCACTCATCAGGAATAAGACATCACACCGGACTGGATTTTTCTGACGGTCGGTTCTATAAATTGACGACGCGCAAAAAGGACATCCTGCCTCCCATGACTTCAGACAAGACGGCGGCCCATACGCCCCGATCACGGCCAACCCAGCCGGCGCTCTGGCATGCAGGGGCAGTTTTGTCGGCCCTTATGGCTTTTGCCTCGATCTCCACCGATTTCTACCTTCCCGCCATGCCGGAAATGGCAAAGGATCTGGCAGCTGCACCCGGACGCATTGAACTGACAATTTCGGGTTACCTTATCGGCATATCTGTAGGACAGCTCTTCTGGGGTCCGATCAGCGATCGCGTCGGGCGCCGTCTGCCTGTTGCCATTGGCATTGTTCTATTCATCATCGGTTCGGCAGGCTGCGGCCTTGCCCAAAGCGTTTCGAGCATTATTGCCTGGCGGGTCATCCAGGCGATCGGCGCTGCGGCCAGTATCGTTTTATCACGGGCCATGGTGCGCGACCTCTATGATGGCGATAGGGCAGCACAGGTGATGTCGCTCCTGATGGCTGTCATGACGATTTCGCCACTCATCGCCCCCAATGCCGGTGCGTTGATTGTATCGCTCTCCAGTTGGCGAATGATCTTTGCTCTGCTGGTCGTGATCGGACTGGTCACACTCGTCGCCCTGTTCACGCTGCCGGAAACCTTGCCAAGCCGACGGGAGGGAGCCTCAAGCAAGGGGGCCGCTCTCTCAGAGCTCGGTGCAGCCATGCTTGATTATGGACGCCTTCTCAAAAGCCGAGCTGTCATGAGCCATGCATTGGTTTGCGGGTTCTACTATTTTGGCATGTTTGCCTATGTGGCCGGGTCGCCTTTTGTCTTTATCGACTATCACCAGCTTCCTCCCAGCTTCTATGGTCTGATCTTTACCACCTGCGTTGTTGGCATCACGATTGGCAACCTCATCAATTCGCGCCTTGTGATGCGCATCGGACGCCTCACAAGCTTACGGGCCGGTTCAGTGGGCGCCTGTCTGTTCGGGCTGTGGCTGGCGATCAGCGCGTGGTCTGATCTGGGCGGTGCGCTCGGTTTCTTTGTGCCCATGTTCCTGTTTGTCTCCTGCACAGGACTAATCCTGCCCAACGCCCTTTCGGGGGCACTTGAGAGCAGCACCAATGATGCGGGGGCGATTTCTGCGCTGTGTGGCGCCATTCAATATGGCGGCGGCATTTTTGGCTCAGGATTGGTGGGCTTGTGCGCAGACGGAACCGCATGGCCTCTGGGCCTGCTCTTAGCATTATCCGGCGTCGGCACCCTGGGCTTTGGCTTGTTGTTGGAGCGAGAGGGGTCTCCTATTGGTTCCTATCCTGAGCGCACCCAATAAAGCTCTGCCTCCCTCACCCGATCACCAATGGCCAGTTTCCACTTCATTTGGACGAATGATCCACAAGAAGATCTGGCGTTCTCCCCACCCTTCTAGTAGCGCCATTCAAGGAGACTTCCGACCGTTTCTGCAAGCTCACAACGTAATTGGCACGCCCAAATCTCCCATTGGCAAGCGTTACACCTCTTGCACGCGCCCTGCTTTAGTGAGCCTGACAGAAGAGCCCGCGAACGCGATCCGCTCGTGAGCCTCTCCTAACAAGTGAATGAAATTTTCTTTTATCTTGCCAATAAATGCCGGTTTTGTAATATTGACACCGGTCTCAATAGCAGATTAGTTACAAGACATCATATAATGTCACTAAGGATTTCGGTATGAACGATCAAGTCAAGAACTACGGTCTGGAAGAAGCGATCGCTGCGGTTGCTGCGCGCGGCACCATCCGTGAAATCTATTTTGTAGCATGTGGCGGGTCCTATGCTCTTTTGCAGGAAGGCCAGTATGTCGTTGACCGCGAGGCCAAATCCATCGCCTCTTATGGCTATAGCTCTGCCGAGTTCCTGTCCCGCGCTCCGGTGCGCCTTGGCAAGGACTCCTTGGTCATCACCTGCTCCCATTCAGGCAACACCCCTGAAACCGTCGCAGCCACCGAATATGCCCGCAAGGCTGGCGCGCTGACCATCTCGCTGACCAATCTGGCAGACTCTCCTCTGGATAAGGCAACCGAAAACACCGTCTTTTATGAATGGGACCCGCTGGCAGTAACCAGCAAGCACAATTCGGTCATGCTGCTGCTGCTGGTCTTTGGCATTCTCGACAAGCTGGAAGGCAACAGCAAATATGCGCTGGTCAGCAAGGCTGTGCCCGCGCTGCATGAGATGGGCGAAAAGCTGAAGGAAAAATACGCCGCCGCGGCGTCCGAGTTTGGGGAATCCCACAAGCGCGAACCGGTCATCTATACCATGGCTTCGGGCTCCAACCATTCCACCGCCTATGCCTTCGCCATCTGCCTGCTACAGGAAATGCAGTGGGTGCATTCGGCTTGCATCCATTCGGGTGAATATTTCCACGGCCCGTTTGAAATCACCGATTTCGACACGCCGATCATCATTCTCAAGGGCCTTGGCAATGCGCGCAAGATGGATGAACGCGCACTGGCTTTCGCTGAGAAATATTCCAAGCGCCTGACGGTTCTCGACGCGGAAGATTTCGGCCTTGAAGCCATCGCTGGAGACGCTGCCGAATATCTGACGCCGATCATGTTCAATTTGGTTCTGCGCGTTTATGCCGTTGAACTCAGCGACAGCCGTGGTCACCCGCTCACCGTCCGTCGCTATATGTGGCGTATGGAATATTGATTCCCTTCGGGCGGGGGGCTTTGCCCTCTGGTCTCCTGCCCGTTCTTTACTTTCTTGCCCAAAGCAAGCAATTCTAAAGACAAGACCGAATTTGAAAGCCCTTCAATGACACTCTCAGAAAATAAAGCATCCCTTCTGGGCATCGGCGACAATGTCGTCGACTTCTATAAAGACCGTAATGAATTCTTTCCCGGTGGGAATGCTCTTAATGTTGCTGTGCTGGCCAAACGGTTTGGCCTCCAGAAAGCTGGATATATCGGGCTTGTCGGCAATGATGTGGAAGGCGAGCATGTCGCCAAGAGCCTTGCCGCTGAAGACATCTGGATCGAGCGCCTGCGCAAGGCTTGCGGCGAAAATGGCAGGGCGGTTGTTCATCTTGATGACAAGGGCGACCGGGTGTTTCTGGGCTCTAACAAGGGCGGCATCCAGCGTCGGTTGGCGCTGCGCATGGAAGAGGAAGACCTTGCGGCTGTCGAAGAGTATGGCTGTGTCCATACCTCGGTTTTCAGTTATCTGGAAAATGAACTACCCAAGATCCGCGAAAGAGCGAGCACCGTCTCCTTCGACTTTTCCTCTTTTCACGACATCGAGTATGTGAAGAGTGTTGCCCCATATATCACCATGGCCTTCTTTTCCGGCTCGGAGCTGGATGACAAGGGCATTGATGATCTCATCGACACCGTCTCAGGATTGGGCGTATCGACCGTTGGTGTGACCCGTGGTTCGGATGGCGCCTTCTGGAGCGTGGATGGCAAACGCTATCGTCAGGGCATCAAGCCGGTTGAAGTCACCGACACCCTTGGCGCAGGCGATTCCTTCATCGCCGCCTATATCAGCGGTATTCTGGTGGGGCATAGCGTTGAGCAATCACTGGATGACGCGGCCAGCTTTGCAGCTGACACATGCACCCGCTTCGGCGCCTTCGGCTATCCCTACAAGGTTTCTTGAAAAAACACCCCGTCTCAAAGGGCGGGGTCACTCATCGGTCCGGCATTTTCTCCCGTAAAGGCATGCTATCCCCTGCATGTGGTGTTAAAGCCGCACATGCCGGGCCGCCCTCTTTTCTTCCCTCAGGCAGGCGGCACAACCGACTGGCGATTGATGACCTTCATCTTCATGACCTGACGCAAGGTGGGTTCGGCGCACCCTTCGATCCGCTTGATCAGTTGCTCGGCGCTCCAACGCCCCATTTGGGCAACCGGCTGATCCACGACCGTGATGGCAGGGCGCGTCACTTCGGTCCAATCTGCATTATGGAAAGACACGAGAGATAATTGCTTCGGCATCTCGATATTGCGCTCCTGAGCCTGTTTGAAGATCTCGAGAGCAACATGACTATCAGAGGCCAGAATAGCCGTTGGCCGGTTTGGCTGATCCAGCATTTTGCTGATTGACACCCCGAGCCCTGCTTCGGGATCGGAATTGAGCACAATCAGGCTATCCTCTTTGGCGATTCCTGCTTCGGCGCAGGCTAAAAGGAAGCCGTCGATACGACGCCCGACCGATGAGGTGGGAATATGCAAGGCACCGTCTGCATCGGTGTCTTTTTCCTCGGTCGCAGTCACGAAAGCCATACGGCTATGCCCTGCGTCCAGAAACTGTTTGGTTACGGCAGCGGCAGCTTCCTGGTCATCGCTGACCACCGTATCTATATCGAGGCTGGGAATTTCGCGGTCGAAAAGCACGACCTTGCAATTCTCCGATTTGAGATTTTCCAGATGGCCGATCTCATAGCGACTGGCGGGTGTAACGATCAAGCCGTCGACCTGTTTTCCCACCAGAACATTCACAGCTTCACGTTCCACATCAAAATTTTCGTCGGAATTGGCCAGAATCACATTGAACCCGTGGGCATTTGCCACATCGGTGATGCCGCGCACAGCGATGCCAAAGAATGAGTTCTCAATATCCCCAACAACGACGCCGATCGTTTTCGACTTCCCGGTCGTCATCGAGCGGGCCAGCTCATTCGGCCGATATTTCAGAGCTTTAGCTGAAGCCTGCACGCGTTCGCGCACTTTTTCGCTCGTTACGCCATAGCCCCCGAGCACACGCGCTGCGGTTGACTTTGAAACGTTCGCGTGCCGGGCAACATCGGCCACAGTCACAGATGAAAAATGCAGATTCTTTTTTTCCATAGTTTAAATGCCTACAGATGAGTTGACGTGCAGTCAAGATCATCATAGTCTTTGATTGAGACCGGTCTCACCAATAAGGATCGGCCTAATAAAAGCCAAACCCGAAACAAAATTCGGCTTTGCCAAAAAATTCGTTCGTTCATTCGGACACCGGCAAAGACCCGATGGAGAACAGCATGAAGCTCACCACAACACTCGGCAAACTCACCCGCCGTTCCTGCATGGCGCTGATGTCAGGACTCTTTGTATCCTTTATTGCAGTCCCCGCCAATGCTGCAGATGATAATCCGTATGATCTGCTCGACCCGAATTCCATCATGGTTGGTACCATGTCCGATGCCAAGCCATATGCCTTTGTCACCGCAGAAGGAACCTTCTCCGGTTTTGACGTAGAATTCTTCCAGAATATCGCTAGCCGCCTTGGTTTTGAAAAAGACCAGGTCACCTTTGTCGGCCAGGATTTCGCCGCCCTTATTCCCTCTGTTGCCAACGGCCGGTTTGATGTGGCTGTCGGCGCTATCGGCACCACGGCAAAACGCAAGGAAGTTGCCAACTTCACCGATGGCTATCTGGCAGGCTTCCTCTCGGTTCTGAGTGCAGATTCCTCGCTCACCACCATTGAGAGCCTCAAAGACAAGCGCCTTGGTATCGTTCAAGGCACGCTGCAGGACGACTATGCCCAGAAGCATTTCCCTGAAGCACAGCTGGTCCGTTTCCCGGATAACAACAGTGCCGTTGCGGCCATGAATAATGGCATGATTGATGCGCACTTCCTTGATTTTGAAGCAGCCAAACAGTTTGGTGAGAATTTCCCGAACCTGAAAGTCCAGCAGAATTTTGCTTCCTTCGATGCGCCTGCCGGTTTTGTTGTCCGCAAAGACAATCCGAAACTGCTTAAAGCACTGAACGAGAAAATCCACGAAGCCATGCAGGATGGCACCTGGAAAGAACTGCATACCAAATGGTTCCCGGGCAGCCCGATGCCTGAACAGTATCTGCCAAAAGAGTAATGTTCGCACATTAAGCAAAACCAGCTTACCGCAAAGACCGGGGGCGGCACAGTCCGCCCTCGAGACCGGCAGAAATCACCTCTCATATTCAAGACGTGGTCCAGCCAGGAATAGCCTCCTCTCCATGATTTAATGCGGCACCTTTTTCGTATTTTGGGGCTTTCTCGCCAACGGTAATTAACGGGACAACTTTATAAATGGAATGGTTAGAAACCTTACGGCGTAGTTTTCTGGATTTTGATGCTATGGCCTCCGTTCTGCCCAGCATGTTTTACATCGGGCTCAAGAACACTCTAATTCTTGCTGCATTTTCAACCTTTTTCGGTGTCTTGATCGGCATCGTGCTGGCTGTCATGGGCATTTCCCGCTCGCCCTGGCTGAAACTGCCAGCGCGCATCTATACTGATATTTTCCGCGGCCTGCCCGCAACTGTCACCATCTTGCTGATCGGTCAGGGCTTTGCCCGTATTGGTCGTGAGCTTTTCGGCCCCTCCCCTTTCCCTCTGGGCATTGCCGCCCTCAGCCTGATTGCTGGCGCCTATATCGGTGAGATTTTCCGCTCCGGTATCCAGAGCGTTGACAAAGGGCAGATGGAAGCCTGTCGAGCTCTTTCCATGAGCTATGGCCAGGGCATGCGCCTGATCGTTGTGCCGCAGGGTATCCGACGCATTCTGCCTGCGCTGGTCAACCAGTTCATCGGCAACGTCAAGGATTCGAGCCTTGTCTATTTCCTCGGCCTACTCACCTATCAGCGCGATCTGTTTCGCGTCGGGCAGGATCAGGCCGTGGTCACGGGCAACCTCTCACCTCTGCTACTGGCCGGTATCTTCTATCTGATCATCACGGTTCCCCTGACCCATCTGGTCAACTATATCGATGACCGCTTGCGCACGGGTCGCATCGTCAAGCAGGCTCCGGTTTCCGGGCTTGAAGAGGTCTCCGAGCAGGCCGCCGTCAAGAACGCTGACACGCGGCCGACCTTCAAGGGCGGCAGTCTGAAGATCGACAACCTGACGATGGCCTATGGCGATGTCGAGGTGCTCAAGAATGTGTCTCTGGAAGTGCCCGCCGGATCGGTTACCTGCGTGATCGGCCCCTCGGGCTCGGGCAAATCAACCCTCTTGCGTGGCCTCAACCGATTGGTTGAGCCAAAGGCGGGAGCGGTGACACTGGATGGCAGCGACGTGCTGACCATGCAGCCGGAGACCCTCAGACGCCGCATTGGCATGGTGTTCCAGCAGTTCAACCTGTTCCCGGACCATACTGCCTTGCAGAATGTCAGCCTCGCTCTTAACAAGGTCAAGAAAATGCCGACGTCTGAAGCCCGCAAACTGGCTGAGGAACGTCTCACAGACGTAGGCCTTGCTTCGCGCATGAACCATCGTCCGGCCAACTTGTCTGGTGGGCAGCAGCAGCGCGTGGCCATTGCCCGTACATTGGCCATGGAACCGGAAGTCATCCTGTTTGACGAAGTCACCAGTGCACTCGACCCCGAATTGGTCAAGGGTGTTCTTGAACTGATGACCGACCTTGGCAAGCGCGGCATGACCATGGTCGTGGTCACCCACGAAATGGGCTTTGCCCGCAAGGTTGCCGATCAGGTGGTCTTCATGGATGAAGGCCGCATCATCGAGGCCGGTGCCCCGCAGCAGATCTTCGACAATCCGAAGAACGAACGCCTCAAACACTTCCTGCAAGAGGTGCTGTAAACAGCGATCCTTTGCACAAGTTTGAAACTGAAAAGGCAGGATATCGGGAAGATATCCTGCCTTTTTCTATATCAATAGGCACATGGCACATATGGCCAAACGCTATCTAAAGCACGAAATCGCCTTCCACCAGCGAGGAGGTGTTGACCAGCTGGATCTGGAAATCAGCCACCGCATCGCCATTCACATCGGCAAAGACGAGCAGATCGGATCCGTTCGTTTCCAGCCATACAGAATGCGCTGCTGCTGAGGTGCCCGCAAAGGAAAAGGACTGATTGCCATTGGCTGTGCTGTTGGCATCAATCCCGGAGAGATCAAGCACATCTTCGCCGCTATCGAACTGGGCGATCTTGTCATGTGCCGCGCCTGCTTTGCTGTCGTTGACTGTGTTGAAAAAGAAGCGATCAACGGCATTGTCAATGCCTGCAAACATGGTGTCGGCTCCGAGACCTCCCGTGAAGCTGTCCGCTCCAGCGCCACCAAAAAGCTTGTCCCAACCGAGGGCGCCAATGAGAATGTCGTTACCGCCATGACCATTGAGGATATCGTTGCCACCCCCACCATTCAGGGTGTCGTTTCCGAGGCCGCCATTGAGATTGTCTGCGCCTTCGTGGCCGTTCAGCTTGTCGTTGCCGTTGGACGCATAGAGCTTGTCATTGCCCTTGCCACCATTGAGGATATCGTCTCCGAACCCGCCATTAAGAATGTCATTGCCGAAGCCACCATTCAGCGTGTCGTTGCCACCGCGCCCTGTCAGCGTATCATTGCCGAACAGACCGCTCAGCACATTGTCTTTCATGTTGCCGGTGATGGCATTGCCCAAGCCGTTGCCCGTACCGTCAATGGCCTGATTGCCCAAAAGGGTCAGGGCTTCGACATTCTGACTGTGGGCCTTTAAGGAGAAGCTTACCGAGCTTTTAACCAGGTCAACGCCCTGGCCTGCGGCCTCGTTGACCTTGTCTCCCACATTGTCAACGATATAGGTGTCGTTGCCCCGGTTGCCAGTCATGGTGTCGGCACCAAGACCGCCATCGAGCAAATCATTACCAAGACCTCCGATCAGCGTGTCTCCATGCTGGTTGCCGAACAGACGGTCATTGCCAGCACCGCCGTTTAGCGTGTCTGCGCCAAGACCGCCGAAGAGTTTGTCAGATCCAGCCTGTCCAAAGAGTTTGTCAGATCCTGCGCCGCCGTAAAGGAAATCACCATTGTTGCCAGCTTTGATGGTATCGTTTCCAAGGCCACCATAGAGCCTGTCGACCCCGTTATAGGTCGTTATGACGTCATTGCCTGCATAGCTGTAAATGATTGAGCCATTATCCCATTCAATGCTTTCTGAGTCAGAAATGGGGCTATGATAACTTCCTGCCTCAATGACATCATTGCCACTCAGAATTCTCTGCCACAGGGCGAAATCATCTTTGGTGCTAGCGGTTTCAGCTGCCTTATAGACATCGGCGAGATCGAGTGTGAAGCCCGACCAATTTTGCCATTCTTCAAAGGTTGTAAAATCTTCTTCATTAGAGCTGTAAACTGTTGTCTGTACAATACCGCCAACAAGTTCGTTCTCTTGGATTACCAGATCTTTACCACCAACATAGGTGTAGTCTTCCTCAAGGCCCCAATCCCCTAGATCCCAAGTTTCATAAATTATCGCAAAATCTTCGTAGGTCACTCCGTTATAGGAGTAATTTTCATATCTTTGAACGCTGTAACTCGTGGGGTCCGAGACAAAATCATCCGAAAAATCAAATGCGACCCGTCCAAGTTCTGTCCAAAAAATAGTATCAAATTTAGCCATCAAAAACTCCGCTTTCAAATTTGTTTCAACTATGCATAGCAAGCAATCAGTCAGAGGTGACCCAAGTGCCAAGTCCACGAGTAGACGCACAAGCATCACATGAAGTGACTACAAAAATAAAGCTACAGGTTGTAGATTCAATTTATACAATTTTATTTCCACATATTTTTGAATCGAAGCATTGGGTCAACTGCTTTGTTGGCACGGGAATGCTCAGTCAGAGCTAAAAAGGGAAGTTGATGGAAGGCGACTAATGGTTTCCACTTAGGTCATCCGTTCGAATTGAACCACTTTGGATTAAAGTGTATATAAGTGGTATTTTATAACCTATTTTTGTGTTGAGGCTGTGATTTCCTTGTTTGTCATCAGCACGGACGGACGGGAAGTCTAATTTACAAGGGCTCCTCTGGCGACAGAGGAGCCTTTTTTATTGATTTTCCTCCGTTTGTGACTGCGCGAAAGGTCAAGCCCCTTCAGAATCAGAAAGCCCTCACAGCCTTGAGACCATGAGGGTTTTATTTGTCAGATTAGACAAGGTGCGGAGAATACCCGCCTGCATCTGGTTCGCGAGGCCCTAGCTGATCTCGGCTTTGCTGACCATGCGCCAATCACGCGCAAGGGTATGGAGTGAACCTGTCAGGGCTACCTTTGTCTTGAGGCGCATATCACCGCTGGAGGCGCCCACCATCAGTTCAAACTGTCCCGGCTCGACGATCCTATGCCCTTGCGGACCGGTAAAGCAGAGCATGTCGGTTGGCACCACAAAGGTTACCTTACCCGTCTGACCGGCTTCCAGCGCGATGCGCGTGAAAGCCTTCAGCTCCTTGACGGGACGAACGACACTGGCCAGCTCATCTCGCACATAAAGCTGAGGCACCGCGATGCCAGCCCGTTGCCCCGTATTGGTAATGGTGAAACTCAGGCGGATTTCACCGCTTTCGCAATCCACCTCATCCTCAGCGAGAGAAAGATCCGAGAATGCGAAGTCGGTATAGCTCAAGCCATGCCCGAAGGGATAAGCCGAGCCGAAGTGGCGCGCGATCGGTGTGCCTGAACTTTTGAAATTGTGGTTATAAAAGTAAGGCGCAGCCCCTGCACTCTTCGGAATGGACAGGGTCAGACGTCCGGATGGTTCCACCGCTCCGGTGAGGACATTGGCAAGAGCTGCGCCCCCCTGTTGTCCGGAGAAGAAGGTCATGACCTGCGCTGCAAGTTTCTCTTCAAGACCACCCAGATTGTAAGGGCGACCGGAGGACAGCACCACAATGACCGGCTTGCCTGTGGCAACCACCGCATCCAGCAGCTCTTGCTGCACGGCGGGCAGCCTGAGGGTGTCGACATCGGAGCCTTCGCCCACGGTGCCGGTCTGGAAGATACCGGACAGGTCGCCCACGCAGACGATGGCCACATCGGCATCCTCAGCGGCCGCTACCGCATCTGGGATCATGTCCAGCCGCGTTGACAGGCTTGATGCCTGTTCCAGACTGGTACTGTCGTCCACATCACCGGGGAAGACCGGCGCTCCGGCCTTGCGTTCATCAAGGATGTTGCAGCCGCGCGCGTAGGTGATTTCCACCTTGTCACCGATGAGATCCTTAAGCCCGGCAAGCGGGGTGATGACATTGCCGATTTCCTCTTCCTCGTCATTATGGATGAGGTGAACCGGGAAGCTATAATCCCCCAGCAACGCCAATGGATCGTCCGCCGTCGGGCCGATGACGGCAATTTTCTTCTGACCGCTGAGCGGCAGGATGCCATCATTGGACACGATGACGACCGACTGTTCGGCCACTTCACGGGCGACATCCACGGCCTTTTCGCTTTGCAGCGTAACCGCGCTGTCATCTGCATAGGGTTTCTCAAACAAGCCGATGCGGAACTTCTCAACGAGAATCCGTTTCACAATTTCGTTGATGGTATCCTCGGTGATGAGACCGCGTTTGACGGCATCTTCCAGATCTTTGGCGCAGTCATCCCCCGGCAGTTCGATGTCCAGACCGGCATTGAAGGACAAGGCTGCAGCTTCTGCTTCATCGCTTGCGACGCCATGATGCTGATACAGCAGCGAAACGCCCACATAGTCGGCCACAATCAGGCCATCAAAGCCCCAATCCTCGCGCAGCACCTTGGTCAGCAAATGACGGGAGGCATGCACCGGCTCATTGTCGATGTCATGATAGGCGGGCATGACCGAGCCTGCATTGGCCAGTTTCACGGCCATTTCAAATGGCAGCAGGAACATGTCGTTGAGTTCGCGCCAGCCCATATGCACCGGAGCATGGTTCCGGCCGCCCTCACTGGCCGAATGGCCTGCATAATGCTTCAGAGTGGCCAGCAAATCGCGCTTCTCGCCTTGCAGGCCTTTCACATAATGGGTCGCCATGAGCCCGCAGAGATAGGGGTCTTCGCCGAAAGTTTCTTCCGTACGACCCCAGCGGGCATCGCGGGCCACATCCAGCACCGGTGCCAAGCCCTGATGGCAGCCCACGGCCCGGGCTTCCTCGCCGATCATCTTGCCAACTTCTTCGATGAGTTCCGGATTCCATGTCGCGCCATAGCCAAGCGCCGAGGGAAACAGGGTCGCACCCTTGATCATCAGCCCCGAGAGGCATTCTTCATGCGACATTACCGGAATGCCGAGGCGGGTTTCCTCTAGCATGAATTTTTGCAATGCGTTGAGCGCCCGGACGCCTTCTGCCGGGTCTATGCTGCGGGTGCCAAGTGGCCGGGTGATCTGGCCCAGCCCCCGCCCCAGCATCTGCCGCAGGGTGTCAGCATCGCTTTCGCCGGTAAACTGGTCACTACGCACATTATGTTCGCCATTCTCGTTGAGAAACAGCCAAACGGCGTGCATCTGCCCGATTTTCTCGTCCAGCGTCATACGGGATAGCAGATCATCCGCACGCGCTTCTGGGCTTTGGGTTGCGTCTTTGAATATGTCAGTCATTATTTTCAGTCCTTGAAAGCACGCATCACAGCGAAAGAGCGTCGAAGCTGAGAGATTTGGGGGCGGGGTTGAGATGGGTCAGCGCTTCGCCTCCCCCGTCGAACAGATGGCAAAGCTCTGGACGCACATGGAAGCGAATGGCACCGCGCACATTCACCACGGCTTCATCGGAGACCTTGGCAATCATTGGCTGCTCGGCATTGCTTGAGAGATAGAGGAAGCTATATTCGCCAAAATTCTCGACCGCATTGAGAGGTCGGGAAAAGACCTGCTCGCTCACATCCTCACCAACGGGCAGCATATGCTCGGGGCGGATGCCAAGCGTCAGGGATGTACCCGCAGCCAGATGGCTGGCGGATACAGGCACAAACAGCTCTTCGCCACTTTCCAGCTTGACCGTTGCCCCTTCGCTGGACGCGCCCGTAAGAGTGACTGGTAGAAAATTCATGGAAGGGGAGCCGAGAAACCCTGCCACAAAAAGATTTTGCGGCCGGTGATACAGCTCGAGCGGCGAGCCGATTTGGGCAATGGAGCCCTTCTTGATCACATCGTCCCCTGCACGCAGCAACACGATCTTGTCGGCCAGCGCCATCGCTTCGGTCTGGTCGTGGGTCACATAGATCATGCTGGCTTCGGGAAATTTGCGATGCAGATTGGCAATCTCGGTGCGCATATGCACTCGCAGGGCGGCATCGAGGTTGGATAGAGGCTCATCGAACAGGAATACCGCAGGCTGACGCACGATGGCCCGACCAATGGCTACGCGCTGGCGCTGCCCCCCGGACAGCTCCTTGGGCTTGCGCTCGAGCAGATTTTCAATTTGCAGGATGCGGGCTGCCTCATTGACCCGATTGGTGATTTCATCCTTTGGTGTCTTGGCCTGCTTGAGGCCGAACGCCATATTCTCGAACACGCTCATATGGGGGTAAAGCGCATAATTCTGGAACACCATTGCCACACGGCGCTCGGCGGGCAAGGCCTCGTTCATGCGCTGGCCACCGATCTTCAGCTCGCCATCGGAGAGAGACTCGATGCCGGCGATCATGCGCAAAAGGGTGGATTTGCCACAGCCGGAAGGGCCAAGGAAGACGCAGAATTTGCCATCCTCGATGTCCAGATTGATGTCATTCAGCACGGTCACCCGGCCAAATCGTTTGGCTGCATTGTCTAGGGAAATGCTTGTCATGACTGATGGATCCTCTTTGCAGAGATGTCTTTGGTCTGCCGCGGCGCCTGCCCATCAAGGGGATGCATCGAGCGGCGAGGGAAAAAGGCTTGGTTCAATTGGTTGGGTCGATGCTCTGTCATGGCCTATCCCTTCAAAGATCCGGCCATCATGCCGTTGACGATCTTTTCCTGACCGATGGCATAGACGATGATCAATGGCAGGGTGCTGAGCGTGACCACGGCAAGGATCGCCGGGATATCGGCGGCATATTGCCCCTGGAAATCCCAAACGGCGAGCGGCAGGGTGCGCGTGCCAGGCGAGCTGGTCAGCACATAGGCAAAGACAAACTCGTTCCACAGCATGATGCCGTTATAGATGGCCACAGTGGAGATGCCCGGCCCCGACAGCGGGAAGAAGATCTTGAAGAAAATCTTGAACGGGCCACAGCCATCCAGAAAGGCGGCTTCCTCAAGCTCTTTGGGCACCTGCCGCATGAACTCGGTGAGAATGAACACCGAAATCGGCAGGCTACAGGCGACATAGGGGCCGATGAGGGCGAACATGGTGTCATACAGGCCCATATTCTTGATCATCAGATAGATGGGCACGAGCGTGACATGCAGCGGCACGATCATGCCTGCCACGATGAGGCCGAACAGCAGATTGTTGAAGCGGAATTTGAGCCGCGCCAGCGCATAGGCCGCCATGGAG
The DNA here is from genome assembly GCF_963682185.1 of uncultured Cohaesibacter sp. Lineage (NCBI taxonomy): Bacteria > Pseudomonadati > Pseudomonadota > Alphaproteobacteria > Hyphomicrobiales > Cohaesibacteraceae > Cohaesibacter > uncultured Cohaesibacter sp. The sequence goes on along the minus strand of NZ_OY821667.1, from coordinate 4,023,825 downwards.
CTGACAAGCACAATAAGAATGACAGAGACGGAAATCACAAAGATCGAGTTGCGCAGATAGGTCAGGAAGGATCCATTGAGCAACTGGATGTAATTGTCAAAATTCCAATGCTCTGGCGGCATCCAGACCGCATTGGTGTAGGTCTCCTGCAGGCTCTTGAAGCTGGTGAAAGCCACGAAGATGAAGGGCAACGTGGTGACCAGAAGCCAGAACAGGCCAAGCACGGGAAAGGCGATTTTCGAGATTTTGAACGGTTTCTTTTGCATCGCTCAGACCTCCGTTTCAAAGCGTTTGGAAAGACGCATGGAGATAGCGGCAATCACGGTGATGATGATGAACATCGCCGAGGCAATGGTGCTGCCATAGCCCATTTCAAAGGAGTTGAAGACGGTGTGGTACATGTAGGTCGCCATCATTTCCGAGGAATGCTCGGGCCCGCCGTCCGTCATCACATAGACAAGGTCGAAATAACGCATGGACCCAATGACCGCGAGCAGCACCGCCGTGCGGAACGTGCCTTGCAGATGGGGCAACTTCAATCGCCAGAAGATGGTCGACTGGCTGGCGCCATCCAGATTGGCCGCTTCCACAATCTCCCGGGGGAAGGAAGAAAGGGCAGCGAGGAACAGCACCATGTAGAATGGCACATTCTGCCAGCAAACAACGGCAATGACCGAGCCCAACGCCAGATCAGGATCGCCCAGCCAGTCTTGTGTCCAGTCATAAAGACCCAGTTCTGAGAGAATGGCGTTGATGGGGCCAAAGTTGGGGTCAAAGATGTTCTTGAACAGCACCCCCAGCGCCACGCTCGACATGAGCAACGGGATGAAATAGAGGATCTTGAGTATCCGCGATCCCTTGGCCGCTTCATCCAGCACCACAGCCAGCACCACCGCGATGGGCAGCTGGATCAGCACCGAGAAGACAGCCAGATAGATGTTGTTCAGCGCCGATTGCCAGAATATGGCATCGGAGAGCAGCCGCTCCCAATTATCCAGCCCGTTGAAGCGGGCACCATTGCCCAGCCCGTTCCAATCCAGGAACGACAGCTGGAAACTGTAGATCAACGGATAGAGGAGGAAGACCGACAACAGGATGATTGCCGGAGCGAGGAAGACAAACGGGGCCAGCTTTTGCGCTCGCCGGTAGGATTGTCTTGAACGAAGTGTCATGGATTGTTGAGATCCACCAGACATGAGGAGTATCCCTTCATTTGGCCGCACCCGACCGTTGCCCCTGAAAGGCAGCGGCCGGAAAGATCGATCACAATGTCGACGGATTGTCTCTCAAGAGAGATTATTTGCCCGCAAGCTCCTTGGCAGCGGCTTCCATCTTGGCGGCAGCTTCTTCCGGCGTGATGGAGAGCCCCAGCAGTTGCTGTGTGGTATCCTTGTGGACTTCGGCCAGCGATGGCGCCAGCTCCTGATCATACCAGAGCTGGATACTCGGAGCCTTGGCAACGGCATCCATCACGTCAGCAAGGTAAGGATCTTCAACCTTGGCGTCCTTGACGGGCAAGATCTTGTTGTCTTCCATCTTCAGTTTGGCGGCCGTGTCATCGGTTGAATACATCAGCAGCTCAAAGGCTTTGTCCTGATAAGGGCACGCGGAGTTGATGGAGATATAATTGTCTCCCATGGTGCCGATGGCATTGTTCGGGTCGCCCTTGCCCCCTTCCACTGCCGGGAAGGTAAAGAAGCCGACATTCTTGGCAAAGTCGGGATTTTCATTCTCGATTGAGCCGAATTCCCAGCTGCCCATCAGTTCCATGGCCGCACGGCCGGAATAGAGCAGACGACGCGAGCCGCCAATGTCATAATCGAGCCCGTTATAGCCTCGGGCAAAGCCGCCAGCCTTGACCAAATCCTGAAGCAACTTGCCGGCCTTGATGAAGGTCGGATCTTCAAAGGAGCCACCCGGCTCACGGTCTGCTGCTTTCTGGAACACTTCTGGACCGCCGATGCGATCTGCCAGATAGACGAAGAACATGGAGCCGGGCCACTTGGCCTTGTTGGCCAGCGCAAACGGCGCGATCTTGTGCTCGTTGAGGGTTTCGACCACATCCATCAGCTCCGCCCAGGTCTTTGGCGGCTTGATGTCGAATTTCTCGAAGATGGCCTTGTTGTAGATGATCACTGCTACAGAGGTGCCCATCACAGGCAGGCCATAGACATCGCCATCATATTTGGCTGGCGAGAAACTGGCTGGCAGGAACCGGTCGGCGAATTCCTTGTTCTTTTGCAGATAGGGCGTCAGATTGGTCACGTTGCCTGCCTTGATATATTCGCGCAGAGGGCCTCCACCCCAGCTGGTGAAGACACAAGGGGCTTCGTTTGCACCGAACGCAATTTTCAATTTGGTTTTATAGGCATCGTTTGCGATGTGCACATCTTCGACCTTGAAGCCGGGATTGGCAGCTTCGAAACGGTCTGCTGCGTCGCGGATCGTGGCAACCGTACGTTCCTGTGTTTGCAAATCCCATGATGTGATGATTTTTGTGTCGTCAGCCGATGCGCTCATTGGCAGAAGACCTGTCATGGCGACACCGCACAGAAGACCGGCGATGCGCCCTGAAAGTTTTAGCTGCATCCTTTCCTCCCATATTTCAAGAGTTGATCAGATCAGAGGCTTGATCCTTCAATCTTACAAATGATACGTTACCGGTAACGTTAGTGTGTGTCAATAAACTTGAAAAGAGCGCAAAAGCCTGTATGAAGGTCAAACTGAGCAACAACAAAGGCTGTTTTCTGCCGTTAAAGTCAGGAAATAAAGGCTTAGACTACAAAAAACTATACAAAAGTCGAAGACTGATTTATCTGCAGGCTATAGATTGGCAAGCGGAATAAAAATGAAATTACCTATCGGGCAAGATAGGTGCGTTACACGATAGCGTTACATCGTGATCAATTGACCAATTCAGGCTGAACTAGACGGTTACGAGATAAGATGCCAAAACCCACCCTCGCCGATGTTGCAAAAGTTGCTGGCGTCTCACGCATGACTGCGTCCCGTGCGCTGAATGACAAGCCTGGAGTTTCTGACAAAACGCGCGAAGATATCCAGCGCATTGCCAGTGAAATGGGCTATGTGGCCAACCCACTGGCGCAGAAGCTTTCCAACGGTCGCACGCATATCATCGGCGTCGTGGCACAGCTGCACACCTCTTTCACCGGCGAGATGGTTATGGGCATCGGTACCACCATTCGGGGGGCGGGCTATGAGATGCTCGTCTATTCCCTGCCGGACAATGACACTCAGCCGCCTTCCAGCGTGGTCAACCTGTTGCAACAGGTCGCAGACGGCATCATTGTGCTGCTGCCCTATGAAGCCGATTATCTGGAAAAGCTGCGCGAAGCCTCTTTGCCGGTGGTTACGGTGGAAACCGTTTTTGACGAACCCACCTTCCCTGCAGTGATTACCGATGGCTATCAGGGTGGTCGGCAGGCGATGACCCATTTGATCGAGTTGGGCCACAAGCGCATCGGCTTTATCACGGGTAATCTCAAGCTTCTTTCCGCACGCAGTCGATTAAGGGCCTATCAGGATATGGTCGCCCAGTATAATCTGGATGCGGACCCCACCCTGATATGTGAGGGGGACTATATGCAGCTGGGTGGCTATGATGCAGCCAAGCAGCTGCTGGCGCTCAAAGAGTGGCCTACAGCGATTTTCGCGTCCAACGACGTCAGCGCCCTTGGGGCCATGTCCGCCATTCGCGAAGCCGGTCTCTCCGTGCCTGACGACATTTCCCTTGTCGGCTTTGACGATATTACCCTTTCCGAACAGATGCATCCGGCCCTGACGACCGTGCACCAGCCTCTGCAGCAAATGGGGCGTTCGGCGGTCAACATGTTGATGGCCATGATCGCCGGGCTGGATGCGCCGTTCAACCAGATAACGTTGCCAACGGAACTGGTGGTGCGAGACTCCACCAAGAGCCCGAAAAGCAAATAGCCGCGTTCTGCTATTCCTTTGTCTCTCCACTTAAGGCCGAACAGACAATTTTAGCGGCTCCATCGACTTCAAAATATCATACAGCTTCATTGGCTAAGGATTTTCAGATTGAATAGATCGTCAGGTGCCGTAGCCATAAGCCTCGAAATCAAGTCCTGTTTGAAAGATTGATAGGCGCTTTGTTCAGCGTCATCACCTTTGCGCGGCTGGAACCCTCGCACCATATTGCGAAATTCTTCTGTGAAATAGCCATCCACCGGCCATAGGGCAATCCGTTTTCCTTCATACTCGAATTCATAGTAGAAGCGCCCGATCAGAGCTTCTGGAGCCTGTTCGGGGAGCCCTTCCGTTTTTATCGTTATATTGTCGGCATTGCGTGTGCTGCCGCGAAGAACAAGCTCAATGATATCTGTGACTCCGGGGCCGGGGAAACCAACTTGCACCTTAAGTGCGTTTCTTTCGATCAAACCATCATTGGCCAATTCCGCAGAAGCCTTTTTGAGCATCTGAAACATAAGAGCCGTGGCGATGATCTGATCCGGTCCGGCATAGCGAATAAAATCCTCCCGCGTAAAAGAAAGAGGGCAATCGCCTTCTCTCAGATCCACGGTCGGTGCGTGACGTTCTCCAATGCCGTACGGATTTTTCATTTTGAGTGTTTTCCCATATCGCTGTTGACAAAATTTGAGTTTTTTATACAAGAATATCGATAAATAATATGAGTAAAGAACTCAAGATAAAATGATGCATTTCAACGCACTTGCGAAAGAGAGCCAATGGCAAAATCACAAGGACGTTTTCTGTTCGTCGACAATACTGCTGTGGGATTGGCTGCCCTTCCGCCCCGCCTGGATCGTCATCGGGTCGATGGTCTGCAACAATATGAGATCGATCGTCTGAACTGGGCTGTCTATGACGCGGTCATTCTGACTATCCATGCAGATCAGATTCATCTGATGGAGTTGAAGGACAAGTTCGAAAGCTATCTGGCATGCGGTGGGACGGTCCTGTTCAACGGCCATGTGGCGCAGCCTTTCCTGCCAGAACTCACCCGCTTTCAGCCGCTGCCAAAGCGCGGAAGAAACGATCTTATCGTTCATCGCGAAGCGGACCATCCTGCGTTTGATGGCATCACCGGTGAGCTGTTGTCATTCAGAAAAGGCGTATCTGGTTTTTATGGCCGCGGGATGAATCCACCTCCTGAGGGAGCCTTTGTCATCAACAGCATCGGTGCGGACCATTGGCCGCTTGACTGGATTGTCGAGCGCGAGAGTGGTGGGCGCATTTTCGTTCATGCCGGTAATGATATCTGGGGGTTTCTGATGATCGGTTCTCCGGAAAATCTGTCTTACGTTCAACGCTTCTTCGACTGGCTGAGCGAAAGCTCAAGCCTGAAAGATACGATCGTAGCTGTGTGACTGGCCCTTTGAGAAGGATTTTTCGATGATGACTATCGAGCAAGCCCCCCAGAAGAAATCCATCGCAGCGATTGATGGTGGATTCTCTTATCACCATCAATCCTTGCGGTGTGAGCCGTTTGCACGCTTCTTCGATGAGGTCATCTATATCAGGGATGTTCCTCTTACCGATCTGACACAGTTCGGAACGCTCATCATTCCATGCAGAACGAACGCGTTTCATCTCGCACCGCTATCGGAGCAGTTTCAAAGTTACATGAAAGCCGGAGGCAGGCTGGTCGTGATGGGGGAAACCTTCCCGGATCGGTGGTTGCCAGACATCAGTTTCACAGGGATGGAAACGAATTTCTGGTGGTGGCTTGAGCAAGGGGCCGATCTTGGTGTGCGAATCGTGGACACCAATCATCCCATGTCGGCCCATGTCACCAAGGAGGCCGCGACTTGGCATCTGCACGGAACACTGGATCCTCTGACCAAGAACCAGCAAAGCTTGATCGCCACGCAGAATGGCGAATGCCTGATGTTTGAAGATGTATCAAGTTACGCCCCCGGAACCCTGATCGTGACCACACTTGATCCATTCTATCATCATGGCTGTCATTTCATGCCTGCGACAACGGTATTTCTGGACAGGTTCCTCACCTGGCTTTCGGAAGGTTAGAAGCGGATCTGGACAAAGTGAATTAAATATGAGTATAAAACTCAAGAATAATTCAATCATTTGTCTCCAGAACCGATATTTCTTATGGCGATCCAACTTTTCCAGCGCCTCGTCCAGGCTGTGATCCTATTGTTTGTAATCTCTATCGTCGGGTTTGCCTTGCTGCGGCTGCTTCCTGGAGATTTCGCAGAGGTACTGCTCCTTGCCCAGATGGATGGAACCCTGCCTGACCCGGCCACTGTCGCGCAATTTGCGCAAGACAATGGCTTTAATGATCCTATGCCACTGCAATATTGGCACTGGCTGACAGATGCGCTGGGTGGTGACCTTGGACAATCGTTCATTACAGGCGAGGCTGTTTCGAGCGACATGGCCCTTCGTATCAGCCGCTCGCTGTTTCTTGGTGTCACATCACTGGCAACTGCTTTGATACTAGCCATTCCAATCGGCTTTTTCTGCGCCACTCGTACGGGTGGATGGATCGACAGAGCCCTGACCGCCTTGAGTGTGGTGGGCATGTCCATTCCCAATTTCTGGCTGGCGCTTTTGATGGCGTTGTTCTTCTCGCTTTTCCTCGATCTTTTGCCAAGTTCCGGCCATGGCACACTGGCTCACGTGGTTCTTCCTGCATTGGTCATTGCAACGTCGGTTACCGGTGTCATTGCGCGCTTTGTCCGCGCGCGCCTGCTCGACGAGCTGTCGCAGGATTATGTCCGCACAGCAAATGCCAAGGGAATGGGGCGGCTTCGCATTCTCTTGAGCCACGTGGTGCCGAACATCTTGCCATCAACGCTGACGCTGACCGGGCTACAGTTTGCCAAGATTTTCGATGGCATGATTGTGGTCGAAACCATTTTTGCCTGGCCCGGAATCGGCAGTCTGCTGGTTGAATCCCTGTTCAACAGAGACTATCCGCTCATCCAGATGTGCTTTCTTGTGATCGCGTCCGGATATGTCGTTATCAATCTGGTGGTCGACTATCTGATCACGCTGATTGATCCCAGAGTGCGAGGAGCCATATAGATGCTCCGAAGAACTCCGGACAATCAATTGCGTGCCCGCTCTCATGGGAGACGAATATCTCTAAAGGGGCTGGCGTTTCTTGTTGTTGTTCTCCTGTGTATCGGGATTCCATTTTTCGCTCCTTATGATCCCCAAGCGATTGATATTCTGAACAGACTTGCCAGTCCGTCGCCCAGTCATTGGCTCGGAACTGATCAGATGGGACGCGACGTCTTTTCACGCCTTTTGTATGGGGCCCGCATTACTGTTGGCAGCGCCTTGCTTGTCGTCCTGTTTGCTGGCGGCATCGGAACGCTCATCGGTGCTCTTTCCGGCTACCTGGGAGGCTTGCTGGACAAGTTCGTCATGCGCCTGTGCGAAGGCATGTCAGTGCTCCCGGCGCTTGCAATCACCATGGTCATTGCAGGCGTTCTGGGGCTTGGTTTGTGGGCGGTCATTGTCGCGCTCATCTCGGTGCACTGGACCGAATATGCCCGACTGGTGCGCAACATGGTGATGGTGGAAAAGGCCAAGACTTACATCCAGGCAGCAGAAAGCCTGGGGGCCGGGCGCTTTCGGATCATCAGGCACCATCTATTGCCCAATATCGCCGGGCCGCTTCTTACCATCACGGCCTTTTCCATGTCATGGGCCATTCTCTCTTTCGCAGGCCTCAGCTTTCTTGGACTTGGCGTAGAGCCCGGCACGGCTGAATGGGGCCGTATGATTGCTGAATCCCGATCTCATCTGAGATCCCACCCTCACCTCGTTCTTGCCCCCGGGCTGGCCATCATGGCTCTCGTCATGGCGATCAATCTGTTCGGAGACGCTTTTGGCGACCGTCTGCGGGGGACACACACCAATCCACTCAAATCACGGAGATCTTGAATGAAACTCAGGTCATTGTTTAAAGGCGTGGCGACAGCTTTGCTTGCCGTTGCAGCATTGGCGACGCCGCTGTCGGCCAGTCACGCTGACGAGGGTGATAACACCCTCACTGTCGCGACCATGTGGGAAGCCTTGCCGCTTTCCATGAAACCACGCAGAAGCCGCTTCTTTAACGAGAGCGAGATCCTTGACACCCTGGTCAAACTCGACTTTGACATGAAGCTCATTCCCGGTCTCGCCACGTCCTGGAAAAGAGAGACGCCAACCAGCTGGCATTTCACGCTGCGTGAAGGCGTCAAATTCCATGATGGCACCGCCTTCAACGCAGCCGCTGCAAAATACTCGCTGGAACGCGTGATTGCTCTTCTGCCTTACGCTTCGGATCTCTTGAATATCAAGGATATCAAAGCGGTATCAGATACAGAACTCGCCATCGAAACCAATGCCCCCTTTGCAGCTTTGCCTAACCAATTGACCGATGCAATCACGGTTATCTATGCCCGTGCGTCCTTCGATGAAAAGGGCGAGTTTGTCAAACCGGTCGGTACTGGTCCGTGGAAGTTTGTCGACTATAAGAAGCAGGACCGGACCGTGGTCGAGCGATTCGATGGCTATTGGGGTGACGCCCCGGCTCTGGACAAGATCATCTATCGCTACATTCCAGATCACAATGCGCGTGCCCTTGCGTTGGAGACGGGCGAAGTGGATTTCGTCGTACATCTGTTGCCATCCGATGTTCAAAGAATGGAAGCCGATGAAAATTTCAAGGTCTACAAGGCGCCCAGTGCAGGCCTTTATTATGGTGCCTTCAATGCAGGTGAGATGAGCCCGTTGAATGACAGCAAGGTCCGTCAGGCACTGAACCTGCTTGTTGATCGTGATCTGTTGGTCAAGGGTGCTCTCGACAATATCGGCAAGCCTGCCTGGAAATTCTTCCCGGACGCATTTCCATGGTCTTCGGACAAGGTTTCCAGCTACAGATTTGACCCCGAGGCAGCTGCCACCTTGCTGACCGAAGCGGGCTATGAGAAGGTCGATGGCGTTTGGTCCAAGAACGGAACACCGCTTGAGTTGCGCATCGTCAGCTACTCCAGTCGCGCCGAAATGTCCGTGATTACCGAGACGATGGCTGCTTTGCTGGCACAAAATGGCATCAAGTCCAAGATCGAAATGTTCACTTGGGCAGGCATGCTCGATAAGGTCAAGCAGGGCGCCTATGATGTCTCAGTTGTTTTCTGGACGCCTGAAATGACTGGTCATCCGGATTTGCATCTGAAATCCCAATTCCACTCCAAAGCCGGCCTCAACTATCAGAACTGGGCCAATCCGGAGTTCGATGCACTGGTGGATAAAGGGCGCGGTCTGGATGTGGGACCTGAAGCCAAGGACGTCTATATCAAGGCGCAGCAAATCCTGCAGGACGATGCGCCGATCATCCCTCTGGTGCACAAGATCTATGTGGCGGCCTCAAACAACCGAATTGAGGGCTATAAGGTCCACCCTTCAGGCTTCTTCTACAATTTCAAAGCAGTCAGCAAGAAATAGCGAAACAAGCATAAATTTGGCACACGGGCATTTTGTTCGTGTGCCAATCGCCTACCTGCTGAACATGGTCCGGATGCCGGAATGGTTGATTAGTCCATATTCTATCGTCAACCGCCGCAGTTCACCCTTTGCAAATCCGCAGCTACGCTCAGAGCCCTGAGTGCTGCTTCAAAATAGCGGCCACAATCGCTTCCGGCCGGTCCTCCTGCATTAGGTGTCCAGCTCCGGGGATGACGCTGCATGTGCCATGAGAGAGCTTTTCAGCCAGAATGATCCCTTGTTCTGGGGGAAGCCATTTGTCTTCCTGCCCCCACAGAAGGGTCACCGGACAATCCATCTTGGCATAATGCGGTTCAACCTCATCTGTATATTTAAGATCCATCTGCGCTATCTGGCGATAAAAAGCCGGTTGGCCAACCGGGCCGAGCCATGGCTCACAATAGATTTCCAGAACTTCTTCAGGCATTGGATGATGGCTTGAAGATTGCAGATAGGAGCATAGCAATGCGCGATGCATACTATCCGGCATACACGCGAAGGCGGTTTCATGCTTGCGGACATGTTGCACAAAGGGCGATCCCCAAGGGGCAAGAGCAACGCTATCGAAAAGGGTCAAAGAACCATACCGAAGGCCATTGAGATAGTAAGCACGGAGCGCTGTCGCGCCACCGAAATCATGGGCCAGGACATCCGGATGCTCCAACTTCCATTCCTCAAACAGCGCGGCAAGAATTCTGTTCTGCACGCCGAGAGACACATCCTGCCCTTCGCACATTTCCGATTGCCCATATCCAGCAAGATCAAAATAATAGACCTTTCTGTGATCAGCCAAAAGCGGGACGATCCGCCGCCAGACCTGAGAAGAAAAGGGCGTTCCATGAATGGCAACAAGCGGCGGTCCGTTCCCCGTCACGCCCCAACGAATGTGATTCCCCTCAATTAGCGATGTGTGTTCCAGGTCAAGCATGAAGCGCTCCTATGCGAGGCAGACCAGCCAGAAAGGAGATCAGGCTTTGAGCAATCGCATCTGGTTGATCTTCTGGTGAAAAATGGCCTGCCCCTTCGATGATATCCAAACTGGAACCCGGAATTGATTGGCGAAGCCGTTCTGCCATTTCGACCGTCTGCCAGGCATCTTGAGCCCCCCAAATGAGCTTGACTGGTATCCGCCCCAGTTCATGCATCCGATCGGCAATTTCCATTGTGTGACATGGATCATAATGACGGGCCTGATGTTGAAAGAAGCTCCCCTGCCCGATTGGTCCCGTTATCATTTCCAGATAGGCGTTGAGAGGTCCGTCGCGCATCGCTTGCCTATCTTCAACGGCAGACAGGAGCCATTCGCGAAAATGCGCCCTGTGTTCATCAGCCGGAGCCCTGATCAGTGCTTCAAGGCCCATCGCAAGCTGCTGCCGGGTTCTCCTTGATGGATAGCTATCAAAACTGACGGAATCGATAAGCGTGAGCGACTTGACCTGATCGGGATGGAACAGGGCAAAACGCTGTGCGACTCCCCCGCCGATGTCATGCCCGATAAGATGAAATTGCCCTAATTGCCAGTGCTCAAGAAGCGTTTCCAGCACAGGGACTTGCCCACTGATCGAGGTGTCGACCTCAGGCTCCAAAGGCCGCTCAGATTGCCCGTACCCCAACATATCATACATATGGGCCTGATACCCTGCCTCAACGAGCTGGGGCAGCATTTTTCGCCATATCAGGGATGAGGACGGCGTCCCGTGAACAAGGACAACTGGCTCTCCTTGTCCAACTATCCGGTAGGCCACACGCTTTGCATCTATAATGACATGATCCGTCAGCCAGTCGCGCATCTTCATCTCCTTCCTTCTTGTCTGGTCATGGAGTTCGATGAAAGAATAAGGCAAAGCAATGAATGACAAAAATGAATTAAATTGACAATATTATCGAAATTTGTCATTTCAATATCATGAAACCAAAACTCGATATTGGAACGCTTCAGGCCCTATGTGCCATTAGGGATCTGGGAGGTGTCTCGCGCGCAGCTCACCACTTGGCGCTATCTCAATCCGCCGTCTCTCACAAGATACGGCGCATGGAAGAGAGTCTGGGTTGCCAACTGCTCAATCGACGCCCCGGACATCCCACCTTCACACAAGAAGGGGAAAGACTGCTCTCCTATGCCCGTCGCATCCTGTCCATCAATGACGAAGCCATAACCAGTCTGAGCACAGAGGCGCTAAGTGGGGTCATTCGCCTTGGCATCACCGAGGAAACATCGCATGGCACTCTGGCATCTGTTCTTGGTCGCTTCTCCAGACTTCAACCTGATGTCACCGTATATACTGATGTCTCCCAGAGTCTTGTCATTGCAGACCATCTACAGCGTGGAGAGCTGGATATCGGTATTTTCCAGCTATTCTCCAATCAAAGACGCAGTGATGACATCCTGTTGTCTGAGGAAGCATTAGTCTGGGCCAAATCGCGTGATTGGGACCTTGACCTTGATCGGCCAATCCCCTTCCTCGCTTTCGATGAAGCGTGTTTCTATCGACATTGGGCCATGGAAAGCCAGCCGCAGCCAAAGCACGGTTTTGCAACTGTCATGAAATGCGCGAGCCTCTCGGGCATAGTGTCAGCACTCAAATCCGGTCTTGGCGTTTCTCTGATCAGCGCCCGGCAGATCTCAAACGATCTTGAGGTCATTCACAATGGCTTCGCAAAGCCTCCTCAGGTGGCGACTATTTTGCGTGTTCGCAAAAATTCTCCTTCTCACGCGGTTAAAGCTCTGGTCCGGCAGATAACAATCACGACGATGGCCAACTCAGCCGTTTGATAGCAGTGCCATTCGGCCATTCCGAAGAAGAGAAGACATGCGTCAGGTTTGAGACTCTAGCTGCCTTGCGAGATCCGTCAGACTATCCGCAACATAGTCCCAATTGCCTTCAGCCTTAAGATCACTCACTTGCCCTCCACCATGTTCACGCACCCGTGGAATGAAGGCAGTGCGCAGGCCTGCTTGTTGGGCGGCGGCAAGATCATCGTTATGAGCGGCGACCATCACCACAGCTTCAGGGATAAGCCCGAGAGCCTTGGCAGAATTGAGATAGACGGCGTGTTTGGGCTTGTAATTTTGAGCGAGGTCTGCCCCAGCAATCGTGTCCCAGTTCAAGCCAGCGAAGCGGGCAAGCCTTATGGATAGGGCAACCGATGCATTGGAACAGGGAGCAAGAAAGCCCAAGGGCCGCAAACGCTGCATCCCCTCATGAACATCAGTCCAAGCGGGCAGCTGTTCCCACGCACGGTTCAGAGCATCGCAAGCGGTTGCATCAAGGGCATGGTCGAGGCCGAAGGCAGAAAGCGTTTTATCGAGATTTTCACGGTGCAACACATCAAGGGCTACATAATGTCTTGTTCCGGATCGCACCTCATCCATGGCTGGACCGTAAAGACTTCTCCAATGATCTGCGAAACTGAAAGCATCAATCTCAATCCCCTGCTTTGTGAAGGCATCCCGGGCTTGTTCTGCCACACCAGTTCGCCAATCCACGAGTGTTCCGAAAACATCAAAAATGAAAGCCTGATTCATCTCCTGTTGCTCCTTTCAGTTTCCGCAGTTCAAACAGCCGAACAAGAGGCATTGAAGCAAGAGACCTCGATGTTTCCGGCAATCATTACTCAAGGGTCTGACATAGCGCTTTCAGAGCTTCGATCACCTGACTACGGTGTTTTTCATCAAGGATGGGAAAGCATATTTGCTTTTACCCTCATATCGTGAATGAAAACCTGATCTACCAACCAGCTTCAAGCCTTTGGGGCGGACCGGAATAAGCTGACTACGCCCGTCTTGCGCGTTTTGAGTGCGCGTTACCAACGCCTTCCTTTCGATGCACCGCAATCGATAGCTTAGTTCTCCTGACGTAATCGGCGTCAGAATGTTTCATCATGGGTAAAGCATACCATTTTCTTATCAGAAAGATAAATGGAGAAGCTATGAACCAGAAGGTGAGAATGATGATCGCGACGCCCATGGTCTGACAAGGCAGGTTCATGAACAAAAACACGAGCAAGGCCAACAATCTCGATGATATCGTTGGATATCACGCGCTCTGTCTGACTACGCCTTTTGATGCTTCCAGTCTGCATGATTGGCTTGGAGGCGCGCTTGGTCATATCTATTCCGCTTTCATATGCTTCGTAAATGCATCACTATCGAGCACAAACAAACTAGATTCGGAAGATGATTTTGATCGAAGAAATGTCCATTCCCTCTCTGATAGCCAGCGAGATCGGCTGTCAGGCAAAACAGGTCATCGCGGCAGTCGAACTCATAGACAATGGCGACACCATTCCATTCATAGCCCGCTACCGTAAGGAAGTGACTGGCGGACTGGACGACATCCAGTTGCGCAAACTCGATGAGCGGCTCATTTACCTTCGCGATTTCTCCAAACGGCGCGAAGCGGTCAAGAATGCGATCGACGCTCAAGGCAAGCTCACCGACGAAATTCTTGACCGTCTTGGCAAGGCGACGACAAAGGCCGAGCTTGAAGACATTCATGCGCCCTTCCGCGTCAAGATGAAGACCCGAGCACAGAAAGCGATTGATAAAGGACTGCTGCCGCTTGCGGACGCTATTCTGGCTGAACCCCAGCGGGCTCCTGAAAAGTTGGCAGAGTCGTTTGTTGGCGAGGAAGTCGCCGACGTTAAAGCCGCTCTGGATGGTGTACGGGACATCCTGTCAGAAAGATTCTCCCTCCATCCTGATACGGCTGCAAAAATCCGCCCTGTTGTGAAGCGATCCGCCCGGCTAAAGGCCAGTGTCGTATCCGGCAAGGAAGAGGAAGGCCGGAAATTCGCGGACTATTTCGATCATACGGAAAGCTGGGCCAAGGCCCCCGGCCACAGGGTTCTGGCCATGTTGCGCGGTCAGGATGCAGAGGTTCTGTCCATTGATATCGAGTGCGATGACGAGGCGGTTGCCTTTTCCAAGTCAGCGATAGCCAACGATAATGACGTGCCACAGGGCAACGCCTTCCTCGACAAGGTCATCGACTGGACATGGAAGGTCAAGTTTACGACGCGCCTTACTCTGGAAATGACGTCCGAGATGCGCGAGCGGGCCGAGAAAGAAGCAATCGACGTCTTTGTTACCAATCTGAAGGCCCTTTTGATGGCGGCCCCTGCGGGGATGAAGACCACAATGGGGCTGGACCCCGGCATCCGCACCGGCGTGAAGGTGGCGGTTGTCGATGCAACGGGCAAGCTTCTGGCGACGAGCACGGTCTACCCTTATGCACCACGCAATGACAAGCGCGGCACATTGGCCGAGCTTGGTGCCCTCATCAAGAGATTTGGCGTGGAGCTGATCGCCATCGGCAATGGCACAGCCTCCCGGGAGACCGACGCATTGGTGGCAGATTTGCTATCTGACATCGAGGGCAAGAAGCCGACGAAGGTCGTCGTCAGCGAGGCTGGCGCATCGGTTTATTCGGCGTCCGAATTTGCTTCTCGCGAGTTTCCCGATCTGGATGTATCGCTGCGGGGAGCTGTGTCTATCGCTCGCCGTTTGCAGGACCCGCTCGCCGAATTGGTGAAAATCGATCCCAAAGCCATCGGCGTCGGACAATATCAGCATGATGTCGACCAAACGCGGCTGGCAAGGGCGCTGGCTGCTGCCGTGGAAGATGTGGTGAATGCGGTTGGTGTTGACGTCAACACCGCGTCGCCAGCGCTATTGTCTTATGTCGCAGGCGTGGGGCCATCTCTTGCCGAAGCCATTGTCAGCCATCGCGACAATAACGGCATCTTCACAAAACGGGCCGAATTGAAATCGGTGCCGCGGCTTGGCGCTCGCACCTTCTCCCAATGCGCCGGTTTTCTGCGCGTAAATGGAGGATCCGAGCCGCTTGATGCATCAGCCGTCCACCCGGAAGCCTACAAGGTCGCCAAGCGCATTGTCGCGGATTGCGGTCGGGATCTCAGGGACATCATGGGCGATGCCAATAGCCTTCAAAATGTCGACCCAGGCAAATTTGTAACCGGAGACTTCGGGCTTCCCACCATTCGGGATATCATCGAGGAGCTCAAGAAGCCCGGACGCGACCCGCGCCCGCAGTTTAAGACAGCCACCTTCAAGGAAGGCATCAACGAGATTTCCGACCTGCTTCCCGGCATGCGGCTGGAAGGCACAGTGACGAATGTTGCAGCCTTTGGTGCCTTCGTTGACATAGGCGTTCATCAGGATGGGCTGGTCCATATCTCTCAGCTATCGGATAGCTTTGTCACCGACCCTTCGAAAGTCGTCAAGGCGGGGCAAGTCGTGAAGGTTGTGGTTACCTCCGTCGATGAGAAGGCCAAGCGCATTGGCCTGTCCATGAAGTCGGCACCAGACATCGGCGAACCGGTGCGAGGAAGAAAGCCTGCGCCCAAGTCACGTGACAAAAAACCAGACAACAGACGGGCCAAAGGCGAGAGCATGGGGCAGTTGGGAGAGGCTCTTTCCAAGGCGTTTCGCAAATAGAAAGACGCCGTTATTGTGAAGTATATGGGGCTCAATCAGCCTTGAAACGGGCCGCCACATGAAGGCTATTTGAAGCCCCTTCTGCCGAAAACGAATAGTGAGTTGGGGCGTTGGACATGTCGTTTGTTAGCCATGTCCAGCGCCCTTTCGTTTTCCAAACGATAACGAAGGGCACGTTCAAAGGGGCGAGCCACAGGGCCACTATGCCAAGCCGAACACACAATGAGCCAGAGAATAGATAAACAAGACACGACTGGGGTCACACCCTTTGGTATGAAACCGAAGCCCTCAAGATCAAAACGCCAGCCGGGAAACGACAGCGGATTTAAAAGCCTTGTACCGCCTCTCGTCACCCGTCATTCAACCACCCGAGCCAATCACTCAGAGTACCGGTTTCCTCTCCAGGAACCTTTTGGCGGCTCAGCCATGCGGAGCGCGCCTCCGTTGGGCTAAATCCGTAACGCGATTGAAACTGCCGACAAAAAGTCGAGCTGTTTGTGAAACCAAATTCATAAGCAACAGAGCTGACAAGTTTCTTTTCATCTCCTCTTGTGAGCGCATTGTAGCAGGCTGCGAGACGGCGGTTTCTTATGAAATTGACCACTCCACCATGTCTTCCGAAAAGATAGTAAAGCTGACGCCGGGAGATTCCCAAACCTGCACAGATCATTTCTGGCGAGAGGTTTGGTGATTTCAGATTATTGGCGATAAAGCGGCGAGCGCGATCAAATTGCGCAGCTGCGATTGGTGCTTTTGCTTCTTCTAATGCATCTGGTGTTTGACGCACCATCGCTCTTACGAGATGACCAAAAGCCTCGCTGACAGCAATCGATTCCGTGCGTGTCAAACTGTCTATCCGGTTATTCAAGGAAAGAATAAAGTCACCGACGATACTAGACATAGGCCCGGTAACCTCTTGATGTTCGTTTTGATCAAGGGCATCCGCAATATCCCAAAAATCATCACGACTGAAAAACAGTCCGGCATAGCTGATTTCATCCATCGCACCAACGAATGGCTTTGCGTAAGAGTGAAGAACCAACTTTCCGGGAGTTGCTCTGAAGCTGCCGGTATCGCTTTGGGAAAGAGCTGATCCCTTCGTCGCGATACTCAAACACCAGTGATCAAAGTTGGATTTGCGTACAATCTCTTTTGTGAAGGTGAAACTCATCGGAGAAAGTTCAAAGTTGGTCAATAACAACCGATCAAGATGATAAGAGGTGACGCGACCTCTAAATCCTTCTGTCACAGGAGCGACAGATTTCAGATCACTCATTGTTGTCGTGAAATCGCACCAGGCATCGAATTGTTCTTTTTTTTCAAATTGTTCAGTTGAGAATACTATATTTGGAACAGGAGCCTTGCCCTGTATCTGTTCATGCAACTGTGCCTCTTTTGACCCCATTTCAATGACTCCAAAGGATCTGTCCTACGGGGAAATCCTCATCCAATCTAAAATAATCAAATTCTCAATCTTGCGAACGTGCTCTCAATGCACTCCTATATTGTGTGTATATATACCTACAATCAAGCGCATTCTTCTTTCAACAAGCATTGCGCTTTTTGTTGGTAAAAAGCACGTTACCGGACGAAACAGAAAATCCCATCTGTTTGCTTCGCGATCAAGCTCTAACACAGCGCCCGAGCGCGTTGCCTCGGCTTCTCCATTTAAAAATCCATCGTCATAATTATGCAAAATTGCGAACAATGGGAGCGCAAGCGATCTCTTTACAGAGACAAAAAACGGGCGCGCTTTGCACAAACGGCAATGATATTTGCACGAACTGTAAAATCCTGACGGCTCCAAAGGCACGCCACAACTGTTATTCTTCGATACCATCATAAGCAGTATCAATACGGATAAATTTCCAAATTTAGGCCAGCTACTGGCAACTCTAAAACAAAAGCAACGGCATGTTTGATAAATTCGCGGCTTCAAGGGCAAATGCAATCGGCCCTCTCTGCACTGGTAAGGATATTTGGTTTAACCATAAATATCTGAGGCTGCAAACAGGACTTTGCGTCTAGTTTTCAAGCATGACGTTCTCAAAAATAGTCACGTTGAGACAATCAGGGGAACGACAATGAACATACATAAAATCAATAATAAAAATGCGACTGAAACAGTGAGGCGAGAAAACACCAAGAACCTTCACTTTGCCCAAATGCATCGCCGGTCCTAAGCCCCGACGAGCTCTTCAAATCCATATTCTGTGTTTTGCATCCATTTTTTCGCAAAGAAATGAACCTTCCGAAGACTTGGGGACACTTATACCTGAAGACAGCAAAGTGAACGTTCAGTATGCATATACCCAAATCAACAAAGTCCTCTTCCAGAGGGGCACCTCAAACTGATGAAGCACTCTTGGCTGCCGTTGCAAATGGCGACATAAAAGCCTTTGAACAATTGCATGGAAAGTATTTTCCGAAACTGATGCATTTCGCAAGGCGCATCACGGATAGTACTGAGGCCGCAGAAGAAGTGGCCAATGAAACCTTGATGGTCGTATGGCGCACAGGAAGCCGGTTCGAAGGACGGTCTAAGGCGTCCTCCTGGATATTCGGCATTGCCTATCGACTATCACTCAAGCAAAGGCAGAAGCTCAGTCGGCATAAAGGCCATGTTCTGCTAGAGGAAACGCTCATAGATGACGGCCAGAATGTCGCTGAGACGGTCATGAACAGGAAGGACCTGACCAGCGCTCTGCAGCAGTTGACACCTGAACTCCGTGCTGTTGTTGAATTGACCTATTACAACGGCTATCTTTATACGGAGATTGCGGAAATTCTGGACTGTCCGGTGGGAACAGTGAAAACGCGCATGATGACGGCAAGAAAACGTCTTAGAGGTTTTTTGTCTGAAGATGCGCCAAATTATTCGGAGAACGAAGTTGCTTAAGACCAGGAATTCTTCGTCGGACGACAATCATGATGATCTGTGGGACCTTATTCCATGGTATGTGAACGGAACCTTGTCCTCCGAGCAGCATAATGCTGTCAAAAGCCGCATGGTCAACAACCATGACTTTGCGCTCGAAGTTGCCCGCCAGCAGCAGCTCGCCAAGCATGTTGCAACCTCCGACCCTTTTGAAGCACCCGTCTCGCGCAGTTGGGAAATGTTGCGCGCTCAAATCGAAGCTGAAAAGCCTCGCAGCAAACCGGCATTCAATCTTTGGAGCTGGCTTGGTAAATTCAAGACGGGATTCCTTATTGGTGGCGCTGGGGCGGTTGCATGCCTTCTGGCAATCGCGGTCTTCGTTCCAACGACAAGCAATAACACTTTCCAGACACTGACAAGTACCGATACCAATTCGCAAGCTACGATTAAGTTTCAGATTGGCCCAGACGTCGATACAGACTCTTTGCCATCTATCCTGTCCAGATATGGGCTTGAGATTCAGAGCGGTCCAACCGAGACCGGCGTTTATACAACCAAGCCCAAACAGGGCGAAGATCTCGCCGCGCTCTCAAAGGCCTTGATGAGCGCGCCAGAAATCATCTTCGCTTCTCCGGCAGACTGACCATGCGGCGCTCAACCCTCACCGCGATTATGCTGCTCGCAATTGGCCTGGCATATCCCGCCTTTGCCCAGTCTCAGCCTTTCTTGCTGAAACCGGCCAACACAATCGCAACCAAGACCCATCTGATCCTGACAGTGCCTCTTGCTGACAAGAAGGCGCTCGATAAAATAGCAAGCGAGATCATGTCACGGTTTGGCGTGACGTTGACCGCCGAGTGGCCGCTCAAATCCATCGATGTCCATTGCTTTGTGGTGGAGGCAGATCCAAAAGCCGACATGAATGCCCTGATTGCCCGGATGCTGGCAGACAAGCAGATCCGCACCGCGCAGAAGATGCAGGAATTCAAAACACTCGAAAGCCGTTATTCAGACCCTCTCTTCCCCATCCAGACGGCGCTGAAACAAATCAACGCCGTCGCAGCGCAACGCTATTCGACAGGATCAGGCGTTCACATTGCAGTGGTGGATTCTGCCATTGATGCAAGCCACCCGGATCTTCTGGGTCGTCTGACACCAGCCAAAGACTTTGTCGGCGTTGGCCAAACGAGCGTTGCTGAAGACCATGGCACGGCAATAGCAGGCATTATTGCAGCTGATGTCGCCAACGCGACGGGCATTGTCGGCATAGCACCGAAGGCGCAATTGACGAGCTTACGGGCCTGCTGGCAGGCCCCGAACGAGCCGGGAGAATGCAACAGCTTTTCTCTCGCCAGAGCGCTCAATTTTGCTCTGTTGAATGACTTTGACGTCATCAACCTGAGTTTGGGGGGGCCACCAGACCCGCTTCTGGAAGAGCTTATCCAGTCAGCAATAGAGAAAAATATTGTGGTGGTTGCGGCATGGGGGGAAGATGGTGTGGCAACCTTTCCTGCTTCAGTTTCAGGCGTTATCGCCGCAGGTGGCCCGACAAAAGCCAGCATACCGGCGCCGTCCGTTGATGTGATCAGCACAGCACCGCATAACGACTATCGCTATGTTTCGGGGTCTTCAGTGGCAGCGGCTCACGTATCGGGTATTTTGGCGCTTCTGCTGGCCTTGCACCCGGGCCTTCCCACCGAGACCCTCGCCCATGCCCTGCATGCTTCGATCAGACAGCGCAACGGAGATCCGATGATCGATGCCTGTGCTGTGCTGCATAGCGAGGCAAAAGACACGGTTTCCTGCAAGTAGTCACCCACCTATTAGCCGTTCCCATCTTGGGCTCCTTCTCCTTCTCCTTTTGCTTCTCCCTGTTTCAGGCATTTGGACATGCGTTGCTGGCACGCCTTTTGGGCGTGTTTGGTCTTTTTTCTCCTTGCCGTGAACCAGATCCGTTTCTTTCAGCACTCATAGACTGACAGGACAACGGCTCGAGGGGAGTTTTCATGAAAGCGCGCATCGTCACGACGATTTTGGCAATGGCCCTGTGGGTCATGCCGGCTGCAGCTCAAACAGACCGCGTTGTCGCCCTTGTTATATCTGTAGGGGACGGGGCGCAGCGCGCAGACGATGTACAGACGCAATTGCAGTTGATGGGAGCAGAAACCCTGCGGGCCCATGATCCAAACAATGCCCAGCTTCGATCGATCCTGATGCGCTTTGCGCGCGAAGCGTCCAATGCACGGGCCACATTTATCTATCTGGATGTGCCTGCGGTCAATTTTGAAGGGCGCCCGTTTATTCTACCAAGAGGAGCAACGCTCAACCGGCCGACAGACCTCTTTACGCAAGCCATCCCCATTCAGGCCTTCTCCCGGTCTGCCGTGCAAGCCGAACAAGGTGGAGCCGTCGTCATAACGATCGTGCCACAAGAGACATTGCTCGATGGCCTTACCAACGTGACCACCGCCCCAGAAGCAGTGCCCGGATCTAGCCCGGTTCTGGTTTCGAAACCTGAAACATTTGGCCCCATTCTGGCGGCTATGGAAAAAAGCTCCGATGAGGACGAGGTGGAGATCGGAACCCTGCTGAGCAACATGCTTGTTAAGGACGGTATCTCGATCTCGGAATTACCAAGAAACCGGATCTTTCTTCGGGTACAGCCGAAAGCCGAGCCGGAACCGGTGGCCCTGCCTGCCCCGGTGGCTGAGGCAATAGACGCCCCAGACAGCTCGGGCGCACAGGACACCGGTGGTCCAAAGCAGGATAGTGCTCTGATAGCCCCTTCAGACCCGGCATCACAATCCCAGACATCAGACAAGTCCCTCACAAACAAGCCGGCCGCGCCTGCGGCCTCTGCTGAGGAATCCCTGGAAGAACTAGAGCTTCTGGAACAAACCCTGTCGCGCGCTGCCAAGCGGACTGTTCAGCGCGAACTGCGAAAACAGCAACACTATAAAGGACTGGTTGACGGCATTTTCGGCCCCCAAACCAGAGAGGCTATCGAGTCTTTTCAAAAAAGCCGCTCCGAGAAACAGACCGGAATACTCACACGAAGACAGTTACTGGACCTGAGTTCATAGGTGCAACAGCACCTTTTATCACAGCTCATCACGAACTGCTCGGAAGAGAAATAGAGGATAACGACCCATGGGCTTGCGCCTCAAATATAACATCGCCCTGTTCCTGGCTTGCCTTATCGGCCTGCTGGCAGCTGCCGCGATTTCCTATTCGATTGTGCAGAAATCAGCCGTTGAAGAAGTC
The DNA here is from genome assembly GCF_963682185.1 of uncultured Cohaesibacter sp. NCBI lineage: Bacteria > Pseudomonadati > Pseudomonadota > Alphaproteobacteria > Hyphomicrobiales > Cohaesibacteraceae > Cohaesibacter > uncultured Cohaesibacter sp. Next base: position 4,001,716 of record NZ_OY821667.1, on the reverse strand, counting down.
AAACGGTCGGCTAATCTGGTGCGAGCCAACGCGCTGGCAGTTCGGTCCTATACGGTCAACAATATCGACCCTCTTCTGTCTGACAATAACGACATCCTTTTTCTGCCGGAAACAGTGGCCGCCTTCTCTGCGCAAACCGTCTTCGCAACCTTGCAGAAGCAATTCCCTGAATTTGACTATAAGGAAGCCGCTCTTGATCCGACCAATTTGGCGGATCTTCCCAACGAGTTGGAAAAATCCCTGATTAACCAGCTCAGAGGAGATCCATCCCTCGATCAAATCTCGACTGTGGTCGAGAAAGAGGGCGACAAGTTTCTGACCATCGCCTTTCCTTTGACGATCAAGCAGAAGGGATGCTTGTACTGTCATTCGACGCCAGATGCAGCCCCTCCTGCCATGATCGACCTTTATGGGCCCGATCATGGATTTGGCTGGAAGCTTGGTGAAACTGTGGGCGCGCAAATCATCACTGCCCCCATGGCCATCGCAGACAAACGGGCCAGAGAAACGGGCATTATTCTGATTGCCGGCTTCACCGTTGTATTCCTGCTCGTCTTCGTCATCACGAACATCATGCTTGGCCGCATTGTGCTCCGCCCTGTGCGCCTCATGTCCAGGGCAGCAGAAAAAGTGAGCATGGGAGACTTCTCAGTGCCGGAATACAAAAAGCCGGGCAATGACGAAATCAGTTCCCTTTCCCTTTCATTCAATCGTGTGAGACGCAGTCTCGAACGAGCCATGAGCATGATCGATGACTGATTCCACTATCATCGCACCAGGGGCTGGCGCACGTCGGTTCATCGGCAAATATCGCATCGAGGGTATTCTTGGTGAGGGCGCGATGGGCATGGTCTATGCCGGTCAGGATCCTGACATTGGCCGGCCGGTTGCGATCAAAACGATCCATAAACACCTGATCAACGAATCTGGTGGTCAGGATTGGCTGGAGCGCTTTGCCCGCGAAGCACGGGCTGGCGGCCGCGTTCTGCACCCCAATCTGGTGACAATTTTCGACTATCTGCAGGAAGATGGTGTGCCCTATCTCGTGATGGAGCGCGTTCGTTCTATCACGCTGGAGGATAGACGTGATGCGCCCCAAGCGCTGCCGCTCGAAGAGATCCACGCGATCATATCGCAAATTCTCTCCGGACTTGCCTGCATCCATGCGGCCGGTATCGTGCATCGCGACCTTAAGCCAGCCAATGTGATGCTGGCTGATGATGGCGTCGTCAAACTGACCGATTTCGGAATTGCCCGGCTCACTGCCATGGAGGCCACCGGAGCAGGCATGGTCGGCACACCAGCATATATGGCACCTGAACAGCTCACCGGAAGCGAAGTCGACGCACGGGCTGATATCTATGCCTGCGGCATTCTGCTGTATGAATTGCTGACAGGTCGCAAGCCCTACAAAGGCGGCGGTGCCGAGGCATTGTTCGCAGCAATGCGCAACGGACAGATCACACCACCGAGCACCCATATTCCCTCGATCAGCCCGGAGCTTGACGCCGTCGTGCTCAAGGCCATGAGCGTTGATCCCGAGGAACGCTTTGAAGGCGCGATCCAGATGCGTGATGCGCTCTCGCGCGTCATGCCAATTGCCGATAGAACAGGCCTCATCGACATAGCGCCGCCCCCTCCCCCTACGACACGCAAGACAGGCTCAACAACGACGACCCTGCTCGAACGCATGAGCGAGCAAAGCATGCGCAAGGTCGAGCATCATCTCACATCCAATATCGGACCAATCGGCAAAGTGATTGCCCGCCGGGCAGCGGCGAGTGCCACCAGCACCGAAGAGATGATCGAGACGGTGTTGCGGGAGTTCGACGATGAAAAGGAACGTGACGATCTGCGCCGCATCATGCGCAAGGCATTGTCAGACACACAGAACCAAACAGCGGCAACAGACGCGTTCTCGAGCGAATATTTGCAGACACTGACAAGTCTCATGACAACCGAGCTTGGGCCGATCGCGCGCGTAGTCGTTAAAAAATCAGCACAAACGGCAGGCTCTTCGCAAGAACTGATCAGACAGCTTTCCGAGCATATCGATGATGATGCTGAACGACAGAATTTCGTCAATGCCGCAGAAAAGCTGCTGCGCTAATTCCTCGCAACCTGGCTCCCGGATAGCAGAGCCATCACTCTTAAGGAGCCCACATGCTCGATCTGGATGAATTGCTGCGCAGTTTCGGAGACGATGCTCCGAGCGGGATGGATCTTGAATATGACCCAGACTATATAGCTCTGACACTGGCCAACGAGCCGGGCGAGGAGCGGGTCGTGGGGGACGCGTTCATTCCTGCAGAAGACCCTGATTTTCCCGAGGTCGAGAAGGCTGCGAAAGAACTCCTCACAAGAACAAGGGATATACGTGTTGCCGTGATGCTGGCCAATGCGTCATTGCGCACCGGCGGCCTTCTCTCCTTTGAACCGGTTCTGGATTATATCCGCAGAAGTCTTGGAGACTATTGGGACAGTGTCCATCCGCAACTCGATGAGGAGGACGACAACGACCCAACCATGCGCGTCAATGCTGTGATGGGGCTGACAGATAGAGAAGGCCTCTTGGCCTCCCTACGCATGGTACCACTCGCGGAAAGCCGCACCTTCGGCCTTTTCAGCCTAAGGGATCTTCAAATAGCGCAAGGTGAAATATCCGCTCCGTCGGATATGGATAGTGTACCGACACCGCAGACCATTTCCGCAGCCTTTCAGGATACCGATGCCTCCCATATCGAAGCGCTCGTTGCCGCACTTGCCGCATGCCTTGAGCATGTGACAGCGATCTCTTCGAAATTTGATGAACAGATCGGTACGCTGGGCCCAGACCTCGACCCTCTGAAAGAGATCCTCAGCTTGATGAAAAAGCAGATCGAGGCCTATGCCGGTACAGCCCTTTCCCCAAACAATGCAGAAATGGGCGATGAAGGCGATCTGAATGGACACGAAATCTCCTCAGACGCCCCGGCACCTGCCGCATCTGCGGCTTCAACTGGGACTTCAGGAGCAATCCACTCGCCCGAAGATGTCAGACGAGCGATAGACCGGATCATCGATTATTACAGCCGCCACGAGCCATCCAGCCCCGTACCGCTTTTGCTTTCGCGTGCCCGCCGTCTCATCTCTGCAGACTTCTTTACCATCATGCAAGACATGGCTCCTCAAGGCGTGGAGAATGTCTCGCTGATCGGCGGCATTGAAGAAAATGACGAATAAATCACGTTTCGCATGAACCTTTTCGTGCGTCAGGGACCACACATAGCCAGCTAGACAGGGGAGCCTTGATATGGCCGACAGCAGCCAGAAATTTATAGCGCGCAATCGCGCCCCACGCGTACAGATTGAATATGACGTGGAGCTCTACGGAGCAGAAAAGTCCGTTCAATTGCCTTTCGTGATGGGTGTCATGTCCGATCTTTCGGGCAAATCCGAAGAGCCACTGCCAGCAGTCGCTGATCGCAAATTTCTTGAGATCGACGTCGATAATTTCGACGAGCGCATGAAGTCGATGAAGCCCAGAGCCGCCTTCACAGTTCCCAACACGCTGACCGGTGAAGGCAATCTTGCAGTCGATATCACCTTCGAGAGCTTGGACGATTTTTCGCCTGCTGCAATCGCACAGAAAGTTGAGCCCTTGAAGAAACTGCTCGATGCGCGAACCCAGCTTTCCAACCTGACCACCTACATGGATGGCAAGACAGGCGCTGAAAATCTGATGGCACAGATTATTCAGGACCCCAGCCTTTTGCGGGCATTGGCTTCGACCCCAGCTTCCAGCAGCGACAGCGCACAGAGCGAGGAATGAGTGATGAGTGAAACAATGAACCAGACCGCCGAGGCCTCAGTTGATACGCAAAGCGCCTTCGGCTCTTCAGAATTCGCCTCTCTTTTGCAGAAAGAATTCCGTCCCAAATCTGATCAGGCCAAGACGGCCGTGGAAGAAGCGGTGCGCACTCTTGCCGAGCAGGTATTGCAGAATGAGGCACTGGTCTCTGACGACGCCTTGCGCTCTATCGAGGGTATCATCGCCGAAATCGACAAAAAGCTCACCGAGCAGGTCAACCTCATTTTGCATCATCAGGATTTCCAGAAGCTGGAGAGCGCCTGGCGCGGCCTGCATTTCCTGGTCAACAACACTGAAACAGACGAGATGCTGAAGATCCGCGTCCTCAACATCTCTAAAAAGGACCTCTCCAAGACCTTGCGCAAATTCAAAGGCACGGCTTGGGATCAGTCTCCCATCTTCAAAAAGCTCTACGAAGAGGAATATGGTCAATTTGGCGGGGAGCCTTACGGCTGTCTTGTCGGCGATTATTATTTTGATCACAGCCCTCCTGATGTCGAACTTCTTGGCGAGATATCAAAGGTTGCCGCGGCTGCGCACGCTCCCTTCTTGACAGCGGCCGAGCCCTCCCTGTTCCAGATGGACTCCTGGTCTGAATTGGCGAACCCGCGCGATCTGACCAAGATTTTCCAGACCCCTGAATATGCCGCATGGCGGTCTCTGAGAGAAAGCGAAGACAGCCGCTATCTGGGCCTTGCTATGCCCCGCTTCCTCGGGCGCCATCCTTATGGCGAGAAGACAGACCCGGTTGATGAATTTTCGTTTGAGGAAGACACTGAAGGGGCCAGTTCCGACAAATATTGCTGGGTCAATGCCGCCTATGGCATGGCACGCAACGTAACCCGCTCCTTCAAGGAATATGGCTGGTGTACGCGCATTCGCGGCGTAGAGTCCGGCGGCACGGTTGATGAGCTGCCAACGCACACCTTCCCGACCGATGACGGTGGTGTTGACATGAAATGTCCAACCGAGATCGCCATCTCGGATCGTCGGGAAGCGGAACTTGCCAAGAATGGCATGATGCCGCTCATCCATCGCAAGAACACCGATCTGGCAGCCTTTATAGGGGCACAGAGCCTTCAAAAGCCGGCAGAATATGACGATCCCGATGCCACGGCAAACGCCAATCTTGCGGCGCGCCTGCCCTATCTCTTCGCGACCTGTCGCTTTGCCCATTATCTGAAATGCATCGTGCGCGACAAGGTGGGGTCCTTCCGAGAACGCAACGACATGCAGGAATGGTTGCAGGATTGGATCAACAAATATGTCGACTTCAATGCAGAGACGTCTCACGAAGACGAAAAAGCGCGACATCCTCTGGCAGCAGCCGAAGTCGTGGTTGAGGAAGTTGAGGGCAACCCTGGCTATTACAGCTCCAAGTTCTTCCTGAGACCGCACTATCAGCTGGAAGGCCTGTCGGTCTCACTCCGGCTGGTTTCAAAGCTGCCGTCTCAAAGGGGACAGTAAGCATTACCGGAGCGATACGAACGCTCCGGTTCCAACACATCATGAAAATTCGCACTTCATCAAGAGGAACATATCATGGCCTATGACGCCTTCCTTTACTTCAAAGACAAAGACAAACCACATGGTGAAACGCTTGACTCATTTATGAGCAAACATGACGCATTCGAGTTGACCGAATTCGGCTTCGGCGCTGAAAACACAGCAAATATCGGATCGGCTACCGGCGGTGGCGGGTCGGGCAAAGCAACCTTCAAGCCCTTCACAGTCAAGAAACGGACCGATACAGCATCCTGCGCCCTGTTCCAGCAGATGTGCCTGGGCAACCATTATGACGAAGCCATCCTGGAATTGCGCCGCTCAGGCGGCTCAGAAAAATCGTCTGGAGCAACGGTCCTCAAGATCAGTTTCATGATGGTCTATGTCACAGACATGGGGTGGAACGGCTCGGATGGCGACGACATTCTCGAAGAGGATCTCTCCTTTGAATATGGCGCCATAAAGATCGAATATTTCCAGCAGGGCAAAGACGGCAAGGTGAAAAAGCCGACTGTCTCCGGCGGTGCCGAAGCCATCTGGAGCCGCGTTCTCAACACGAACAAATATTCAGCCGGTCTCTAATTCGCCAGTCAGAAACGAAGGCCCCGGCGCTATGGCGCCGGGCTACCCCGAACCAAAGGTGGCAACGTCATGATAGCAGAGCAAAGGCTCAAGGAAGGCGATCTGGAAGGTGCTTTGAGCGCTTTGCAGGATGACATCCGCAAGGCACCTCAAGATGCCAGTTTACGCATATTCCTGTTCCAGCTGCTTTGCGTCATGGGAGCATGGCAACGTGCTGTTCAACAGTTGAAAACCTGTGCCACCCTCGATCCTCAAGCCAATGCCATGGCGCAGATGTACCGGACCGCAATCATTTGTGAGCTTTATCGGAACGAGGTTTTCCAAGGGGCAAAACAACCACTGATCTTTGGCGAACCAGAGGACTGGATCGCGTCCATGATTGAGGCTCTCAAATATCAAGCATCCGGAGACATGGCTGCCGCCGAGGACTTGCGCGCGGGAGCCTTTGAAGCAGCTCCCGCCATTGGGGGGCAACTGGACGGCCAACCCTTCGGGTGGATTGCCGATACGGATCCTCGATTGGGGCCGATACTGGAAGTCATTGTCAACGGCCGTTATTTCTGGGCGCCCTTTGCAGTGCTCAGACAGGTGCATATCGAGGCACCAAGCGATCTGCGGGATCGAGTCTGGATGCCTGCGACCATTACTTGGGCAAACGGAGGGGATGCCGTCGCTCTGATTCCAACCCGTTACGTCGGAACGACGCAGTCCAAAGACAATCAGCTTCTGCTCTCGGCAAGGACTTCATGGCAGGAAGGCAATGGCAACCTGACAGCATCCGGCCTCGGACAACGTCTCTTTGCCACCGATCAATCAGACTTTGCCTTGATGGATGTTCGTGAGCTTTTGCTAGACGCTCAGGCCAGCCAAACAGTGCTTTCCGAACGATCAGGAGGCGATCATGGCTGATCTGCTACTGGCGGAGCGGTTACAGCCTTCCTTACTCGACCGTTTGACCGATGAAGCATCAGGGAGCAAGAGCGACAGCGAATCCGAGCAGTATATCGACATTCACAGGCTAAGAAGGATCCTCCACCGAGATCTCTTCTGGCTTCTCAATTGCTCGAATATCGAGGCGACCCACAATCTCGAACTGTACCCCAATGTCGCCAATTCGGTTCTGAATTTTGGCATTTCAAATCTTTCTGGACGCGGCAATACACGCCATCACACAGGCGACATACAGCAGACGATCCGCAAGGCAATTGAAACCTTCGAGCCACGAATCTTGCGAGAAACCCTCGAGGTTACGCCTCTGAAGGACAAGGATGAAAGCAGAGCGGTCATCTCATTCGATATTCGCGGGGAGCTTTGGGCAAAACCGGTGCCTGTCGATCTCTATCTGCGGACAGCTCTCGATGTTGTCAGCGGCGATTTGACAATCAAACAGGTGTAGCAACATGGATACCCGACTGCTCAAACATTATGAGAGCGAACTCGACTATATCCGTGAGATGGGTGGAGAGTTTGCCGAAGCCTATCCAAAGATAGCCGCACGGCTTGGCATGAAACAAACAGAAGTGCTTGATCCTTATGTCGAGCGTCTTCTGGAAGGGTTTGCCTTTCTTTCAGCCCGCGTTCAGTTGGAGCTGGAACTGCAGTATCCGGTGTTTACCCAGAATCTGTTGGAGATCGTCTATCCCCATGTTCTCGCACCAACACCGTCCATGATGATAGCCAGCCTCAACCCAGACATAACGCAAGGAGGGCTTGAAGAGGGATATACAGTCAAACGCGGAACCATCCTGCGTGGGAAGATTATTGAAGGAGAGCAGACGGCCTCTCAGTTCAGTACGTCACAAGATGCAACCATTTGGCCTCTTGAGATCTCTGAGGCCGAGTATGTTGAGGGGCGCGGAGAGCTTGTCGCTGCGGGCCTTGCAACAAATAATCAGGCAAAATCCGCCCTGCGCTTGCGTATCAAGCATGCAGTCGGTCTTCCCATCAAAGCACTGCCGCTAGACAAACTCACCCTGTTTCTATCAGGGGCAGGCGCCGAACCCTGGCGCCTTTACGAGGCGATCATGAGCCGGGGTGTTGGCATAGCAGGCCGCTCAACCGACCGCCGTGCAGACTGGGTGGAGTTCCTTGGCAAAGAGATATCTCCCAGAGGTTTTGAAGCAGAGGAAAGCCTTCTGCCCACGCCCGGACAATCCTTTGAAGGCTATCGCCTGCTGCAAGAATATTTTGCCATGCCCGAACGCTTTTTCTTTATCGACCTTGGAGGCCTGCAGCAGGCGGTCAATCGTTGTGATCATACTGAACTCGATTTGTATGTCTTGCTGGCAGATGAAATCCCTGAGCTTAAATCTGTAAGCAAGGGAAGTTTCAACTTGCATGCAGTCCCGGCGATTAACCTGTTTTCCAAACGCTGTGATCGCACCCGTATCGCCGGAACAGAAGTTGATCATCATATCACGGTGGATCGCACAGCCCCGCTGGACTACGAGATCTTTCAGATTGATAGCATAACAGGCATTGCAAACGAGGGTGCAGACGATGTTCCTTTCCGCCCATTCTATAGCGCTGAGGATTTTACACCATTCGGAGAAACCCATTCTGCCTATTTTAGCGTCCGTCGCCGTATGAGGCAGCGGTCCGAAAAGCAGCGATTGAAAGGCATCCGCACATCCTATCTGGGATCAGAGCTCTATGTCACTTTAAGCGATCGCAATCAGGCCCCTTATCCCGACACGATCAAACAATTGGCTGTCACTGCGCTTTGTACCAACAGGGACTTACCACTCCTAACCGCGATTGGATCTGGCGATACAGATTTCACTATGCCAGACGGCGGGCCAATTTCTGAAATTCGCGCCATCGTGCCGCCAACCCGGCCCCATTCGGGGTTGGCAGAAGGCAGCCGGGCTTGGCAATTGATCAGCCATCTGAGCCTCAACTATCTCTCTCTTAGCGATGCGGATCGTGGGACAGGCGCGGCAGCGCTTCGTGAGCTTATCGGCATCTACACGCCTCTTGGAGAAGCCGCCATTGCCAAGCAGATGGAAGGGCTGATCAGTGTCCAATCGCGCCCCATTGTGCGCCGTATGGCAGATGGGCTTCTCTCCACTGCCGTGCGTGGATTGGAGATCCGCGTGGGATTCGACGACAGTTATTTTGAGGGTACAGGCTGCTACCTGCTTGGAGCCGTGCTCGAGTCTTTCTTTGCCAAATATGTGTCGCTTAACAGCTTCACTGAAACAGTTATTCATTCACAACAGCGAGGGGACATCCAGAGATGGCCAGCCAAGAGCGGGAGGAAGGTCCTGATCTGAGCCGTCTTGATACGCTTGAGGGATCTCCGCAAAAACATCATCTGTTTCAAGCTCTTCGTCTGATTGAAGCAGTACATGAAGCCAATCCACGTCTCGGAAGGTCTCATCGTCCTTCACAAGATCCTGTGCGTCTTGGGCAGGAGCCAGAACTGGCTTTCCCAACCTCAACCATTGCCAATTTCAAGAAAGAAGCAGGGAAAAAGCACTCTCGCCTGTCTCAACATGCATTTGGCCTTTTTGGCCCGAACGGTGCCTTACCGCTGCATCTGACCGAATATGCCAGAGATCGATTGCGGAACCAGCATGACCCGACCGTCGTGGCCTTTGCGGACATGTTTCATCACCGCATGATCTCGCTCTTCTATCGCGCCTGGACAACAGGAGAACCCTCTCCATCTTTCGACCGGATCGACGATGATCCTTTCGGAGAGAAGCTGGATGCGATTGCAGGCATTGCCGGGGATGCCTTTACTTGCCGCGATGCCATGCCCGATCTCGCCCGGCGCCATTTCGCCGGTCTTTTGGCGGCTAGTCCACACAACGAGGCTGGCCTCGTGGCCATACTGAAAAGCTTTTTCGGAGTTCTGATATCCATCGAGAGTTTTGTGGGTAGCTGGCTCCATCTCGAACCGGATGATCGCGGACGCCTCGGCGGGGCTTGTCTCGGGCAAGGGGCGAGCCTTGGAGAAAAAGTCTGGTCAAGAGAAGGCAACTTCCGCATCCGGATCGGCCCGCTGAACCTTGAAGACTATCAACGTCTGCTCCCGGGTGGGAAAAGCATCAAACGGCTCAGTGCGATTGTGCGCTCCTATGCCGGCGATACGCTGGAGTGGGACGTGAATCTGATCCTGAAAGAGGAAGAGGTTCCTAAAGCAGTTCTCGGTTCAAACTGCACTTTGGGACAGATCGGCTGGATTGGCCAGCGAGAGAAAAAAGACGCTGACGATCTATATCTTACCGCCCCAGCGCATCATTCATTTTGACCCTGTCACATAGGAAAGAAGCAATGTCGGAAATCAGTCGCGTGGCTCTGTTTGGCAAATTAAACCAGTTGGGGTTTCAATCCATAGAAAGCGCCACGGTTTTTTGCAAGATGCGAGGCAATCCCTATGTCGAACTGGTCCATTGGATTCACCAGATCTTGCAGCTGCAAGACAGCGACTTGCACCACCTGATTAAACATTATGAGCTGGAGCCAGCACGGGTGGCTGCCGATATCGTGCGAACCCTTGACAGTCTGCCGCGCGGGGCCACATCCATTTCCGACCTATCCCCTCATCTTGAGGACGCAGTAGAGCGGGCATGGGTCTATACATCCCTGATGTTCGGGGCACCGCAAGTGCGTACGGGGCATTTACTATTCGGCATCCTGAAGACTCCCAATCTCAGGCGCCTCATGGAAGCGATTTCACCGCAATTCAGCAAGGTTGATGTCGATGACTTCTCAAACCATCACGAGGACATCCTTGCTCAGTCACCCGAGGCCAGAATGTCGGCAACCGACAAAAGCGGTGACCATGGAGCGCAACCGGGTGTGTCTTCGGATGCACTCCCGGCCCAATTGGGTGGCGGCAATGCTCTCTCTCAGTTTTGCAGCGATCTGACAGAAAAGGCGCAGCAAGGCGAAATCGATCCAATCGTAGGGCGGGATGAAGAAATCCGTCAGATCATTGATGTGCTGATGCGACGTAGGCAAAATAACCCAATTCTGACCGGCGAAGCGGGCGTCGGCAAAACGGCGGTTGTCGAGGGATTTGCCCTGCGCATTGCGCGCGGTGATGTGCCCGCCTCTCTTCGTGATGCACGCGTGCTCTCGCTTGATGTCGGGCTTCTTCAGGCAGGCGCATCCATGAAGGGGGAGTTTGAAAATCGCCTCAAAAGCGTGATTGAAGAGGTTCAGGCCAGCCCCAAACCGATCATCATGTTCGTTGATGAAACACATACGCTTGTTGGCGCGGGAGGCGCGGCAGGAACGGGCGATGCAGCCAATTTGCTCAAGCCTGCTCTGGCGCGCGGCACCTTGCGAACGATAGGCGCAACCACATGGGCGGAATATAAGAAGCATATCGAGAAAGACCCTGCTTTAACCCGCCGCTTCCAAGTGGTGCAAGTCGATGAGCCGGATGAGACGCGCGCCATTCTCATGATGCGTTGCACGGCAGCGATGCTGGAGAAACATCACCAGGTGCAAATTCTGGACGAAGCCCTGGAAGCAGCCGTCAAATTGTCCGCTCGCTATATCCCGGCAAGGCAGCTACCTGACAAATCCGTCAGCGTACTGGATACCGCCTGCGCCCGTGTAGCCATCAGTCTTCATGCCGTGCCCGCACCCGTTGATACTTGCCAACGACATATCGAGGCCCTCCAGACCGAGTTGGACATCATTAGCCGTGATGAGGCTGCCGGTCTACATGTGGCGGAAAGGCGTGAACGCGCAACCAAAGATCTGGAGGCTGCAACCAAACGTCTTGAAACCCTGACAGAGCGTTGGGACGCTGAAAAAGCGCTCGTTGAAGAAATCCTCGCGTTGCGGGCTAAATTAAGGACATCCGGCCTGCCTGTCGACACTATCGACGATGCACAAGACGAGACGGAGCCCTCTGCAGACGATGCTGCAACGCGTGAAGAAACACGCGCATTGCTGCTGGAAAAACAAACTGTGCTCTCAGAATTGCAGGGAGAGGCTCCCCTCATCCTGCCTATCGTTGATGCACAGGCTGTCGGGTCTGTGGTTGCCGATTGGACCGGAATACCGGTCGGGCGGATGGTGAAGGATGAAATCCGCACGGTTCTTGATCTTGCAACACATCTATCCAAACGGGTGATCGGTCAGGACCATGCCATGGAGATGATTACATCCCGTGTCAAAGCCTCCAGAGCCGGTCTTGACAATCCCTCCAAACCGATCGGTGTTTTCATGCTGGCGGGAACCTCCGGCGTCGGCAAAACAGAGACGGCATTGGCGTTGGCCGACGTGCTTTATGGTGGCGAGCAGAATGTCATCACCATCAACATGTCAGAATTTCAGGAAGCCCATACAGTTTCCAGCCTCAAGGGCGCGCCTCCGGGCTATGTCGGTTATGGCGAAGGTGGCGTGCTAACAGAAGCCGTGCGTCGCAAGCCTTACTCTGTCGTTTTGCTGGACGAGGTCGAAAAGGCCCATCCGGACGTCCACGAAATCTTTTTTCAGGTCTTCGATAAAGGCTTCATGGAAGATGGTGAAGGCCGGATGATCGATTTCAGAAACACGCTCATCTTGCTCACGTCCAATGTCGGTTCCGAAGTGATCATGGATCTATGCGCCGATCCTGAGTTGATGCCAGACCCTGATGGCATGAGCAAAGCCCTGCGCGACCCTCTTCTCAAGGTATTCCCACCAGCCCTTCTGGGACGCATGGTCACCATTCCCTATTACCCGCTTAGCCCCGAGATGATTGGCAAGATCACCGACCTTCAACTGGAACGCATTCGCAAGCGGGTGCAGGACACCTATGGGGTACCGTTCACTTATTCCGACGCTGTGATCGAGACGATTGTTTCGCGCTGTCAGGAGCTGGAAAGCGGAGGCCGCATGATTGATGCCATCATCACCAACACGATGCTTCCTGCAATTTCCACCGAATTCCTCAAAAGAATGGTGGATGGGGAAAGCGTTACACAAGTGAATGTTGACGTTGCCAAGGGTGAATTTTCCTACGCTTTCTCATAACGCAATAGGCAATCTCGCAAAAAATTCGACCACATCTTCGCGGTTCCGATGAACTATTTCGACAAACCGAAGAACCTAAAAGCACCACACGCTAGCCAAACCAAACAAGAGTTCATTGCTCATCGGGTTGCTCCTTCTATGAGCAGGAACCTGATGCGAGATACCTAGAGGAGACCTTCCGAATGGGCACCCCTATTGAGTTACAAAGCCAGAAGCTCCACGGCGCGATAACCAAGATCTATCCGCCAAAATATATAGAAGTTTCGAAAAATATCGCCATTACCTATTCCCTTGACTTTGCGAACAAGAACGACGCCGACACTTTCAAAAAGGATGCTGTTAATCTACAGAAAATCCGAGACAAGACGAAGCCGATTTTTCTCAAAGTGGCCTCGGAACTCGGCTATCTTCTGAAAACCCTAGATCAGGGCGTAAGCCAAAAAGTCATTTCGCTTCCCAAGGCCCAGAGCAAATGGGACGCAGAAGTCAAATCAACGGCCAAAAATGCCGAGGCTGCTCTGCAGCGTGTAGCCAATGACATTCTGACAAAAAGAGCAAAAGCCCAGAAAGAAGCCAAAGCTTTTCGTTTCAAGGCGGTTGTAGCAATTACCTCCTCTACGATGAAAGTGGTGGCCCGCGGTTTTGAAGTCGTTGGATCTGTCGCGGCTACTGTTGCCAGCCACGGCGCGGGTATTCCCGCCCTTCTGCATGCTCTTCACGGCGCTTACACAGATGTCGTAAAGCTATCTGAGACAGTATCAAAAATATATTCGAAGATTGAAGTGGACCAGGACAAACTTGAGAAGGATATCAAAGCCTTACAGTCCGAATATCAAAAACTCTCAAGGGAAAAGATAAACAAAGAAGAACTAAAGAAGGTATTCATCAAACATATCTTGGACAAAGATCCCAGAACGATCTCGTCCATCGAAGGCAATTTTAATAGTTTTGAAGAAAAGCTCTCAAATCTGAAGGCGAGAACGTCAGAATCAGGAATTAAGCTCAATGATATTCTCGACAAGCAATCAAAAATTTCCAAAAAGGTTGAAGGCTACGAGAAGAAATTGAAGTCGGTAAAAGCAGAGAGCAAAGAGTTCAAAAAGCTGGAAAATAAAGTAAAGCAATTGAACAAGGTTCTGGATGCCTCTGCGAAGACCGTTGATAAACTCTTGCGAACAATTCCAGCAGACTATACGCGGATCGAAACCGCAGAGAAAAAGCTGGATAGTGAATTGGGGCCCGCCGTTAAAGATCTTTCTAAAAACGGCTCGAGATGGATCAAGTTGGTGGATGGCACAATTTCGCTCACCAAGGTTGCCATATCCTCAGAAGTAGGGAGCATCAATCAGGTTATAAATCTTTCCATGGAAGCCAAAAAGCAGTTTGAGGTTGCTCAAAAAGAGCTCGAAAAGACCGCCAAGGCTTAAATATCCAGGCTTACTACCGGGACAACAAAACCATTGTCTATTCCGGGTGGTCAGCCTCCAAGATGGTCTGGTCGAGGCGGCACGTCTCGGCCAGTTACGCTTGATGCTCCAAATATCCTCTCCCTGATTACCGCCTCTAAGTTTTTTTCCTCTCCTTCGAACCTCTCCCGCTTTTGCGAGCACTAACAAGGCAACAGGGCGTGCTCGGCAGACAAGCCGGCACGCCATCAGCCAAGTTAGGGACGGTTCAATGTCAAAAAGCGGACAGAAGTTCGTCGCGCGCAACAGGGCGCCTCGGGTACAGATCGAATATGACGTAGAGCTCTATGGAGCCGAAAAGAAAGTCCAGCTTCCGTTTGTCATGGGGGTCATGTCAGATCTTTCCGGAAAATCCGAAGCTTCCCTCCCAGGCGTTGCTGATCGCAAATTTCTGGAAATTGATTTCGATAATTTCGATGAGCGCATGAAAGCACTTCGCCCGAGAGCGGCCTTCTCGGTGCCAAACACCCTGACTGGTGACGGCAATCTGAACATCGATCTTTCGTTCGAAAGCATGGAGGATTTTTCTCCATCCGCAATTGCAAAAAAGGTCGCTCCCCTGAACAAGCTGCTTGAAGCAAGAACCCGGCTTTCTCATCTCGCCACTTATATGGACGGCAAGACGGGAGCAGAAGATCTTATTGCCAAGCTGATAGCCGATCCTCAGGCGCTCACCGCTATTCTCGCGTCAGCGGGAGACACTTCCGCCACGCCTCAAAACCATGCAGAAGCCATTGAAAGTTTGAGGCAAGTAGCAACCAACACGGAAATGGCGGCAGAAGAAGATACAACAGGGGACGCCCTCGATAGCCTGCGCGATATCCCTAGACCCGACCTTCAGGAAAAGCCAGACGAGAGGCTCGCCGCGTTTGAAAGCCTGCTATCCTCATCAGCCGCCCCATCCATGGAAGAAGAAGACCCGACCGAGGCTGTATTCGATGCGTTGCGCTCACATCAGACCGAGCCAGAAGTAGATGACGACGAAAAGGATATCGCCTTCAGCAGTCTTCTGGCAGGGCGCGACGAAGGCGAGAGCGGAGAACAGCAAGATCTTGGCCTGACTTCCGATGGAGATCTGGATCTTGATTTATTGCTTGCTGACGAAGACGCACCTGACGCCGACGATACAGAGGCAGGCTTTTCTGATCTGGAAGCAGATGGTGATACAACGACAGAAAGCGCCTCATTCGACTTGGATGAGGCCATCTCTCAGGACAGTGAGTTGAATCTCGATGGGCTGATTGAAGAGCAAGACGCAGAGGAGGATGATCAGCCTGACGAGCTGGAAACGCTCCTGCTAGATCGTGATGATGAAGAGGAAGAGAGCGAAGACGAACCAACGATCACAGAGCCCTTTGGCATTCTTTCCCTTGACCAACCCCAAGATATTAATGCTTCGCGACCCAAATTCCGCATAGCGCTTTTGGGTGATTTTACTGGGCGCGCCAACCGTGGGGATTTGGCAACGGGCGATGATCTCGCTAATCGCAAACCGATCAAACTTGATGTCGACAATCTAGACACCATCATAGCCAGATTTGCGACCACGCTGCTTTTGCCTTTGGGCAAGGATGGTGCAGGCATCGAAGTCAAGTTAAACAGTCTTGATGACCTTCACCCCGATGAACTCTATGAAAATGTGTCAATTTTCGAAGAGCTGTCTTCCCTTCGCCAAAGCGTCGCCGCTGGCACCGCTTCGTCCCTTTCCAAACTGAGGGACCTCTCTGTCGAACCAATCAATATCGAACATTTGCCACGGACCAGAGCCAAGGGCAGTTCCGTGCCGGCCAACAGGAAACTCGGCGATTTCCAGCGTCTGATCGGTGATGAAGAAGGCATTACAGTCACAGCAACACCAGCAGAAGACCTTATCAATCGAGTGGTTTCTCCTTATGTGAAGGCGGCCGCAGACCCTGATCAACAAAGCTATCTTGCGGCCATCGACAACGCCTTGTCAGGTGTCATGAGAGCCATTTTGCATCATCCGGATTTTCAGGCCGTCGAGTCAACCTGGCGTTCGCTTGACTTGCTTGCCAGACGGGTCGAAACCGACGCTTCGCTCGAGATTGTTCTCTATGATGTCTCAGCCGAAGAATGGGCTGCGGATCTGTCCGCTCAGGATGAGTTGTCTGAATGTGGTCTCTTCCGGATGCTGGCCGAAGAGCCGCGCCTTGATGAGGCACAGGGCCACCTGTCTGCCATTTTCGGGCTTTACAGCTTTGAGGAAACCCCACCCCACGCGGAGCTTCTTGCCCGTATGGCAAAGATTTCCGCATGGATGAAAGCCCCGTTTGTTTCGGCCATCTCACCGAAGTTTCTTGAAATATCTAAAGAGGATCGTCATCCGGCAACAGCCAAATCATGGGACGCCATGCGCGCGCTACCGGAAGCGACCTATGTCGGCCTTGCCTCGCCGCGCTTTTTATTGCGGTTGCCGTATGGACGCAAAACCGAACCGGTAGACCCTTTCGATTTTGAAGAATTCACCCTTCGCAGTGGCTTGAAAGGCATGCTCTGGGCCAATCCCGTCATTCTATCAGCAATCCTGATGGCAAAGACCGTGAGCAGCATGGGCAAGTCATTTGAACTTGGCAAGATCATGTCTCTGGATGACATGCCAGTCCATACCATGAATGA
Source organism: uncultured Cohaesibacter sp. (assembly GCF_963682185.1). NCBI lineage: Bacteria > Pseudomonadati > Pseudomonadota > Alphaproteobacteria > Hyphomicrobiales > Cohaesibacteraceae > Cohaesibacter > uncultured Cohaesibacter sp. Next base: position 3,984,694 of record NZ_OY821667.1, on the reverse strand, counting down.
TCAGTATGGCGACCAGATCGCCTTGCCCTGCACGGAACGCCTTCTGAACACGCGTACAATGGCCGACGTCGTGACACGCGGCTTCATCCCGCTGCTGTCCATCAAGGGCCGCAACGAAGTGCGACAAGGCTCCTTTCAGGCATTGAATGGCTCGATGCTCGCAGGCCCCTGGGCTTCCATCACGACGCCTGCCAATGCAACAGGTGATACAACCCTCAGTTTTTCGGCCGCGCTATCGAAATCCGATGAAGACACCATAACTGAAAATGAAGATTTGGCGCCAGAGACCTCAGGCACTGGAGACGATGATCTCGGGCTGGATCTCGATCTGACCGCTGACGATAGCGACGCGCTTACCGACGATGACCCGGACAGCGACGATGATATGGATCTGGATAGCCTGTTGGCTGAGTTCGATGATGAAACAGATGACACGACGTCTTCGGACGACGACGAAGAAGATCTCGATGCCGAGCTGGCAGCACTTCTGGAGGGGCTATGATGCGTGATGGAGATAACACCACCCCGGACCAGACCGTCAGCGAAAATGGAGCCGCCTCCATCCTTATAGCGCAGCTTGATGAGGGCTATTGGCTTATCGAGGGTGACCAGCATCTCGCTGCATTGTTATCAGCGGAAGAGCCTTACCCAACGCCTGTTTATTGTGTCCGGTTTGCAAGTAAGTTCGAGATGGCCTCCCTGCCCTCTGGCGGCATAGACATTGCCGATCTGTGGGCCATTCACACCGGTATTATCGATCGCCTGAAGCGCGAGGGCCAACTCGTCCTTGTCGACTATTCGCAAAGCGCATGACCCTTCTTTCAAACGGTGAAAGGTAAAATAATGGCAAGTCAATCTATTTTGGAAGGCCGTCAGGTCCGCCTTGAATTGCCCAATAACCTGAAGGGGTTTTTGATGCGCGCCCAGATCGACGAAGGACTGAGCCGGATAACCGAGACGACAATCGAGTTCATGTCTCCAGATATCGATCTGGACCTGCAAAAGGTTGTTGGAGAGCGGATGCGCCTTGAAGTCGATGCCCCGAAAAACAAGATCCGCTATTTTCAAGGCCACTGTGTCGCCGCGGAATATCTTGGCTCCCACGCTGGCCGAGGGTATTTTCGAGCTGAGGTGCGCCCGTGGCTATGGTTCCTGACACGCACGACAGACTGCCGTGTCTTTCAGGACAAGTCGGTCATCGATGTCATCAAGGAGATCTTCAATCAGCACGGTTTCTCTGATCTCAAGGATTCAACCAAGCAGAGTTACAAACCGCGCGACTATTGCGTTCAATATCAGGAAACGGACTTTGCCTTCGTCTCTCGCCTGATGGAAGAGGAAGGCATCTATTATTACATCACGCACGAAAAGTCGAAAGAGACCCTTGTTCTGGCTGACGATGCAAGCACGCATAAAGCAGTTGAGGACAATGCAGAGATCGAGTTCTATTTTCGTGAACCACACTATCGTCGCGCCGATGATCATATCTTTGAGTGGCGCGGGAGCGAGAGCATCCAGTCCGGCAAGGTTACGCTGCAAGACTATGATTTCGAGAAACCGAAATCAGACCTTCGAACGGTAAAAGCTCTGCCACGCGGCAAGCACCCATATAAGTCTTACGAAGTCTATCAATATCCAGGTCGCCACAGAGAACTTCGTCTTGGCGAACATCACGCCCGTGTCAAGATTGAAGGCATCGCGGCTCAGGCCCAACGGGCCATGGGCGTGTGTAATGTGCAGCAGATGATGGCAGGAGGGAAATTCAAGCTCAAAAAGCATCCTCGCAAGGCTGAAAATGCGGAATATCTCGTTCTTTCCGCCAGCCACCAGCTACAGATTGATGCAGATATCGATGACAGGGAAATTATCGACGCAATTCTGGGCCCGACCCTCACCTTCGATCATACGAACACCATCGATATCTACAGATGTTCCTTTGAAGTTCAGCCTATCAGCGTCGCCTTCCGCGCGCCACAGATCACGCCTCGCCCGCCTCATCCGGGCATTCAAACCGCAGTTGTCGTGGGCAAAAAGGGCGAAGAAATCTGGACCGATGAATATGGCCGGATCAAGGTTCAGTTCCATTGGGATCGCGAGGGTAAGAGGGACGACAAATCCTCATGCTGGATTCGCACCACAGTTCCATGGAGCGGCAAGGGCTGGGGCATGGTGGGCGTGCCACGCATGGGACAGGAAGTGGTTGTTCAGTTCGAGGATGGCGATCCGGATCGCCCGATCGTAACCGGCATGGTTTATAATGGCGACACCAAGCTGCCCTACAAACTACCAGCCAATCAGACACAAAGCGGATTGAAGACGAACTCCTCCAAGGGCGGTGGCGGCTTTAATGAGCTGGTGTTTGAAGACAAGAAAAACGCAGAGTTTGTCCGTTTCCAGTCCGAGCGCGACTATAAGCAGATCATCAAGAACAATGCCGAGGTAACCGTCGGGCTCGAACATAAGAAGGGCGGCACCTTCACCCAGACGATCCATGGCACAAAAACCGAGACCATCCGCGAAGGAGATCACAGCTTCACTGTGGCCAAGGGCAAGGAAGATATTTCGGTTGCCCAGACGCGCAAGACCGGCATCGGCGGGGAAGATCATTTGCGTGTCGACAAGAATCAATCCGTCCACGTTCTTGGCGCCAAATCCGACGAGATTTCAGACAATTACGATATCGACGTGGGAGATGCTCTGAAGATCACGGCCAAATCCAGAATCACGCTCAAATGCGGTGGCTCGACCATCGAGATGACCCCGACGAAGGTCACCATTTCTACCACCCAGATCGAATTCAAGGCAAAGGCCACTGCCAAATTCACCGCCGGAGCCCAGTTGAAGATGGAAGGCAAAGGCCAGGCCTCCCTCAAGGGCGGCGGCATGTTGAAGCTCGAAGGCGGAGGCATGACGCAGGTGAAATCTTCCGGAATGCTGCTCGTCAAAGGCGCTTTGACGATGATCAATTAGCAGGAGGCAACATGACGATCAGCACACGATTTTCAGATTTGAAAAAACTGCCAGAAATTCCTGCGGCAAAGGCGCTGGCAACCGGAAACGTCGTTTTGCAAACATCGCTTGAGGCCCACGCAAGTGCCTCCATACCCGAAGTTCTCACCGAATTGGAAGCAAAGGGCGCCCTTGTCGATATGCTGCAACTGTTGGCCCACGCATTGCCGGCCAGAGAGGCGACATGGTGGGCATGCCTAGCCGCGCGGGAAACCCTCGCTTCGGGCGCCCTCGTGCCCGCTTCGGTGCAAGCCGCCGAAGCATGGGTAAGACACCCCGGCGTTGAAACCAGAACCCTTGCCAGAGCAGCTCTTGATCGGGCGGGAAACGAAGACAACACCGCTTTTTGCGCAATGGCAGCGAGTTTTGCAGTAGGCACTCTGGGCCCTGGCCATTTGAATGACTATGACGCACCACCAGGGGCCGTTGGTTTTGCTGTATTCGGAATGGTGCTGGACGCACTCTTTCATGACGAAGATCAGGTGGAAACCAATGGTCCATTGCTCTTGGAGAGCGCGCTCAATATTGCGCGCGGTGGCAACGGCAATGTTGCTGAGCCTGCGCCAATTCCATCCGATAAGGAGACCAGATCATGACACTCCCTGCAGCCCGCATCGGGGACAATCACGTTTGCCCTATGGTGACTGGCATCATTCCTCATATCGGAGGTCCCATCGTCACCGCCTGCCCAACTGTGCTCATAGGCAAAATGCCTGCCGCAACAGCAACCTCCATGGCGGTCTGTGTCGGTCCTCCCGATATGGTGGCCAAAGGCTCCACCAAGGTGCTGACAGGCAAGAAGCCGCAGGCGCGATTGGGGGACACATGCGCCCATGGAGGCGTCATCGTCATGGGCTGTCCAACCGTTTTGGTAGGAGGATAGCAGCATGGGGCTGACACTCAAGTTGATGAATTCAGGCGCGATGCCGGGCGACAAAACCATGGTTGAAATGGTGGATGGCACCGTAACGATCGGACGCGGTGAAGACAATGATCTCTCCCTACCTGATCCGGAACGCGCCCTGTCCAAACGCCATTGCGTGGTCGAAGAAAGGAATGGCGACTATCTCATCGTCGACATCAGCACCAACGGCACATATCTCAACTATGGCTCAGAGCGAATAGGCAATATCCCGACTCCACTCAACAATGGCGATGTTATCCAGTTGGGGTCCTATGAACTGGTCGTCACTGTCGACACCAACCGACTGGACGTCAATGACGCACTGCCTATGCCTCCAGCAGAGGCAAGCGAGATCATCCCACAGGCAGCAAGAAGCGGGCAGGCACCATCGGATATTCAGGATTCGCTAGATGACATCGACGCTCCGTGGGACGACATCATCAGCGCCTCAACCGCCACCGACCACCCCCATCAAGAAGATGCTCCGGTGTGGAAACGGCAAACCATTCCTGATGACCCATTCTCTGGCGATCCACTTTCAGAGCCACTCGACCCTTTTGAAGATATCTCGGTCTCTGATGATCCTTTTGCCCAAGCCCCTGCACCGGAAGACTTTTCATTCGACGCCCCCCCCTTGCCACCGATAGATGCTGGAGAAAGCCTCAAGGATCACTCCCCTTCTTCACAGGACCATTTTGTGCGCCCGGCCGTGCAGGCTCCGATTATCCCGGACGACTGGGATGAGATGTTTGCTCCGAAGGCGGAGCCATCCCCTTCCATGGCAGCGCAAGATACCCCTGCCGCGCCGATGCCAGACACCCCGCCAGCACTAGGCACACCGCCAGCCCCAGCCGCCCCGCCGGTGCAAGCTTCACAGCCAACAGCTGAGGCACCAAGACAACCGGAGCGCCCACAAGGTGACACCGAGGATGCGGCGCGCGCTTTTCTCGGCGGAGCAGGCATGGAGCATCTCGATATCCCTCCGCACGAAATGGAACAAACCATGGCCAGCATGGGACGTGTCTTCGCAGCAATGGTGAGTGGCATGCGCGAGATCCTGATGACCCGCGCCTCAATCAAAAGCGAATTGCGCATGGAGCGCACTATGGTCAATCAGGGAGGCAACAATCCTCTTAAATTCTCAATCAGTGCCGAACAAGCCGTAGAAGCCATGATCCGGCCAACTGTGCACGGCTATCAGGATGCGGAAACGGCAACCACAGAAGCGCTGAATGATATCAAGGCCCACGAAGTGGCGATGATGTCCGGCATGGAGGCTGCTCTCAAAGATTTGCTGTTTCGCCTTGGCCCCGATCAGCTCTCCCAGAGGATCGAATCCGGCTCGACCCTTGGCGGTCTCCTTGGCGGCAGAAAAGCCAAATATTGGGAAGCCTACGAAAAAATGTACGCCCAGATAGCCCGAGAAACCGAAGATGACTTCCAGTCAACATTCGGGAGGGAATTTGCACGGGCCTATGAAGAACAGCTGAAAAAACTCTGAAAGGATGAACCATGCGTACCAGACTTATGATTATCGTAGCCGCAGCTTCACTGGCCCTTGCAGGCTGCAACGGCCCTTCGGCCACTACGGTCAACATCTCTGCGGCCGGTAGTGCCAACATGAACGGGGGCGCTCCTGTAAAACTCAAGGTCTTCTATCTGAAATCTGCAGGTAATTTTGCCTCATCCGATTTCTTCGCCCTCTTTAACAAGGGGAGCGAAACGCTTGGAGATAATCTCCTTGGCACGGACGACATCCAGATGGTGCCGGGAAGAACAGCCAACAAAAGCCGCAGCCTTGCAACCGAACCGACAGCCGTGGGGGTAGTGGCCGCCTTTCGTGATATTGGCGCAGCAAAATTCTCGGCAGTGCGCCGGATCTCTCCCGGTCAGGAGAACAACCTCAAGGTCATCGTATCCGGAAATAGCGTTTCGATCCGATAGAAAAATTTGCACCCCTAAAGCACAAAGCCCGCTCGAGCAAAAAGCCGAGCGGGTTTATTTATACCAAAAAGCATTTTCAGATCAGATCCAATGAACCCTAGCCATACTCTGCGGTACTTACAGTCAGCCTATGCCTTTGCAGGCAACAGGGCTGAGAGTAAATTGCCAGAGGAGAAAAGTACGCGTGTCCTGGGAAAACAAGGTTGTATGGCAGGAAGGACTTTTCCTCCAACCGCATCACTTCCAGCAGCATGATCGCTATGTCGAGGCATTGGTGGACGGGGTAACATCAGCTGTCTCCCCCTATGTTTGGGGCTTGCGCGAACTGACGCTGGATGAAGATCTCCTCAAACTGGGCAAGATCGCGGTGAAAAGCTGCACGGGCCTGACCCCTGACGGAGTGACCTTCAAGGTTCCACAAACAGAAGACCACCCGCCTGCTCTGGACGTGCCAACCACAGTCAAGAATTCCATTGTCTATCTGGCTGTCCCTATTCGCCGCCATGGTGCCGTCGAGGTCGACATGAGCGACGCGCAGCAATCGGCGTCCCGCTACCGTCCCGAAGAAATAGAGATTACCGATAGCATGGGCCGCGATGGTCGAGCCGTGCAAATGGCGATTTGCAAGTTGCGCCTGCAATTTGCTCTGGACCTTGATGAACTGACCGATCAGATCGTTATTCCTATCGCACGGATCATCGAGGTGCGGCAGGACAAGGAAATCATTCTGGATAACGCCTTCATCCCCACTTGCACAGACATACGGGCAGCGCGTCCGTTGCATGGCTTTCTGCATGAACTGGAAGGCCTTCTAAGCCATCGTGCGGAGGCGTTGGCCGGACGGTTGAATCAGGATGGCAGCGCCAAGGGCGTTTCCGAAATCTCCGATTTCCTCCTGCTCATTTCTATCAATAGGGCCTTGCCATCCATCCGGCACCTTTTGTCGATTGAGAATATCCATCCGCATATTGTTTATCAGACGCTGGCGAGCCTTGCCGGTGAGCTATCAACCTTTATGGCAGCACAAAAGCTTGCGCCTCAGTTTGCCCCCTATCGCCATGATGATCTGACCAATATTTTCCAGCCTCTATTCCAGACATTGCGCAGGCATTTGAGCGCTGTCCTAGAGCAAAATGCGGTTTCCATTCCGATCGAAGCGAGAAAGTACGGCGTCTCTGTTGCGATGATTTCAGACAAGCGCCTTGTTACCTCCGCTACCTTCATACTCGCCGCCAAAGCCAGCGTACCGCTTGAAAGCATCAGGCGGCACTTCCCGACACAGGCGAAACTGGGCCCGGTGGAAGACATTCGCCAGTTGGTCAACTCGGCTCTGCCCGGTATTGGCCTCAGACCGCTTCCAGTTGCGCCTCGTCAGGTGCCTTATCATTCAGGCGTTGTGTATTTCGAACTCGATAACACGAGTACCTACTGGAAGCAGATCACGACGTCTGGCGGACTTGCTGTGCATGTATCTGGTGAATTCCCCGACCTTGAAATGGAACTCTGGGCCATTCGATAGCCCCCAAGGAGCGCATGATGACGTCCGATGATCCTTTTGCAGAGCCGTTCGATACAGACAAGACCGTGATCCGGCCCAATCCCGGAGGGCGCCGCCTAACGACGGCCAAGCAGGCAACCCCGAAGCAGCAACCGGCACACTCTGCGCGCGCGCCATCTGCCGCTCCACCTGTTGGTACTGGAGGCACCATACCTGTTGTGCCCACCAGCGCGGCGACAACCGGGATGAACCCGCTTAACGCAGCGGCCTCGACACTTTTTTCCCTTGTGGCGCGCATCAGGAACCGGGCCCAGCATTCCGACCCGGCTGCGCTGCGCCAAAGCGTTGTCAATGAAATTCGGGCATTCGGAAATACCGCCCAGCAGAATGGTGTCCCTGTCCAGTCAATTCGCGCTGCACGTTATGCCATATGCGCAACGATTGACGATGTCGTGCTCAACACCCCTTGGGGCGGCCAGAGCATTTGGGCGCAACAAAGCATGGTTGGCACCTTCCACAAGGAGACCCATGGCGGCGACCGCTTCTACGAATTGCTCTCCAGTCTGGAAAAAGCGCCCTCTCAGAATCTCGACTTGCTCGAATTCCTCTATATGTGCCTTAGCCTGGGCTTTGAAGGACGCTTGAGAGTGGAGCCGCGCGGCTCGGAAAAGCACCTCTCCATCAGAGACGGACTGGCTCGCCTCATCCGAACGCACAGAGGTGACACGGATCGCGATCTCTCTCCGCATTGGCGAGGGGCCAACGTGGCTCACAGGATCCTGTCCAACTGGGTACCGGTGTGGAGCACCGGAGCTGTTGTTCTCGCGGGCATGTGCCTATTGTTCTTCGGTTTTTCTTTTGCATTGAGCCAAGACACAGATCTTCTGCGCGGCAAGATCACGGCGCTCAATGTCAGCGGGCCGGTTGTTCTGGAGCGTCCTGCACCGCCGCCACCACCTCCGCCGCCAGCCCCAAAGGAAGTCGAAGCGATCGAAACCGTCTCGGCCTTCCTTGAACCGGAAATCAAGGAAGGGCTCGTTTCCGTCGAAAAAAATGGCAATACACTGGTTGTCCGGCTGGCAGGCAAAGGCATGTTCCCATCTGCCTCCGATAGCCTTGAGACACGCTTTGAAACCGTTGTTGATCGTGTTGCCGAAGCCCTTGATAACGAAGACGGGAAAATCATTGTCGCCGGTCATTCGGACAATATTCCCATCAGCACGGCGCGCTTTCCCTCCAATCTGGCGTTGTCACTGGCCAGAGCGAAATCGGTCATGAACCGCATTTCGGAAAAGCTATCCGACAAAGACCGTATCTCTGCGGAAGGGCGCGCCGACAAGGAACCCATCGCGTCAAACGAAACCGCAGAAGGGCGCGCCAAGAACCGTCGCATCGAAGTTATTCTAGTGAAGGCGAGCTGAGCCATGTTCAAGACCATACGCCCCTATCTGTTCAACATCTTCACTATTTTGGCTGTGTTCAGCGTCATTCTGGCCCTTGCTGTCTGGTATCTGGGCCCGCTGCTGGTAATTGGGTCTTTTCGTCCGTTTGATCTGATCAGTTCGCGCCTTATCGCCATAGGCTGCATTCTGGCCGGCCTCATCATTGCCATATTGGCCATTCTTTTGCGCCGCCGCAGTAAAGATCAAGAAATGGCGCATGAGATGACGCGCAGCAGCGTCAATGATGCGTCCAAAGAAGATGAGACCGTAAAAGCAGAGCTCGCTGAACTCCGAGACCGCATGAATGAAGCCCTCGTGTTTCTGCGCAAGTCAAAACTGGGTGGGCGCTTTGGCTCGGTTCCCCTCTACCAGCTTCCCTGGTATGTCATCATCGGACCGCCCGGGGCAGGGAAAACCACCGCGATTGTCAACTCAGGCCTCAACTTTCCGCTGGCCGAGAGCATGGGCAAGAAGGCAATTGGCGGTGTTGGTGGCACGCGTAACTGCGACTGGTGGTTCACCAACGAAGCCGTTTTGCTGGATACGGCTGGTCGCTACACCACCCAGGACAGCAATCAGGATGCCGATGCCAAAGCATGGACCGGCTTCCTTGACATGCTCAAGAAATACCGTAAGAGGCAGCCGATCAATGGGGCCATCGTCTCCATCAGCCTTTCTGATCTATCCATGCAGGATGAAGAAACCCGTCGTGCTCATGCGCGTGCCATTCGCACGCGTCTACACGAGCTGCGCGAACGGCTTGGAGTCCGTTTCCCGATCTATATCATGTTCACCAAGGCGGATCTGATCGCTGGTTTTCAGGAATTTTTCGACAATCTTGGCTCTGAAGAGCGGGCGCAGGTGTGGGGCTTCACACTGCCCTATGAAGAGGCCACCTCTTCCAGTGATCTTCTGGCCGGCTTCGAGAAGGAATTCGATAGCTTGCTGGCACAGCTTTCTAACAGAAGCCTTGAGCGAATGCAGGCGGAAACAGACTATCAGCGGCGTAGCCTGATCTCCGGTTTTCCAAACCAGATTGCCTCCTTACGCTCGGTAGCCAAGTCCTTCCTTGGCGATATCTTTCAGGAAAGCCGCTACGAGGACAACCAGTTCCTGCGCGGGGTCTATTTCTCATCCGGGACGCAGGAAGGCACGCCCATAGACCGTCTCATGATGGGTATGGCGCGCGAATTTGGCATCGGGCGTCAGGCGATTGGGACAGGCAAAGGGCAAGGCCGCAGCTATTTCCTCACCCGCCTGTTGACCGGCGTCATTTTCAAGGAATCCGGCCTCGTCTCGAACAATGACAAGGTTGAACGGCGCTATCGCTGGATCAAGGGTGCAGCCATAACGGCCAGCATCATTGCCCTTGGAGCAACCGGTGCAGCCCTCGGCAACAGCTTCTTTGGCAACAAGGCTTTGATCTCCTCAGCAAGCGCTCAGGTGGAGACTTTCAGCAAGATTTCCGACCGAATCCCGCGCAGTCCGATTGCCGACGCAGATATCGCCGCCACAGTACCGGCGCTCAACATATTGCGTGACCTGCCGGGCAACCCTGCCGCCAATGATGCCGAGCCACCGATCGACCTCACATTCGGTCTCTATCAGGGCGACGCGATCGGGACAGAGACAGCCCAAACCTATCGGGGCGCCCTGAACACGATGCTTCTTCCCCGCCTGTTGTTCCGTCTGGAAGACCAGATGCAGGCCAACTTGAACAACCAGGATCTGCTGTTTGAGGCTCTCAAGGTCTATCTCATGCTCGGTCTTCAAGGCCCTATGGATGCGCAAACGGTAAAGCAGTGGATGAAGGCAGACTGGGCCGTGGCCTTTTCTGGCGACGAACAGCTTCAGAATGATTTGCTGGGGCATCTGGATGCAATGATCAATCAACCCATGCAGCAGATTGCGCTCAACGGCCCCTTGGTCGATCAGATTCAGGCATTGCTTGCCGAGACCCCTCTGGCCGAGCGCATCTACAAGGGCATTATCAACGCACCGGTTGCCAAACAGCTCGCACCTTTACGAATAACTGACGTGGGAGGTCCAGCCGTTTCGCGCGTGATGCTTCGCCCATCTGGCAAACCCTTGAGTTCCGGCGTTGATGGCGTCTACACGCGCAAAGGGTTTCTTTCCTATTTTGTACCGCAATTGGCGAGTGTTGGAGAGAGAGCAAAATTCGAAAATCTGGTTCTAGGCTCTCGTGCCGAAGAGGTGACACCGCAAGCGCTTAAAACGTTGGGGCGCGATGTCCTTGCCCTGTATGAAAGCGACTATGTCACCCAATATGACCAATTGCTTGGCGATATCGACATCATACCGATGGACAGCATCGGGCAGGCAACGCAGGTCATCAATATTCTCTCAGGTCCGGCCTCTCCGATCCGCAACATCCTTGAAGCGGTGTCGGCAGAAACCAAGCTTACCAAGGCAACCCAAGGTCAGGCTGCTGCAAACAAGGTCGGCGCCGAGGCTTCGAGCATCGCAAAAGAAACGATCCTGGAGAATCTTGATTCTGACGGTCAGGCCATTTTCAATGCTCTTGGGTCGGCCGCAGCCAATAGCTCGGATGCTGCCTCTGAGCAACTGCCAGGGCAATTTGTCGAACAAAGGTTCGCCGATTTGCACACGCTAGTCGATAGTCCTGAAGGCGTTCCCTCACAACTCGATGAGGTAATCACACGATTTGGAGACATTTTCAACGAGTTGAACCGTCTTTCTCTTGGCCAAAATACGGGCGCAGCCATTGTCGGCAAAAATGGCAATGCAGCAGCAGAATTGCAGGCTGCGACGACGCGCCTGCCGAACCCGTTGCAACGGTGGGCAACGCAGATTGTTGCGGCCTCATCGGGGGCGGCTGTTGGGGGGGCGCGCGCCGATATCAACGCCAAATGGCAGGCACAGGTTCTCCCTTTCTGCACCCGGGCAATCGAGGGGCGCTATCCGTTCAACCGACAAGCCAAGGCCGATGTTGCCTTGCAGGATTTTGGCCGGCTATTTGGTCCAAGCGGTCTCATAGACAAGTTCTTCAATGAGAATCTCGCCCAGTTTGTCGATACCGCTGCCAATCCATGGCGTCTCAAGCGGGTCAATGGTGTTGATATCGGTATCTCGAATTCCGTTATCGCCCAGTTCCAGAAGGCGAATGAAATCCGCGACAGCTTTTTCCTGTCTTCCGGCCTGCCAGCCATCACATTCGATATGACCCCTGTGGCCCTTGACCCCAATGTCGAGCAGGTGACTGTCGAGATTGATGGCCAACCGGTCATCTATGCCCACGGTCCACCCGAGGTCACCCCGATCACCTGGCCGGGACAGAATGGACCACGCCGCAACCGTGTTGCCTTCACCCCATCACAGGCGGGTATCAAGAATGACATCCAGCGTGATGGCCCTTGGGGCTGGTTCCGCCTGCTTGATGCAGCCGAGATCAGACGGACCAATGTCACCGACAGGAATAGTGTGATCTTCAACCTTGGAGGCAGGATAGCCATTTTTCAGATCCGCGCGGGCTCGGCGCTGAACCCGTTCACCATCTCAGCTCTCAAGGACTTCTCATGCCCGAGTTCTCTGTGACAACAAAAGCTGCTGTCGGCTGGTATGGCAAAGTCCCTTGCGTTGGTGATTTTGTCCGCTCAGGTCTGTCACCCGGTTTCGTTCAGAGCTGGGACCGCTGGCTGCAAGGCCTGATGATCACCGGACGGGAAACACTGCTTGACCAATGGCAGACCTGCTACATGAGCGCGCCCATCTGGCGGTTTGCTCTGCCTTTCGGCATATGTGGAAGCCATTCCGTCGCGGGGCTTGTCATGCCGAGTGTGGATCGGGTTGGGCGACAATTCCCGCTCTGCCTTGCCGTTGAAACAGATGAACCCGCCGGAGACCTCTACAAGCGCCTCTCGCCTGCTATGCCCATGCTGGAAGATGTCGCATTGGCCATGTTGGAAGAGACGGCAAAGTTGGATCTGTTGCAGCAAATTCCTCAACGACTGCCATCAGAAGAGAGTGTCTTTTCTATTCCTGAGCCGAGCCTGCAAAAGAGCCGCTTGCCTTGCCATTTTACGGGCAGTGAAGAAGAAGCCCTTGCGGCAATGGCGCAGCATGACCAGGCAACTCTCTGGATCTCGTCGGTTGACGAAGACAACCGCATTCTTCTGACGCCTCAGATGCCCAGTGGCTCTGAAATGGCGCACGCCATATTCGACCTGAATGCTCCTATATGGAACAACCGAGCCTGACAGGAAAACGATGACTGATACATACGCACCGCCTGAACAGACGACAAGAAAGAGCAGCGCCATAACCCATACCGGCTTGGTAAGAAAGGTCAATGAAGACGCAATTCTTTCTCGCCCGGAGCTGGATCTATGGGCCATTTCCGATGGAATGGGAGGGCATGTTGCGGGCGACTTTGCCAGTCAGACTGTGGTTCAGTCTCTCCAGTCTCTTGCCGATCATCTCGAGCCGACAGAGGTGATGTGCAAGGCGCGACAGGCGCTTCATCGCGCCCATTGCGAGATCAAAGCCGAGGCCGCGCGCCGGTCCATTGGCACGATTGGGGCAACCGCTGTTATTCTAGCCCTGTCAGAGACCAACTTCCTGTGCCTCTGGGTGGGAGACAGCCGTCTTTATCGATATCGTGATGGTGCAATCGAGATTATCAGTTCGGATCACTCGGTCGTGGGCGAGCTTGTCGAGCAAGGCTATTTGACGTGGGAAGAAGCGGAAAACCATCCGCAGTCCAACCAGATCACGCGTGCGGTTGGCGTGAGTGATGTTCTGGAAATCGACAAGCGACGCGGTGAAATCCGGTCTGGCGATCGCTTCCTGCTCTGTTCGGATGGCCTTTCAAAATATGCGAACGAGGATACCCTGCTTCATTATCTTGATGAAAAGCCGATTGACACTGTGAGCGATGATCTACTGCAATTCGCGCTCGATGCGGGTGCCGCTGACAATGTCTCCATCATCGTTGTCGAGGTTTAACCATGCCCTGTTTCTGCGAATCCTCCGTCACAGAAATGCAAAAGAGCCTCTATATGGGGGTCTTACCGATCCTTCCTCCGCCTCCTCTTTCCATGGCTTTGGGGGTGGCTCTACCCTCTCTTACGCCAGAGAACCGGCTCGATATGCAAATCGCAGCAGGCTTTGATCCATCGGTTCTGCCTCCATTATATTTCGGCGAAAAGCCGATCTTTGGCATGGCATTGAATCGATCTGGCTTGCCGTCCCTCAACCTCGGCAGCATGCCCATGCTCCTGTTGGCGCAGACCCTCTCGATGCTATCGGAAACATTCACGCTGGATGATCTGCCCACGCTGGAAATGGAAATGGCCGAGGCTGCCCAGAGCATAGAAAGCAATGTCTGGCCGCAGTTGGGTCGGCTGACCTCTTTCAGAATGGAACCGCTCCTCAATTTTGCGAACATCGCACAGCTGACGCTCGATCTCCAATCCTTGGGCATTGATCCATTCGCCGTGGACTCATTCCCGTCTTACCCGCAGGCGTCCTTTCCGCATTTCGACTTTGCTCTGACCGCACCGCAAGTATCCATGGCGCGAATTGTTGCGGGCATACCCAACATCATGTCGCTGGATGAAACGCTGAGCCTGCCGCCTCTGAGTGAACCGGGCAGCCTTGAGTTGATGTATGGCTATATGTCAGACCTTGCAGCGGTGACCCCGCCCAATCTGGCTATCCAGTTTCCGGAGCTGCAAAAGTTGGCATTGGTCATCCAGTCTCTGGATACCATCGAGGAAGCCTTTGGCCCGGAGGCATTCGGGCCATGGATGCTTGATCGGATAGAGACCATGCTGGCGGTCTGGAACGGCTTCTCCTTGCCGCTACCGCCGCTAGAGCCCTTGGCGCTCAACGCAAAACTCGACAGCTTGCCTTCACTGGAAGCCATGAAATTGGGACAGGAAGCAGCTCAGGAGGCCGCCATGGCCATGGTGACCCTTGACTCCAGTTTCTCTCCGCCGGAGTTGGCAATAACCCCGTTTCTCAATCTGACACAGGCACTCAGCGGATCTTTTCAGAAAGTGCTGGAGATAGCCCCTTTCGACATGTGCAGTCACTGCCCCTTCACATAAGCTCGCCAATGATCTTGCTTATTGGACAAAACGTTCCTGCACCAAGGGCTCGCTAGATTTCGCCCAACCGTCGCCACTGTTGCAGCTTTTCACGGCTGACTTCAAAATGCATGGAATCCTCGCGGCCGAAGCCAGCCCCCCAAATCCAGCCT
The DNA here is from genome assembly GCF_963682185.1 of uncultured Cohaesibacter sp. Taxonomy (NCBI): domain Bacteria; kingdom Pseudomonadati; phylum Pseudomonadota; class Alphaproteobacteria; order Hyphomicrobiales; family Cohaesibacteraceae; genus Cohaesibacter; species uncultured Cohaesibacter sp. The sequence continues at coordinate 3,969,653 of NZ_OY821667.1, read as the reverse complement.
TCTTTCTTGAAGAAATCAGCCAGTAGAATGAGACCGAGCTGGGTTTTGCCATCCGCCAGACTGTCGAGCACTCCATCAATATTTATATCCAGAGCCAATCCATAAGCATGCGCGGAAGCCGAAGTGGTGGATCCTCTAATACGCCGCACACATAGAGATCCGGCGCTCTTGACGCGCGCGTAGAGCTCTGGCTCGAAAACCTGGACATTGGCGAAAACCTGACGAAGTGAAATGAGAGCTGGTTCCAGCATGCGCACCGTGATCGGGCCGACATTCTCTGTTTTAAGCAGCTTCGCCAATTTGGGATTGGTCATCTGTTGGCAATCATCGGTCAAGTTTTCGCGCGGAAGCCCAAGCAGGTTTGACAGAAAGGATGGCGAAGCAACAGTCAGCCCATTGTTGGCGTTGCGCCGATCTGCAATCAGCACGACTTGAGCGAAAGAATCCTTGAGGCTATCCGATGCTGGCGCAATACCCTCGCTTTCTGGAGCAGCGTCTCTGGCGCTGCCCAGCAGACCAAGCGAGAGACGCGCATCAAGCCCATCAATCCGGGTTTGCAATTCGCTGACATGATTGCGCAGGGCCTCAATCTCTGCCCTTAGTGCGGTATCATCGCGAGGCGTGACCGGTGCGGGCTGCGGCGATTGAAAATATTTTTGCCCATAATGCCAAGTGAGAGGCGTAATGGCGATGGCGACTGCAATCAGCAAAGCGGAAAGGATACGGATCATCAGGCCAGACCCTCGCCAGCAAAGGCCGTCCAGTAGAGCAGCATTGCAGCATGGTCTAAATGATTGGTATCAATTGGCTTGTTCATGAGAGCCTCTCTCTATTTCCGACAGTCCTGCGACTGCAGGCATCTATGAGTGAGTTCTCATTGGGTGACTTATGGTTCACCCCCAACAAGATCAAATGCATGAGAATTGGCAGTCTATTCTGATTGACTGAAGAGACGGACAAGACGCTTTCGCATGCTGTCCATAGGCAACACGGGCGCTGCCTTTGCCGGCGTCATACCTCGCGAGAAGCCTTCGCCCTCAAACCTACCCACCAGCGTCTGATCCCGACTGATGATATGGACCGGCACGGCGCGAGAGGCCTTTTCGCCGGTTATCAGTGGAGCCGGTTGATGGTCGCCCAGAATGATGAATATGGCATCGTCACCAAAGCGGGAAACATAGTCTCCAAGCGTCTGGATTGAATAGTCTATCGTGCGGATATAGTGATCCCGGATGTTATCCCGATCCGCCCAGACAACCTTTGGGGACTGATCGCTTGTGGCTTGCTCATTGAAGACGGTACCATCGCCGACAGACTTCCAGTCAATCAACCTTGCAACCGGCGTCCAGGGGGCATGGCTGGATACAAGCGCCATCTCTGCCATAACAGGGTTCCCCTCTTTTCGAGCGGGCTGCCGGACCAGACGATCAAAGGCTGCCAAGCTATACTGATCTGGCATCGTGATCCAGTTGAACGGTTTGCCCTTATAGCCAAGATCCTTGGCGGCGAACACCTGATCGTAGCCAAAATAGTCAGCTTCAGGCCAATCCATTGTTATGGCGGGCATGATGGCCGCCGTTTGCCACCCTGCCTTTTGAAAAAGCCGGTTGAGGCTCTTGCGTTGACTGATCATGAGCCGGTCATAGCGTGCCTGATTATCCACCCAAAGACCTGAGAGAAAAGTGCCATGTGCCAGCCAGCTCACCCCACCCACTGTTGGAGATTTTAGCCATCCGCTGGCAGACGCAAACCCGGCCTCATCCAACTGACTTTCCACCTTTTCGAGCCTTGGACCGATCAGAGGGCTATAAAGAGGGTCTTCAATGGCGCTACGTCCATAGGATTCAACGAATACCAGAATGACATCTCGCCCCTTGATTTCCGCAAAGAGGTTGTTTTTTGAGGCGACCCCGTCGAAGCTTGTGATCTCGCGCTCAAAAGTCTGCATGTCGAAAATGGACTGCCTGACCAATACCAGCCTTTTACCCAGATAAGGCAGAGCCTGAAGGTCAGACCGCGCAAAGGGAAATGGCCCAACAAAAAGAAGACCTGCTCCTGCCGCAAGAAGACCCAAACTCAGGCGCACATAGGCTCTTTTCAATCCGTCTTCAGCGTTGATCAGGCGGTTTTCAGCCTTTAGGAACACCACAAAAAGAGCCAGATAGATGATACCCAAGCTCACCAATATCAGCCCGCCGTGGCCCTTGCCGATGGTACCGGAAAGAAGATTCCACCCATCTTTCAGCATTTTCAGATCCAGATACGGGTTGAATTGCCTTTGAAAGGCAGACTGAACACCGATGTCAGCAGCTTTGAGAAAGAGCAGCAGAAACAATGTCAAAGCGATAGCGAAGGCGCTGGCGGCCGCCAGTTTTCTTGGCAAAAGGCAAAGAACAAGGATGATGAGCGGCATCTCAAGCGGCAGACGCAAGAAACTATTCCAATAAAAAGCACCGGGATGATCTGGCAGCGAGAGAACCACAAAGCTGATTATGAGCACTAACAGGAAAGGCAAAAGCCGCGTAAGGGGTCTATCCCTTCCGGATTTGGCCCTTTTTGCACCAAGGCTTGCTCTTGAGGCTTGCGGGGTATTTTGAAAATCACGAAACAAGGTCACCTTCTCCCGTCACCAAAGAAAGAAATGGATTTGCGAAAATTTGCCACATTCTCTGCCCTCGCCAGCCTTGCTTTGCTCGCGCTCCTTGTCACGGCGACGGAGCCCATTCGCCTTGTTGACATGCTCAAGCGTGTACCGGCTGGCCATGTGGTTGCGGCCTTTGTGGTGGTTCAGATCCAGATCCTTGCCTCTGCCTATCGATGGCGTTTTACGGCTGGTCGGCTGGGACACGAGATAGAGGCAGGGCTCGCCATTCGCGAATATTATGTGAGCAGCGCGCTCAACCTTGTTCTGCCCGGAGGCATGGCTGGCGACGCGATCAGAGCCTATCGCAACAGAACCGAAGGGAAAGGCGGCTGGAAAAGGCCTGCGACCGCAGTTTTTCTTGAAAGGCTGTCCGGACAGATTGCCTTCTTCATCCTTAGCGCAATGGGGCTTTGGGCTTGGCCGTTTCTGTTGAAGGATCAACTGCCCCAAGGCATCAGCCTCGCTCTTTGGGCGGCAGTTGCATTGCTGCTTGCTTTTCTCGGCTTGGCACTGGGCGTGAAGCAAAGTCACCTTCCTGCAAGGTTTCGCAATCTCAAGCCAGCCCTTGCCAAAGTCTTTTGGCACGATGGAGCATGGATCGTGCAAGCGGGGCTGAACCTCGTCATCGTGAGCGGCTATATCGCAACATTTCTCATCGCGTCGGATGCTGTGGGCGCTCCGCTGCCTCCAATCGCGGCCTTCACCATCCTTCCACTTTGCCTTCTGACGATGTTGATCCCAGCGGGTATTGGCGGATGGGGAACACGGGAAGCCGCAGCGGCTGCCCTCTGGCCGCTTTTGGGCTTCGCCAGCACTCAGGGGCTGGCTGCAAGCCTGCTTTACGGAGTGCTTTCCCTCGCAGGAGCGGCGATTCCGGGCGCGTTGGCCATTGTTATCGCTCTTGCGAAAGGACGTCTCGTCAGAGCATGAAAGGTCCGTTGGCGTCACAAACACTGGCATCAGCTTTCAAGGCGGGCATATATATCGCCAAACGGACTTGACGGAGATAGCAAGGCCAGATCCTCAAGCATTGCGGCCTCGTCTTTCCAGTCCGTTTCAACAAAGCGATGGCTCTCGCCAATCACACGATTGAACCGATAACGCCCAAGTTCCCCAAGCCGCGCGATGGCCTCTTGAGCCAGCGCTGGCATGGCTGGAGTATATTCAAAGGCAACGAGCCTGATCGGTTGTGAAAGCCCTCTCAGAATCTCGGCTTCAGCGCCCTCGCAATCAATTTTGCAAAAGGACGGTATGCCATATCGATCGATCAGCGCATCAAGCGTGGTCATTGGCACGGACATTTCGCGATCCCAGACAACCTGGCGAAATCCTTTATTGTTCTGAACCCCATCAACGAAGGCGCTCGATATGCTGCTGACGGTTGGATGCTGACTGGAAATCCTCAGCGTCACCTGCCCTTCGGCGGCCCCCAGAGCACACCGTTCAAGCCCCCTCAACCTTGATGCAAATATTCTATCCAGCAACTCGGCAAAGGCCGGTTGCGGTTCAACGGCAACAACCTCCGCCCCCAATGACAACATGCTTTTGCTTCGGTTGCCGACATGGGCTCCGATATCAAAAACAAGATCTCCCGGCTCGATGAGTGCATTGTAAAAACGCTTCAAGGCCCTTCGGCGCCACGGCTGCCCGTAATAGACAAGCAAAGAGCGCCCTATGCCGAAGGCGGTGTTGAAACTGGTGTTCATCGGGTCCGCTCCAACTGGTCCTTGCGCAGCAGATGGAGCGTGTCGACCCCGAAGGAATAGCTTAACAGGGCCAAAGCCATGAAAGCCAGAGAGCCGGAAAGATGAGGGGAAACAACAGGCATAAGACAGAAACACAAGACGCCCCCCTGAATGACACAGACCAGCTTCCTGCGAAACGAGGCCGGTAGGTCCCTCTTGAGGGACGGGAAGAAAATCTGAGCGAACACAAAGCAATAGCGCATCATGCCAATGGCAATGACCCACCCCCCCGCCTTATCGAGCATATAGACCGCAATTGAGAGGACGAGAAGGAGGAGAGCATCCACCTCCATATCGAAACGAGCCCCCAATTCCGATACCAGATTCAGCGTGCGGGCCAAGTAGCCATCGACACCATCCAGCAGCAGAGCAAAGCCGACAAGGCAGACCAGCAACCATAGAGGCGAAGAAGCATCGGACAAATCCCTTGCGCAAAAGACCGTTGCCGCAACAAGACATACAATGACCGCCCGAAAGGACGTAACGACATTGGCGACCCCAAACCGTTGGTGCGGATGGTTGGGAAGTCCTCTGAGTACGAGAGAAAAGATGACAAGCAGCAAGAAAGCCGCCGGAATGATCGCTTCCTCAGCAAGAGCAAGATGTGGGGCTGCAATATAATAGACGCCAAGCGCGAAGCCGAAGAGCACTGCCAATATCGCAAGTGCATTGATCTTCAGACGTCTGAAGAGCTCCGGATCACGCGAATGATTGCCTGCGCCCGGCGCCTCAATGATTGCGGCTTTCATGACGTTTTCCCCCCAGCCCCCAAGCTGGCCAACATCTCGATATCAAGCATGTGATCGGCTCGCAGCATTTTCGTGCGCAGATAATTCATATTCTCGGCGGTGACTTCGCCCAACACCGGTTTTCTCTCCTCGACCCGAATACCTCCGGCGCGCAATGCCGCGATTTTTGTCGGGTTGTTGGTGAAAAGCACAACACGGGAGATTGCAAGCAACTCTAGCATAGCAACAGCAGCCTCATAACGACGATGATCGGCTTCGAACCCGAGCTCGGCATCGGCATCAATGGTATCGATCCCCAAATACTGATAGTCGTAAGCTCGCATTTTCGCGCCGATCCCCGTACCACGTCCTTCCTGATCCAGATAGAGGAGAACCCCTCCGCCCTCCTCTTTCAGATGGGCCAATCCGTTGCAAAGCTGGTCGCCACAATCACATTTGAGAGACCCACACAAATCCCCGGTGATGCAAGATGAGTGTATCCGGACCGGCACGGGGCCGTTTGTGTCCGGCTTGCCCACCACGATAGCGATCTGGTCTCTCTGCGCGAGCCCTCCGCGAAAAACGACAAATTCCGCGTCTCCCACGTCCTTCAAGGGAACCTGTGTTCGCGCAATGATTTCAAAAGATTGGCGCATGTCGCCAGCTCGGCAAAGAGCTTCGGCATCGAGCCGTAAACAGGCATCGAAATGCTGGTTGTCTGATCCGATTTCGGCACAGACCACAGCAGGTAGCAGAAGCGCGTTGCGGGCCAGCTCTGCGCCTGACACCATGAGCTGATCTGGATGGTTCCAGTTTTGCGGAGCGTCAACATCAAGAACGTAGGAAAGCCGAGCGGCACCTTCGAAGCTCCTTCCAGATAGAGGAACGGCAATGCCTGCTTTACTTGTGATACCCAGGCGCTCTGCACGGGGGGCGGAGAGAAAAAGCCTATGTTGGTCATCGACTGCCTGAGAAAACAAATCGTAGATTGCAGGTGTCACGCAGTCGAGGGCAAGCACGGCAAGCTGTCGTTTGTTATCTTTCAAAATAACCGGACGACCGAACCTCAATTCCGCGACAGCGCGTTCAACGTCCATCTGAGCTGTTGTATGTTGAAAGGTAAAATGAGCCGACTTGAGCATGAATTGGTTCCCGACTGTCTGGATGCACCATCTTGAATGATATTTGGTTAGTTCCCGTCAAAGCCCGGAAGGTTCATGGCCCGCGACAGTTGGTGCTTTAACCTCTCAAAGGGGCAGAGCTGTCGTGCAAATAAAAATCTTCTCGATGCCAAACCCTTTCGCTGCATGAAGGCACTTACAGATGACCTGACTCTCACGCTCTTGGGGAGGATGCCTGTTGAGCAAGCCGATTTATGCAGACAACAAAGACGCTACTCATGCTCTTGCGCTTTGGCTCTCTGCGAAACAAACCTGCGAAATACGCAAGGACCCTCTGAGCAGGCCTGAACAGGATCAGGTTCTTATCAGAACGCTTTTCAGCGGTATCAGCCGCGGCACAGAAGCGCTTGTTTTTCAAGGTAAGGTGCCGTGCGAAGAAGCCAAACGAATGCGAGGCCCGCACATGGCTGGCGACTTCTGCTTTCCGGTCAAATATGGCTACTGCCTTGTTGGGGTGGTTGAAGAGGGTGCGCCGGACTTGCTCGGTAAAGCTGTCTTTTGCCTGCACCCTCACCAAACGGCATGCATCATCAACAAAGACATGGTGACCATACTGCCCGATGGCGTTTCACCAGACCGGGCCATTCTCGCAGCCAACATGGAAACGGCCCTCAATATCGTCTGGGACGCGCATATTCAGCCCGGAGACAGGGTGGCCGTGTTTGGTGCCGGGGTGGTGGGGTCGTTGGTCGCCTATCTTGCATCGCGCATCATCGGCACCGAAGTGGAGCTCATAGACAGTAACAGGGAGCGCAGCTCCATTGCTAAAGCGCTCGGGCTTTCCTTTCTGCATAGCGATGCGATTACCAACGACTATGACATCCTGATCAATGCCTCCGCCTCACAGGAAGCCCTCGCCAACGCACTGGACCATGCCTCGTTTGAAGCGGTCATCGTGGAAGCAAGCTGGTATGGAGCCGCGCCCGTGACGGTGCCCCTTGGTGGGGCCTTCCATTCAAAAAGGCTGTCACTTATCAGCTCACAGGTCGGTGCGGTGCCAACTGACAGGCGTTCTCGTTGGTCATTTTCGCGCCGCCTCTCCAAAGCAATGGACCTGCTGGTCGACGCCCGACTGGACGCCCTTATTTCAGGCGAAACCCCCTTTGCTTCCATCGCTGAAGATTATCCAGCCATTCTTGCCAATCACTCAACCCTTTGCCACCGCATTCGTTATTAAAGGAGCTCGCCTATGTTTGCAGTTGAAGTTCGCGATCACATCATGATCGCCCACAGTTTGCCCCGCCCTGTATTCGGGCCCGCACAAGGCATACATGGAGCCACCTTTGTTGTTGATGCGACCTTCTTTACGCGCGATGTCGATAGTGACGGCCTTGCCGTCGACATCGGCGAAGCAACCACAGCTCTCAACGATGTGCTCAATCCTCTCAATTACCAAAATCTGGATGAGATTGAAGTTTTCAGACATAAAATCTCGACGACTGAAGTGATCGCCAAATATATCTTCGACCAGCTCGCCACTGCCGTGCATGAAGAAAGATTTGGCCCCGGCAGCCGCAGAATTTGCAAGATCAGGGTCACCTTGCACGAATCCCATGTGGCCAAAGGCTGGTATGAGGCCGATCTTTGAACCAGTCCATCATCGGCACGCTAACCTTTGCCTATCCCGGCAATCTTGACCTCAAGACCGGCGGCTATGGCTATGATCGCCGGATCCTTGCAGAGCTTGACGCATCCGACTGGACGGTCAACCGTTTGGCGCTGGGGGAAGGCTTTCCCGCGCCCTCACTTCAAACCAGAAGAGAAGCGGAAGACAAGCTTTCGGCCTTGCCCGATGATGCGCTCGTTATCATCGATGGGCTGGCCTTCGGCATCATGGACGACTGGGCGTCAAAAGAGGCCGACCGCCTCACAATCGTTGCGCTGGTCCACCACCCGTTGGCGCTGGAGACAGGGCTGGATGCGGACGAGCATGACAGGTTATTGCGGCTGGAGAAAAGAGCCCTCTCTTTCTGCCGCCATGTCATCGTAACATCCCCCAACACGAAGCGCGAACTGATCACGCACTATGCTGTCGCCGAAGATAAAATCACCATCGCCCTGCCCGGCACAGATCCAGCCCCGTCTGCTACTGGCAACGGCACTCTTGCCCACATCGTCTCGATCGGATCGCTGATACCACGAAAGGGACACGACATCCTCATTGCCTCTCTAAAAGAGGTGGAAGATCTCCCATGGCAGGCAACCATTGTTGGCAGCAAAAGATTGGCGCCGCAAACAGCAATGGCGCTCGAAGACCTGATCCGCACCTCCAACCTCGGTGACAGGATCAGGCTTGTAGGAGAGATAGAGGATACCAGCAAAATCCTGTCAAAAGCCGATATCTTTACCCTTGCCAGCCGGTATGAAGGCTATGGAATGGTCTTTGCGGAAGCCCTTTCGCATGGCCTACCCATTGTTGCGTGCAAGGCAGGCGCCATTCCCGAAGTCGTGCCAGCAGGAGCAGGCCATCTCGTGCCCATTGATGACACGGAAGCCTTTGCATCCGCTCTGCGCGCCTTGCTTGAAAGCCCTACCTTGCGAAAACAAATGGCAGCAGCCGCTAGAGAAGTAAGCAGAGGGCTTCCCGGTTGGGCAGACAGCGCCCAAATCATCTCGAAAAGACTGGAGACCCTTCGATGAGCGGATTTGACAAGGAATGGCTTGCCCTGCGCGAACCGGCCGACAGGGCCGCCCGCGATCGATCCTTGATGACGGATTTATCGAACCATATCAGCCAGAAGCATCTCTCCACTATCATAGATATCGGCTGCGGAACGGGATCCACTTGGCGCGCTCTTGCGCCCCATTTGCCCAGCGAGATGGATTGGTTGCTTCTGGATTATGATGCAGAGTTGTTGGCTACTGCAAAAGAGCAGATCGGCTCATCAAAATCCGTTTCTTTCCATCAGTTCGACCTCAGTGATCTGGACCAACTGCCAATGAAAGAAAGTGCGATTGTCACGGCATCAGCTTTCTTTGACCTGGCGTCACCAGCCTTCTGCGAGAAAATGATCGACATGTTGAAGCGCAAACACTGTGGTCTGTATGCGGCGCTTAATTATGATGGAACCACACACTGGTCGCATTCTCATCCGCTTGATAGCAAGATCGTCGCGCTGTTCAATCGCCACCAGCGCACTGATAAAGGATTTGGAGAGGCTTTGGGACCAGAAGCAAGCCTGTATCTTGCACAAATGCTGCGCGAGAATAATTATCTGGTGAAGACAAAGCCGAGCCCATGGCACATGTCTGCGGAGCAGAACGACCTGCAAAGAGCATTTCTGAAGGGGTTTCCGGAGCCCATCAGGGCGATGGGCTCGCTAGAGGAGTGCGAAGTGGAAGACTGGCTGTCATACCGTCTTGATGCCATTGAAAAGGCGGGAAGCCTTTGCTCCGTGGGGCACACTGATCTCATCGCTCTGCCTATCTGAAAGATTTTGAGGCGAGAACCGGCAATCAAACAGGATATCGCTTCCCAGATTGAAGACCTTCGTATCGGGTCGATGAGCCGCTGTGAGCTTTTCGATCGGCGGAAGACTTATGCCCGTTGGGCCAGACCCGATGATGATCGGAGAAACGGCCACATGAAGGTGATCGACCAGACCGGCATCGACAAAGCGGGCAATGGTTTTGGCTCCGCCTTCCACCAGAATACGCGCATAGCCGCGCACAGCCAGCTCCTTTAATATCTCCTCGGGCCGAAGCCCTGTGCCAGCTTCAGGCACAAGGCTTATCACTTCCGTGTTGGGCAAATGTCTGGGTCTGGCCGCCACGGACTGGAACAAGATCACAGGTGTTCCCCCATCATGAAAAATGCCTTCCTCTCCGGAAAGCCTTGCATGGCAATCAATGACGACGCGGACCGGATCGCCCCCCTTGACGATGCGCACAGAGAGGCGCGGATTGTCGGTCGTGACGGTGTTCTCACCCACGATGACAGCATCGACCAGAGCCCGGCACCGGTGCAAATGGGCAAGGCCATCTGGTCCGGATATGTCCCGCGCATCCCCTGTTGGGGTTGCGACCCGCCCATCCAGAGACTGGCCCACTTGCGCAAGAACAAATGGCCCTGTCTTTTGAGCAAGGGTTCCGTAAAGCTCGAAAACGGCGCCGCATGGCTTGGCTTCGTCCATCCGACCTTGTCGCAAGGCCAAAACGCCGTCCCATGCTTTGCTTGTCATCTCGATCGATTGAATAGCCAAAACAAAAGCCCCTTTTGTCAGAGTATCTTGTAGAGCGTAAAGTCCCGTTTGATGACATGATGCATCAGCACGGCTCCCATGTGCAGAGCAAACAGCCCAAGCAGCAACCATGCACTCCAGAAGTGGATTCCGGATAGAAATCCGGCGATATCGGGTGATTTGCCAATCGGGCTCCAGATCTCGATCAGACCGAACCATTGCAAAGGAAAGCCATGCGCGTTGGTTGCCAGAAAGCCACTGACGGGCATCACGATCAGAAGCAGATAAAGCAGGCCATGCACCGAGTGAGCGGCGATCTGTTCGAGACGATGCCCTTCCGCTTCTGGACTGCGGCTGAGCAACTTGTTGCCAACGCGCAAAAGCATCAGCCACAACACCAGAAAGCCAAAGCCTTCATGCAGCATATAGAAGGTCATGACAGCGTCATTCTTTATCAGATGAATGACAAATCCAAGCGGCCAGGTCACAAGTACCAACAAAGCGACAGCCCAATGCAGGATACGCGAGGTTGCTGGGTAACTTTCAGTATTCACCTGTTTCTGAGTTGGTTGCATGCTTTGCAACAGAAAATTTGATTGAGTGTCCTTCACCTGCAACGTCTCCTCCTATTTTCATGCGGAAAAAGCAATACCGAGTGTCTGTTTCATCTGTAGGTACCGTCTTGAAGGCAAAAGGTTCGCTCATACTCCATTCTCTGTCATTTCCGGGGCGTTTGAAGCCATTGCTATCGGCCAGCCGTCTCCTCTATAACAGGAGAAACATCTGTCTCATTTGAGGGTTACCGAGCATATGGGATGGATTTCTTTGGGCACGCCCCCTTGGCGAGTGCCTAAGCCCAGCCCACCACACAGGACTAGGGTTCTGGTCTTGTCTTTCATACTCGTGCCGGTCAACTGAAGGCAGCAAAAGAGGCGCAAGAATGCTGTCTTGACGGTCCCCCGCGAGCCCGGGGAATCCAGTCCGGTTTCATGCAATGGCAATGCATTTATAGGGCGCGTTCTTTGGAATGATGGTCAATATAGTCGTATCAGAAGGATCGTCGAAAATGAGTGATGTCTATTCCGAAACCGCAAGCCAATTTTGGTTGGATGCGTGGCACTATTCGGCATCAAAGCTTGACAGAACCGCCAGTCATGACGCCGAGGAAGCATTCTGGCAAGAGTTTGCACCAGGCTACGATGTTAGAAGTCCTCTGGCCGCACTCGCTGGCGATCTTATCGCGGATGTTATCGACATGCTTGAGCCAAGAGATGAAGTGCTTGAAATCGGTCCGGGGAGCGGAGCCTTCACCAAGCGACTTTATCCGCACGTAGCCTCTTGGAGGGGTGTTGAACCTTCTGCGTCGATGCGTCGCGAGTTTGCTCGTTTGTGGCCATCTGAACTGGGGCGCATGCCTGATCTGGTGCCATCCAGATGGGAGGAATGCAAAGTTACTGCTGCGGATGTGGTTTTCACAGCCAATGCTGTCTATCGCGTTCGTGACATGCGCACATGTCTCACGCGCCTGAACAACACGGCACGTCGGCGAGTGATCATGGTTCAGACAATCGGCCGTCCTCACGCCAGTCCGCTTGAAGTGAAGATAGCAGACACCATCATTGAGCGAGAACGCGCGCATGCTATGTCTGATATCCTGAGCGAGATGAATATCGAGCATCGCTTTCGCGTCTATCAGGTCATACGAAACAATATGCCTTGTTCTGTGGGTCTGATTGATTGGCACCCAACCGCCCTTGATTGAGATTGCCAGCAAGACAAGACCGGCCACCAGCTCTTCTCAGTAGGGAAAGATCCATAACTGCCCTGTTGCCGGATGCCTGTCGATTGTAGCTTCGATCCGATAGATTTCTCTCAAGAGCTCTTTGGTCAGCACCGTTTCAGGTGCACCCGATGCCACCAACTGCCCCTTGTTCAGAATACACAACCGATCACAGAAATTGGCGGCGAGATTGAGATCATGCAAGGCTGCAATGACAGTTGTCTTCAGGGCCTTCACAAGCTGCAGCAACTGAAGCTGATGATGGATATCAAGATGGTTGGTCGGCTCATCAAGGACAAGAATGCGCGGCTGCTGAACAAGCGTTCTGGCCAGCAAGGCCCGTTGACGCTCTCCGCCCGATAGAGTCGAAAAGGACCGATCTTCAAGCGCCCCCAGATTGAGCAACTCGATCGCACTATCTATGAGCATATGGTCGTGAGGGGTATCATGAGAGAGCAGGCGCTTGTGGGCTGATCGCCCCATCGCGATGATATCCCTTGTCGTCAGGGGAAAGTCCGTCGGCATGTCCTGCAATACTGCACCGATATTCTGCGCAGCCCATTCGGTTGTTTGTTGCCAGACATCCTTGCCGTTGACCTTGATGGTTCCCTTTGAAGGGCGATTAAGATGATAGATGGTTCCAAGCAGCGAAGATTTTCCTGCACCATTGGGGCCCAGAATACCAACAATTTCGCCCGCGGAGACCTCCAGAGAAACATTGTTCACGAGCTTTGCATCACCAACCTGATAGGTCACGGACTTCATCAATAGCGTGCCGGGTTCAATCGTCATTTCTGCAATCCATGCGATCTTGCATCCCGACGCAGCAGCCAGATGAAGAAGGGGCCGCCCACAAGAGACGTAACAATGCCAACGGGCAATTCCAGAGGTGAAATTATGGTGCGGGCAAGGAGGTCAGCGGCCACGGTGAAGCTCGCCCCCAGCAAGGTGACAGCGATCAAGGCCCGCCGATGGTCCGCCCCCACCAGAAACCGGACGATATGAGGCATGACCAGCCCGACAAAACTGATTACACCGGCAAGTGAAACCATAATGCCAGTCATGGCGGCCGTCAGCAGAAACATCAGTTTCCGAAATCTCACCACATCCAGCCCAAGAGCAATGGCACTCTCATCTCCAGCCAGCAGAAGATTGAGGCGCCTTGCTTGCAAAAGCATGATAATCAGCCCGACGAACAGCGTAATAGTTGGCAAAGGCAAGAGCTTCCATTGCGCGGTGCCGAAACCACCCAGAGTCCAGAACAGAACCCGAGAAGCCAATTGGGGGTCTGGCGAGGTCAGGACGATCATGCTTGTGAGTGCGGAGAGGATGGCGCTCATGGCGACGCCTGCCAAAACAAGGCGTGTTGGCGTGATCTGCCCGCCTGTTCTGGCAACCCAGAAAACGATCGCCAATGTGATCAATCCGCCTAAAAAGGCAGAGATATGCAAGGTGAAAACACCAAACCCAATCAAGCCCCAGCGCATGACGATCACCGCGCCAGTTGCGGCACCGGACGACACCCCCAGGATGCTTGGACCTGCAAGGGGGTTGCGGACTATCGCCTGAATCGTCATGCCGGTCGCCCCGAGACTGCCGCCAACAATTGCAGCGAGGATGACGCGAGGCACACGGGACTGGATGACGATAATTTCGTGAGCATGACGCCAGTCCGGCGCAATCACACCGTCGCCCAAGAGTGCATTGGCCAATATCTTTATCGCCGTGGTTGCCGGAATATGAACCGAGCCAAGCATAAGCCCCGCAAGGGACACCAGCCCCAACAGGAGACATAGACCCACAAGAACAGCAAAATAACGGTGCTGAGCAATCGTGCGTTGCTTGGCCTGATCAGAGACAGAAAGCTTTTTCGTCCCGGCATGAGATGCAGATGCCGGTGTCTGCAAGGCAGCAATCAAATGAGCTTGCCGATCGGGCTTGGACGCATTTTGAGTTTGGAGGAAGGGCATGATGAGCTCTTAATGGAACGGCGATGGCTTAGGGAAGCGCCACAGCCGATCTGGATTATTTGAAAGCGTCCGGATGAAAAGCCTTGGCAAGGCGCTCCAGTGCATGAACGGAGCTTGGGCCGGGCTGCCCCATGACCGAGTCAATCGTAACGAAATTGTCCTGTTTGACGGCCGTTGTTTCTGCAATCGTGGGATTGGACTTCAGAATGCTGATCCGAACATCCCCCAAGTCCTTGGTTGGATTGTCGACAACCTTGCCGCTCGCTGTGCCTGAATAGAATATGTCGATGAAGGCAGGGTTGCGTTCCGCGATTTGCTCCCAAGAGACGGTACCATAGCGTTTGGGCATGTCACCGAAGATATTGTCGCCCTTGGCAAGCTCCACGACAGTGGAGTGCATGGTATTGCCCAAAACTGCGCGAGGCGCAGACTCTCCGCCATTGAAAATGAAGACCGGAATGGCCTCGGCATCTTTAAGTTTTTCTTCGACGTCAGCAACGCGTGCTGACAACTCTGAAACCAGCGCTTCGCCACGGTCATTGACGTTGAAGATCTTGGCAATGGTACGGATCTCGGCATAGAGCTGGTCGAAGCCATACTTGCCCAGATTGCAGCCTTCCGTGTTCAGGTGGGTTTTCATGCCCAAATCCTGAAGTTGCTCTCGTGAGTGACGCTTCTTGCTGAAGCCGTCAGGATAACCTGCATAAACAAAATCAGCCTCGGCATCAATCAGCTGTTCTGTTGTCGCGACAAGCGGTGAAAGGATGGGCACCTTTTTGTAGGCTTCGGCATATTCCGGGCTTATCGTCAGATTGGCCATATAGGATGTTCCGGCCATGTGATCTTGAAGGCCCAACGCCAGCATGAGTTCGGTTGCGTTGTTGCTCAAGGTGACGGCATGGGTTGGGGCTGCATCAAAAGTGGTCTCATAACCACAATTTTCGATCGTGACAGGGTATTGCGTTTCCTCTGCCCAAGACGCGCCGCAAGACGTGGCAGATGTGAGCAAAACTGCCGTCAAAGCGACGGCATATCTGGTTCTAAGTGTAAGATACATTTTTATAGATATCCAAAGTCAATAGAGTTTGAGACCTTGAATCTGGCAAAGAAACAATGGAACGTTGGCCAAGATGCTAGAGTTGGAAACAACAGGAGTATGGGCTCTCTGTTCAATCCAATATGAAGGCATATTAAAGAGTTTGAAAACTCGGGATGGTCTGTACCAAATTATTCTCCTGCCGGATTCCCTCGTCCGGTTTGCGTGGGTTGAAGCTGTGGCAGGTCTCCTGGCTCACGGCTGTTTCGCTTTTCTTCCCTTCCCAAGATCCGAGGATCTCAGTGGTATTGAAGAATTGCTCACCGTTTACAGTTGCGAGGGCAGCCCCGGTATTGGCCCCTTTTGGGTAATCCGCACCGTGTTCCCTTTTGATCCGCGTCTACTTGCGGAACCACATGCGTGGGCACACTAACAAAGGCATCCAAAACACACAAGCAACCAAATGACCAACCTTGTTTTCAACGAAAGGCAGTCTGCCATAAAGCACGGAGATTGGAGGTACTTGGCGGCGCAATGGTGCGCAGTAACCGGCCGCAAGGCCGCGACATGAATCAACAAGCAGATGAAACAAAGTCTCTGTTGTTCCAGAGCCCGCTTGGCTCCAATATCGTTGAGAAGGGACACGGCTGTGCTTGTGATTGATCGCAGCCGTGCCGCTTAACCTCTGGCGAGACGGCAGTCTTCAGCAGATACGAGGCAATTGCTCTCCGGTCAGCATATCGACAATACGACTGCCACCAAAGAGAGTATTCATCACCACTCGGCCGGGATGATCCACCACGACCTTGCCGATAATCGCGGCACCCTCTCCTGCCTTGTGGCCTCGCATGGCTTTGAGGCAAGCTTCGGCCTCATCAGCAGGAGCAAAAAGGACCATCGTTCCTTCGTTGGCGAGATACAAAGGATCCAGTCCGAGAATTTCGGACACGGCGCGCACTTCAGGATGTATGGGCAAGGCCTCTTCTTGGATAACGATTCCATTGCCCGAATCTTTCGCGATTTCATTCAGGCAGGACGCAAGGCCTCCGCGGGTTGCATCTCGGGCAGCATGGACGTTGGGTGCCTTATCCAGGACCGCTTCCATCAAGCTGTTAAGCGGCTGGCAATCGCTTTCTATTTGGGCGTCAAGGGCCAGATCTCCACGTGCAGCCAGAATGGCGGCTCCATGATCCCCAAGCCTGTGATTAACAAGAACCACGTCACCGGCCTGTACCCGAGCAGCCTCAAGGGTTCGCCCCGGGGGGATCACTCCGACACCAGCAGTATTGATAAAAACGCCATCCCCCTTGCCTTTGTCGACGACCTTGGTGTCCCCTGTGACAATACGAACGCCAGCCTCCTTCGCGGTGCGGGCCATGCTGTCGACAATCCGGATAAGGGTTGCAACGTCGAATCCTTCTTCCAGTATGAAACCTGCTGACAACCACAAAGGTCGCGCACCGCCGACAGCCAGATCATTGACCGTGCCGCAGATGGCGATTTTTCCAATGTCTCCGCCGGGAAACTCCAGCGGTGAAACGACGAAGGAATCGGTGGTGAAGGCCAGTTGCGCGCCCGGTTCGGTCAGGGCCGGATGCATCAGTCGGGCCTGATCTTCCCGACTGTCCGGTTGAAAGCGAGGGGCGAAGATGCTGTCAATGAGATCATGCATCGCCTTGCCGCCACCGCCATGAGACAGGGCAATTCGGTCAGCACGGATATCGGTCGTCTGGTTCATTCTGCAGCCTCCGGGCGCATATCTGCATATTGATAATAGGCCGCACAAGCACCTTCTGATGAAACCATCAATGCTCCCAGTGGGCGCTCCGGTGTGCAGCCTTTGCCGAATTCGGGACAGACAAAAGGCTTCATGCGCCCCGTCATGACCGCCCCGCAGGCGTGAGTTTCCACGTCTGGCTCTGCGCGGTTTGGCGCTCCATATCCGACGCCAAATTTCTGCTCTGCGTCATAGGCTACATAGGCGGGGCGAATGCGCAGGCCTGATTGGTCCAACTCTCCCAAGCCCCGCCACTCAAAGCTGGGGCGAGGTTCATAGACTTCATGGATGGCGGCGATGGATGTCGGATTTCCATCATCGGGAACGATGCGCGCATATTGATTTTCAATCTCAGCCCGTCCGGACTCAATCTGCCGAAGCACCATAAGAATCGATTGCAAAAGGTCCAGCGGCTCAAACCCCGCCACGACGACCGGCTTGCCATAATCGGCGGCGATGAAATCATAAGGGCGAATGCCGATGACCATCGAGACATGCCCCGGCCCGATAAATCCATCCAGCTTCATGTCCGCGTCTTCGAGCAAGACCTTAAGGGCTGGCGTTACAGTGATATGGTTGCAGAAGACGGAAAAATTCTCGATTCCCTCACTCGCAGCCTGCAGAATTGTCAGCGCCGTAGACGGGGTCGTCGTTTCAAATCCGAGACCGAAGAAAACAACATCGCGGTCCGGGTGGCGGCGCGCAAGTTCCAATGCATCGAGCGGTGAGTAGACCATCCGCACATCAGCACCTTCGGATTTCGCATCAAACAGAGATTTGCGTCGTCCCGGCACCCGCATTGCATCCCCAAATGTTGTGAAGATCACGCCCGGTAGCATGGCGATTGCGACGCATTCGTCGACGCGGCTCATCGGAAGAACGCAAACCGGGCAACCCGGACCATGAATAAATTCAAGACCCGGTGGGGTCAGTCGATCCAAACCATAGCGAAAGATTGCATGCGTATGTCCGCCGCAAATCTCCATGATACGCACGGGATTGTCGGCATCGGCACCAATCCTCTTGCAAACCCGTTCAATGGCTGCAAGCAGACGCTTTGCCGCAACGGGATCTCTGAATTCGGTAACAAACTTCATCCGTGCGCTCCCATCATCGCTTCCGTGGCATGGATTGCGGCCAGTTCTTCCCCCACTTCTCCCATATTGTTGAGGGTTCTGAGGGTCTCGGCAGCCTCTGCTTCATCAATCAGGCTCATGGCAAATCCCACATGCACCAACGTCCAGGCTCCGACCAGTTGGGCAAGCGGGCGGTTGCCCGCAACACAGGCCACACTGACAGAGCGGCGGACGCCGGAGATGTCAATCATCGCCAGTTTGCGATCCTCATCGATGATTTCCACGATCTGACCGGGGATACCCAAACACATCTCAAACTCCTTTTATGGTGCGAGCCAGAGCGATCATCGCTTGGCCCAGTGAAAGACCGCCATCATTACATGGCACTCTGGAATGGCTGAGCACCCGCAGACCGCTTGCGGTAAGATTTTGGGAGATCAGCGCCAGCAGCGTGGCATTCTGGAAACATCCGCCCGAGAGCGCCACGGTGTCGAGCGCGTGCCTTTGAGAGAGATCGGCTGCCATGTTCGCAATTCCTTTGGAGAGACCAAGATGAAAACGGGCAGAGAGAAGCCCCGGTGCAACGCCGTTCATCCGATCTTGGAATAGGGCCAACAATGCCGGGGCAGGATCGAGGATCAAACCATCGCCGGCTTCAACTCCAAAGGAATAGGCAAAATGCGCCTGTTCCATTAAAGACGGTTGATCGATGGCCGCTTCAAAGCAGATTGCCGCCTCTCCTTCATAGGACTGCTTGCCCCAAGCGATGCCGGATAGAGCAGCAGCGGCATCAAACAGGCGACCGCAGGAAGAAGAAAGCGGCGCATTGATGTTACGTTCCATCATCGCCTGAAGCACTGCGAGTGGTTCTTGTTCGAACCGGTCCACAATATCAGAGCCGCTAAAATGGTGCGCAAAGCTTCGCCATCCAAGCGCCCTATGGATCTGGGCAAAGGCGTTGCGCCAGGGTTCGCGCACAGCGGCTTCTCCGCCAGGCAGCGGCACGGCTTTGAGATGGGCAAGGCGTGAAGCCTTGGTATAGTCGGCGAGCAGAAATTCACCGCCCCATATCGTACCGTCCGATCCCAGGCCCGTGCCATCAAGAGCGATACCAAGAACAGGCCCATCGGACAGGTCGACCCCGTTTTCTGCAAGACAGGAGGCGATGTGGGCATGATGATGCTGGGTTTCGACAACCATTGCACCATTGGCTATCGCACGCCCATGTCGGGTGGCATGGTGATCGGGATGGCTATCAACAGCGATCATATCGGGCTGGCAATGAAACAGTTTCGTGAACAGATCCAGAGAACGATGCTGTTCATCATTTGTCGCAATATCTTCAAGATCCCCCATATGCTGAGAGAGGATGGCCTCTCCTCCTCGAACGAGGCAAAAAGTGTTCTTGAGATCCGCTCCCATCGCCAGAATTGAGTGGTCGGTCGGTAAGCCCTTTGGCAACGGCAGAGCTTCTGGCGCAAAGCCACGGGCCCGTCGGAGCATACGGGGCTTGCCGAGATCAACGCGCATGACGCTGTCATCCAGCCGGTTGGCGATATCGCGATTGTGCATAAGGGCAAAATCAGCGATCTCTGCGAGCCTGTCACGGATCTCCTGATTACTCACGCATTGAGGGTGACCGGAAACATTGCCGGAAGTCATGATCAGGGGCTGGTCGAGATCTTCCATGAGCAAATGATGCAGAGGCGTGCTGGGTAGCATAAATCCGAGCGTCTTGAGAAGAGGTGCGACAGCTTCCGGCAACGCTTGATGTTGCGTGCCTTGTACGCGATGCAAAAGGACGATGGGGGCCGCCGGGCCTGCAAGGAGCGCCTCTTCTGCATCCGAAACATGCGCATGAGCCCGGATCACATCAAGATCGCGTGCCATCAAGGCAAAAGCCTTTGACTTGCGCCGTTTGCGCGTGCGAAGGGCGTCGACCGCGCTGGCGTTGGTGGCATCACAAGCCAGATGCACACCGCCCAGTCCACGGATTGCCACCAGATGTCCCTGCCCTATCAGAGATGCCAATGTGCTGAACGGGTCTCCACTGTCAAGGCGCGCACCACTTTTCAAATCTTCGATCCAGACCGAAGGCCCGCAACGGGGACAGGCGACAGGTTGAGCATGAAAGCGGCGATCATCCGGATCATGGAATTCCCGCGCACAATCTGGGCATAGGGCAAATGGCTGCATCGTCGTACGGGCCCTATCATAGGGCCCTTCACGCAAAATACTGAAGCGTGGACCACAGCAGGTGCAATTGTTGAAGGGATAGCGATATCGTCGGTCAGCGGGATCTCTTATTTCAGCCAGACACTCTGGACAGGTCGCCATATCGGGCGTGACGGCGGCATGCATCGCCCCTTGCGTGCTAGAGACGATTTCGAAGCTTGATGGTGCCAGCCCTTCCAGATCGCGTCGCTCAACACAATCAATGCGTGCCAGTGTCGGTAGATTAGCCAGAAGCAGATCGGGGAAGGCCGCTGCCTTTTGTCCCCAAAGTCGGATTTCAACGCCTTGGCCGGTGTTGCGCACATCACCGGTCAAATCATTTGCCCGAGCAAGCCGACAAACCGTTGGGCGAAAACCAACTCCTTGTACCTGTCCGCGAATGATAAAATGTTGGGCTGACATGTTGAACGCTCGTTCCTGCCGATCAGGTCACAGAGGGGCTTTGAGAAGAGGCAAAATCGGCGCAGCGGTCTCCATCACAAGGCGCCCTCCGATGGTTCTGGCAAGACACCCGACGGCCCATTGAACGAAACCAAACGCATGCCGGGTCGAACGGGCGCCCGGACGCAATGGCCGAGCCCCCATGTATGTCAGCACTACGCCGTACAGCGACCCAAGACTTAAATAGGCAAACATTGCTTCGCTTTTCCTTTTGCCTCAGGCGCCTGAGGCGGTCTGTTCTCGCCAATGCCCTCACCGTTCCGTGCAGGCAATGCATGGATCGATAGAACCGATGATGATGGCCGCGTCCGCGATATCAGCCTCGCGCAGCATCACTCTTAGAGCTTCCCAATTGGGATAGGAAGGCACGCGCCATTTCACGCGGGCCGGACCATCGCCGCCATCGGTGCGCAAATAATAGATCAATTCCCCACGAGGTGCTTCGCTGCGAGAAACGGCCTCTCCGGCCGGAATATAGGGCATGTGGCCGATGCCGATCTCGCCCTTTGGCAATTTCTCAAGACATTGGCGGATCAGATCAATTGCGGTCAGCGCTTCCCGACCACGGACGACCGCCCGTGAATAGACGTCCCCGTCAGTGAGCAAATGTTGCTCGAATTCCAGTTCAGGAAAGGCATAATAAGGCGCTGTGGCACGAACATCATTGGCAACGCCCGCTGCGCGCGCAACCGGCCCGACGACGCCGTATTTGATCGCGTCCTGCTGATTGAGGATGCCGATCTCCTTGGTGCGGCGGGCGATGGATTTGTGCGTTTCGATGATTTTGAACGCTTCGACAAGCTGCGGTTCCAGTTCATCAAGGCGAGCCTTGAGGTAGGCGATCTTGTCGGCGTTTAGATCCACACGGACCCCACCGATCACATTGACACCGATATTCATTCGGTTGCCCCACAGGACTTCCTTGACGTCCTGCATGATCTCGCGCAGCTCCATCAGATGCATAAACAGGGTGTCGAACCCCACCAGATGCGCCAGAAGAGAAACGTTGAACATGTTCGAGGCAATGCGTTTGACCTCCTCGGCAAGCACCCGGATATAGCGCGCGCGCGGTGGCAGCTCGATTCCGGCGATGGACTCGACAGCCATACAGTAGGTCGCCGGATGGGAGTTGGAGCAGAGCGAACACAGGCGTTCGGTGAGCACAATGCACTGGAAAAAATTCTTCGTCAGGGCTATCTGCTCGATACCGCGGTGGAGATGACCGGCAAAGATATCGACATCGCGGATCGTATCCCCGCGAACATCGAGCTTGAAATACATCGGCTCTTCAAGGGCAACATGCAGGGGCCCCACGGGCACTTCGTAGCTTTCGGTTGTCATTGTGGGCTCTCCTCAGTCAACGGCTCGACATTTTCTCCTTCGCCAAGCTCCCGTTCGCGGCTGTCCGCACGGATGCGCGTCCATACCGCGTCTGCATTGGCAAGATTGGTCAGTTCCGAAAAGGGAACATAGCGGTCGAAAACACCAGCCTCGATGCTTTCATCAAGGAACAGACGGCGCGGGTTTGGATGCCCCTCGACCGCAACATTGCACAATTCCATCAATTCCCTCTCTTCCCAGTCCGCATTGGGGTAGAGCCCGCTGATGGAGGGAAGCGCCTGGTTTTCGTCGACGGCGAGCTTGACAGTTACCGGCAACCCTTCGAGCAGAAAATGATAGGCCACCTCGTGGCGATGGGGCTTGTTGGTCGGATCGGGGCGATAGACGGTGGTGGTCGCGAGGCGACAGCCCGCATCGCGTAGATCTGTTGCCAGACGACCAAATTGAGAGCGGTCGGATAGTGCCAGCCAGACGGACGGCAGCTTTTGTGGGCTGACGTCAACCCTTGCTCCTTCGCCATCCAAGGCAAAGCCTGTGCAGACCGCTTCGATTTTTTCAATCAGATGGTTCATATCCGAACTCCCGTGATCTGCCGTGCTTTCTGGCTGCGGCGACATTTCTCGCATCTTGGTTCATCATTCTGGGTGGATCGGAGGTGGCCTATGATAGAGGAGGCCATGACATCTTCCTGCGGCACCATCAAATGCTCTCCGCAATCCACACAGACGCGATATTCTGCGAGAACCGCGTCAGCCATGGCATATTTATGCGCGTTACGATGGCTAAGCTCCCAGTCGTTGCTCATGGTCATGGCGTCGGTCGGGCAGTAATAGGCGCATAGGCCGCAGAAGGTGCATTTGGCATGCCAGATGGCCACTTCCACGCCATTCTCCTCTTCGGTCAGCCGAATTGCGTTAGAGACGCAGACCTGGGCACAGGTGGAACAGCCCACACAACGTGCAGCATCAACCTCCACCTTGCCGCGATAGCTTTCTGGTGTTTCGGCGGGAGCAAATGGGTAGGCAAGCGTTCGGGTCGGCTTGAAAAGGTTGGAAACAATTTTAGTCAGGAAACTCATGAGATCCGCTCCTTCCAGAGAGTGATCGCATCTGCCAGTCCGGCGATGATGGCCTGTGGTCGGGGTGGGCAGCCCAGAATATTGACATCAATGGGGATGTGCTTATCGACGGGGCCGACCACCTGATAGCTGTCTGCATAGACACAGCCACTGACCGGACAGATGCCAACAGCGACGGTTACCTTAGGATCGGGTACCTCGGAATAAAGACGCATAACCTTGTCATAGAGCGGTTTGGTCATCAGCCCGGTGATCAGCACGATGTCGGCATGTTTCGGGCTGCCACAATATTTGCAGCCCAATCGCTCAACGTCGTAGCGGGGAATGAGCGCGGTTGTTGCCAGTTCCACATCGCAGCCGTTGCAAGACCCCGCATTGATGCGGTAGAGCCACGGCGACCGGGCGGCAGAGGGGGTAAGGGACTTAAACATTCATACACCTCTACACAAAAGCGAAAATCAGGATCAGGCCAATGAAGCCAAGAGCTTCTGGCCATGTGAAGAAGAAGAGAAACGCCTGATCGATGCGCATACGCCCCATTGACGCGCGCAACAGGGTGATCGCGACGGCGGCAAACAGAGACAGTTTGACCACAAAGACCAGCAACCCAAGAACGCCATCGGGTCCGTTCGGCGCAAACAGGATGACACCCAGAGCCAACACCACAAGACGCTGCATGGCTTGCATGAGCTGCAGGAAAGCAAGGGGTGGACCGGAATATTCGATTAGCGGTCCTTCAAGAATTTCCGTCTCCGCTTCGGCGATATCAAATGGCCCGACACCCAGCGTTGCCGGAAGGCAAGCGAGATAGGTCAGCAAAGCGGGCCACATGAAGGGCTCGAGCAGCAACGGGCCGTGGGCTTTCTGATAGGCCACAATTTCGCTGAGCGAGAAGACCGCAAAGGACCCCGTGGACTGGCCGACGAAAATGGCAACGGAGACCAGTGCAAACAGCAGTGGGCCCTCGTAGGCAAGAATCAGCGACATTTCCCGCGAGAAACCGAGTGAGCCATAGACCGAGCCTGAAGACGACCCTGCGAGCATGATGGCAATGCCCGGCACCGTCATCAAATAGAGCAGCACAAGAAGGTCGCCGCCAAATGCCAGGGGATGCCAGAGAGGGAACGGCAGCAAACAGACTGCCAGAACCATAGAGGCAACACCCAGCATAGGCACGGCCAAAAACAGGATGCTGACGCTGTCATCGGGGATGAGGATCTGTTTGCGCATCAGTTTTGCGACATCGTGGAAGGGCTGCCCGAGGGGCGGTCCCTGCCGTCCCTGAAGGCGTGCGATCAGCTTGCGATCTACGCCTTTGAGAAACAGGCTGAAGGCGATGCCGAACAGGCTGGCCGCGAAGAAGGAGATAAGGGTCTCCATGGACAGGACACTTGAAAAGGTGCTTGTCATTTGCCTGCTCCTTGAACGAATAGCACTTTGCGAATGAGACGATCCGGGGTTGCGTAGAGGTCCGCGGAGGCGACACGTGTTTTCAGCGGGTCAATATCGACGCCGCAGGAGTGGGAATGCACTCGTTTGAAGCCTCGGCCGGGCAGAACCATCAGCGCCCATCCGGCGAGCATTATGAGTGCAAATGGAATGATCAGCACCAGCGGATGCCAACCATAGGGGCCGGGCAGCGGACCGAACCAACTCGCGGTGACCGGATCAAGACCAAGCGCGACCTGAATACGGGAGACAGGAACGAGCAAAAGTCCGGGAAACAGGCTGATGGCAAGTGACACGCCATTCATGGCCAGCATTGGCAGCAACATGGTCCATGGAGCCTCATGCATTTTGGCCGAGACTGCCGATGGCGCCCCCATGAAGCCTGCATGGGCAAACTTGAGCACGGCAGCAAGTGTCGTCAGGCTTGCCCCCATCAGCATGATGGCGACGAAGGGATGGCCCGATAGCATGGCGCCTTCATAGATCAGCCACTTGGAGCCAAGTCCATTGAAGGGGGGTATGCCTGATAGCGAAAGCCCGGCGAACAGGAACATTGCGAAGGTGACAGGCATCCTTTTGGCAAGCCCTCCCAGATCATCAAGGGAGGTAACATGCGCCTGAGCCAGAATGGCACCAGCTGCCAGAAACAACGTATTCTTCAGCAAGGCGTGGTTTGCGATATGGGCCAAACCGCCAGCAACAGACAAGCTGTCACCAAGAGCCAGCGCGCACATCACATAACCGAGCTGGGCCACGGTGGAATAGATCAGCAGCCTCTTGATGCCGGTCTGGATGACAGCCATCAGCCCCGCATAGAGGGCTGTCGTTGCCCCGATCAGCACGAGCGCGTAGTTAAACGGCTCGATGCGGGCAAGCAGACCGAAGCGGCTGGCAAGAACACCAAGACCCATCAGCATCAGGAATTTGAAGGCAAAGACCGGACCGCTCTTGAGCAGCACAGCCGAAATATAGCCAGAGACAGGCGTCGGCGCTGTGGCCGGATGCATCTGATAATCAACCCGCACGGTTAGCATCGCGGCCTTCATGGCAAAGCCGAGCAAGGCCGAACCAAGGCCGAGACCAAGGGTCCAAAGTGGCATGGTTTGGGCTGCGACCCGGACTGCATCAAACGAGAGGGACTTGGCGCCCACCGCGAGTGTTGCCACACCGAAGAACAGGAAGCTCGCCCCGATCATGTTGAACAGGAAGTATTTGAACCCCTCTCTCAAGGCCTCGGCGGTTTCCTCGTGGGTGATGGCGAAATAGAGCGCCCAGCTGCTCATAATTTCCCAGAAGAAAAAGAAACTGAACAGATCATCGGCACGGGCAATTCCCACAAGACCGCCGATCATGAGAATGAAGCTGGCAAGGAACCGTTCCATCCTATGTCCGTGATGGGCAAAGTAGCCCACGGTGTAGAGAATGTTGAGCAGGCCCAATCCCAGCACAATCGAGGCAAAGGCCAGCGTCAACGGCTCGAACATACTGCGCTCGCCATACAGAAGAAATCCGGCGACAATCAGCGTCAGGATGGCGACAGGAGCCGCGAAGGGACGAAGATTGCCACGGCAGAGATAGGTCAGCACGGCACCAATTGCGCAGGCAATCGCAGCCGATGGCCAAGTGACATGCAAGGTGATCGCACCCAGCGCATCGCCAGCGGCCGGAGTAACATCCAAAATTTCGGCGATACGCTGGCCTGCCTGCGCCGCCAGAGAAAGCAACGTATCAGGCATCAATCCGCCCGCGAGCAGTAAAAGAGCCAACGCAGCAAGTGGCAATTGCATCAACAAGGGTGCGGGCGTACCAGATGCGCTGCTCTGGGAAGCTGGATCGAAAAGGATAACCCTGATCAGGCGACCATAGTAAAGCACTCCGATCACACCACCCACAAGCAAGGCAGCTGCGACAGCAGGCATTCCAGCTGAAATGCTGGCATGGATCATCAGAAACTTGCTGTAAAATCCGGCAAAAGGCGGCAACCCCATGATCGCCAATAGGCCAAGGGTAAAGGCCAAGGCGGTGACAGGCATGGCACGGCCGATCCCGGCGAGATCTGCAATCTGGCGTGATCCGGCACGATAGATAAATGCGCCCGCGCCAAGGAACAACAGCGTCTTCATCATGCCATGGGTCAGAATATGCGTCAGTCCGGCGGTTGTTGACAGAGTGGTTGCCAAACCGACCAGAGCCACGATCTCTCCAACCTGTGCGATGGTTGAATAGGCCAGCATCCGCTTCAGGTCAGACTGCCGCCACGCCATGATCTCCCCATATAGCAACGACAGGATGCCGAGTGCCACGATCGCCATGGACAGGCTGTGAAGGTTCACAAGAGCCAGTCCCAAAATAATCAACTTGATGGTTCCCAGAAGTCCTGCCTTGGTGAGAATGGAGGACAGTGGCGCGGAAACGGGCGATGGCGCGGCCGGATGCGCCACAGGAAGCCAGCTATGCAGAGGCACCACGCCAGCCTTGACCGCGAAGCCGACAAAGAGCAACAGGCCGATGAGGGTTGCCGTGATCGGTTCAAGCGAAGTGGCATGGGCGTATACGATGGAGAAGTCGAAACCGCCAACCTCTCTGGCCAACCAGATCAGCCCCAGCAGCATGACATAGGCACCGCCAAGACACATGACAAAATAGCGCTCACCGGCAAGGAGCGCCTCGCGCGTGCGCGGTTGGACGATCAGCAGATAGCTTGACCAGGTCATCAGCTCCCAGAACATGTAGAAGGAACCAATATCTTCGGCCATGGCAAGGCCGATCAGGCTGCCCGACATCAGGAAGAGGAAGAAATAGTAGGCGTTTCTGTCGCGCTCGTGATCCATATAGGCAACGGAATAGACCGTGACAGCCAGCATCACGACTGCAAACAACAGGGCAAACAGGTAGGAAACCGGATCATGGCCGCCAGACAGCACAATTGTCCCGAGTGTCGCCGCAGCAAGAAGGATCGCGGCCCCATTGCGCAGACGCTCGGAGAAGAGGCCGATCAGGAGCAGACCGAAGGCGCCGACATAGGGCGGCACCGACAGCATCGGCCATGGCCCCTCAATATGCGGCAACTCGGAATGCAGCCCGAACAACAACTTGGCCACATGGGCAACCGGTTCGGGAAAGAAATTCATCAGCGCCGTCAAGAGGCACAGCAGCATGAGGAACCAGCTCACCGGAGAGGTGAAGGAAAAATCACTATGAGCAGAAGCCTGTGTGGATTGAGGCAAGGTTTCAACTTGCTCTGGCTGCGCAAAGCAGATCTCCTGAATGATGCGGATCGAATAGATCCCCGCAATGATACTGGCCAATGTGGCCGCGCCTGCGAGAAACCAAAGGTCTTCGCCCACCAGTTCGTAAACCACAAGAAACCGGCTCATAGCCCCCTTGAAGGGCGAGAGTCCAAGCAGGGAAAACAGACCGAAAGCCAGAGAAATCCCGAAAAATGGCATGGCTCGCCCGCTGCCGCGAAGCGTGTCGCAGCGCCATCCACCGGATCGAGATGCCAGCTGGCCTGCCGCCAGAATGACCAGGAGCCGCATGACGAGCTGATAGACAATATGCATGCCACCAGCCAGAGGTCCGGTGCCGGCAAGAGCAAACCCGATGAGAGCGAAACCTATCTCGGCAATGGTCGAGAGGAACAGGACGCGCTTCAAATCGCGCCAGTACAACAGGGCAAACAATTCCCCCGCCAACAGCAGTGCAGTACCAAGATAGGCAAGCCACGGCTGATAAACTAACATTTCAGGAGTGTGCATCTTTAGTCACTCGTCTTTCTGATCGTGGATGCCAATTGGCTTGCGAGCCAGTCGAGCCAGGATTGGACCCCCTCACCGGACTTACTGGATAATGTGATGATCGGAGCGTCGGGGTTGACCTGCCGAATGGACCGTTTGGCGTCCTCAAGATCGAACTCCTCGATCACCGGCAGCAAGTCAGCCTTTGTGATCAGCACACAGTCGGCGGCGCGAAACATGACAGGGTATTTTTCCGCTTTGTCCGCGCCTTCCGTAACGGACAGCAGCACCACATTGCGATGCTGGCCGAGATCAAATGTTGCCGGACAGATCAGATTGCCAACATTCTCGATGAAGAGATAATCGGTCATCTGCCATTGAAGATGGTCGAGGCCATGCGCGACCATTGACGCATCCAGATGACAGGCTGAACCGGTTGAAATCTGAAAGGCAGGAACGCCGCGGGCCCGAATGCGATTGGCGTCATTTTCTGTTTCCAGATCGCCTTCGATTACCGCCATTGCACTGGCGCCTATCCGCTCGGCGGTCTCTTCGAGCAATCGTGTCTTGCCCGAACCGGGTGACGACATGAGATTGAGCCCCAAAAGGCCCCTTTCGGCGAGTGCGTCTCGAATTTCCAGAGCAATCTGATCATTGCCTGCCAGAATGTCTTCCAAAACGTCAACTTCCAGCACCGGCTCCACTATATGATCGGCATGATGATGGTGATGGCCACCGTGATGATGAGGATGGTCATGATGGCTGCAGCCGCAATTTCCGCACATGGTCGCTCTCCCCGATTATCGATGATTATGGACCGGCCCTGAAGGCAGATCCGTGTCGGAGGTAAGCTGATCTGCTGCTTGCTGCAGAAGAGTTGAGGCTTCCAGCATTTTCATTTGGGCATCCTTCAAACGGTTCCAAACAGACCGGTCGCCCCCTTGCGCCACTAACAACACTTGCTCTATTTCGCCCGCATGCTGTTCCAGATGGATCGCCCAATGGCTAACCAGTGCGCCCGCGCGGTGAAAGTCCAAAGGAGCGGGTTGAGCCGCTCCCTCTGTCGAAGCGTCATCGTGCGACTGCTGAGAGGCGTGAGAATGGCCATCGGGGTGTTGATGGTGGCAGCCATTGACATGGTTATGGTCATGGTCGTGGTCACACATGTGCCAATTCTCCTGCCATCGCGGGAGAAACTCTGATCCAGCCTTGCGAACAATCCAGAGCGACCAGTTTGAAGGCGGGCAATATATGTCTACCATCAAGCAGGGTTTCAACGACAAGCCCCTCGTCTGTGGTCCGGACGTTAAAGACATTTTCGATGCGAATGGCATTTCCATCTTCGGGGGTATATTCAAGTTTCATCAGGCACATGTCTGTATCCTTTCACGTCACGCATCGGCCGTGAGTTCTTCTATGCGTTCGCGGATCGATTGAATTTCGGCCAGTGGAGCACCGGTTTGGTCAAAAGGCGCGCGATCATTGCGATCGGCATCCCGGATGGCTTCGCTCAACCGCAAGGCTCCAAGAAAATTCTTGTTCTCAAGCGCCTTGGTGAGAAAATCGAGGTCATCATCATCACGGATCTTCGAGCCGACATAGGCGATCTTTGCGATGCCGAGATCTGCCGCCAAGCGCTCGATTTGCGCCGCCGTTTCCAGGCTTCTGCGCCCCGGTTCAACGACAACGATCAGCAGATCCACCGCTTCCGAGGTTCCTCGTCCCAGATGCTCAACACCCGCATCCATATCCATCAGGACGACATCATCTTCCTTGAGCAGGATATGGCTCATAAGGGCGCGAAGTATGGTGTGCTGCGGGCAGACGCAGCCAGAGCCACCGTGCTGAATAAAGCCAAGGGAGAGCACGCGGATGCCCTCGAATTTCACCGACAATTCTTCCGGCAAGTCATCAACGGTCGGGTTGAGCTTGAAAAAGCCGCCAAAGCCGCTGCCATGGCCGGTTCGCTCAGCCGCCAAATCCTTCATGTCCGCTAATGGCACCAGTGTCTCGCGCACATTTGCATCGATGCCGATTGCACCGGCAAGATTGGCGTCCGGGTCGGCATCAATTGCCAGAACCCGAATGCCATCGGCGGAGAAAGACCGGGCGAGTAAGCTGGTGAGGGTCGTTTTGCCCACTCCCCCCTTGCCTGCAATCGCGATTTTCATCCTGCTTCACCCATCAATCAGTTTAATTTTGCTCGAAAGGACCTCATCGAGGAGATCCGGTGGAATGCAGGGCGGGCTGAGAAGACCTGAAAGGCACCCGCCCTGCGTCTTGGGAGCTTTTAGTTAGAGTCCCAAAGCCTTGCGTCGCTCGAGAATGGCCTCATAGAGGGTTTCGGCGGCGCTTTCTGGATCGGGATCCACCACGAAGTAGCCACCAAACAGTTCCTTGCTGGTCTCGGTGACCAGTTTAACAACCTGGTCGGAGCCCATGATCTGCGGGATATTGCCCAGATGGGTTGGGAAGCCCAGAGCAACAGACCAGCTGCCGATGGCAACGGCTTTCTCGGCCATGGCTTCCGGAGCACTGGCAACGACCGGCAGGTCAGACAGGTCAACGCCCAGTTTTTCTGCCAGAGCGGTGGCGACCATTACAGCGCGGCTGTTGTCAACACAGGATCCCATATGGAAAACCAGTGGCAGCGGGCCATTGAGACCGGCGGCTTCTCCAAGGGTTGTGAGAACAGACTTGAGGCCGGGGCCTGCGAATTTTTCAACCGCTTCCTGCGTCATCAGGCCATCCTTGGCGAACGCGCCTGCCCCGCAACCGGTGGCAAGCAGCAACACGTCTTTCTTGGCCAATTCGCGACCGAGGGCCTTGAAGTTGCGGTCCTGATCGATCTGGGTCGTGTTGCATCCCGCAAAGAGGGCGACACCCTTGATCTGGCCGGACACGATGGCATCGATCAGAGGCTTCAACGGATCTTCCGCGTTAATGCGCTGAAGAACCTCAACGATGGACTCGGTAGAGAAACCGACAATGCAGGTTTCCTTGCCTTCGGGTATCAACACATTGGCCGGATTGCGCCGGGTATAGGCCTCAAGTGCGGTCTTGACGATATCCTCTGCTGCGGCGCGAGCATTCTCGGGATGCACGCTCTTATGGACGGCCCCCGGGATCTTGTTCTCGTCATGGGTGGTGATAACAACGGTATGGAAGTTGTCAGCGACGGTCACGATGCCTGGCATGATGCACTGCACGTCGACGACCATCGCGTCGATTGCGCCGGTAACCATCACCATTTCCTGACTGAGATAGTTGGCAGCCATCGGCACTCCGTGACGCAACATCGCTTCGTTGCCGGTGCAGCAGACGCCGACGATGTTGATGCCATCCTTGGCCCCAAGCGCCTTGGCCTGATCCTGCATCTGAGCGGCAACCGCGCAGACAGCCTCGGCAACGAGCGGGTTGTGTCCATTGACCGCGATATTGACGGCATTTTCGTTGATGACGCCAAGATCAGCTTCACTCACAACCGGGCTGGGGGTGCCAAACAGGATGTCGGAGAGTTCCGTTGCCAGCACCATACCGTCAAAGTCGGTGATTGCAGCACGAATGCCACCCAGAATAATGTTGGCCGGATCAGCATCACACCCCACATTGGTGCGCGATACCGTCTGGGCGATAGCCATGTCGATGTTGGGGGCGAGTACATCCAGTTTCTTGAATAGATCAATGCGTTTTTGCGGCAGAGAGACCTTCAGCCAGCTCATTACGCGGTCTTCGTCCTGATTGCCGAAGTCATCATAGGACGACTTGACCAAATCCCTGGCGACATCCATGACGGCGCGATCATCGGTCTTGATGCCCATGCGCTTGGCTGTGGCAATGAGCTTCGCTTCATCCTTGATTTCATACATGTCGGTGATTTCACCATCGGCGAGCTTGCGCAGAGCATGCAGGATGTGGCGACCATGGTCGGAGTGTGCACTGGCACCGGCTGCCATCATGCGAGCCAGTTGACGGGCAACAATCGTGTGCTGGTCTGCGCCGCATATGCCGCGCTGCGGGCCTTTGCCAAAAGGATCAATCCGGCAAGGGCCTTTCCAGCAGAAGCGGCAACATAGCCCAAGCGTACCGAATCCGCACTGTGGCTGTTGCGTCTGATAGCGATCATAGGCGGTCTCGATATTTTGCGCTTCGGCCCGGGTAATCATGTCGGCGACAGGTGCGTCGGTGGTTTTTACTCTTTGGTCCATTTTATGTGTCTTCCCGTTGCGTGGAACGAAGGGTCTGGGCAAGAGGATTGCATCCCTCGCAGGAGGCTGCTTGCCTGTTGGTCGGATCCAGTTCGGATAGGAGTTTGGAGATGCCAGAGCATCTTGCACATGCCCCAAGCGTCGGTTCTGGCCTGGAACTTCCCGGCCCCCATAATGGCGGCTGTGTGGGATTGGCCCTGTCAGATTTGTCGGTCACGAAGTGGATTCCGGTCGGTTGTTCAGAAAGAGAACTGGATGGATTTGTGAGCCTTGGCAACTTCCGCTGCGCGGGCTCTGGTCAGGGCGTTGCGATACTCGTAGAGGTCCACAAGCTTGATGGCATCCGTGGGACAAGCCTTCTCGCAAGCGGTCTCGGTTTCGCCATTCTGTGCTCGCCATTCTTCGCAAAGGTCGCATTTGGTTGCGATTGCATTGTTGCTGGTGGCGTTGGCCTGCTGGTCAGGACGGGCAACAACCGAAATCACTCCGAATGGACAAACCATGGAACACAGTTTGCAGCCGATACAGCTTTGCTCGTTGATGGAAACGGACCCTTGCCCCTCTGCCTGACGCAACGCGCCAGTCGGGCACACTTTCGTACAGGGCGCATCTTCGCAATGGCGGCATTGCATGGGCACATTGATGTCATCCACCCGCACCACATGAGTGCGGCTGACAGCATCTTTCATCGCTTCTACATCGAACATGGATGTCGAGGCACTGTGCGCCATGGCACAGGAAAATTCACAACTGTGGCATCCGAGGCATTTTTGCGGGTCCACATAAATGATCTTGTTTGGTGTTTTTGATCTCATAGTTCGGCTTTCTCTAGCATGAGCTACAGACATGTTTTGAAAGGCCCCGTGTCAGGACGGGCATGGCTAAAATCTTCTCGACCCTGAGTTCCCGTCCTGTCAGGATTTCCAGGTCGGTCCCTCCGCATTCAGCACAGTGAAAGCGAAAGCGCTGGATTTCACTGATCGCTTCACAAGAGTGGCAGCGCACTGTCACCGGGATTTCGCGATAGTCCAACCGAGCCTTCTCGCAAACCGTTCCCTTGGACAGAGCGGAGAAGGAATGGACAAGCAACTCGGGCTCGATCGCTTTCAACTTGCCAATCGAAATTCTGATAAGATCCACTTCAGCATCGTGCTGGTCCTCCATTGCTGTAACTGCGATGCGCAAGATGCTCATCGCGATGCTTGCTTCGTGCATGACGACAAGTCACCTGGTCCTTTCTTGCCAGCCCGGCCCGATCGTGGTCGTGATCATGTTAAAGGCTGCGGGGGTCTTTCCGGCAAAGCAGACACTGTCGATAAGCCGGATCTGCGTTGATGATTTGGATCAATCGACCGCTCGGAGGCGATGGCCATGCACGAAATGCGAATTTGCCCGCACGAAATGCGCACGAAAAACGGTTCATTTTTCATGCATTTTTTAGAATCGTGGTGCTGCGGACGAAGGAGTAGCAACAGTCTCTATTTGGAGCCCTGCAAAAAGCGAAATTTGCTATCAGTACGGGTGAAATTTGAAAAATCTCGTTTTGCGAGCCTGCCAACTCAGGAAAACTCTGGTCGGTATTTTCATCACAGCGGCATTCTGGCACCGCATTTTGACGGAGAGCAATGTTTGCTGCCAGCAACTCACTAATGTCGTGATTCATTCTAAAGTGTCTGCGGGCTTGTTCGAGAGGAAGGAGCGATGGTCGGGCACATGCCGTTGACCATTTAAGACTGTTGTGAAAGGAAATGGTGCGCGAGCCTTGGACCTGTTCGGTTTCACAGGCAGAAACGTGACCATCGGAGCACTAGAGCGGATGATAACCTATTCCTACAATCTGCCGTTGGTGATTGCCTCTATCGTGGTGTCGGTACTGGCAGCCTTTACCGGTTTTGCGGTAACAAATGGCATTTCGGAATTGTCCATCAACAAGCGAAAGCTGTCGATCGGAATGGCCGCTGTTGTCTTTGGCGGTGGCATCTGGTCAATGCATTTTGTCGCGATTCTGGCGCTCGAATTGCCGGTATCCACTTCTTACGATGCACCATGGACACTGAGCTCCATTCTCATTGCCATTCTGATGACGGGCACGGCACTGCTCATCATGCATTTCGCTCGCCGCAGTCTTCTCAATACGATTATCGCCGGCTGCTTTCTTGGCTATGGCATCGTCACGATGCATTATGTCGGTCTATTGGGTATTCAGGGCTGTATCCCTGTTTTTGACTATTTGGGACAGACTGTCATCATCATCATCGGCCCGGCAACGGGCTTTCTGGCGGTCTGGCTCGCCTATAAGCAAAGAACCAGAAGAAACATCATTCTGGGTACATTCATTTTTGGCGTGTCCGTGTCACTGATCCATTATGCAGGCATTTACTGGACAGGCTTTGCGGTGTTGCCGGTCAACGAGCCGATAAGCATGGCAATTGACCATGGTTCGTTAGCCTTGCTGGTGATTTTCGCCACCTTCATTATCTGCGGTGCCTTTCTGTTCACAGCAACGACATTTCTTGTGCCAGCTCATGACCACCCCGTTACAACGCCAGAAGCCTCCTCTCCCTCAGCAGCACAGATCGCTGAGGCAGCAATCGAACAGGCAAAGGTGGACGACGCTCCCAGCCAGCCGCCTGTCGCAACCAGAAAAGACCCTGTCCGCATACCGATTGAGCGCAAGAACAGACAGATAGAATTCATCTTGCCCGAAGAAGTTGCCGCTTTTCAGGCCGAAGGGCGTTACACCGTGCTGCATACAGGCAGCGGCAAGCACTTCTGCTCATGGTCTATTTCTGAAGCGCGCGAGCAATTACCAGACCACTTCATTCAGACCCACCGCTCGTTCATCGTCAATATTCGTCAGGTCAAAGGCTTTACCCGCAGCAAAGACAATGGGAAATGCATTTTCGAGGGTATCACTTCCCTGTCTTCAGCTCCTGTGAGCCGCACGCGCATCAACGAAGTCAAAGCTGCACTGGGCATATAACTTGCTGCCGAATGGGGACCGAGCAAGGCTCAAGCCTCACTGTCCATTGTCCCCCGTCAGCGCGACGAGAAAGATCTTGGCCCGTTGTAGCAACCGATCATGCCTGATCATGCCTGTTCGTGGATTAAGATGGTGAAAGCTGCCTATCCAACGATCAAGGGTTTCGAGTTTATGACTGCGCCTGTTGCCTCTTGCTGAACAAGCTTAACTGTTCCCGGACCCGGCTTGCTGTGTCCAATTGCAAGACCGTTTCTGCCAACATCTGGCAATCCTGCAGCTGTAGCTGACAAAGCGCGAGCTTGAATTCGGCGATACCAGAAGGCGGCATGCTGAACTCGTCAAGCCCTAGCCCTGCAAGCAGTGGCAAAGCGTCCGTATCGCCAGCCAGAGCTCCGCACATTCCGACCCATTTGCCCTCATCGTGAGCCGCCCTGATCACCTTCGCTATCATATGCAGGACAGCCGGGTGAAGCGGATCATAAAGAGATCGGACATTCGGGTTCGCGCGATCCGTAGCCAACATATATTGGGTCAGGTCGTTCGTGCCGATGCTGAAGAAATCTACCTCCCGCGCAAGCCGACTTGCAAGGTCAGCGGCTGCCGGAACCTCGATCATCAACCCGATTTCGAGATGGGTGTCAAAGGACTGATCACGCGCGCGCAACAGCTCCATCACGTCCCGAACCATAGCCTTGCCCGCCATCACTTCCTCAAGCGTGCTGACAAGGGGGAACATGATCCGCACAGGACCATGGGCACTGGCACGCAGAATGGCGGCAAGTTGCGTTTTGAAGAAATCTGGCATCGCAAGGCTGTAGCGTATGCCCCGCCAGCCGAGATTGGGGTTATCCTCTGTCGGACGCTCAAGATAGGGGACCGGCTTGTCCCCCCCGATGTCCGCAGTGCGGATGGTCAGGGGCCGCCCGGCAAGTCCGGTCACGATCGAGCGATAGATATCATACTGCTCTTCTTCCCCTGGCGCGACGTCGCGTTGCATGTAGAGAAATTCGGTGCGCAGCAGCCCCACTTCTTCGGCTCCGCTATCCGTGATCCCTTCAAGCTCACTGATGGATGCCATATTTGCCGCAGCACGCACCTTGTGACCATCAAGCATCTCGGCAGGCAGATGCCGGACCTCTTCAGCGCGAGCAAGGCGGTCTTTCAAGATCTTGCGTTCCTGCTCTGCCCTAGCGATGGTTTTCTCATCCGGGTCAATAATGATCCGTGCGTCGCTTCCATCAAGCAGCGCCCGTTGCCCTTCAGGCACACCGGCAAGATCGGCACCAAGGGCAAAAACAACAGGAATTCCCAGTGCACTTGCGAGAATGGCAGCATGGGACGTTTCGCCACCCAACATGGTGCAGATGCCAAGAACTGCGCCGTGATCAAGCGACAGGATGTCTGAGGGGCGCAATTCTTCATAGGCGAGGATTGCGGGCTCGGTCACCTGCCCGTCATCGCTCTGGCTGCCATAAAGGATGGCAAGAACCCGCCGACCAACATCAATTATGTCCCCGGCCCGCTCTCTGAGCAACCGATCATCAAGAGCGGAATAGATTCCGGAAAGCCTGATGATCTCCTCACGCCAGACCGCTTCGGCACAGATGCCTTCGCTGGAAATTCTGGTCTTGACGGCGGAGACTAGATCGGGGTCTCGCAGACAGCTTATATGGGCATCAAAGATCTTGCGATCATCGGCATTGATGCTATCTCCTGCATTCGAAATCGCCAGGTGGATCTGGTTCTCAGCTTCTGAGAGAGCCTTTACAAATCGTTCGATCTCAGCGCCGGTATCCTCTATTGCGACAGGTTCGGCGCTTTGCAGAGCGCCTCCGACATGATGGATCGGACCGATTGCAAATCCACGAGCAATCGAGAGACCAGACAATTCTCCTTGTGTGATTGCCCCAGTGGGCGTGGAAGACTGTTTCTGCTCGGGCACAGAAGCCGGTTCTGCCTTTGGAGGCGCCATGCCTTCCTCGCCGAAATTATCCTTGACCAGCTCTTCAACCGCAGCAAAGACGGCCTCCGCCTGTTCCGGACCGGTGGAAATCGAAATCGTGTCATTTGCGGTGACTTCCGAGAGCATGACGCCGTTGATGCTTTTGGCATTGGCTGCTTTGCGGCCCTTTGTGATATTGGCAATGCGGATATCGCCAGCAAAGGCATTCATCTTTCTTACCAACAGCGCAGCTGGACGGGCATGCAGCCCCAACAGGGTCCTGATGGTGAAACTGCGCGACAGGGTATTTGATGGTTCAGACGCAGGCTGCTCCTCATCGGCCTCAAGCTGGACGGACTGGCGCGCTTCTTTCATCGCCTCCTGCATCGATCCCCCCGCCGCAATCTGGACCGTGGCAGCAAGGACACCCTCGACAATCGGAGCATCGCAAAAACGCACCATTGTCTGCTCTTCGGGCTCGAGTAGATCAAGAGCCATTTCAGCGTTCAGGCGGGCTGACCCCAGATCAGCAAAGATGAGCACTCCTTCGTCGGACATGACCTCGCGGATAGCATCAAGAATACGGATGCCGTCGGTACCCAATGGATTTTCGGAATCATCAATGCCGCCAGCAGACGCGATGGGCACAGGTGCCCCGCTCATCGCGTCTGCGATTTCCTTGAGACCGTCGGACAGTTTGCGACTGTGCGAAACGATGACGATACCGATCATCAGGATGCCTCGGCAACTGTATCAGCAAGAGCCTGCAGGATCAGATACCAAGACGTGGCGCCGGGATCCTGATGCCCGATACTACGCTCGCCGAGATAGCTGGCGCGCCCTCTCTGGGCAAGCATCGGAATGGTTGCCTCCATGCCTTCTCTCGCAGCATTGGCAGCAGCCGCAAGCGCTGATGGGATGTCATTGCCCGCAGAAAGCGCTGCCTTGAAGGCTTCGCCTGATGGCACCAACGAATCCAGCATCGTTTTCATGCCGACCTCTGCTCTGCCTCGTTTGATGACACCAGCACTGGCATCATCGAAGAAGCGGGCAAGCTCCTCGGCTGTCAGCTCAGACTTGCCAGAGAGTGGTTTTCCCCCTTCAAGAAACAGGGTTCCATAGAGGGGGCCAGAAGCCCCCCCAACTTTGGAAATTAGCGTCATCGCCACGAGCTTGAAGATCGCACCGATGTCGCCACCCCCATCCTCTACCCGGGGAAGCTTCTCGAGAATTGCCTTATAGCCACGATCCATGTTGTTGCCATGGTCTGAATCCCCGATCGGCGCATCAAGCTCGGTGAGATGGGCGCGATTGTCCGCTATGACTTCAGCCGATTTCTCGAACCAGGTACAAATCACCGAGGCCGTAATAACCCCGGTTCCAGAGGAAGTATCATTCATCTTCAGATCCCCCAACGCAGTGCAGGTGTCTTGACCGGAGCATCGAACAGCCGGAGGATTTCCTCATCAACCTTGACCAGAGTGATCGACATGCCAGCCATTTCAAGCGAAGTGATATAGTTCCCGACCAGATTGCGCACGATCTTGACGCCATGGCGTTCAGTCACTTCTGCCAATTTGCCATAGACGGTGTAGAGTTCGGACAAAGGCGTTCCGCCCATTCCGTTGACCATGGCGATAACCTCGTCGCCGGACTCAAAGCAGATATCTGTCACCTCGACATCGACCCAGGATTCACTCTCAGCATCCCACTCGCTGAGGGAGCGTGTATAGGCCTCATCCTCAAGAATGCGGCTGGCCAGAATCTCCGTCACCTCGTCCGCGCTCTTGATCTTTGCGCGCTCGGTGCCGGGTTCGCCATGGATACCGATGCCGATTTCCATTTCGTCCTCTGGCAACTCGAAACTCGGCGTGCCGTTCTGGGGTGTCATGCAGGAGGTAAGAGCCATGCCCATGCTCTTACCGAAGGTGTTGACCTTGCGGCAAAGAGCTGCAAGTTGGTCCAGATCATAGCCTTCCAGCGCGGCAGCCCCACAGACCTTCTCTGCGATCACTGTGGCTCCAAGACCGCGGCGACCTGCGGTGTACAGCGAGTCTTTCAAGGCGACATCATCGTCGATGACGATATTGCGCACCTCGATGCCCTCGTCACGGAGCAGATCAGCTGCCATCTGGAAATTCATCACGTCGCCGGTATAGTTCTTCACGATCTGAAGAATGCCCTTGCCGCCGTTCACCGCCTTGCAGGCTTCGACCATCTGGTCGGGCGTAGGTGAGGTGAACACCTGCCCGGGGCAGGCCGCGTCTAGCATGCCCATGCCGACATACCCTGCATGCAAGGGTTCATGGCCGGCTCCTCCACCGGACACGATCGCGACGCGATCCTTCACACCCTCTGCCACACAG
Source organism: uncultured Cohaesibacter sp. (assembly GCF_963682185.1). NCBI lineage: Bacteria > Pseudomonadati > Pseudomonadota > Alphaproteobacteria > Hyphomicrobiales > Cohaesibacteraceae > Cohaesibacter > uncultured Cohaesibacter sp. Next base: position 3,929,755 of record NZ_OY821667.1, on the reverse strand, counting down.
ACAAATTTTGGATCAAAATGCACATCAAGCTCCGCGTGGGCACTCGCAAGGCCCTTCAGTTGCTCGTCAATGACATCTTCGGCGTTGTTGATTAGCTTTTTCATGATTTCCCCCAATCGGATGTTTCCGAGGCTCAGGCGCGAAGAGGGCACAGCCCTCTCTTCTCGGATCAGACAATCCTTTCCTGATCATCCGATTGTACTGAAACAGAGTCAACGCGCCAAACGGGCAAAGTGAATATCTTTCCCCAAGGACTAGGCTGACTGGTTTCAGACGCAAGACACGGGTTTGCAAGCAGGTGCGCTTATATGCTCGTGTCGCGATTTGTATCGAGTATTCAACGCAGCGTCTCACATGATCCATCGAGATGCCCAATAGAGACATCACCTACTGCAAGAACAAGTTGAATACTCGAACGACCCCATGCCTGTTAAATATAATGGTGAATTGCTCCTGCCGGAGACTGGCCATTTGATCACTTCAAAACAGAAAGGAAGAAGCAGCTTTCCATTCGGCAATCAGGTCGACATTTGCAATGTCCCGCAGCCACCTCAATTGGACACCATCCATGAGCGAAAGCAGAAGGCGCCCTTGTGCTTGAGGCGCCATGCTGATCTCACTAAAGGTATTGATCACCTGTTGTTCTCGCTTGGCAAAATAGTCATGTACGGGGTGATTGGGCTGCAGCGCTTCGTCGCTCAGCAAAGCATAAAGGCGGACTATTTCGGGTTGAAGCGTTGCGTTTGACGATAGCCGCACACACGTCTTCAAGCTCGATCTTCGGGATCCCGCTATAGAGATCCTCTCGCTTCACCCCCAGTTCATCAGCAAAGGCTTGGCGATCATCTTCGTCGCGTTTTTCGATGATTGCGAGAAGCAATAGCAAAAGGGTCAACTGAGCAGCATGTCTTGCGCTCATCACGTGAGCCGGCTTTGATCCTAAAATCATTTCGATAATCATGACAGCCAAGATTCCAGACCAAACGATGTCAGAAAGGACCGGCCATGCATCTGGCGAAGCAACCACGCGCGCGACGACTGTACCCGTCGACAGCGTAATCAAATAGTGTTGAAGCGTTGCGACGAAGGACACCTGATCTCATCGCGTTGCCTGCTTCAGAGACGTTAACGCCACGCCCCTACCCCGGCCAGAACGGTCATTGCTCCAGCGAGCCCTCCGGCGACAGCAATTACTCGAAACGAGACGCGTGCTTCACCGCAAAGCCGCTGCATAATATCAATAACCAGATAACGCAAAGTCTCCCTTATTTTTAAGCCAACTTGGTTCCTTTTTCTTTGATCACGGACATGCCCGAGCCACCTCTACCTCGCCATGTCAATATCCAGAAGATGATTGAAGAGAGGCATCCAATATATCAGGTCAATGGTATTATACAGATGCCCTATGCAAAAACCTGTTCTCGCAAAAGCGAATATTTGAATTCTATGGTAAAAGTGCCTATTTGACAGCTCTGACCTCACAATCGTACTTCCAAATCGGCATTTTCGCTTGCTACATCTGTTTTCGCATAATACTCAGTAGCGAGAAAATTCCGTTTGTCCGATAGTTTTTCGCCCCAGAAAGACACAGTGATGGCAAATAGTCTCGTCCAAGTCGCAACACATGGCCAATGGACGTAACTGAAGGCGACACTAATGAAAGATCAAATCATAGAGAATGATGAACTCAAAGGAAAAGGCAAGGCACGCGATTCTCTATCCTCTCGCATTTACAATTTATTACATACAAGAATTTCAAGCGGAGAATATACTGAAAACCAAAAGCTTCCTACCGAAGCAGTTATGACCGAGGAATTTGGTGTTTCACGCCCAGTACTACGAGAAGCTCTCGATCGCCTGCGCGAAGAAGGCTTAATCTATTCTCGTCAAGGGGCTGGAAGTTTCGTTAAAGTTGGGCAGAAACAAACGCTCGGTTTTTCCAAGATCGAAACAATCGCTGATATACAACGCTGTTATGAATTCCGCCTGTCGCTTGAGCCGATTGCCGCATACAATGCAAGCATGCGACGCAGTGATTCATCTTTGCAAGAAATTCAGTCTGCACTCAGTCTTATGGAAACGGCAACCACCAATCACGTGCACAAAGAAGATGCCGACTATGCGTTTCATGTAGCTATTTCCAAAGCCTGCAATAATCATTATTTTGAGGCATCCATGGGGGCACTGCGTGACCACATTCACGCAGGTATGCGCATGCATGGTCAGTCCCTTCTGGACGATTCGGTCTTCAGTCTAGAAAGCGTTTTCAAAGAGCATCTGGGCATATTCGATGCTATAAAGAGAAGAGAACCTGAGCTGGCAAAGGAATTGATGTTTCAACATATCAAGCATTCCAGAGACCGGTTGTTCGAAGGGCGACTTCTTGACCTGTCAATAACAGACGATGGGGCGAACCAGGCCTAATTCTGAATTGCCCCTTGCTACCGCTATTTAAAACGTGATTGAACAACTTGGCATAAACCATGTTTGCGAGCAGTCTTTTGGGGGATTTTTCGATGAGGTCCCTTCATTGCGTCCAGTCTCGCCTTTTACCTTAGACATTTTACCTTTCTGGTGGCAGAGAACTGAATGCAGCCCAGAAGTTTCATATCATCAACGCTTCAAAAACCGAGATAACAGTATGCCCGTGGATGGGGCAGACTTTAAGTCCTGCCCCATCCACAACGATACACCACCGAGATGCAGTGCTGACGGCAATCGCCCGCCTAATACATCCAATTCACAAGAGCCAGAGACAGAGCTGGAATGAAGGATGTGAGAAGCACGCAAACATAAAGCAATAGGATGAATGGCGCAGAGTTTTTCGCCAATGCCATAACGCTCTGCTTGGTCACCCCCGAAGCGGCAAATAGACACAATCCGAACGGAGGTGTCGCCTGCCCAACAGACAAGTTAAACACCACGATACATCCCAATTGAATTGGATCGATCCCAAATTTCATCGCAACCGGATAAATCAAGGGAGCAGTGATCAGAATGATGGGACCAGTATCCATCAACATTCCAAGAAGCAGAAGCATGACATTTAGACTTAGCAAGAATGTCGTCTTGTCATGGATGAATTGGGCCAAGAATGAGTTGAACGCAACAGGAAAACCATTAGCGGTCAGAACCCAACCAAAAGCGGTTGCTGCCATAATCAGGAACAGAATGTTTGCCGTTCCTTCCGCTGCGGACAGCATGATCTTGCCAAAATCACGGATTGGCAGATCGCCATATCCAAGAGTGACAAGCAAGCCATAGAAAACAGCTGCGGCAGCAGATTCTGTCGGGGTGAAGACCCCCGAATAGATACCGCCGAGCACAATCACAGGCATCATCAAAGCCCAGAAAGCATCTTTGGTCGCTATCAGTGCCTCGCGTAGATTGAACTCGTTGCTTCTGGGAATCTTGTGATATTTGGCGTAGCCATAGGCATAAAGGCACAATGCCAAACCGCCAAGAATGCCAGGTCCGATACCGGAAATCAGCAGTTTGGAAATCGAGGTATTGGTAGCACTGCCATAGACAACGAATACAATGCTGGGCGGTATAACAATACCAAGCGTACCGCCGACTGCGGGGAGTGCTGCCGCATATCCCTTGGGATAGCCAGCCTGCACCAAAGACGGGTAAAGCATCGACCCAATCGCCACGACTGTTGCTACGTTCGATCCGCACAGGGCAGCGAAGAAAATACAGGCGACAAGGACAACGATCGAAAGACCGCCGTTGATATGTCCGAACCAGGCTTTGGCAAAGTTCACCAAACGTCTCGAGATACCCCCATGCTGCATGATCGACCCGGCGAACAGGAAGAAGAAGATGGCCAGGAAGATATATTTCTCACCACCCGTGAACATTTTCTGGGCGAAGAAGGAAAGCGGGATATGCCCCATAAACTGAACTGCGAGCAGGCAGGACAACATCATTGACCAAATGAAGGGAACCCCAATCAACAATGAAAGCGCCAATGTGGAGAAGAGAATTACTGTCGGGCTCATAACTATTCACTTCCTTTGGACATTACATTGCGGCCTGAAAGACTACGGATACGCCTTACGAGCACGAGCAGGCGGGTGACAAAAATCAGGCAAAACCCGAAAGGAATAACAGAAAAAACAAAATAATATGGAAGATTGATGGAAGAAACGACCTGAGGAAAGCGCAGAGCGTTACCGACCAGACCGGTGGCACTGAAGAAAAGGAAGAACAGAACGATCAGACATATTATATCTGAAATAATGAGCAGTATGTCACCCACTCGATAGCCAGGAACGACGAATACATCGATACGTATTTCATTATCCTTCATTGTGGCGAGGCTCTGCCCTAAAAAGATAATGAATACGAACAGAATTACGCTTACCTGTTCAGACCAAGGAATACTGTAAAAGAACAAATATCTACCTATGATCTGCGAAATATTGATCGCTGTAACCAAGATACACAGAATGATCAGGGTGTATTTCTGGATTTTATACAGCACACAACCAAAATTTTGGATTGTTTCAGCGGAGGATTTCATTTTTGTCTCATTGACTTGGAGCAGGAGGACCCAAGGCGCGAAAAATAGCAGCCCAATAGCAGAGGGCCAGACGAGGCGTCTGGCCCCATTCACTTTCGGGAGTTATGCGCGATAAGAATCAACTTTCTTAACCAACTCGGCCAGGTCAGGATATTTGTCATAAACCGGGCGCAGCAGTGACTGCAGGGTTGCCTTGTCCAGCTTGCGGAACTCCATCCCATGCTCTTCAACAAGAGACGTCTTGCTGAGTGCTGCGCGTTCTTCGGTAGCTTCTCGCTCGACAGCCGTAGCCTCCTCGGCAGCAGCCTTGATGATATCCTGCTGGGACTTGTCGAGCCGCCCCCAAGAAATAGCGGACATGGAGAACAGCGCCGGCGAGTAAGCGTGCTCGCTCTCGATCAGATATTTCTGAACTTCGAACATGTTGTTGTCCAGAATCTGCGGATATGGGTTCTCCTGAGCATCAACGACATTCTGCTGCAAAGCCGTGAACAGTTCGCTCCATGCCATTGGAACAGGATCTGCTCCGAGCTGGAGGAACATGTCTCGATAGATGTTGCTGGTCATGATGCGAACACGCAGACCTTTGATGTCTTCAACAGTCTTTACGTCTTTGTTACTCGTAAGGTTCCGGAATCCAATTTCCCACCATCCAAGTGGAACAACACCATTGTTCTGTACGGATGCGTTGAGTTCTTCACCAACGGAACCATCCAGTGTGCGGCGAGCATGAGCGTAATCATCCAGCAGGCAAGGCAGATCGTATACGGAAACGCCCGGCACGAAGTTGGATACGAACGAAGAAGCCGTTGCGGTGAAATCGATAACACCCATCTGAAGGCCTTCAAACAGCTCACGAAGTCCTCCAAGCTGACTGTTCGGAAAGATGTCGATTACAATGCTGCCGTTTGACAGACTCTCGATTTGTTCCTTGAATTTGAGCGCAGCAGCATGGAACACGGCGCGTTCGTTATCAACGTGGCCAAATTTTAGATGCAGTGGCTCTGCAGCGCGCAAAATACCGGGGCGTGCCAGCGCCAATCCGGTTGCTGCGGTTGCTGGCAGGACGCGGGTCAAGAGTGCTCTGCGGGAAAATTCCAGTTTCATTTGTTAATTCCTCCACGATGGAAATTCGCTATCTTCTTTGCCTAAGCATCTCTTGCTCCGCTTGAGATGCAAACCGAATTTACAAATCATGCGAAAAGCGCAGGCAACCAATTTGGCACACCGCCCCCATCATCTCTCTTTGAACACCAAAGAGAAATCTCGCTATTGCATTCACAGTTTGGCTATTTTAATAGTTTACATTCAATCACTTAGCGAAAGAGAATGAAAAGGCAGCCGTACTTCACCAAGCTTCCACTTTGGTAAAGACATCAAATTATGGAATGCCGACACATCTAAGTCGGCGCCAAATCCTCCAGCCTGCCCTCAACTTCCTCAGACAATATAACAAATAGAGGAATAATTGTTTATTTGTCAATTATAATTACTCAAAGCATGGACAAAAGGCCCAAAAATCTGCCCAATATAACTGAAATTAAAAGAGGAAAATTTGCCTAATGTGAGTTCTTTAGGTGCTGGAAGATCTATAAATTTGAAAAACCGCGCACCTTCCATCAATGAAATAAATGCATAAAATCAATTTAACTTACTGATTTTAAAACATAAATACAATACTTCTCGCTTTGAGCATTCTCAAGAACGCAAGCAGAAAAACAATTATAAGGTGCATTTATATTTTTGCTCGCCAAAAAATTTTCAATTGTGTAAATTTGTAATTTACAATTCGCTATTGATAAGCAGCGAACAACTCAATTGCTTTCCCTTCAAAGCATGAAAGCACAATCAGAGAACGCGGCAGAAACCGCGCTCACCAAGTCCGTTCAAATAGATAGAAACACTCCCTAGGGCGCCCTAAAAATAGGGCTGCCCCGGAACCTTGACATAGAGCGAATAAAGAGAGTGCGATGCAGCCATAAATAAGCGCGTTCTATTTCGCCCGCCAAAGCAAATATTGGCACAGCGTTCTGGCAAATGAATATGACCAAGAGCGGTCCCCTCGGGAGAGAAACAGCGCACACCAAAGTTGCCCACACCGAGACCCCATCCAGCCCATATGTTTCCTTGAACATCTAGTCTGATGCCATCTGGAGCCCCGAAGTCTCCGGCTTCGATCAGTTTGTGACCATTCGCAAGGGCGGCTCCGTTTTCTACGACATCAAACACATGAATACCGCCCCGCGTTTCAACCAGATACAACTTGGATTCATCTGCCGAAAAGGCCAGGCCATTGGGTTTAACAAAGTCCTCGACAACGCAATGCAAAACTCCGGTATCTGGATCGAAGCGATACACATTCATAGGCAGCTCAGGCTCAGCCTTTACCCCCTCATAATAGTCACCAATACCAAAGCAAGGGTCCGAGAACCAAATGGATCCATCGGATTTGACAACCACATCATTTGGCGAGTTAAGAGGTTTGCCCTGATAGCTATCCGCTATGGTTGTGATGGTGCCATCAAATTCTGTTCGCGTAACGGAGCGTGTTCCGTGTTCACAGGATACCAGGCGCCCCATGCGATCACGTGTATTGCCATTGGTAAAGCGGCCTCTGCGAAATTCACTCACAGTTCCGGTTGATTCTTCAAAGCGCATAATGCGATCGTTGGGAATATCGCTGAACAACAAGACCCCATGATCTCCAAACCATACCGGCCCTTCGCCCCACCGCAAACCGGTGTGCAGCCGCTCTATAGATGCGTGCTGGACATAAAGATCATTGAACCGCTCATCCAGAATTTCAATTGCCGGGTCGGGGTAATAGTCTGCAGACGTCCACATTTTCAAGCTTCCTAATCTTCATATTTTCTAATCATCCATACCGGAACAAGAGCGCCCCACACAAGATTATGCAAGGTGCTCTTATGAATTGACCCGATATCGGCACCTATCCCCAAAGCTAATGCGTCATGTAAGGCAACCAAAGAGAGATGCCGGGAATGAAAATCACAAGCGCCAACGCCACAAACAAGGCGATATAAAGAGGCACTGCTGCTTTGGTAAAGCGCATGACGTCCACATTTGCCAACTGAGAGACAACAAGCATGACTGTTCCGACAGGTGGCGTTAGGGTTCCGATTGACAGGTTAAGGATCAGAATAATCCCGAAATGTACCGGATCAATACCCATCACAGCCAGTGTCGGTTTGAGCAAAGGAACAAGAATGATCATCAGCGCTGTCCCTTCCATCAACATTCCGAAGAATAGTAATGCGATGTTCAGAGCAACAAGAAACAGATATTTATTGTCGGTAATATTGGTAATGAACTCAGCAAAGGCAACGCCAGCTTTTTCGTTAGAAAAAATCCACGCAAGTGCGCCACTTGCCATGATAATCAGCAAGACGGATGCCGTCGACTTTCCCGCATTGTAGAGCGAATTCAATATATCGCCGAATGTCATCGTTCTATGCAGAAGCGTACCGATCAGGATAATTGCCAGAACAGCAACAGCACCCGCCTCAGTCGGAGTGAAGATACCAAGCCGGATACCGCCGATTATGACTAGGATCAAGACGAACGCTGGCCATGATCGCAGCAGGGTAACTCCAGCCTCGGCTCTGGTAGGACGACGCACATTCTGAGGCCGATACCCACGCTTGGCAGAGACGAAATACACAGTCAACATCAGCATCGCAGCGCATAGAACACCAGGCAAGACACCAGCCATAAACATGTTTGCCACAGAGACATCTGCGATCAAGGCGTAGATGATCAATGCAATTCCCGGAGGAATGATCGGCGTAATCAGTGACCCTGCGGCTGTGACTGCTGCAGAGAAGCCGCGATCATATCCGTGGCGCTCCATTTCTGGCACCATCATGCGGGTCAGCATGGCGCTATCAGCCAAATTTGAAGCAGAGAGTCCGCCCAGCAAACTGGACACAAGAATATTGGTTAGAGCCAAGCCGCCCGTGACACGTCCGACAAGAAGAAGAGCAACATCGATGATGCGTTCTGCGACGCCCGAATGAGCCATCAAAGTACCAAGCATCACGAAGAATGGAATGGCGAGCAAGGAGGTGTTAAGGGCAGGCGCAATAAAGCGCTGAATGGCAATCTCTGGCGGGGAAAAGGAAAAGAATGTGAAATAGCACAGCACCGCTAGCATAATGCCAAGATATAGGCGCATGTTGAGCGAGAAGGCGATCAACATGAGGGGTACAATCCATAACCAGGTCATGAAACAACCTCCTTGCCCATCTTGCAATCTCGCGAACGAATTGTCTTGATCATGTTCACAGCAACAAACAGAGCAGTGCCAACCATTCCCAATGGAACGGCGATATCAATCCAGTACCATGAGAGTTTGAGAACACTGGTCAGTTTGAAAGCAACCCGATCTGCCAGATTAAGCCCAAGGAAGGCAATATAGAGAAGCAGACCAATCGAAACGACGGACATCCCGATGGAGGTATAAAAGCGAACCTTTTCGCTCATCAAGTCGCAGATGAAGGCAATCGAGAGATTTTCGTTGTCTTTTTCTGCGCACATCGCCCCTATCATGACCACCCATATCATGGCCAAGCCAGAGGTTTCTTCCATCCACAGGATCGGGTCCTCCATCCAATAACGCATAAAAACAGAATAGGACGTTGCCAGAACCAGAAAGGCCAAAGGCAACCCCAGCAATATGGTGAAAAGCCGACGCAAGTTATTCATAACGGGCTCCGCTGCAAGTCAAGCAAGATACAAAAAACCCCACCCCTCAGCATTCAGAGCGGTGGGGTATCGTGAAGCATGGAATCTACTTCAACTGTTCCTGAATTTTCTCGTAAAGCCCATCGCTCCACTCTGGGAACTGGCTATACACAGCCTTGGATTTTTCCCTAAATGGCTTCGTGTCGGGATAGATTACCTCTACGCCTTGTTTTTTGAATTTCTCAAGCAGTTCTTGATCATTTTTAGCAGCAAGCTCTTGAGAATAGAGGCCCGCATCAAACGCCGTCTTTTCAATAAGCTCAACATCCTTCGGATCGAGTGTCTTAAAGAAGGCTTCCCCACCGATGATCAGAGATGTGTTGGTCAAATAGCCGATCATGGAAAGATATTTCGCTGCTTCCTGAAACTTGGCCCCATCAATCACCGCAAGCGGGTTCTCGACACCATCCACAATACCCTGCGTCAGGGCGGTATAGGCTTCACCAAGAGGCATTGGCGTCGGAGTTCCCCCCATAGCAGCAATGGCCTTGATCTGCATGTCATTGTTTGGCGTACGAATTTTCATACCCTGCAGATCATCAGGAGTATTAACCGGCTTATTGGCAATCAGATGACGAACCCCGTACAGATAGTTCTTCATCACAACGTGAATACCCTTATCTGCCAGTTCTTTTTCCTTTTCCTTGAACCAGTCGCTTTCATAAACTGCGAATAGTTTTTCCGGATCATCTGACAAATAGGGGCCAAAAAGGATGCTCAGATCAGGAATAAAATCAGCAAGGAACCCAACGTCACTGATGGTCACAATATTGCTGCCGAATAGTGCCTGTTCCGTTACGTCCTGATGCGACCCTAACTGAGAGCTCGGATACAGATCGAGCTTAATGGTGCCACCGCTCTGTTCATCAAGGTCTTTTGCCCATTTCTTAAAGACCAAATCAATCGGCTCACCAGGGTTGTTTTCATAGGCGACCTTCAAGGTCACGTCCGCCATAGCCACACCAACAAAGGTCCCCATCGCCACGATCGCCGCCGCAGATAATTTCAGTAAGTTTTTCACGCTACCTCCCAAAAAACTTAGTTATCTATTTTGTGCCCTCACTCATTTTCGATCCTCAAGAGGGCACAACATTACAAATATCGATTCACTTGTTTATTTGTCAACAGAAAGATCGATATTATTGCCATAAAAATAATCTAATATCGATACAAACAGAAACGCGTTGAAAAATATATAGATTTTTCAGATATTTCAGCGAATTCACCGGTGTCATTTAGAGATTTTCATTAAAAAATACAATTTTTACAAATTTTAAATTTGTTAATTATCGAGCAGATCTTCGGTTCTTTAGGAGAACATCAACCAGGACTGAGAGAGGTCGAACTGTGCCACAGGCATCCTGTTAGAGATGCCAATTTCTGCAAAAATCGGTTTAAATATAAGCAGCATCGAAGCATCTGAAGCCCGTTGTCTGAAGGCTCACAAGGACGGGATGACTGCACTCCAATTCTCTACCAGCAATTGGGAGAATCCGTAGATTTGTTGCAATGAGCCGCACCTTTCCCTCGGTCATAGGGGGAAGGTGTTCGGACCAAATCAGGAACACGAGATGGATGCGTATTCCGCTTTTTTTACTACCCTACAGGTATCGAAGGGCTTGGATCGAGATATAACTAACGGGCGTTTCAGGTCTTAGAGCCAAGGACATTCCCGACGCCCTGCAGGGGTGCACAAGATAAAGCTAAGCAGAATGAATCTTTGCGATGATTCTTGTTTTGCATTTACTGTGCTTATTGCTTTTCATCTTCACCATTCAACAATTTTTCCACTTCCGCTCGTGAAGGCACGGCTTCGCCTGCACCGCGCCGCGTTGTGGCCAAGGCCCCCGCCGCTGCGGCAAATTTGAGAGCATCCAGAAGGCTCTTGCCCTCGGCCAGAGCAGCGGCGAGCCCTCCATTGAAGCTATCACCAGCAGCAACCGTATCAATCGCCTTTACATCATAGGGGTCTATGTGGCCCGACCCCTCCTCTCTGGAAGCATAGACCAACCCTTTGGCACCCAGCTTGACCACAGCCAGCTTTGGCCCCATCGTGAGCAACCTTTTAGCCAGAGTTTCTGCTTCCAGAAAGTCACCCGGCATGGTTCCGGTTATCGCGGCAGTTTCGGTCTCGTTTGGTGTGATGATATCCGCTTCTGCGATCAAAGCGTCCATATGACCATCCGAGATGGGGGCAGGATCAAGGATGACGGTTGCCCCTGCGGCTTTGGCCTTGCGCATTGCCGCGATGGTCGCATCAAGAGGCGTTTCCAGCTGGAAGAGCGCCACCTTGGCCTCCTTGAAGACATCCGCATCGGGCCCTTCAGCCGGCCAGGCCATATTGGCACCCCCAACCACCGTTATCGAATTCTGCGAGCTTTCATCGACATGGATCAGCGCGATGCCACTCTCTGCCCCTTTGATGGTGACGAGATGGCTCGTGTCCACCGTCATGGCCTCCAGATCTGCGCGCAGTTTGTCGGCAAAACTGTCCTCCCCCACAGCGGCGACAAATTTCACCGGACCGGTGGCCAATCGGGTGGCGGCAACCGCCTGATTGGCGCCTTTGCCGCCAAGTCCGGTCTGGAAGCTGCCCGCATGGCTCGTTTCACCAGCCACCGGCAAATGCTGAACAGAAACAGTCATATCAAGATTGACAGACCCGAATATAGTGATCGACATGTGGCTCTCCTTAGGCCTGCTCTGTGCGCTTTTGCGCATGCCCTCATGGCAGCTCGCTCTTTCGAGTGGCTCCGGTGCAAACGGACTTTTGTGGAATGGATGGAAATTCGGCAGGCAATCAACATGCAAGGGAATGCCGATTGCCTGCCTTCAGTCCAAGAGCCGACTGCCCCAGTCAGCTCCAGGGAGGATTTACAGAGGGATCACTCGCTGCCAACACCCAGCGCGGTCATCACTTCTTTTGTTTGTGCTTCATGCCCCTTGATGAAAGCTGCGAAGCCGGCGGAATCCATATATTGTGTGCCGAACCCGCGATCTTTCATGCCGGTCTGGAAACGCTCAGACTCATAGGCGACCTTCAATTGTGCCTCGATTTCCTTAACCAATGCCGGGTCCATGCCTGCAGGACCAGCAACACCGCGCCATGTGCCACCGGTCACATCCTTGCCGGTGATTTCCTTGGCGGTCGGTACATCAGGATAGCGCTCGAGCCGATCGCTGGAGAGCACAGCAACAGTCTTGACCATGCCAGCATCTGTCAGGGCATCGGTTTCCGGAATGGAGCAGAGCACCACATCCATGCCGCCAGAGGCGAGTTCCTGCAAACCGGCAGCCGAGCCGGACGCAGGAATCAAGTTGATTTTGGCAACATCAATGCCTTCGGCCATCATCAGCGAAATAAAGGGAATATCCCAGCTGGCGCTGCATGTACCGCCGCAAGAGATCCGCAAGGAAGCAGGATCTTTCTTCAGCGCGGCAACAATATCATCAAGCGATTTCAGGTCGGAATTGACACCGACATGGATCGCGGATGGGTCGACATTGACCAGAGACAAAGGCGTGAAGCTGTCGGCGGTGAAATCAGCCTGACCAAGAATCTTGAACTGCGCAAATGGCGATAGCTGCCCCATGGTGTAACCATCCGGCTTGGCGGAGCTGTAGGTCGTGTAGCCAACGATGCCACCACCCTGCGCCTGGTTGATAACATTCACCGGCTGCGAAGTCTGGCTCTCCAGTTCACGGGACAACAGGCGGAATGTAAAATCACTGCCGCCCCCGGCGCCGGCTACAACAATCATGCTGACCGGTTGATCTGGCCATGCAAGGGCTGGCCCTGCCAAAAGCGTAGCCATGGCGCTGGTGCAAAGAATTGTACGAATTAAACTGCGGGACCTGTTCATGATATTCTCCTCCACTCAACAGGAATATTCTTAAAGAAAGTACCCTGTCGGCACCGCTCAGGAAGCGGTGTCGGCAAGTGAGCCGTCGTCCTTCGCATCGCGAGACGCGAAGAGTTTAAGACCGATGATCAGAGCCCACACCAGAATGGTGACGGCACCGATCGTTCCTCCAATCGGTCGGTTGAAAAAAGTTAAGAGATCGCCCTGGGATTTAAGCATTGTGGTCATGAAGGTCTGCTCGAGCAGCGGACCAAGAATGAGCCCCAGAATGGCCGGAGCCAGAGGCACTTCATTCTCTTCCATCACATAACCAAGCAAACCGAACAGCGCCACGAGGCCAACGGCAAAGAGCGTATTCTCGACGGAAAACGCCCCCAGAATGCAGAAGAGCAGAATGACCGGTGAGATGATGCTGGTTGGCAAGCGCAGGATCAGGCCAAAACCGCGAATGCAAGCAATGCCAAGCGGTAGCATCAGAAGGTTTGCCAGAAAAAAGATCGCAAAGATCGCATAGATGACCTGAGGCTGATTTAGAAACAGTGTTGGCCCCGGGTTAACCCCTTTGATGAACATGACGCTGATGACAATTGCGGTGATCGCATCGCCGGGAATGCCGAATACGGTCGCAGGAATATAGGCCCCGCCAAGGCTGGCATTGTTGGCCGCACTGGCTGACATGATGCGCTCAACGGCCCCTTCTTCGGTATCGCTATTGCCACGCTTGGACGATTTTTTCGCCAGAGCGTAGGAAATCCATGCGGCGATGTCGGATCCGGCTCCAGGCAATGAGCCGACGACAGTGCCAAGCAGACTGCCCCGAACCAGCCCGATCTTATGCGGCCACATCAACTTGACCACTGTTTTGACAATCGAGACCGGCTTTGCTTTTTCCGACATCTGTCGATCCTGTCCGTAGCTGTTGCGCAGCAACTCCGAAACAGCAAACAGGCCGATCAGCACGGGAATGAGCCCGAGCCCGCCAACCAGATTGGTGGAGCCGAAGGTAAAACGCGGCATGCCGGAAATCGGATCAAGCCCCATGGTCGCCAGAAACAGGCCGAACAGCAGAGAGGCAAGGCCCTTGAGCAAGGACGGACCGGCCACGAAGGTGGCACAGCTCAACCCCAGAACCCCGAGCCAGAAATATTCAACACTGGAGAAAGACAGCGCAACGCGGGCCAACCATGGTGCGCAGAGCGTCAGGATGGTTGCGCTGGCCACTCCACCGAATGCGGAAGCAAAGAGCCCTGCGCCCAATGCCGTTGCGGATTTGCCCTGCCGGGTCAGTTTGAAGGCATCATCGGTATAAGCTGCCGAGGCTGGCGTGCCTGGCATGCGTAGTAACGCGCCCGGAATATCACCGGCGAAAATCGCCATGGCAGATGCCGTGATGATGGAAGCAATCGCAGGGAGCGGTGCCATAAAGATAATGAAGGGGACGAGCAAGGCCGTTGCCATCAGGGCTGTCAGCCCGGGGATGGAGCCAATAGCAAGCCCGTATGCCGCAGACACAAAGATCACCAAGAGCAGATAGGGATCTGCGAGCTGCGCCAGAATTGTGCCAGCGTCTACCATATGAACAATCCTGAAATTGGAGTGAGCAGCCCCCAAGAAAGTGGGACATGCAGAATGGAGGCAAACAGGATGTTGACCACCAGCGCGGTTATCAGCGCTACGGCGAAAGCCACTTTCCATCGCACGCCATTGGCTATCTGGATCATTGCGAGCAGAATTGTCGCTGTGGCGAGAAAGCCCAGAGGCGTAACAGCCAGCCAATAAAAGAGAATTGCGATCGGAATGATCCAGAAACGAAAGACGAATTGGTGGTTTTCCAGCCAGCGCGGGCGGTAAAACAAGGGCTTGTCACGCCCGGTCACATACCCTTGGACGATGAGCCCGCCTCCAACCAACACAAGGGCGATGCCGATAAGCAGGGGAAAGAATCCCGGCCCGTAATTCAAATGGCGAGGCGGCACCAGACTCTGGGAGTAGAGCGCAATCGCCCCTCCCAGAATGGCCACGACCAAGCCGACGATACTATCATGAGCTTTCATGGAATTATCTCTTGTTACTTGCTGTAACCGAGGGCAGCCATCACACGCGCGGTGTCCTCTTCATGGCTTTTCATCAAGGCGGCGAGATCTTCGGTGGGCATCCATTTGATGCCGAAGTTGGCCGTCTTCATTGCATTCTTGAAGCTATCGGACTGCACGGCCTTTTGGGCAGCGTCTTCCCATGTCTTGATAATGTCCTCAGAAACGCCAGCAGGTCCGCCAAGCGCGCGCCATGTGCCGCCATCCACCGGATGGCCCATGATTTCACCGGCAAGAGGCACATCTTCAAATCCGGGTACCGGTTCCGGGCTCAAAACACCCAGAGGACGCACGAGACCGGCAGAGATGAGCCCAGAGGCTTCAGGTAAGGATACCGTTTGGAAATCGACACCACCGGAGGCCAGTTCTTGCAAGCCTGTGGCTGCCCCTTGCCCCGGAATCCAGGTGATCTTTTCTACATCGATGCCGTAATCCATCATCATGCCGGCAACGGGCACATCCCAGACGCTACCGCAGCCACCGCTGCAATGGATCTTGTATTTGGAGGGCTCGGCCTTGATGGCATCCAATGCGTCAGCCAGCGTTTCGAAAGGCGAGGACGCTGATGTAACGAGTGATGACGAGTCGCCATTGAAATTGGCAATTGGTGAGAAATCCGCTCCGGCGAAATCAGCCTGACCGGTATATTT
Source organism: uncultured Cohaesibacter sp. (assembly GCF_963682185.1). NCBI lineage: Bacteria > Pseudomonadati > Pseudomonadota > Alphaproteobacteria > Hyphomicrobiales > Cohaesibacteraceae > Cohaesibacter > uncultured Cohaesibacter sp. Next base: position 3,913,857 of record NZ_OY821667.1, on the reverse strand, counting down.
GTAGCCAGCATAAGGGAACAGCAAACCGACGGTATAGCCATCCGGTTCGGCATTGACCATGCTCGTCAAGCCGACGACGCCTCCGCCCTGCCCCTGATTGATGATGCTGACCGTCCACCCCATTTCTTGCTCAATGCTGCGAGCCAGAATGCGTGTGGTTGTATCGCCTCCGCCGCCAGCGGCAGCGGGAACGATGATTGTAACAGGTCTTGTTGGAAAATCGGCGGCCCAACCGGCGGACACCATAAATGGAGCCATAGAGAGCGCCAAAAGATAGTTGCGTGAGAAAATCATCGAAAACCTCCCATTCCTCGACGTAAATAGGAATAAACGATGATTAAGACAAATTCAATCCCACATTTCGGAATTAAACCAATTGACCAGTTTTAAAGGTCACAAATTCAGGTTCCAACCCAGACTCTTTGAGATTTCATCCGCAGTTTTGGTCACTGCAGGGGCCAAACCAAGCACGCGCGGCATGGGCATACGGTCTGTTGTGCCAGAAACACTGATGGACGCGAAGACCTGACCACGAGAATCCCGAATTGGCGCACCAACACAGCGAATCCCGACCTCATTCTCTTCATCATCAATTGCGTAGCCATTGGTTCTAACGGCTTCCAGCTCTTGCTTGAGCACAGAAAGATCGGTGATGGTTTTCTCGGTCCGGGCCTCGAGCCCTTCTTCATTCGCAATTCTGTTGATGAGTTTGTCATCCTGAAAGGCCAGGAAAGCCTTACCAACACTGGTGCAATAGGTTGGCGCCCCTTCGATCGTCGTCAGGGTCGTCAATCTGTTCTCACCCATTTCCTCGCGCTCGATACAGACCATATGGCTGCCATCAAAGATATGCAGATGCACAGCTTCGCCCGTAAGCTGATGCAGCGAGAGGATATGCGGCCGCGAATTGCCGGTCAGATCCAGATTGGCAATGACCACACTGCCGAAATAAAACATTTTTAAACCAAGACGATAGGTCTGTCTGCGACCATCCTGATCGAGCATGCCAACATCTCTTAAAGACGCGACGATGCGGTGCACCGTAGTGCGCGGAAGCCCGGTTGTTTCGACTATTTCACTGATACTCAATTGTCCCCTGGCACGGGTAAAGCAATTGAGGACCGTCATCATTTTTGTAAACAGCTTTGCGCCCGCTTCATTTCCGCCGGCATCGTTTTTTTTGACCATTGTTCTTTCCAAGCTTTTTTATGAGGCGCCAGACTGAGAACCACTAAAGCCAAGCAATAGAAGCTTTCGCCCTCGTTTGATCATGTTTCATTCTTGTTTTGAGGCAAAATTGCAAGAGCAATTTACCGTCGTTCGTGCGATTCCTTTATGTGTACGCAGCCCGGCCTGCGCTTTAAATTCCATAACCCTTGCTTAAAGGGGATTTATTTCAGGAATAATCCACAATACGGAACATAGCAACACAGACCGTTGACGAATCTCCACAATTTACCATCTAATAAATAATATAAATAGTAATTTTTACTGATTACAACCAAATATTCTTCTATACACAATTCAGCGAAAATGGCAGAAAATCGGCGTCTCTCTGTGCTTTTGTGCCGATCGCTGCATCTGACTTCGACAACTGACACCCTTCTGAAGCGGTCTGAAAGGCTACCCACCATAATAGTGCACCCTTTGAATGGGTTTCGCAGCGCCGGTTCAACAATTGGTATTACGGCATAATCCGGATTACGGAATATTTCTTGCTAAGATACGCAAAACATCACGACTGATGAGCAATTTATTTGTCACTCGAAAAAATTCTAATCAAGCCTCGTCAGCCCGTAACGCCGATCACGAAACCTGCAGAATGGTGGGTTTGACGACACATGCAGCGTAAAAATATCCCGACGACATCCCCATAAATAATTGTATTTAATATTATATTCTCGACACTGCAAAAGAAGAACCTTTGCATCTCCTGTCTTGACCATAGCTTTCTGACTTGTTCTGCAGAAGCACAAATGCACCTCATTTCAAGCTCAAGAAGGCGTTGTGTCTCTCGTCCTCTCACTTCATGTGCCTTTGACGTCATAAATGGACATTGAAAATATTGAATTTGCCTACCTTCCGATTGTGGATAATAATGGCGACTACACATCCCATTATTTTCCACATTATGGGATTAAATATATTTTTGTTGACTTAAATTCCATTTTGTATGAACGTAACAATCAATCTCATACTCCCACCGTCAACCGGGAGTGCCCGAGGTGACATCCTGAACAACCAAGGAATTTAGACATGAAACACGCTTCAGGCCTTATGCCAGCATGTATGACGATCTGGAACGACGATCAGACCTACAGCAAACCCAAAATGGAAAAATATCTGCGCTGGTTGATCGATCAGGGCGCGCAGAATCTCTCCATCTGCGGCAGCACCGGCGAAAATATCGCCATGAACCCGACCGAACAGAAAGAAATCATCGAACATGTTCTCGGTTTCATCGATGGTGAAGTGCCCATCTATTGCGGCACAGGCTTCTACTCAACCATCAACACCATCGACATGAGCAAGTTTGCTCAGGACAAGGGCGCCGATGGCCTGATGGTGATCCTGCCCTACTATCTCAATCCGCATAAGAAAGCGGTTATGAGCCACTTCCGCGAACTGCGTCAGAATGTCGATATTCCCATCATGGTTTACAACAACCCATGGTTCGCCGGATATGAACTGACGCCGCTCGAAGTAAAGACCCTTCTGGATGAAGGTGTGGTCAACGCCATCAAGGCAGCTCATGGCGACGCCAACCGTGTGCATGAACTGCGCTTCCATTGCGGTGACAAGCTGGATATCTTCTACGGCCATGACTATGCCGCCATGGAAGGCATGCTGGCTGGTGCCAATGGCTGGCTCAGCGGCTTCCCTGCCGTTCTGCCAAAAGCATGCCGCACACTGATGGACATCTGCATCACCGAGAAAGACGTCGACAAAGCCCGCGCTCAGCAGGCCAAGATGCAGCCATATATCGATTATTTCTTCTATGACAAGGAAGCAGGCGTGCCCCATTGGCAGGAAGTCTGCAAATACACCCTTACAGCGCAGGGCGTTGATGTTGGCCTGCCTCGTCATCCGCTTGGCGATCTGGATGACGCGAACAAGAAGAAAATCGACAAGCTCCTCGCAGATCTTCTCTAGATCTTGCCCCTGCCCGGTGGCCTCTTAGCAAGAGTCACCGGGTTGTTCAGCTCCCCTCCGAACAGGCTGTCTTCCGAATATTCGACTGGCAGCCTTTTGGGGGGATTTACGCAATTCGGTCAATCCGAGCGCCTGCTTTGGGAGGAATAGGAAGCTGGAACTGGATTGAAAACGGTGGAGAGGGCACCGTGCCGAACAACCAGCATAAAGCGGAGGAAAGCATGAATTTTCTAGCAAAGACGGCTCACACACTGTTGTTTGCAGCGGCCATGACACTTGCCGGTGGCCAGGTTCAAGCGGCCAGCAAGACCATCAAGGTCAGTACGGGTATTACCGAGCAGCATTACCAGTATAAAGCACTTACAGAATTCAAGAAGTATGTTGAAGACAAATCCGGCGGCGATATCGAGGTTCAGATCTTTCCGAACGCCATGCTCGGCGGCGACCTTGAAGTGCTCGAAGCCATCAAGCTGGGCACGGTTCATATGGTGGTCCCGACCCCATCAGTACTGGGCAACTATGTAAAAGAATTCCGCCTGCCAGATCTGCCCTATATTTTCCCGAGCAAGGAAGTTTCCGCCAAGGTTGCTCGTGGGCCATGGGCGCGCAAGCTGATGGATATGCTCGATCCGGTTGGTATTCACGGCCTGGCCATCGGCAATTTCGGCGTCCGTCATCTAACCAACCGCGTGCGTCCGATTGAATCCCTTGCTGATCTCAAGGGCATGAAAATTCGCGTGATGCAGAATCCGGTCATTCTGGATGTCTTCCGTGCTCTTGGCACCAACCCGACCCCGATGAGCTTTGGCGAAGTCTTCTCCGCTCTGCAGACTGGCACCATTGACGGTCAGGAAAACCCATATGCCACAATCCTTCTCTCTCGCTTCTATGAAGTGCAGAAATATCTCTCCAACAGTGGCCATATGCATTCCTGGGATGTACTGGTCATCGGCAAGCGCTTCTATGACAATATGAGCGCAGATCAGCAGAAGATCATCGACGAAGGCGCCAAGATCTTCGCAGAATATGAACATGAAGCCTCGGCCAAGGCTGAAAAAGAAGCCCTGCAGGCTCTCATCGACACCGGCATCACCTACACGGAAATCTCCAAGGAAAATCTCGCTGAAATGCGTGAAACCGCCCTGCCCGTTATCGAGCAGCACGGCAAGGATATTTCTGCAAGCATGTATGACGAGTTGATCGCCGAGATCGAAAAAGTCTCCGCGGAGTAGCTCCTGAGGAGAAAGCTCCTCTCTCCCGATGGTCTGATCCACCTGCGGTGAGAGAGGAGTCCGCTGCCGTTCGCGACATATGGATGTCTGACGATCGCTTGCGCCGAGAGATCCCGCGAAAAAAAGACTGCACGGCAGAGTGCAGCCACTGTCTCTCCCGCAAGTAGAGAGACTGATAAGCAAGCGAATGTCTGCCCTGGAGGAGGTGGCAGGTCATGTTGCGCAAACTGCTTCAATATTCAGAAAAATTCGAAGAGGTGATGAGCGTCATCCTGTTCTCGCTCCTTGTCATCCTCTGTTTCATGCAGGTCGCTTTTCGGTTTGTCATCAATTTCTCCCTGTCCTGGACAGAAGAACTGGCAAACTATGATTTCATCCTGCTTGTCTATATCTCCTGCAGCCTCTGCATTCAGAAAGGTGCGCATGTGAGAGTGGAGATCATCGACATCTTTGTTGTCGGTCGCCCGAAATACTGGCTGGATCAGCTACTCGACCTTGTCTGGACAGTCTTCATTTTCGCAGTCGGCTGGCATGCGATTGCGATCGCCGAAGACGCCTTGATGATCGGCAAAACTACCCCCGCTCTCGACTGGCCCTATGGCTGGGTCTATGCGGTGATCCCCTTCACATTCGCCCTTATGACAGTTCGCCTCATCGAGCGGATGGTGTCTCGCCATCAGCTCTGGGTGGCCAAAGAAGAGCATCTTTAAAGGAGGCCTGCGATGAGCGGCACAATCGTCATGTTCGTGGCATTCTTCCTGCTTCTGTTTTTGGGAATGCCCATCGCCATATCCATCGGTATTTCAACGGCAATCGCCTTGATGATGACCGATATTCCCTTCAGTTTTCTCTCCCATATCGCCTTCTCCGCGCTCGACAGTTTCGTCTTTCTGGCCATTCCGCTGTTTATCATGGCGGGCTATGTGATGGAGGTGGGCGGCCTTTCCCAGAGGATCGTTGATTTCGCCTCCAGCCTTGTCGGCAGGATAACGGGCGGCTTATCGGTGGTCACGGTTCTGGCCTGCATGTTCTTTGCGTCCATTTCCGGCTCCTCGCCTGCTACGGTGGCCGCGATTGGCGCAATGATGATCCCCTCGATGATCCGTCGCGGCTATGGCGCCGAGTTTTCTGGCGGCCTCACAGCCTGCGCGGGGTCGCTGGGTATCATGATCCCGCCCTCCATTCCGATGATCATTTACGCCATCAGCGCCGATCTCTCCATCGGCCAGATGTTCGTAGCGGGCATCGTCCCCGGGTTCCTTATAGGCGCGGGGCTGATCCTGGTAGCCGTTTTCATCTCTTGGAAACGTGGCTACCACGGGTCAGACCAATCCTTCTCATGGTGCCGTGTCGCCAAAACCGCATGGGCAGGCAAATGGGCCTTGCTGACGCCCTTTGTCGTGCTGGGCGGTATCTATTCGGGCGTCTTCACACCAACCGAGGCCGCCTGCATCACGGTGATCTATGCCTTGGTCGTCAGTCTCTTCATCTATAAGGACATGAAATTCAGCGACCTGTATGAGATCACCTCTCGTTCGGCCATGACGACCGGCTCCGTGATGATCATTCTGGGCTTTGCCATGGCTTTCGCCCGCTATCTGACCATTGCGCAGATTCCCAATCAAGTTGCGGAACTGATCCTGCAGATCACAGACAACGGCACCATCATCCTCTTGTTCTTCGTGGTCATGATCACCGTTACCGGCATGTTCATGGATACGACGGCACAGATCCTGATCTACACGCCGCTGTTGCTGCCGGTGCTCGTCAAGCTGGGCATCAACCCTTATCACTTCGGCATCATTCTGGTGGTTGGCACCGAGTTGGGGCTGATTACACCTCCGGTCGGGGTCAATGTCTTCATTGCCAAATCGATCAGTGGAACAAGGCTCATAGATCTGGCGCGCTCCATTCTGCCGTTCGTTGCCAGTATGCTGGTCATCCAGATCCTGCTTGTCTTTCTGCCGCAGATCATTCTCTTCCTGCCGAACCTTCTCTACCCGTAACGGTCGCTTCCGGCCCTTCGAGGCCGGAGCCTCCCCTTCCGGATGACTTGATGGAGAAGAATGATGACATTGCAGATACCTGACGCTGAATATTTCAAGGCACTTCCTTCGCTCCTTGACAGGCTGGCCCACAGCATCAAGGGCACCGTGCGCAGTGATGAAGCCAGCCGCACAATCTTTGCCAGCGATGCCTCGGCCTATCAGGAGATGCCCCTTGGCGTCGTAACCCCTGAGAATAAAGAAGACCTCATCACCATCGTTCGTTTTTGTCAGGAGCATAAGGTGCCCCTGATCCCGCGCGGGGCAGGAACGTCCTTGGCTGGTCAGGTGGTGGGCAGCGGTCTGGTGCTGGATATGCGCCGCTTCAACCGCATTCTAGACTTCAACAAGGAAGAAAAATGGGTCACGGTTGAGCCAAGCGTCATTCGCAACAGTCTCAATGACTGGCTGGCCCCTCATGGTCTGCTCTTCGGGCCAGAAACCAGCACCGCAAACCGGGCTGTTATCGGCGGCATGATCGGGAACAATTCCTGCGGCATGCATTCCATTGTCTGGGGCTCAACAAGAGATCATCTGCTCGCCTGTCGCGCCATTCTGGCAGATGGCAGTGAAGTCTCTTTCCATGCTCTCACACCGGAAGACTTCCACGCCAAGCGCGCAGAACAGACGCTGGAGGGCTCGCTCTATGAGATGCTCTATCAGGCGCTAAAGAGCGAACAGACCCGCTCAGACCTTGAAAAGGGCTATCCCAAGGCGTCCATTCGTCGTCGCAACAATGGCTATGCACTCGATTTGCTTGCCCGTTCGAATATCTTCACTGACGGTGGGCCAGACTTCAACATGTGCAAGCTGATTGCCGGATCAGAAGGCACCCTTTGCGTTCTGACCGAGGCAACGCTCAATCTGGTCGAGCCGCTGCCACCGGTCATTGGCGTGGTTGCCATGCATTTCGAGGATTCCATTGAATCTCTGAAGGCGACGCTTGTGGCCCTCAAATACAAGCCCACGAGCTGCGAGCTGATCGGCGCCTTCCATGTGCAGCAGGCCATGGAGAATAACAAGGTCAACAAATTCAACACCATCGCCCGCTGTAGCCAGTGGATTATCGGAGCGCCGGAATCCATCATCGTTGTGGAGTTCGCCGATGACACCCGCGAAGCGATAGAGCAAAGGGCCGCCGCCCTCACCGCAGAATTGGCAGAGAAAAAGATGGGCTACGCCTGGCCGCTTTTCTTTGGCGAAAATGTCGAAAAGATCTGGCAATTGCGGCGCGATCTTGGCGGCATCAACAGCTCGAAAGCAGGCGACACCAAGCCGTTTGAAGCCATAGAAGATTGCGCGGTCGATGTGGAGGATCAGCCTGCCTATGTGACCGAGCTTGAACGCATTCTGCATCGCGAAGGCATCCAATTCACCCACTCGGCCCATGCCGGGGACGGTGAGTTGCACACCATCCTGTTTGTCAATCACAAGACCAAAGAGGGCATTGCTTCCGTGCGCTCCGCATTGGAGCAAGTGGCAAAGCTCATCAAACGCTTCCGCGGCTCACTTTCAGGAGAGCATGGCGATGGACGCCTCAGGGCTGAATTCCTGCCAGAGCTTCTGGGGGATGCCAATTACCAACTTTGCAAGCGGGTAAAATCCGCCTTTGATGCCTCTCACATTTTCAACCCGAACAAGATCGTCGACGCGCCACCGATGGATGTGTCCCTGCGCTATATCCCCGGCGAGGAAACGCCAGATCTGCCAACCTATTTCAATTGGGACAAGGATCAGGGTCTGATGCGCGCCGTGGAGCGTTGCTCAGGCATCGGGGAATGCAAAAAGGTGACCTCCGGCCTCATGTGCCCAAGCTATATGGGCACAAGGGAGGAGAAAGATTCCACCCGTGCCCGCGCCAATATCCTGCGCGGTTTCCTTTCGCGCACCGACAAAGCCAACCGCTATGATCACAAGGAGATCAAGGATATTCTCGATCTCTGCCTGTCCTGCAAGGGCTGCAAGAGCGAGTGCCCGGCAGGCGTCGATATGGCTCGAATGAAGGCGGAATTCCTGCAGCATTATTATGATTTGCACGGCAGCGGTTTGCGCCCCTTGCTGGTGGCCCATTTCACGACCCTGATGGGGTTGGCCCTGCCCTTTGCTCCTCTCTACAATCTCCTTATGGGCAACCGGGTCTTGTCGGCTCCGGTCAAACTGGCGGCCGGCTTTGCGCTCGACCGCAGCATGCCCGCGCTCTGTCGATTGAGCTTTGAAAAGCAATATAATCGCGAGATGCCGACCTCAGCCAAAGCCATGCGCAAGGTTCATCTGTTTTGTGATGAATTTACCAATGTGAATGACGCTCACATTGGCATGGCGACCGTCCACCTCCTTACGCGCCTCGGCTACGAGGTTGTCCTCCTCCGCAACAAGGAGAGCGGACGGTCGTCTCTTTCTCAAGGCTTCGTCAAGCGGGCCAAGCTCTTCGCCGACAGCAATGTGGCGGCCTTTGGCGATATCATATCCGAAGACGCACCGATGATCGCCGTGGAACCCTCCACCATCGCCTGTTTCAAGGATGAATATCCCGACCTTGTTGACCCGGATCTCCGCGACAAAGCCAAGGCGCTTTCCAAGAACTGCCTGATGTTCGAGGAATTCATCGCCCGAGAGATGGATACAGGCCATATAAGGCCCGAACACTTCACCCAAGAGACAAAAGAGGTGCGGGTGCATGTGCATTGCCATCAAAAATCAATCTCTTCAAGCGACCTGGTCGTCAAGGTTCTATCTCTGCCCGAGAATTATCATGTAAGCGAGATTCCGAGCAGCTGCTGCGGCATGGCAGGCGCCTTTGGTTATGAGAAAGAGCATCACGCGCTTTCCATGACCATTGCCGAGCAAATCCTTCTTCCCGCCGTTCGCGAGGCTGATGAGAGCGTCATCATCGCCGCTTCGGGAACCAGTTGTCGGCATCAGATAAAAGACGGAGCCAAAAGAGAGGCGCTTCACAGCGCGGAGATTCTTTTGCAAGCTTTGACAGTCTAATAGCAACAAGCAGAATTCAGAACCGATGTGCCCATTCTCATAACCCGGTGGATATAATAATCCACGGCTGATGGATGAGTTTGTTCCAAGCATGACCGTTGAATGTCATTGAGAATTGGCTCTTTCGCACATTTGCTGAAGTTGGGGTGTAGGTCACACTGATCCGCCACCTGATTGGTATCTGGCGAGGCGTTTATAAAACCGACCAGCCAGCGGTAGGTCTGCAAGTCTTCTCAGAGATCGGTTTTGAACACGGCAACGTGGCCGTCCACGATCCGGGCAAAGCCCAGCGATTGAACGCAGACGCAACCGCATTTGTACTCTCCCGTTTACGATCAGCACTGAACGTCCTGAAAAGCCATCCGGCGCAAGGCTCACCCGCTTAAATCGATGTTGCATCGCGGATCCTCCAATGAACCAACGAAACCATGCTCAATAATTTCATCAAGTGTGTTTTATTTGGGAATATATGTTAAATTTCCTATCCTAAAGATGGATGATCATGGCCGTAATATGCAAATATTCCCTATTTTTTAAATTTCTCTTGCAATTAACGCCGGGATGGGTGAACATAAGTTCACACAAAATTTCAGTTATTATAATTTTGTAACGTTATTTTGTTTTGATTTGTTCGATTGATTTGAAGTCGGATGTGGAGGCAGCCGATTTTGAGAAGACAGCAATCAGCAGAACGCGATTAGAACACTTAAAGAAAGAAGGTCGAAAGATTATAAATTGGTTCATCACTTTTGAAAGTGACACCGGATGATCAGGTACTTGAGGAAACTTTGCAGATAAGACTGCCAAGCTGTGCCAATTATCCAAATGATGGTGCTGCAGCCATGCGTGGTGAACGTTGGAATTTTAACCAGCAAACACCTTGGGAGGTACCTTTATGCTGAACTGTAAATCCTTTATTGCTTCTTTTGTCGCAGGGCTTGTGTTGCCCGCATGTGTCTATGCAGCAGACATCGAATATCCCAAATTAAGCCTGAAAATGTCCACGACCGTCGGCGAGCAGTCCAATGCAGCCCAGATGGCGCAGGAATTCTCAAAAGTCGTCAAGGAAGCCTCCGGCGGCAAAATCAAAATCCGTGTTTTCCCAAGCGACCAGCTTTCTGGTGGCAACATGTCCAAGGGCGTTGAAATGATCCGCTCCGGTGCCATCGACGTGGCTTATGAGCCCGTAGACGTGATGGCTGTTCTCGATCAGCGCCTGCTTGCCCTGAGTATTCCATGGGCCTTCACAAGCTATAAAGAAGCTGAAGAAAGCCTTCTGGGTGAAGGTGGCGACTTCATCAAGGGCGCATTGCGCGAACAGGGTATTGAAGCCCTCGGTTTCATTCACAACGGGTTCCGTCAGCTTACCAATAGTAAGAAAACGATCCGTACTCCGGACGATCTCAAAAACATGAAGCTGCGTGTTCCTGGTGGCGACGTGTTCGTGAACTTCTTCCGCGTATTCGGTGCAGACCCTGTAGCCATGAGCTTCAGTGAACTCTTCACTGCTCTGCAGCAGGGCACGGTTGATGGCCAGGAAAACGGCTTCGATCTGATCACGGCCAACAAATTCTACGAAGTGCAGAAATACATCACGGCGTGGAACTACAGCTACGGTTCCTTTGCGCTCGTCTTCAACAAGAAGACCTGGGACAGCTTTGATGAAAATACCCAGAAACTGCTCAAGGAAAAAGCTGCTGAAATCAACGCTATGGGCAACAAGAATGTTGAAGATGGTGAAAAAGAAAAGCGCGCTTTCCTGACGGACTATGGTGTTGAAATCACTGATCTGACCCCTGAAGAACTGCAGGCCTTCAAAGGCATGTTGGGCGATTATTACGCCGGTGTCAAAGAAACCTACGGTGCTGAAGCGGTTGCTGCGCTCGGTATCAAGTAAGTCTCAGTCATAGCATTCCCTCCATGAACGCATGACAGACAGGGGCGGGCCCTGGTGCCCGTCCCACCCTTCGCCCTCACAGAAACAACTCTATTTTCACGAAATATATCCATGACCGCTGAAGGCGCGTTAAGGATGGGAGGTTTCTATTGCCTACTTTCAACGGCTTCGTCGAAAAGATTGAGCATATTGTTTGCACAACAACCTTTGTAGTTATGCTCACGCTTACTTTCGTCAATGTTCTCTCGCGCTTCCTGCTGCATATGTCGCTGTCCTTCAGCGAGGAAATCGTAACGAGCCTTTTTGTTCTGGCTTCGCTGGCAGGTGCATCGATCGCTATCCGTGACAGGGCGCATCTCGGGCTGGACTATTTCACCTCGGTTGCCTCTTACACAAAGCAGAAGTTCCTGGCTGTCATTGCCAACATTCTGGGCATCCTGATGTGTCTCATCATTCTCTACTATGGTGTCTACATGGTTGTCGGGGAATACACGTCCAACCAGCTCTCAGCAACCATGCAATGGCCTGAATGGATCTACGGGATGACTGTTCCTGTTGGCGTTGGCCTGCTGATCTACCGCTACTGCTACTCCATTTTTGAGATTCTTACCGGTCGGGACCCAATGTTCAAAGATGCAGGAGAGGCCCTATGAATTCGTTCATTCTATTCGGCTCGTTCGCTTTTCTTCTTGCCTTCAATATTCCCATCGCGATCTCTCTCGGGCTGTCGGCCATGGTGGCACTGTTTCTTGCCGATCTGCCAGCTGAAATGATCCCCATCAATGTATTTGCCGCATCAAGCAAATTTGCCCTAATGGCCATTCCCTTCTTCATCATCGCGGGCAACGTGATGGAGCGCTCCGGGATCTCCGAACGTCTGATCCTGCTGGCGCAGCGCATGGTTGGCCATTATCGCAATGGTGTTGCGATGGTCTGCGTCATCGTGAGCTGCTTCTTTGCCGCGATTTCCGGTTCCGGCCCGGCAACTGTTGCTGCTCTGGGTATCATCCTGATCCCTGCAATGATCCGCGCTGGCTATCGGTTGCCCTTTGCAACGGCTCTCATGGCCGCAGGTGGCGCAATCGGTGTGATCATTCCTCCGTCCGTAACCTTCATCGTCTTTGGGTCAATCTCCGGCGCGTCCATCGGCAAGCTGTTCATGGCTGGTGTTGTTCCCGGTGTCCTGATGGGGCTGGCGCTCATTCTGGTAACGATCTACCTCACACGCAAAGACGAAGGCATCAAGCCTTTGCCAAAAGCCACGGGCGCCGAGCGTTGGGCCGCCTTCAAGGATGCCTTCTGGGGGCTGATGATGCCGGTTATCATTCTGGGCGGCATCTATTCGGGGGTGTTCACGCCCACGGAAGCCGCGGCCGTATCTGCTGTCTATGGTTTGGTCGTTGGGGTGTTCATCTATCGCCGACTTAGCTGGAAAGAGCTGCCGAAGCTATTCATTCGCTCTGCCAGTCAGACCGGTGTGGTCATGTATGTGATCATCTGCGCCTCACTCTTTGCCTGGGTCGTAACGGTTGATGGCATCGCAATGGATATCGGTGATTGGCTCAATGAAATCACGCAAGGCAATCTCTATCTGTTCCTGCTGATTACGAACCTCATTCTGCTTGCCGCAGGCTGTGTGATGGATGCTGTATCCGCGATCTACATCTTCACGCCAATCCTGCTGCCCGTCGCGCTCAAGTTGGGCTACGACATCACCGCCTTCGGTATTCTTCTCTGCGTCAACCTCGCTATCGGCCTGGTTACCCCACCCGTTGGTGTCAACCTGTTCACTGCCTGCAGTATCTCGAAAATTTCGATCAAGGACCTGTTTGGGGATGTCTTCCCAATCCTGATCGCTCTGCTTCTTGTGTTGGCTCTGGTCACGTATTTCCCTGCTGTCAGCATGGCAATACCAAATCTTCTGGGAGCGAAATAGGCTCCGGATAAACCAGCTGCAGGAGGCAGCAATCCGGCCCACTGTTTCAATCTTGTCTTGTCGGTAATTACTAATCTAATAGGAGAATAGTCATGAGTTTGTATGCCAAACTTGTAGAGTGCGAACGCCGCAATCGTCCAATCCGCGTTGGCCTCATCGGAGCCGGTAAGTTCGGTTCCATGTTCCTCGCCCAGATCCCGAACACCCCGGGTATGGACCTGGTTGGTATCGCAGATTTCAAACCAGAAAATGCGATTACCAACCTCAAGCGTATCGGCTGGAAGCCGGAAGCCTATGCTGCGACCTCTTTCGAAGATGCTCTGAAAAACCGCAATACCTTCATCACCGACAGCTGGGAAGATCTGGTAAAGCGCCCTGAAATCGACGTTATCGTCGAGTGCACCGGTAACCCGGTTGCCGCCGTTGAGCATTGCCTTGAATCTTTCAAGTTCGGCAAGCATATCGTCAACGTCACCGTTGAAGCAGATGCATTCTGCGGCGCTCTGCTGCATCAGCGCGCCAACGAAAATGGCGTGCAATACAGCCTGGCCTTCGGTGACCAGCCTGCACTGATCGTCGACTGGGTCGATTGGGCTCGCGGTTGCGGCTTCCCGGTAGTTGCTGCCGGTCGTGGCCATAAATGGCTGCCTCGCTTCTCGGAGTCCACTCCGGAAACCGTCTGGAACGACTGGGGGCTGACAGCAGAACAGGCTGAAATCGGTGGTCTGAACCCGAAAATGTTCAACTCCTTCCTTGATGGTTCCAAGCCTGCAATCGAATCCACCGCAGTTGCCAACTCCTGCGATCTGCAGTCTCCTGAAAATGGTTTGGAATTCTATCCGTCTTCCATGGATGACCTGCCAAATGTCATGCGTCCAAAGAGCGATGGCGGCATGCTGGAAAGCAAAGGCGTTGTTGAAGTGGCTTCCTGCCTGCAGCGCGATGGCACCCCAATCGACCATGACATCCGCAATGGTGTTTGGGTCGTGATTGAAGGTGACACCGAATATATCCGCCGTTGCTTCCAGGAATATGGCGTTCGTACCGATGATAGCGGCAGATACTGCGCAATCTATCGTCGTTGGCACCTGATCGGTCTGGAAGTGGGTATCTCCGTTGCGTCTGTTGCGCTTCGCAACGAACCAACCGGCACCGCCAGCTTCTTCAATGCCGACGTCGTGGCAACCGCCAAACGCGATTTGCAGGTAGGCGAAATGCTCGACGGTGAAGGCGGCTATACTGTTTATGGCAACATCCAGCCAGCCAAGAAGTCGGTTGAAGCCCGCTGCTTGCCATTGGGTCTTGCCCATAACCTCAAGCTCATCAAACCGGTCGCCAAAGGCGCATCTGTCACCTGGAATGATGTAGAAGCCGACACCACCCTGCGAGCCTACAAGCTGCGTCAGGAAATGGAAGAGCTCTTCTTCGGCGCAAAATAGGCCGAGCAAAAACACAAGACTCCCCCTCCAGCAAACAAGCGGTGGTGGCTGGGGGAGCCCCTCCAAAATCGAATGTCGTGTCAAATCCTAAGCAATGATGCACACGACAAAATTCAGGGAGTTATCCATGCCACGCTTTGCTGCCAACTTGAGCATGATGTACAACGAGGTTCCTTTCCTGGAGCGTTTTGCTCGAGCCGCTGCCGATGGATTTGTCGGCGTCGAATATCTGTTCCCGTATAATTATGAGGCGCAGAAACTCAAGGAACTGTTGAAGAAAAACGGATTGTGCCAGGCTCTGTTCAATGCTCCTCCGGGCGATTGGGCCAAGGGTGAGCGCGGCATCGCATCTCTGCCGGGCAGGGAAAGCGAATTCAAGGCCAGTATGGAAAAGGCACTCAACTACGCCCATATTCTCAACTGCAAGACAGTGCATGTCATGTCGGGCAATCGTGTTCCCCTGATGGATAGAGATCACCAGTTGGCGATCCTTAAAAACAATATCAAGTTGGCATGCGAAATGGCGCAGCAATTTGGCGTAAAGATTGTGCTGGAGCCAATCAATCTGCGCAGCATGCCTGAATATTTCCTCAATCGACAGGATGAAGCGCAAGAAGTCGTGCGCTCGTTGAACCAGCCCAATCTGGCTGTGCAGTTCGATTTTTTCCATTGTCAGATTGGCGAGGGGGATGTCACCACCAAGCTGCTGCGTGACCTGCCTCATATCGGCCACATCCAGATTGCGAGCGTTCCTGACAGGCATGAACCCGACATCGGCGAGCTCAATTATGAGTGGCTTTTCGGTGTGATCGATCAAAGCGGTTATGACGGCTGGATTGGCTGCGAATATATCCCAGCAGGAGAGACAAGTGCAGGTCTGGGTTGGTTCGCTTCCTGGCGAGATAGCCAGAAGTGATCACAGGACCATGGGCCGAAAGGAAGGCCCGGTTCTGGACCGGTTGGCAAGCGCGCACCGTGTCGCTTGCCAGATGGCGGCAACAGCCCAACTCTGTGCCGCTGACTGCGATAAAGACAAAGCCAGACTGCCCTTAGGGCATGGCAAAAAGGATAGATGTCATGTATTTAGGTGTCATTGCTGACGATTTTACAGGCGGTACAGATATCGCCGGCTTCTTGGTTCAAAATGGACTTTCCGTTACCCAGTATCTCGGAATACCGGAAACTGATTGTGATGAAGATGGGCCCGATGCAGCAATCATTTCCCTGAAAAGCAGATCTTGCCCTGCTGAGGAAGCCATCAAAGACTCTCTTGCAGCAATGAAATGGTTGCTCGCGCAGGGATGCAGACAGATATTCTTCAAATATTGCTCGACATTCGACAGCTCGGCCAAAGGAAATATTGGACCTGTAACGGACGCCCTGCTGGAAGCGCTCGATTGCGATGTAACCGTGATGTGCCCTGCACTGCCGGTCAATGGCAGAACCGTATACAAAGGCTATCTGTTTGTTGGCGACGTCTTGCTGAATGAATCCGGCATGCGTAATCATCCGGTCACCCCGATGCTTGACGCCAATCTGATGCGCCTCACAGAGCAGCAATCCAAGGGCAAAGCCGCAAATGTGTCCCTGACGATAGTTGATCAGGGTCCGGCAGCCATCCGGCAGGCCATCGAGCAACTGGTCATTGATGGGGTCACCTACGCAGTGCCGGATACCCTGACCAATCAACATCTGGTTGATCTGGGCGAAGCGCTGGTTGATTTGCCGCTCGTCACCGGCGGGTCCGGACTTGGCATGGGGCTTGCCCGTGCAATCGTGCGCAAACATCGCCTCAGCGCAGCAACCAGCATGGATGCGGGGGCTCCTCCCGGAGGCAAATGTATCATTCTGGCGGGATCGACCTCTGTCATGACCAATGCCCAGGTCAAACGCTATATCGGCAAGGCGGTTTCCCAAAAAGTTGATGTCGCGCGTTGCATCGAAGATGCCGCCGGATATGCGGGGGAAATCGCGGACTGGCTGGCCTTGCATGAGAAAGATGAAAACAAGCTCGCCCCCATGATCTATGCGACCACGGGAGTGGATGATCTCAAAGACATTCAGAAGAATTTTGGTGCCGAAGCCTCCGGGGCGGCTGTGGAGCATTTCTTCTCGACTTTGGCCAAGCTGCTTGAGCTGGCTCATTATGATCACTTCATCGTGGCAGGCGGAGAAACATCTGGCTCGGTTGTCAAATCTCTCGGAGTTGAGGCCTTCCATATCGGCCCACAAATCGCGCCAGGCGTGCCGTGGGTTCGCGCGGTTGACAAGCCGATTTCTCTGGCGTTGAAGTCTGGTAACTTTGGGGCAGAGGACTTCTTTCTCTCAGCACAGGAGTTCTTCCTATGACGGATCTTTCTTATCGCAAACAGCTCGTAGAACTGGGAGCCTCGCTCTTCAATCGGGGATATAGTGTTGGAAGTGGAGGCAATATCTCGCTGAAACTGCCCAATGGCAATTTTCTGGTTACGCCTACCAATTCCAGTCTGGGACGATTGGACGCGGAAGCCCTGTCGCTGATCGATGCAAATGGCAATCATCTGTCCGGGCACAAGCCCACCAAGGAAATTCCCATGCATATGGGGGTTTATGAGGCCCGGCCTGACTGCAACGCCATTGTGCATCTCCATTCGACCCATGCCACGGCCTATTCATCTCTGGCCGACCTGAAGCCGGATGATTCCTTCAAACCTTTCACGCCCTATTTCGTGATGAAAATTGGCAAGCTGCCGGTTGTTCCCTACTACAAGCCCGGATCAGACAAGCTAAAAGAAGCTGCGAAGGAAGCCGGGCAGAAGGCTTCAGCCTTTCTGCTGGCCAATCATGGCTCGGTTGTGTGCGGAAATTCCCTGATCGAGGCTGTGAACGCTGCAGAAGAGCTGGAAGAAACCATGAAATTATACTTCTTGCTGATGTCCTCTGGACAATCTGTTCGATACCTAACAGAAGAAGACATATCCGAATTAACAAGCGCAAAGGCAGGGTCCCAGTGATTCCGGCACAAAGACAGCAAAAGATACTCGAGTTATTGACTGAGCATGAGATCGTCAGCATCGCCCAGTTGATGGAGTCACTTGATGTGTCACACATGACGGTCAGACGTGACATTCAGGCTCTGGAACAGGATGGCTTTGTCGTCACTGTTTCAGGAGGCGTGCGATTGGCCGAGTATATCGATGCTGAGCCGGCCAGGAAGATCAAGAACAGCTTGCAGATGGATGAAAAGGCCATCGTGGCCAAGGAAGCCGCCAAGCTGGTTCCCAAGGATGCGACGATCTATCTTGATGCTGGCACCACATGTCTGGCGATCGCCCGCGAGTTGGCTCAACGCGATGACATCACGGTGCTGACCAATGACTTTGCCGTTGAAGCCTACTTGAGTGAGCATTCCAACTGCGAGCTCTATCACACCGGAGGCAAGGTGTTGCGCAAGAATGAGTCTTGCGTGGGTGAAAGCGCCGCCAGATTCATATCGTCGCTGAATATCGGTATCGGCTTTCTTTCGGCTTCCTCGTGGGATATGCGATATATCTCCACACCGACGGAGGACAAGGTTCCCGTCAAGCAAGCGGTTGTGAATGCTTCTCTCAAATGTGTGCTGGTCACGGATTCCACCAAATATGGCAAGGTCGGCTTCTTCAAAGCTGTCGCCATAAAAGATGTCGACATTATCGTCACCGACGGCGATCTTGACGAGCATACATGCAACGCGATCCGGGAAAGTGGCCCGGAAGTGATTTTGGCAAAACGCTAGCTCGGTTCCACCCAAGACCAATGCTTTTTCAAGCCTCCTCATGACTATGCAGGACGGCACCGTGGACGGCTGTACGGCTGTGCAAATTCTCGGAGCACGACTTCAACGTGCTCGATTTAGCAACGGAGGAAATACTCAAAATGACACCTGTGGTCGCAATTTTTCATGCAAAAGATGGCTGCGAAGAAATTCTCAGCGCCATGTTTCAAAGTGTCATCGAGACAACGTTGAACGAAGAGGGCTGTATCTCCTATCAGCTCAACCGTGACGTCAACGACCCGCGCAGATTTGTCTGGACAGAAGAATGGCTCAGTCAGGAATCTCTGGACAAGCATCTGGCCTCTTCGCATATCACCGAAATGTTCGCAGGTATCAACGACTATATTGATCATTCCGAGGTCGTTGTTCTGTCTAAATTAGCCGGTGGTGTGAGAAAAAATTCCACTGCCCATGACATGTGCCTCATGACATAACATTGGAGGCTTTCACTGCATCAGCTGGCCAGCTTCGCCATTGTTGCCATTTTGGAAATCCATTCAAACCGCATTCGAGATCTCGTTGAGAGCTGCCTTTCTGTTCGGCTGAGAATGTCGATCTTAACTCAGATATCGTTCAGCTATTCTTGCCCACATAGCCGCTCCTGTCGTGAGGCTTTCATCATTGAAATCGTAGTGAGGATTGTGAAGCATGGCGGAATTCTCACCATTCCCGAGCCGAATGAAACAACCAGGCTTTTGCTCCTGATAATGGGAGAAATCTTCACTACCCGGAATAAGGTGGCATAGTTCAACCTTCCCCGCACCAATCAGTTCCTCGACGGCCATTTTGGCAAATTCTGTCTCGGCGGGCGCATTGTCGACCACAGGGTGCCCCTCATCAAACTCGATGGTCGGCTCGGCTCCCCAGCATGCGCATTGGGTTTCCACAACGGTTTTGATCCGTTCTTTCAGCTTGGCCCGAACGTCAGCAGAGAAGGAACGGACACTCAGCTCCATGGTGGCCTGTTGGGCGATGACATTGGCAGCGGTGCCACCATTGATCGTGCCCACCGTGACCACTGCGGTCTGGGTGGAGTCAATGCTGCGGGAGACAATGGTCTGTAGCGCCATCACAATGGCCGATGCGCAGACGATCGGGTCGATGCAAAGATGGGGGCGCGAAGCATGGCCACCCTTGCCCTTGATCGTGATGAAAACCGTATCGGAGGCCGCCATTAATGGACCGGAGCGCATCAGGACGGTGCCTGCCGGAGCACCCGGGTGATTGTGCAATCCAAAGATTGCATCACAAGGGAAACGCTCAAACAGACCATCCTTCATCATGGCAACCGCGCCGCTTGACTTGGCGGCTTCCTCAGAGGGTTGGAACACGAGATTGAGGGTACCGGAGAAGTTGCGGGTGCGCGCCAGATACTGCGCAGCACCGAGCAGCATGGTCGTGTGCCCGTCATGGCCACAGGCATGCATGACACCAGGAACCGTGCTGGCATAGTCAAGCCCGGTTTCTTCGGTGATGGGCAGAGCATCCATGTCGGCTCGAATGGAGACGGAGCGGTTGCCGTCACCGACGCGTAGGCGCCCGACCACCCCGTGGCCGCCGACATTGCGGAAGACTTCATAGCCCCATGCCTCTAACTTTTCGGCGACAAACGCCGCAGTCTGCTGCTCATCTCCTGAAAGCTCCGGGTGGGCGTGCAAGTGATGCCGGATGGCAATCAGATCGTCTTTTGCCGGTTCAAGATCGGCGATCGTGGCGAGTTTTTCCATTGGAACGAGATGCCGGAGGCACCTTCCTCTTTAAATCTTACTTTCTGAAACCGCGTGACAAGACTAGATGAAACGCGACAGGAACGACTGTGTCCGGGCATGCTGTGGCTTGACCAGAACATGCTCCGGCTTGCCCTGCTCGATGACGTGGCCGCCATCCATGAAGACAACCCGATCTGCGGCTTCACGGGCGAAGCCAATTTCATGTGTCACAACGATCATGGTCAGTCCCTGTGACGCCAGATCACGCATCGTGGCCAGCACTTCGCCGACCAGTTCCGGATCAAGCGCTGATGTCGGCTCATCAAACAGCAGGATTTTAGGCTTGATGGCCAAGGCGCGCGCAATGGCCACCCGCTGCTGTTGTCCACCGGAGAGTTGGCCAGGATAAGCGTTTAGCTTTTCCGACAAGCCCACCTTGGCAATGAGTTCCTTGGCGGTTTCGATTGCCTCGGCTTTCTTGACCCCATGGACACCGACCGGTGCCTCGATGACATTCTGCAGCACCGTCATGTGCGGAAACAGGTTGAAGCTCTGGAAGACCATGCCCATCTTGCCCCTTTGCAGAGCAATGGCAGCATTTGGCAGGGCTACGAGCTTGCCATTCTTGAGCTGGTAGCCGATCTGTTCTCCATCGACTTCGATGAAACCCTTATCGATATGTTCAAGCTGGTTGATGCAGCGCAGGAATGTTGATTTTCCAGACCCGGATGGACCGAGAATGGCGACCACTTCAGATGGAGCAACATCGAGGTCAATACCCTTGAGAACTTCATTGCTGCCAAAGGACTTGTGCAAGTTGCGTGCACGCAAGATGGGTTTGGTCATTTTGCGCCCTCCTCTGTTTTTTTGCCATCATCTGATGTATCGCGGGCAGCATACATCGAATCCCCGCGCGAGTAGTAACGCTCGATATGAGCCTGCACGTAGCTGAGAATCGAAGTGATGAGCAGATACCAGAGCACGGCGACCATCAGCAGGGGAATGACCTCGAACGTACGGTTGTAGATCGACTGAACCGAGTAGAGCAGATCTGCCATGGCGATCACCGACACAAGAGCCGTGGCCTTGATCATGTTGATGAACTGGTTGCCGGTTGGGGGGACGATGGTCTTCATGGCTTGCGGAATGATGATCCGCCACAGGGCGCGCATCGGCTTCATGCCGAACGCTTCGGCCGTTTCCCGCTGACCACGCGGAACGGACAGCAGACCGCCTCGAATAATCTCTGCCATATAGGCCGCCTCGTTAAGCGCCAGGCCAATGATGGCAGCCGTGATCGGGGTGATGAGATCATTGGCGTTCCATTCAATCAGTGTAGGCCCGAACGGGATCTTGAGCCCAATCTTTGGGAACAGGAAGGACAGGTTATACCAGAGGATCAACTGCACCAGCAGTGGAGTTCCGCGGAAGATCCAGACATAGGCGTTCGACAAACTGCGGGCCAAGGGATCTTTTGACATGCGACCGATGGCAATCGGCAATCCAAGCACGACACCAATCAGCATGCTGACAACAGCCAGCCACAGGGTAACCCAAAGACCCTGCATCACGGTTTCATTGAAGAAATATTGTCCAACCGTCGGCCATCCGAAATTCTTGTTCGTGGCCACGGTCAATGCAAAGTCTGAGCCAAAAAGCAGCACGATCATCCAGAGGATGATCTTGCTTTTTGGCAAAGGAAGATGCGCCCCAGCGACATCGCGCAGGGAGTCTTCCGGACTGTTTTGCAATTCTGGCAGGGGCGCAGTCTTCATCTTTACAGAGCCTCGCCGCGGTTCATGCCGATTTCATCAATCATGTTGTTTTCGAGACCCCATTTTTTCATGATCTCCTCATAGGTTCCATTGTCCTTGAGGATCTTGAGGGCTTCTTCGAGAACAGGGCCAAGCGGGGAATCCTTCGGCACCACGGCGCCCTGGAACAGGCGCGGGAAGCCGTTGGCCTGACCAACGCCAGCCAGTTCGAGCTGACCTTCAGAGGTCTGCACGAAGTAGGTCAGAGGAGCTTGGGAAGAGAAGAATGCATCAGCACGGTTGGCGCGAACGGCCATAATGGAGGTCGGCTGGTCGGTGAAAGACTTGATGTCGACCGCAGTCTGGCCTTCATCTTCACATTTTTTAGACTGGGCGATGATCACGCGCTCTGCGGACCCGCCTGACATCACAGCAATGCGCTTGCCACATACGGTGGACAGGTCGTCAATATTCTGCGGGTTGCCCTTCTGAACGGCAAAGACCACGAATTCGTTTACCCAGTCGACAAAGTCATTGGAGGTGCGGCGTTTTGGGAAGTCTCCGATTGGGCCCATGGCAAACTGATAACGGTCTGCTGCGATACCGCTTAGAACTGCGGAAAGGCCGGCAACAGATGCATGGGAGATTTCAACGCCAAGAACTTCACCCACAGCGTGCGACAGGTCAGCCGTGGCCCCGGTCAGCTTGGTGCCTTCAACAAATTCATACGGAGGAAAGGAGCCATTGTTGACAGCAATCATCTTGCCGGCTTCCTGGATGGCCGCTGGCAGTTTTGCGTGCAGGTCCTTATTCATTGTTTGGGCTGCGTGCGCGGAAACAGACAGCATACCGGCCACAAGGGCCACGCTAAGAAGGGACGTTTTTTTCATGGGAATATTCCTCTATTGGGTGATTGGTTTGTTGGTTGTTTTTACTATTTTGTGACAGGGAATACTTCATCAATGCTGAAATGACGACCAATAATGGCCTGATCGTGCATTTCATTGATGAAATCGTTGATCATCTTCCGGTTCGCCTCGATGCCGCTATCGCCCCAGGTTGAGGGTAACAGTGAAGCGGTCTCGATCAAATCGGACATGAAGAATGGCGTGGTGTCGGCATAACGGATGCGCTTCTGCATCCAGACATCACGAGACTGATCCAAAAGGTCACTCAGTTCCTGAGCTGCCCATGGATGCTCTTCCAGAAGGGCCGAGTTCATGGTCAGGACATGAATGCCCGGCACATAACCGACGGTCTGGAAATAGTCGGCCTGACTGGCGGAAAGGTTCGGCAACAAGTGCCGGAACTGGGACGATGCCTCAAAGAACCCCTTGGGCATGAATGGTGTAAAGACAACATCCAGCCATCCTCTGGCCAGCGACTCCATCATCGGCTCTTCATCCGGCATGGCTTCTATCAGGCCTGGTATTCCGAAGCCGTCGAGACGGTTCTGAATGGGGTGAGCATCGGTGAGACGCCCGGCATACCAATAGGCATCCTGAGTATTGATCCCCTTGGAGCGCAGTATCATGCGGGTCCAGACGTTGCCCGAGTCTCGCCATCCCGTTACCCCGATCCGTTTGCCGCGCAGGTCCTCGATGCTGGTCAGTTCACTGTCCTTGCGGGTCAGGATGCACTGATGACGAAAGCCGCGCATCAGGAAATTCGGGATGGCAGTGTTCTTGTGATTGCCTGCCTCAACCGCTGACAAATGGCGGCTGAAGGAGGTTTCGAACGCATTGTAGGGCGTGTCGTCACTCAGACTGTCGGGCAATGTGCCCACACGAAACAGTTTCAGATCCAGCCGGGGAGATGAAATCTCTCCCAAAGCCAGCGGGGACATATAATCCCAGTCTCTTACAGCGAGCCGAATTTCTAGTGTCATTTTGAGCCCTCATATTATCACTTCGTATTAGGATTAGGGCTTCAATCGGTCTTCATCAAATGTTATTATGCACCTAAACATTAAAAAGAATGTACTGATGCAAAATATTGATTCAGAAACATTGGCAGGGCATCTGAAGGATCGGAGCGCAACGGGAATAGCCCGGGATACGGCTATTTTGGTGCGCAATGGGGTATTGCCCGTCGGAGCCCGACTGCCATCCCTGCGCGATTTGGCCTATGAACTGAAGATCAGTCCCAGCACGTTGTCGCAGGCCTGGAAGGAATTGCGTAGACTGCGTGTCCTGACCGGACGCGGACGCAATGGAACCTATGTGACCGGATCAAGCTTTGCCCCGAGACCGTCCCGCGTTTCGGCACAGGGTCATTTTGAAAGCATTGCGCTCAATCTCTCGGTTGCTGTGCCTGACATGGATCTGCTGCCTCCTCTTGGCAAGGCTCTGGACTATGGTACGCATGCAGAAGGGCTCAACAGCTATGTTCGCGTTCGGATCCTGCCGGAGCTGGAGCGGGTGTTGAGACCGCTGTGGCCAAACCATGCTGCTGCGATGCTGGCAACCAATGGCGGCTACAACGCGCTGTACACAGCCCTGCATGCGTTGGTGCCACCCGGGTCCGTTGTTGCAGTCGAGGCTCCGGTACCGATGCGTATCCTTGATATTCTGGAAGATTTGCGGGTTTCGATACTGCTGGTCGAGAATGACGTCTATGGTTCGACCCCCCAATCGTTGCAAGCCATTCTAAAGGAAAACCCTTCGGTATTTATCCTGCAACCGCGCATTAGTTCAGTGACCGGTCTTTTCCTGCACCCCGACCGCATGAAGGAATTGGGCGACATCCTCTCAAAGAGTGACGCGCTGATCATCGAGGATGATGGGCTGGGTGATATCTCGCTGGCACCGCCCCAGTCGTTGGGAGACAGGTTTCCGGACCGAGCCATTCATATCCGATCCTTTTCCAAGGCCTATGGTCCGGACCTACGCATGGCGGTGTTGTCTGGCCCGGAATATCTGGTTGAGCAAATCCAGTCCTATCGGGCCTTTAGTGCCGCCTGGACCAGTCGCATCCTTCAAGCAGCAGTCGCCTGGCTACTACAGGATAGCGATACCCAGGCACTGGTCAGAAAAGCCTCAGAAACCTATCGTGATCGGAGGAATCTTTTGGCCAGACAATTAACCGCACGCGGCATACATGTACCAGAGGGTGCGGGTCTATGTCTGTACGCTCCTGTTCATTCCGAAACTTTTTCTTTGATCACTCTGGCTGCGCATAACATTGCGGCAACGCCTGGTTCCAGTTTTGCAATGAAAGAAACAGGTCATATTCGCTTGGGGACTGGCCAGCTTGATAATGGCAAGATTGAACATCTTGCAAACATTTTTCAACTGTCAGCTGGTAAACCATTTGTCTTCCACCCTGATTGACCAGCCTCCGAAACCACAACTGGCGAAGGAACGGCAACGCATAACCGTTTCATATTTGCCGTGCGCCTCGAGCCGCTTCAGAACAGCGAGAATATCAAGAGGCTTTAGTTCAGTTACAGGTCGTTCATCGATCAGTGCAAACTGCCTAATAAGCCAATTGGATTTCTCAATCCTTTTGGGCGACCTTCCTTCAGCAATCTGCTTTTTGATATATTCTCGACCGATATCGCCGAAAGTGTTTGAGGCTGCGAATGCAGCAACGAGCTTTTCGCGCTTGCGATCAGCAAGCGGATCCTCACCGGCATCAAGCCTTTTTCGTGCTTCATTTCTTTTGTCACGCGCCTCAGCAAGGCTCACATCGGGATAGCTTCCAAGGGAAAGGCGTTTTTGCTTCTTCATGAAGCGATATTTATATCGCCAAAGCCTCGCTCCACTGAGGGAGACTTCAAGATAGCGTCCGAGACCATCGGTGCATTGATAGGCCTTGTCTCTGGGGCGAAGTTGTCAAATTTGAAGATCTGTCAGTGCCACAGTCATTCTCCCTGGTTCAGGAGCGATCAGGTGGCATGAAACCCTAAAATTGGGGCCATCAATGAATTCATGAAAAATCTTGGCCCCAAATATGGCCCCAGACAGGTCGGATCTGGTGAAATAGCCTGACACACTCCGAGAAATCTGAGACCTAAAACCCCATAATTCCAAGGACTTGTCGATATAAGTGGGACGCGCTAAAAAAAATGATGGTGCCCGGAGGCGGATGTCATTTTCAGATCTTTAACTTATTGAAATTTCGATATAAAAATTTTGCAACCAAAAATTTCATGCCTGTGGATGGCACCGTTTTGGGCACTAGACCTTAGGCTAGCTCAGGCTCGCTTCCAGCTCAACCTGAAAATTTCGGCTCAACTTCTTCCAACCGACGGATTCGGAATGCGAACGTCTTTCTCCATTCTATCCGATAGCCCGAGATAGGAACAAATCACTTTTTTCTCCCATCATCCCGTTCGGGATGATTTTAGCCATATTATCACTCCTATGGCACCGTTCGTCCCGTTCGGGGCTTTTTCGTGTATTTTTAACTGAGTTGTGCTAAATTCGTCCCGAAAGGGATGATCATGGCCAACATAGATAGTTCTCAAGATCTTGGAGCGCTCATTCGGGACGAGCGCAAACGGCAGACGCTAACACAGGAGCAACTGGCAGCCCTATCGGGGGTCGGCGTGCGCTTTGTGCGTGAGCTGGAACATGGCAAGGAGAGTTGCCAAATGGGACTGGCTCTCACAGTCATGCAGACCCTTGGCCTCACCTTCACGGTCAACAACCGGGAGGATGACGCATGAGCCGCTCTCTTGATGTCTATTTGCGCGAGAGTTTGGCAGGCTCCCTAATTCAGATGGATGATGGGCAACTATGCTTCTTCTATGATCCTGACTACCTGTCTTCCAACGGAGCCGCTCTTTCAGTCTCAATGCCCCTACAAGAGGCCCCCTACCCTGATGCGGTAGCCCGGCCTTTCTTTTCCGGACTGTTGCCGGATGAGCGCGCGCGCAAAAGGCTCGCTGCCGCCCTCGGCGTCTCGCAGCAAAATGCTTTTGGGCTTCTGGAAATCATCGGTGGTGAATGCGCTGGTGCCCTCTCGCTCTTGCCTCAGGGATCAGAACCTCCGGACTTTAGGTCTCAGGATGTAGAGCCACTGGACGAGAAACGCCTGAGCCAGATCCTTGATCTGTTGCGGGATCGCCCTTTGCTCGGAGGTGAGGAAGGTGTGCGCCTATCCCTCGCCGGTGCGCAGGACAAGCTGGCGGTGTGCGTGATGGACGGTCAAATCTCGCTCCCCAGAGCCGGCAAGCCGACAACCCATATCCTCAAGCCCTTCATTGAAGGGTTGGATGGCACGGTTGAGAATGAACTCTTCTGCATGCGTCTTGCAAACCGCGTCGGGCTTCAGGCTCCGCATGTCCTCAAGTCCTCAGCAGGAAACACCGACTTCATTCTGGTGGAACGCTATGACCGCGTTCAGGAGGACGATGGCTCCATTGCCAAGCTGCATCAGGAAGACTTCTGTCAGGCTCTCAGCGTGCCACCCGAACTCAAATATGAAGAAGAAGGCGGACCAGGGATCGCACAGTCTGCAGGCTTGATCCAGAAACACACGCGCCGCCCTGCCGCTGAAAGGCTCGCTTTCCAGCGGATGGTGATGTTTCATTATTTGGTTGGCAATGCAGATGCTCATGCCAAGAATTTCTCTTTGCTCTATCACGCCTGCACACCGGATCTAGCACCCCTCTATGATGTGGTTTGCACCGCGGCCTATCCGCGTCTGACCAAGAAACTGGCCATGCAGATCGGCGGGCGGGGTCTTGCTGACACGATCACGCTTGAACAATGGTACGCACTTGCTGCTCCAACCAAGGCCGCCCAAAGAGTGCTCCGCACTGAGTTGGCCACAATGGCCAGCAGGATCGAAGAAGAAGCCGATGCTCTGCTCGTCGAGCTGCAAGCCGAAGACCTGTTTCATCCGATCCTGAAGACCGTCAGGACAATCATTGGCACGCGCGTTAAGCTCGTGAGAGACCAACTCAAGAAGGCATGAAGAAGGCTCCGGCGGTTGCCGAAGCCTTCGCGATGTCATTCACCACGGTGCCCATTGGGACGAGACCAGATCAGGATGTAGCTCTCACCATCTTCATCGACGAAGAGGTTGGCATAGATCGGAGCTGTGAAGCTGGGATCATCCAGTTTGAGGCCAAAATAGTCACGGCCTTCGCTGGATCGCTTGGACCAGGCAGCGCCGATTTCTGCACGGCCGACTAGGACACGGTGGCTGGGGGCGTTATCGCCAGTTGCGCGAATGTCGGGAATGATGCGGACGCCTTTTGCCTGAATGCTGAGAGTGACGATTTCGCCAGTGTATTCGTTGGTGCCGTTCTTCTTGAAGGTGCCGATGGTAGCCATTTTAAATCTCCATTTTGTTTCCGATCCCGCACCATGCGGTCTCGATGGCGATCAAAAGGCCAAAGACGATTGCCGCCGCATCCTTGCGACCGAAGCACAGCGGAGGATGGAGAGGCGTGGCTTTGTTGTTTCGCGAGGAATGTCGGCTCGCCGGCAGGGGAAGAAAGCCAATCCGAACCATTGCGGCCTAAGCAATCGAGGCATAAGCCGTTCTTCGGCCAGATCAGGCCAATTGGAGAGACCGTTTGGGGTGATCGGGAAATGATGGGGTTTCGAGATAATGCAAAGCGAGGGTTTAACCATGACGAACAAGAGCTAGAAGGCTTTCTGCATCGAGGAGGTTGTCCGGTGGCTTAGCGATTGGTACGGCGCAAAGACCTTATTCTAGCCACTGTTCCACAAATTCTATCTATGGTATATTTTTCTTATAATTCTTTTTATAATTGCATAATAGTCGTATTGAGGGGATAGCAATGCAACTGTTTGGGATAACAATAGGCGCGCTTGTTCTGTCGTTGATACTCAGGATATTGGGTAAGCGAGCTATGGAGCGGGCGGAGACGCGCCCCTTATCCGAACAATCAAAACCTCTGGCCTTTGCAAGCGCTATTTCTACGCTTGGCGCCATGTCATTTTGGTTCGGGCTTTCTGCCGGAGCAACTTGGGCCATTTTGTTTTCTCTGACATCCAATCAAGCAAAAACCTTGTCGGAAGCCCAAGCTGGCCTGGAGCAAGTTCGGCAGTGGACCGACCTGATAACCCAAATAACGGGTGGCTTCGGGCTATTCGTTACCCTGTTCGCTTCGGCCGGTGTGCTGATTTGGGTGTACAGACGCACAAAACGGTCATCGAGCGCCGCATTTTCAGAAGCGCTTCAGCAGTCACTTGAAAGGCTGGAAGCGCAGCGGATAGAGGGTACTCTTGAGGATTTGCCACCAAACGAGGCAATGACGGCGCTCCAAAGGGAAATTGCACTGGCGGAAGAAGCTGCCAGCGCATTGGGGGATGAAGCCACTCCGGCTCAAATGTCCGAGATACGAGAAAAGATAGTCCGTCTTGCGGAGCTTCATTTCCAAGTTGATGTGTTGCGCCGCGCCGAAAAAGATATGGCGGAGAATGCAGCGCCAGCAGTCGACAAACCGAAGCACAGCAAGTTCGTAACCGCTCTCTTTTCGGAAGGCAGTTTCCAATCCGTATCAACCATCGGCAGTGTGTTGACGATCCTGGGTATTCTTGCGGTGGTGCCGTCATCTCTAGTCCTGACCGGACCTATGGCACTAGACCGCCTTGACGCGAAGAAGGCTGCTTTGGAGATTAGCGCCCGGAACTTCTCCTTTGAATTGGCTAGCGGTGAAATCAACCAGGCGTATGAACAAATACTGACCGGCTCGGTTGCCAGCAACGTTCAGCTTGAAGATGACGACTTCGAGATTGCGGAACAAATCGCGCAAGCATTCGAGTCCATGAGCGTACCTGACAGCATTGCGCGCGAAGGCGGGCAGGTTCTGGGCAACGCTCTTGCGAGGAACGTTGTTCGTGAGAACGTTCGACGATCCATTTTGACCGGTGTTAGTGCGCGATCCTCAGCCGTTGAGACCGCCACCTTAGCCGACGGGGCCTCACAAGCCTTAGTCGCGCAAGCCGAAAGCCTAGTAAAGACAGACAGCGCAAAGAGCGGCGTTCGAACCAGCGTTGGGCAACAAACAAAGCAGGAACTGCTTCAGCTTGCTGAAAAGAATCCGGCACTTTGGCGCCAACTCAAACCGAGTTTCAAATCCTATCTTGCGTCATTCGGAGTTTCCGCAACGCCGCAACGAATGGAAGCGATGATTGTCAACCAGGTTCTGGGCGATGCCCTGAGCGGTCTCGGCGACGATGGCGGTTTCTGGAGTCAGCAGGCAAAGAGCATGGGAGCCTCCGTTTCAGCCGATGCGGCCAGCGCCTACAGCGAGGCAAGACATAAGGCGTTTGTCGTTGAATTGTCAAAGTCAACAGACGTCTCAAAAGCTATGAGTGAGGCCTCCGAACGAGCCCTAACTGCAATCCCCGCAGACCAGGTCACGGCCCTCAAAGATATGATGGATTCCTTCCCGGACATGGACCGGTGGCAAAACGATATCCATTCAAGGCGCATGACGCTTACGTCCAACACTGTCGGTCTCAACAACGCACGGGCCGAGGCCGCCATGTTGAGAAATGTTCAGGCTGGGTTTGGTTCCAGCTTTGCGTCTTCTGAATTCCTGTCAGAATTCGATGACTTTTTCCCGGGCTACGACAGTCGTGACCTGGAGACAAGAAGGGCATCGACTGCCCGCTCCCTCAGGTTGAGCGGGGCGCCTCCAGCAAGGACACGCGCTAGAGGTCAAACGCGCATTACTGCGCGGGCCGCTTTCAAACGCTCTTTCTCCTTCGGACGTCTCAGAGGTTTCTCCCGTATCGGAGGAGTTTTGATCGGTCGCACTCCGGAAACGGCAACGGCAGAAGCCGTGAGTCATTTTGGGTGGAGGCTTGACGGTTCAAGCTTCTATTTTGATCTTGCAGTGGATGGCGGAGAGGTTCGACATTTCGGCCCCTTCGGAGCAGCAACCACCAATCTCGCGCTTGCATACGCTTCTGATGGGCGGCCAACTACGGTCACGATGGTTACTGCGGCCCCCCTAGAAGGAGAACTCAAAATACTAACGCATCCTGCCCTTCTGGATACCGGTCTTGGATGCATGGCGCGAAAGCTCGACCAATTCGCAGACGCGGCAACCGGTTTATTTGACGAATTGAACGCGGCCCGTATACGGGAAACAAATGCGGCGATTGGCGAAATTGCCCTGTACAAGATTACCAGAAATATTCAGCTGGCGACGATTGTAGACTCTCCCGTGGGGCAAAAAGCTTTTGAAAACCTGGCCGGACATAATGAAGAAATAGGAAATTTTTTCGAACCTGTATCCCCTGAGGAATTTGAGCTGGCCGAATTGCCACTGAAGGCGCCAGACAAAACTTTTGCGATTGCAGAAAGGCCAGCATATTTCGACAAGCAGATTGTATCCGCAATGAATATTTGCCGAGCCCAGGCAGCTAGCACAAACTACGAAGAATGCGTTGCTGCCCAGACTACCAAAAACCTGTCGACTATTGTCCCTGGCCAATTTGAATGGTTAGCACCGACACCCAGCTTTCAGACTTGGAGTGGCGTTCGCGAACGGCCCTATGACGTGGATGGAAACCTGTCATTTTTGGACACGGGGTCACAAGACCTTGGGCCACTTCGGTTCATGGTGCAAGTCGCCCTGTCCAGCCCCGCCTATTTTGCTGATCCCGAACAGGCGTGGTTTGAAGAGGATAATTCCGAGCGAGATACCTATACAGACCCGAAACCCTGGGAGTTGACCGGCATCGAAAAGCTCTTGAATGCCTATATCTCTGATGAACTACTAAAGGCTCAACCGGAATATGCCAGAGTTTTGAAAGAGATGCAGGATTTTATTCTTCTGCAACGTCTTTTTCGTGTCACATTGGACGGCGCTCTGTCGTCAACCTTTCCGCTGGCCGAGCTTGAAAAAATTTACGTCGCGACACAGCCTTTCGTGAACACGAATGCAAAGACATTGAGGTGGAATGCGTTTCCGGTTGGTTTGTTTGAAAAGAACTTCGGCAAGATTCTTGATGAAAGCGTTACCAACAAGAGCCCCGCCGTACGACAATGCATCAGCTTCTCATCAAACCCGAACGCCTACAAGGCGACACAGGAAGAATGGGACGCCAAGTGTGGCGAAACCAAAGTCGGCACCAGTCTACCACAGGCACTCAGCGGGATTGCCGAGAAATATTCCGCCTTGCGTGAGCTGCGCCGCGACTTGATGATGAATGAAAATAACCTGCTCGCAATGTCGTATGAATTTGTAGGATGTCCGAAGCCGTAATACTTCAGAAAATTAGCGATTTGTGCTTGGAAAACTACGAGTCCGAACCGTCTCAGAGATGATTTGAAGCCACAAACAGCTTGTCCCACATCAACCTATCTCTTCTTGATAGCGCGTTGGGGCCTGAAGCTACTCGACTATCTTGAGCGAACCCAAAAGAGCAATTCCAGCCGTAGCGATAGTGTTTGATTAGTTACGATAACTGGGAATTATGCGTCATGGTGCGCGCCAAAATATCTCGATTTTCTAGTATAAAGCTGGATGACTTAAAGGAAGGCGCGCGAACGGTTCTTTATGAAGAGCTCGCAGAATACCACTATTTGTTTGCACGACCTGAAGCCCTAAGAGGCTCATCAGTCAGGGCAGAGATCAACTATCATATTGGGAATCTTGTTCTAATTAGCCTGTACTTTGATGTGGTCTTAATTCAAACAGCAAGCATTTTTAATGCAACAGACCCATTTGTACGTAAGGTATGCGATGGAGTGTTAACTCACTCGACGTTTAAGGAAATGCTCCAACACAATTCATTAAAAATCGTGGGATGGGGAGGCAATAGTCCAATTGAAATGTTCGAGGCTGCGGAAAGCTTTGCAATATCGGCAGCGCCAGATGCTCTCAATGCGGAGCGATTTGCCGTCGCGGCGTCCCTCTTCAATTCGCAAAGTACTATTTCCCGTTCGGAAAATACTCCTGATGCCGACATCGAAAAGCTGTTTCTCAACAGACTAGAACAAACGACAATTATTCGTCGTCCTGAAGAACTTGACTCTATTGGTTACGCGCTCGAGCGTTCAATGGAGAAAACCGGCCAGCTCGTTGCAGTAGCGTTCAATCCCGAGTTGGGCAAGCTGGAGCTATCAGCACAAAGCCTCGATGCAGTGGGTACCAGTTTTATTCAGTCTTGGCATGATCATTTGGCTTCTGGCATCCCTGGCGTCATCACATATGCACCTATTTCCAAGCCAGTTTTTGTAGACCAAACAATGATGATTTCCGATAGCGCGATCCGCACATTTTTGTACTCACCGCAGATATTTGCTTCATTCTTGAGTGGATACCTACAGCCGAGAGATTTCAATGAGATACTAAAGCGTCCCTATGGAGATCTGATTGCTATAAAGAACGGAGATTGGAAGCGTTTCTGTGATGCCTATCACGAAGCAATTACAACTGTTTCAGAAAACATAGGTCATTTGGTTCATGCCGAAATGTCAGCATCCACTTTCTCAAATCGCAATTTATGGTCCAAGCACATAGACGGTGTTCTCGGGAAAAATACGGATCAAATTGACGTCAATGCGTTCATCGAAAGCCTAGCAATGCTTTCTGGTGTTGTTCTCAAATGACCTATGTTTCTGAAACAGTTGTAATTGCTTCGTGATAGGCATCACAGAAACGCTTCCAATCTCCGTTCTTTATAGCAATCAGATCTCCATAGGGACGCTTTAGTATCTCATTGAAATCTCTCGGCTGTAGGTATCCACTCAAGAATGAAGCAAATATCTGCGGTGAGTACAAAAATGTGCGGATCGCGCTATCGGAAATCATCATTGTTTGGTCTACAAAAACTGGCTTGGAAATAGGTGCATATGTGATGACGCCAGGGATGCCAGAAGCCAAATGATCATGCCAAGACTGAATAAAACTGGTACCCACTGCATCGAGGCTTTGTGCTGATAGCTCCAGCTTGCCCAACTCGGGATTGAACGCTACTGCAACGAGCTGGCCGGTTTTCTCCATTGAACGCTCGAGCGCGTAACCAATAGAGTCAAGTTCTTCAGGACGACGAATAATTGTCGTTTGTTCTAGTCTGTTGAGAAACAGCTTTTCGATGTCGGCATCACGATTAACTGGCCAAAAGAAATCAGACCCCAAATCGCTGTCCTTGGCTATTAACCAGCCACCGGGTTTCAGAAGTTTTCGTATGGCGATCAGCGCCAATTCTGGATGCTCGATGTAGCATAGGCAATTAAAGGCAGTAACCACATCGAAACTTTGTTCGATTTCGATTTCACTCAAGCTGCAATGTTTAAACGATGTCGTAGAATTATGATGGTGGGCATATCTTTTAGCTTCAGCTAAAGCCAGAGAACCTTTGTCAGAGTCAATTCCTAGAACGCTACCTTTATGACCCACTTGATCCGCTATCAAGAATACCCAGGTACCCGTACCGCATCCAACATCTAGGACTTTCTGGCCTTCAGCTATGTTGATGTTTTGAATTAGCTGCGCCCGTAGTCGACTTTTATTGCATGGTGATTTTCAAGCCACTTCTGTTCAGAATATGGTTTGCCTGAACCGCTTACAAATCGATCCACCATGACGCATAATTCCCAGTTATCGTTACTAATCAAACAATGAATTCACTTTAGTCAGCCTCGACCACAGTTACAACCAGTAATAAACACACCCGCATACATTGAACAATTCTCTCTATGAGAGAACCTTCCGCCCTTCATATCTAAATAATTGATTTTCATCGTAAAATCTTATTCCCAAATGTAATTTGTGGCAGACATGAAAGATTGGCTTAGGAACTCTCATTTATTGGACACAAAAACACAAAACAAGATAAGCCATTAGGCTTGAAGGATATGTCCAAAAATGGATTTTCAATTCGCTA
Source organism: uncultured Cohaesibacter sp. (assembly GCF_963682185.1). Taxonomy (NCBI): domain Bacteria; kingdom Pseudomonadati; phylum Pseudomonadota; class Alphaproteobacteria; order Hyphomicrobiales; family Cohaesibacteraceae; genus Cohaesibacter; species uncultured Cohaesibacter sp. The sequence continues at coordinate 3,879,078 of NZ_OY821667.1, read as the reverse complement.
CTCATATTGAAGTTTTTCTTGAGTATTGTCGTACGCAACAGAATCTGAGTGAAAACACAATTCTCAGCTACCGTCAGGATCTTCGTGCATTTGCCAAGTATATTTTGAGAGAAACCGATCCTCTCATAGATGGCGACTGCATCCTTGAATATATGGAGGATTTGCGCAATCGGCAGGGATTAGCACCGGCGACGGTACGACGCAGGATTGTTTGCTTGAAGAAGTTCTTCAAATGGACTTCAAAATCCCTTCAAAAGGCTCCCACACCTTTCGAACAATTGGAAATCGATTTGAAGGTGCCAAAGAGACTACCCAGACCGATTGATCGCGAGACACTTCGGCAACTTTTTGTTTCCGCTCCACGGCAGTTCCCGTCCACTGCAACCCACAACGAATATGGGATAGACACCCCTTTTTCCTCCGACTATGTGACCGTACTTGCGACCAGACTATTGACTGCAACTGGTTTGAGGATTGGAGAGCTTACTCACATTAAACTCAGTGATCTGTCTCCTGATTGCTCGCGGATCCGTGTTGTGGGGAAGGGTAATCGAGAACGCTCGGTCTACGTAACAAACTTACGATTGCTTTCTGATCTGAAAAGATACAGCAAGCAAAGGCAGGATGAGCAACCAGAAAGTTTCTTGTTTCAGAATATTCGTGGAGCACGGTTGTCTGAAGCGGCGTTTAGAAAGCGCCTCAAAAACTTGTCTGCAGGCTTGGCATTACCAGAAACGCTTACCCCACACCGCTTTCGTCATTCCGCAGCCACTCTGCTCATAGAAGAGGGTATTGATATTCGGATAGTGCAGCGTTTGCTGGGCCACGCTTCCATCGCAACCACCGAAATTTATACGCGGGTATCGGACAATTCACTTATTCAAGCGATTTCTCGAGCCGACACTTTGGGGCAGATCGATCATGGGTGACGATAACTCGAAATTATGCGCCCTTTTGGCAAATTGCTTATCAGTTTCGCCGTCGCCAGAACTGCTATTGGGTTTCTAATACTTATTTTTTTCACTCCCAATAACACTGGGGCCGTGTATCTATGCCTCTGCCTATTTGCATTAGCTCAATTGTCTGATCAGATTGATGGCTGGATAGCTCGCAAATTTTCGTGGCCTACTGTTGGCGGATATCTGCAAGACTCTGTTTCCGACAAGCTTCTACACATCGGATGTCTGCTGGCTTTTTCTGAATATTTCACTTGGGTCGGAATTTTTGTTTGGTTCATTTGCGCAAGGGAAATGATCATTCTGGCATTTAGGGTAGTATTGCTCGATTTATCAGCAAAGCTAAAGAAATATAAATATCAATCAATTATATACGCTTCGGCTTTGCGAACCTCCATCGTACTATTCCTACTATTCCCGCTCGTCCCTCAACTCGAAAATCTCATTCTTTTCGCCTCCTATTTGCTTCTAGTCTCAGCGTCTTTGCTAGCAGTCTGGAATTTGGCAGTTCTCACCGCAGAGATATCCAGAGGCGGAGGCCAGCGACGGCCGCGGGGAGCAGACGGACCGCATTGATCACCATCTTTTGGTGCGCAGAATAGGGAGAGAACGGTTTCTCAATGAGAATCCAAAGAATTTTCGTTACGGCAAATTCTGAATCCGAAGAAATTGAGTACCGATAATTTCGGATCTTCTCAATTTTCTGTGCCCTTGAAAGAAAAGATGTAACCGGCCAAGAAATCCAAAACGTCGATAATAATAGCAGGGCGGATAGTAAGATGACACCGCTTATCTGCAGAACATTCAATTTGTGATGAACCACAACAACCGCCCCAAGGGCTAAATAGAGCACCGCAATGCCAAGTATGACTAGGAAATTTATGGTTCCCACAAATGCGTAGCCGACGCAGCCATCCGGATGAAATCGCTTATACGCCAGCCGTTTTCGCTCTTTAAGTATTGCAGTCAAACGGTAGATGTTCCCAGCCACGGCAATCAATACGACGATTGAGTATGGATAAAGAACAACCCAAGACAACCCAAGAACAATGCGCATCGCGATATAGCTGAATGTGTGCATCGATGAGTCGAAAACATCGTTCCCATAGTACCAAACGGGATTGGTCGTTTGGTAAGAGTTGATCGCTAGGAAAAACAATCCAAATCCAGAAAATACCAAAAACAGCTTTAAAGCTGGTCCCTCCAATAAAATGCTGGATAGCCCGCGGCGAATGCCTAGTTCTAGGAAACGAGAGTTGCTGCTAAATCGGAGGTAATTGGAAGCTTTCTTCCCAATTTGCGAAATCGCCGAACGATTAAAATAAGTATCGGCGGCACGGTAAAATCTGCGCAGAGGATGACGGGTATAGCTAGGTGTTGAAAAAGACCGAGCCCATTGCTCCGCAACCAAAACACCTGATCCTGGTACGCCGCAGCGAGGAGCAATCCTGCTTCTAGCATTGCTATGCATGCACCGATGAAAAAGGCATGCCTTAATGAGTTCTCATCAAGGAACAGCCATCTCAAGAGTCCGCGTCTACGCATGATAATTTCGAGTTATCGTAACTAGTTAAAATCTAAAAAAAATTACACGTATATTCAAACAAATGCAACCAAAAGAAGAATCCAACGATAAAATTGAAACTCATTCAGAGAGCACCGGCCGCGCTCAGTGTATCGATATAAAATCCTATTTCTAAACCAACATAAATTAGTAGTCAGTGTATGATGGAATACTGCGCTCCCTCATATTGCTTTTTGTTTGACGAGATCTATTAATTCGAATCCGTCCGCAAACACCCATATGCAACAACGAGCTATCCATTCCAGCCATTCAGGTAAAATAAGGCATTTTAGCAACCAGTAGACTGCTAAGCAGAAATTTGAAACAATAACTGAGGCGCAACGATTTCGAACTATCGAAGATGTCTTTTACAAAATCGGCGGATTGCTGGGATTCGCAGCCTGAGTAAACGCAGCCAGACACCTCTGCGGAAAGATATATTCTACCGAGCAGGATAGCGCCTCTCGCCGAAACGCTATGTACATTTGATTGACCAATCTGGATGTCATTTCATGGTTGCGTCCGACAAAGGTTATGCCATTATACACCCAGAGATTGTAACTTAGTGGGTCAAAGATGATGGATTTCAATTCGGGGTTCCCTGAATGGACCGAACTCGGCCAAGATGGTGGCCTCGATCCTCTTGGGATGCAACGCCCCATAGAGATAATCTATCAATCCCTTCTTCCCGGGATCAGCACGATCACTTTGAGATTTAGGTACTATGCCTTCTTTGTCTGGATGCTCGAGGTTTACGCTAAGGAAAATGGAAACACAGATCCCGCAGTATTCAGGCAATTTCAGCGTCGTTGCGAAGTCCTTTTTGCTCTTATAGCCGCCCGAGGTAAACCCGAATTGGGGGTTGCTGGGATCGATTGGGCGCATAGACAACTTACGAACTTACCTGATGATCCAGCCACGCGCATCGACTTCTCGGTTGGCGCCGATCAGGACGCGGACCTAGACAAGCGTTATTTGCGTAACAAAGGAGGTGCCTTCGGCGGTATTTATGCGACACAAATGTACGAAATGGGACTCATTTCGTTAGGCAACGGGCAGAACCCAATTTCGATCTGTACTGGCCGTGCGCTTCCATTAGCAAATGCGTTTGCTGAGGAAATCGGTGACTTGGCAATTCTGTTTTTACAATGCGTAGAAGCTGGGAAGGTATCTCTCGCAGACCTCGACAAGTTGGCTAAGATGAAGCCGTCGGAGATTGTCGAAGGCAGCAAAGAGCATAAGCTATTGGTTGAGGTTCTTTTCGGCCGCGTATCATCAGCATCTGCACAAGACCAATTGAGACGTTCCACCGCGCTTCTGTTACTGCAGCTCATCGCTACGGAGAAGAGGATTCCATACGCTGAGGCGGTCAAATGGGAATGGTTTGGAGCCGGAAAACATAAGGCATTATATACCTCAGATACTGATGAGGTGCGCTCCATGTGGGGCCTTTATCAGGCTTGCGATCTGCTACGGCTTGCCTACGAGAACATCTTGGATCTAGCGTTGGACATCTTACAAGGCGCTGAGATGCGACGAATGACGTTGGGAGCGCTCGTTAGTGAGCTACTCGATTTGGTCGACGAGCTCAATGGAGTAACCTGGGCGGAGTACTCCAAGGGCCTATTGGAGTCAAATGAGCCTGCCACTATTGCGAGGATTGCCGCTGATACTATGTCGGAAGCGCGTGCGTCTGGTGATCGCTCTGAGCGGATGCAAGCGGTTCTGACACTCATTGGGGCTCTATCCAAAACGGCATCAGCTTTCGGCGAGTCGTTGGATAACCTATTGAATGTGCCAGATCACTTCCTTTCTCTCAGGACAGAGGCACTCTTTCTGGAAGAAAGGGCACACGCCAATGCCAAAAGCGTCGTTGATGCGATGATCCGCGAGCGGATCCTGAAACGCCATCTATGGGTGGCATCACGCAAGTTCCGGAACCAGAAAGCTTACACCTTTTTGATTGAACCCGAAGAGGGGCTGCTGCGATACAGGGATAAATTTCGAGTTTCACCAAGCAGCCCTCGCTTGGACCAGGCAATGAGATTCCTCAGGGACGTGAAGCTTATCGATGACGATGGCCTGACAGCTTGTGGCCGCGTGGAACTGATGTCGAATGAAGTACTTTGAGGTTTTTTCCGAGAGTGGGTTTCACTCTGCATTTATGACAACCTATGCCTTCGGTGCGCAGGCGTTCGAGGACGTGCCCTTTTCTAGGCTACGGGGAGCAAATTGCCGCAACATCGTGGTCCTTGCTGACCGGCAGATGATTAATCAAAGCTTCGTTGAACTAGGGACCCCGAAGTTCGCAGGTAGTAGTTACCACCTTATTAAGGCCGATGCCCCAGGAGCCTTCCACCCTAAAATCACGCTTCTGATTGGGGCAAAAAAGGGCAAGCTTTTGGTTGGGTCAGCAAACCTCACAGCTCTAGGGCTTGGCGGCAACAAAGAACTGGTTGCAAATCTAAACTACAACGAAGAAGCGCCGGGCAATGCGCACCATTTCGCAGATGCTTTGTCCTACATACGCAGCAAAGTTCCTCCGGACGACCTTTGGTTCAACACCGCAGTACAGAGGGCACTTCGCTCCGCGCCCTGGCTACGTAATGCGACTCAAAACCCTCGACCATCCGAAGATACAGAGCAGGAAGTTGCGCTACTAACTGATCGCGCAAATAGGACAGTAATAGATCAAATCGCAGCGAGCATCGGTGGTGATCCGATAGATCGCTTGATCATTGTCTCGCCATATTGGGATATGAAGCTGGAAGGGTTGTCCCGTCTACGCACAATCCTAGGCATGCCCCCTGCAGATCTGTTGATTGAAGTGGACACCACATATTTCCCGAAGTCCGAGTTGCCACGGTTGACGGATGTCGAGTTATTCAGGGTTGACGCTTCCGACAACAAACGGTTCGTCCATGCAAAGTTGATCATTGCTCTCGGGCAATCCTGGGATCACGTGATCTCCGGCAGCATGAACTGCACTTTGCCAGCTCTGCTTGGCCCAACGGTTCCTCGAGGTAATGCAGAAGCGGGAATATATAAACGCGTCCCGTCCAATACTGCGCTTGCTGCGCTCGGCCTTGAAAGCTATCGCGAGAAACCTGTGCAGTTGCAGGATTTACGCGACTTAACATTGGCTGTTGCAAAAAGCTCTGATGAGGAAGAGTTCATCGATGGTGGCACACTGACCCTGCATTCAGGGCGGATTACGTGGAAACCGCCCTTAAGCAATGCCGTGCGCAAGCCTGCGGCCATCGCCTTACTGAATAGGGATGGTTCAGCGTTCGGCAAACCAATCGACCTTACCCAACAGGACAGCTCGCATTGGTGTGTGGAAGCTGAAACCGAACGCCCCCGATCCGGTTTTGTAAGTTTCGCAGACGGCTCAGTTTCCGCGCCGATTCAGATCATCGACCTCGATGTCCTTGCGATACGCACATCTCCTCCGGCACAAGGCCGAAAAAAGTCGCTAATAGACACACTTGCAGAGGCGATGAATGAAGACCTTATCTTGATTGAGGCCTTGAACCAACTTGAAGAACTCGAATTTGATGAGGCCGACGAATTGCCCAAAACCACGACGGCGCCGACAACAGAAAGCGAAAACCAGCAGTATGCGGTCCTGACCTATCAAGAATTCGTTCGCGCGCGCAACACGGCGAAAACGCAAGGTAGTGCATTCCCGGGATCTTTGTCTGCACGCCATGATAGTGCCGCTAACTCTCTGAGTGCAGCGTTGAACCGTATTATCGGACTTGTCGGTGTCGATCTAAATGCGGAAGAAGACCGTGAGCTGAATAGTATCGCGGCCATGGATTTCCGTGGAACAGAGCCCGAGACTCCAGAAGATCCTACAAAAACTATGCAGCCGGAGATAGATTTTAAAACCGTGAAAGCCGCGAAGCAGGCAGTTGCGACATCAAAGAAGATGAAAGAAGCCGTCGACGCATTCGAAGACCGATGTCGATCGCTAAAAGGCAAACCAATAACTACTACCGAGCTCGTCCGGCTACGTGCACTCCTACAAATTCTGCTTTCACACGCTCAGCCTATCCAAGGGAAAGCCTTGCCAACTCAGATCCTGCCGATTTACACCAAGGACGGTTATGAATGGCCGCGTCTGGTTGGGAGGTTGCTCAGTCTGCATTTTGGAACTGTGCGGGCACTACAAAACTTGCAGGTTGCCCAAGACGAGACAGAGCAGAAACGTGTTCTAGAATACCTCGCAATGGCGGACTGGGCCGCGAGAGCCGCGGTTGCAGCGACATCATCGCATCCCAAAGCCATCAAACTGCTCAGCCTCCTGGACAATCTGGCGAACGCGCTTGCAACGCAGATCGCCTCGATAATTAGCGACATCGAAGAAGACGCAGCATATTTCAAAGAGCTTATCTCAAAGCTAGATGAACGCTTTGCCGATAGGCTTGCGTTGACACCATGTCAGTTCGAAAAACTCGTTTGAAGTAGGCGAGTTTGGTTATTTTTGACTACAATGATGCTGGGGCTGTGGCATAAAGTAAATTGTCGGCTGCCATAAGGTGCGGCTGAGCAGAGTTTTCTATTCCGTCCAGGTAGAACCTCTGGTCCACGGGCGAGCAAAATCCCAGTGACAACTAACCGAAATGTAGCGAGAAAGACAAAGACTTGGTTTTGAACCGTACTGGTCTCTACGCCCAAATCACAATTACCTCTGCAATCAAGTCGCTCGCCCGGCGCTCCGTACTGCCCGCTGGAACATCAATCCCATGAGCATGTTCCGTGCCTCTTGGTCCTGCATGAAGGCATTCCGCATGGCATTGTCCCTTTGGAATGCCTGGATAGCCCGCCGCATAAATTCTGTATCGAAGCGTGGCCGGACATCTCGCGGATCGTTGCGGGAAAGCATCTCCACCCAGATGTCATCCTCCAGTATGTCTGCGTTGACCGCTTCGAAGCGTAGGTAATCCTCTTCTGAAAATTCAGTGCCATGCCTGGAGTTGAACGAGGAGATGATCTCGCTGAGGGTTTTCTGTTCTTCCTCGGTGTAAGGGTTGGCTCCGAACCGATCGATGGGGCTCAGCGCTCCTCCATCATCCTTTGCGAGACGTGCATCGGTGACCGAACCCTCTTCCTTGATGACGTAGGCCTTGAGGTCGAGCATGTCGTCCGTCACATCTTCACCCTGCGGAGCCTGTCTGCTGGGAAGGATACGTTTCAGCCATGTACCGTAGATGTGTAGCTTCTCAAGGTCGGTATCACCGAGATTGACCACCTGTGCGATGAAGGAATAAAACCGCAAGAAGGACGACAGAACCTGTCGGAACTCTTCCTGATCGTTATCGTTCAGCGTCTCGTTGAAACGCGTCACGGCCTGACGAACGATCCCTTCGAGGACTGGCCGCTCGTCAGTGCGTTTGCTCGCTTTCAGGAAGCGATCAACGAAACGGTCAATCTCTCCTGCGTCCAGGATCCCGAATGTCTTCAGCCGGGCTTCCAGGTTGTATATCTGGTTCGGATCCGAGACATCCTCCAGCATGGTGACATTGTAATAGGGCTTGAAGGCTGCCTGGATCTCCTCGACTGTATTGCGGAAGTCTAGGATATAGGAGCGCTCCTTGCCCGGATAAATTCGGTTGAGTCGAGCCAAGGTCTGCACGGCCTGCAGACCGGTCAGGCGTCTGTCGATGTACATCGCCACCAACTTCGGCTGGTCGAAGCCGGTCTGGTATTTCTCGGCGACGACCAGAATATTGTAAGAGCCGGTGTCGAACTTCCGGGGCAGTTCCTTCTCGCCGAATCCATTAATTCCGGGTTCGGTGAACGCATCGCCATCGACATCAATCTCACCAGAGAAAGCGACCAATGCATGCACGTCAGTGTAACCATTGTCGTGAATGTATTGCTCTATGGCGAAGTGGGTACGCACAGCGTGCTCGCGGCTCGAGGTTACCACCATTGCCTTGGCATCACCGTTCAACTCAGGCAAGGCATGACGTCGGAAATGCTCGACGATCACCTCTGCCTTCTGCGCCATAACAGTTTCGTGGAACTCGATGAAGCGCGCCACTTTCCGCGCGGACTTTCGTTCCAGCAGCTTGGGATCGTCTTCGATCGCCTTCTCTAGCTTCGCATAGGACTTGTACGTCTGGTAATGGCGCAGTACGTCAATGATGAAGCCCTCTTCGATCGCTTGCCGCATCGAATAGAGGTGAAAAGGCTGTGGCCCGTCGACGGTGGACAGACCGAAGCGTTCAAGGGTAACGTTCTTCGGTGTCGCGGTGAAAGCCAGATACGAGAGGTTGGCCTGTGGTCCCCGCAAACGCTGAAGCTCCAGCAGAGCCTGTTCGGTCTCATCCAGTTCTTTCTCTTCTTCCGACAGTTCGCCATCTGCCAAAACGCGCGCCATGCTGTCAGCATGCTTGCCAGACTGCGAACTGTGCGCCTCATCAATGATGATCGCAAACCGTTTGCCGGCCTCGTTCTTAAGGACGGACAACTGGTCGGTCGAGAACTTATGGATCGTTGAGATAATGATTTTCGCCCCCTGCTCCAGAGCACTCTTCAGCTGTCTCGAGGTCCCATCGATCGGCACCACATAGCCCTGCGTCTGGGAAAAGGACTTGATGGTTTGTTGCAGCTGCCGGTCGAGAACAACACGATCGGTGACCACGATGATCGTGTCGAAGATCGCCTGATCCTGTTCATCATGCAGGGTAGCCAGATGATGCGCGGCCCAGGCAATGGTGTTCGACTTGCCAGAGCCCGCAGAATGCTGAAACAGGTAGTTGCGCCCTGCACCATGCGTGCGGGCATCGCGGATCAATTTTTGCACCGCATCAAGCTGCTGAAAGCGCGGCCAGATTGTTGTACGCTTGACAGATCCGTCGCCCTGCTCGACTTCATCAACAAGAACGAACTTATGCAGGACACCCAACAGGATTTCGCGCGAGAAGACGGCCTTGCGCCAGTCTATGTCGCGATAGAGATAGGCAATACGGAACTCGTCATCCACGTCCGGGTTACCGGCACCGCCATCACGACCGCGGTTGAACGGCAGAAACCGGGTGCGGCCATTGTTGAGTTGCGTGGTCATGGATACATTGTCCTGATCGAGTGCGAAATGCACCAGAGCACCGCGCTTGAAGGTCAGGAGTGGTTCGCCATTTGGAGACCGGTCCTTGCGATATTGCTTCTCGGCTGTCTGATAGGTCGATCCGGTCAGGGTGTTCTTCAGTTCCAGCGTCACCACCGGGATGCCGTTGACGAAGAGCACAACATCGATGGCGTTTTCGTTCTTGAGGGAGTAGCGAACCTGCCGCATAGCGGTCAGGATGTTCCCCTCGTAGTCGCGTATGGCCGAGGCATTCAGGCCTGATGCCGGTCGAAAGAAGCAGAGGGCAATCTTGATGCCCGGAACGATCTTGATGCCGTTGCGCAGGACCTCGAGCGTACCGACGTCCTTCAGCGTCGATTCCACCTGCCGCATCAGCGTATCGCGCTCCTTGCCCGGATACTGGTCGCAAAGCTTCTTCCAGACATCGGGCTGGGTGATGCGGACGAACTCCTCTAGGATCTCTGGATCGAGCGCGAGCTTACGATCGTAGGCCGTGTAGGGGCGTTCCAACCAGCCTTGACGGATGACAAGTTGGTCGACAAGGTGAAGTTCCACCGCTTCTTCGGTGTGGAGCCTATCGCGGGAAATATCTTCTGAGGTCATGAGATGCTCGAAATCGTTCGTAAAAATATCATCTATTAAGGTGGTCAAGGATCACTTTGGCATCCTCTGTGCGGGTCACCCCGAAGCGGACAATGGGGCGGGTACGGAAATCGTCGTAGCTGCTTAGGTTGCTGTTAGCGCCATTGCCATCGTCATCGGTCCAGCCTTTGCCCTTCGGTGTCTTGTGGACCACCTGGACTGATGGAGGCAAGACGCGTGGCATGTTCAGATTGGTGACCCAGAAGTTCACCACCCCCTCGTGATCGACCTCCAGCCCCAAGGCACGGCGACGGGGACCGACATGCCAGACCTCAAGGTGCGCCCTCTTGCTGGTCGTAGTCTTGGCCTGAACGGGCTGCGCATGAGCGCGCAGGAAGACGCGCACCGCCCGTTTCACATCGGCTATAGTCTCGCTCATGCCTGCATCTCCTCTTCAATCTGGTCGAGCGTGGCAGAGGTGCTGCCAGTCTTGTCGTAAGAGTCCACGTCCAGCTGGCCGGTGACGGCGGCGGTGATCAGGGCGGCGCGATATTCGCGGAGGCGGTCGATGGATGTCAGAGTTGCTTGGGAAACCGGCTGGATAGACCGCGTGATTTTCCCCAGTTCGTCCATTCGTCGAACCTGTTCATCGACACTTATGAACGGGAACCGGAAATTTGCGATCTGATCGCCACTAATATGAGGAACGCTCACACCGGTGAGAATCGGCTCGAAATATGCCACGAAGCGCTTACTTTCGATCATCGCCTTCAAATATTGAGCCTCGAGTGTCTTGCGAGGGGAAATCTTGCAGACACGCTGAAGCAACAGGCACGGGAGGTCTGCTTCCGTAATTTCCGAGACTCGAATTCCTCCTGAAATCCAAGGTCTGTCCATGCCCATGACGAGGTCCCCTGCCTCAAGGCGGAACCGCTCTATGCCTTTTGCATCCGCTGCGGGCCAATAGACTGTATCGTCCCAGCAGATTTCATCGACACCCACATTCGCCCCACGAAGCAAGCGGATGTCTTCCGGGTTGTCGCTGAAGTTTGCGCTTGCAAAGGCATAGCCAGGCAAGATGGAAATATGGTGCCCGAGTTTCGAGATGGGACCATCCCCCCGAAGCAATTCTTCACGGGCCGCAGCGCCTCGCTCATGAATGAGGTCCACCAACCGCTCCTTCTTCGCGATCAGCTCATCAATCCGCGCGGTCGAGCGGTCGAGGAAGGCGGCGATCCGTTTTTGGGTGGGGAGGTCGGGAACCCATACGTCACTTCTGAAAAGGCTGGTGTCATCCAAGTTTTGGATGCCTGTGTTTTGCTTCACAAACTGAATAGAGAAGCGGCTCATGTATTGTGCGGCCAGCATATAGAGAAGAAAGCCGGAATCGGTTGATTTGGTGGGCCGGACCCTTGCGACGAAATTGGAAGTCACTGCGCGATCGCTACCCTCGAACCGCACAACGCGACCAACGGGGGTCTTTTCTCCCCCGCCAGATTTTTCAAGCACGATGTCGTCTGTCTGCAAGCTCAACTTTTCGATTTGGCTTTCTTTGAACGAACGGATGGTTGGGTTGGACAAGTCAAGGGAGAGTCTTTCCCAGTTGAAATCGGCCACTCGAACACAGATTGCATCGACCTCTCCTTGGCCGGCTTCCTCACCCCAAGCGCCGTTCTTTGGGTTCTCCGCCATGAATTTCAGTGGACAACGTTTCCAGCCTTCAGGAGGCGATTGAAAGAAACTGCTCATGCCACCACCTCTTTCAGTAGCCCGGCAATCTCCGCCTCCAGCATCTTCAACTCACCATCGATCTCCGCCAGCGGCCGCGGCGGGACGTATTGGTAGAAGTAGCGGTTGAAGTTGATCTCGTAGCCCACACGGCCGGTCTTGCCGTCCTTGTCATCCTTGTGGGTCAGATCCACCCAGGCATCGGGCACGAAGGGTTTGACCTCGCGGGCAAAATACTCTTGCCAGTCTTCCTTCAGCGGCACCAGTTCATGGTCTCGTAGGCTGGTATCGGCCACCGGGTTGCCGTCCTTGTCGCGTTCAGGCTCTGCCTCCTCGTCACGCACGGACATGGCGCCGATGATCGCCTTCTTGAGAGGGGTAGCAATCTTGATGTCCATGGCAAGCGCGATTTTCTTCATTCCCTTTTCGACGCCCTTCGGAGAGGTATCGTTCGCGCCGCCCAAGACATCGTAAAGAAGTTCGATCATCTGATCCTGTTGCTCCGGGCCGAGGTTCAGGAAAGGCTTCGTGCTTTTCAATGCCGCGATGCCATCCTCGGTCACCTCGAACCGTTGACGTAACGGCCTTTCCACACGGATCTCGCGATAGCCGAAATCGGTGGTGTCGAAGGTCTTGGAAACATCGCCGTAACCGGCGTTGCCATTCAGGAACTCGCCATAGATCCGCACGATCTCGGCCCGCGCATCATCGCTGATCGCACGGCGCTTGGAACCTAGCGATTTCCGCATGGGCTCCCAGAAGCGTCCGCCGGAGGCATCGATCAGCTGCACCTTGCCGCGCCGCGCCTCAGGTTTGCGGTTCGAGAGCAGCCAGATATAGGTCTGAATACCGGTGTTGTAGAAGATGTCGGTCGGTAGGGCGATGATCGCCTCAATCAGGTCGCTTTCCAGCATCCACCGGCGAATCTCGCTTTCGCCGGAAGAGGCTCCTCCAGTGAAGAGCGGCGAGCCGTTCATGACGATTCCCATGCGCGACCCCTTCTCGTCATCGCGCATCTTGGAAATCATGTGCTGAGCGAAGAGCAGCTGACCATCGGAAATCCGCGGCAATCCAGCGCCGAAGCGGCCCTGAAAGCCGAGATCCTCTGCCTCTTCCTTGATCGTGGCGGCGTATTTCTTCCAGTCGACTCCGTAAGGCGGATTGGAGAGCATGTAGTGAAAGGTCTCGCCGGGGTGGGCATCATGCGTCAGAGTGTTGCCAAAGGCGATGCGCGAGGCATCATGCCCCTTCACCAGCATGTCCGACTTGCAGATTGCGAAGGATTCTCCGTTCAGCTCCTGACCGAACAGATCGACGTTGAGAGCGGGGTTCATCGCCTTCATGGATTCTTCCGCAACAGACAACATGCCGCCGGTGCCGCAGGCCGGGTCATAGACGCGACGTATGATACCCTTGCCAGACAAGGCATCCTTGTCATTGGCAAGAAGCAGATCCACCATGAGTCGGACAACCTCGCGCGGGGTAAAATGCTCACCCGCAGTCTCATTCGAGATTTCCGAGAAGCGTCGGATCAGTTCTTCGAAGAGGTACCCCATCTCGAGGTTGGAGATCGAATCCGGGTGGAAATCAACCTGACAGAAACGGTCAAAGACCATCCAGAGTGATTCCGCCTCATCGAGCTTTTTAAGGACTTCGGTGAGTTCGAACTTCTCGATAAAGATGTCACGGACGTTCGGGCTGAAGCCCATCAGATAATCAACCAGATTCTTACGGAGCTGACTTGCGTCCTGCTGACGAAGGGTTGCGAATGTGAAGGAACTGGCATTGTAGACCTGCCCTCCCGCATTTGCAGCACTGCCGAGGAGCATCGCACGTACTTCGTCATCGGTGTCGGCATCAAGACTTGCGGCCAGCTCGACCACTTCCGATTTGGTCGCTTCGAGAATGCAGTCGAGGCGACGGAGAATGGTGAAGGGCAGAACAATCTTGCCGTAGTCTGATTGCTTGAAGTCACCGCGTAGCAATTCCGCGATTGACCAGATAAATGAAGCGTTATTGTTAATGATTTCTTGGCTCAAGGCCAGTCTCCAATTGGGTAGTACAATTCTCCGAATCTCGCAAAGGTAGGCGCAAAAATCGCGAATTGATATAGTTGGTTTCCGGGATTCCGCTAGAATCCTGGCATTTCATTCAATTTGTGCTTCGGAGCTCCCGATGGGGCCAGCAGGCGGAGCGATCATCCTCCAGTTGCCTTCGTAGCTCCTCAATTTGAGCAAGGATATCCTTCTGGCGTTGGAAGCCCAATCGCACCTCTTTTAGGGTTTCAGGATCAGGAAGCGGGATAGGCAGCGCCTTGAGGTCCTTCATGCCAATCGACTGGATCACGGCTCCTCCGGCCAAGGACTGGATGTGTTCCTGCACTGTCGCATCAGAGAGATACTCGTAGAGAGCAAGGGCATCGATGCCTCCGCGCCGGGTGGCACGCAGGATCATCATTGATTGCCCTGCAGTCCAAATTGCTTCGGCGTTTTCCTCGGGGATCCCCTCCGGCACAAGAGCAACAGCCCCCACGGTCCCCTTCACCGCGATTATCACGTCTCCGGGGCTCAGACGCTGGTTGCGGGCCTTGTTGTATTTGGCCGCGCTGACCCGAACGACACGCTTCGGCTCGCCGATGAAACCGTCAGGTCCAATGTCTGAGGGCATCGCCTCAAGCAGGGTGAATTCTCCCCCCTCCTCCTCGGAGATACTGACCGGCCGAATGAATTCAACGAGATCCTCCAGAGCAGCAACATCGTGTTTTGCCAACAGGGCATCGATCCGTTCGCGCGCTCCGGTGCTCAGGTAGCGGTTGGGGGTCAGAACAAGGTTGTTGTCGCGGATCTCCTCGATGGATACATCTCTTGCCAGAGCCCGATCAGTTACCTTTGCCCAAGATGCCAGATCAGCCCAAGATGCGTCGGGTACGATTTCGAAGCGGCCACGTCGCCCCTTCGATGCCACGCGCTCATGCCCAAGATCGACAAAGCACACCGTGTTGCGCTGCGCACCGGAAGTCGACAAAATGACGAGCAACGTAGGGATCCCGGTATTGGTATACATCATGCCTGATGGAACGCCCATGATTGCCTGAAGGCGGTCACTACGAATGAGGTTTTCCCGCACCACGGCCTCGCTTCCGACCATCCGAAACATTGCGCCAGTAGTTGTCGAGAGGATCACTCGCCCCCGCGTCATCTCCGTAGCATCGGCTATAGCCAACGTCTCGGAGAGAAGGCGACCAATCTTGCCGTGTTCCAAGCCGAGACTTGCAAGGGTGCGCTCTGGGATGGTGTCTTCATCCGTCACAGGCATACCAAATGGCGGAAACATCACTTCAACGGCGGCATCGCTGACTTCACATCGGCCCCAACCCCATCCGGTTACCACGGTGATCATTTCATCGATACTCAGGATTTTTATAATCTGCTCCATAAAGAACGCTTGGTCCCGATCAGGTGTCACGAAGCTCATCAGAGGCGTTCGGCCGACTTCGACGCTTTCCATGGCGTAGTCTAGGCAGGGGCGGATAGAGGCCGGATATGAGAAACGAACGGAGGCCGCATCACCGATCATGTCAGCAACTTTTCGGCTCGCCTCAGGCCGGATCCAAACTTCAAAGCTGGCACGTCCGTCAAAAGTGGCGTCGAAGAGTTCAGACAGGATCTGGTACCGTTCTCGTTGCGAGGTGCCAAGCAAAGCACGGCCGACGCCTTCGAAGACTTGGGCAATTTCCTTGCGCACGGAATTTACGCAGGCAAGCTTTTCCAGCGGCTTGTTGGGGCCGGCCAGGTTTGAAGTGATCTCTAGAAGAGCAAAAAGCCCTTCCGAAACATTGCGAGCCAACCTGAGTTGGGAGAGAATTTCTTGAGTTTTCATGGAAACCTATAGGCAGGGGCTACTTATTTTTTGCTAACTTAGCATTAAAGCTATCGGTGTGATAGGTCGTAATCAGGGTGCTATGCTCAGCTACGACGACCACTCCCCCCTTCTTACGGGCATCGTCAAGGATCTTCCGCTTGCGACGCATTTGCTCGAGTTCCTCGTCGATGATGCTCGTGGTCAGGACATAACGGTCACCGTCTATCTCGCCCAGTTCAAGGGCGAGATCGGTAAGGCCTTTCCTAATGCCGCGTTGGTTCATTCTGCGATCAAAATGATTGGACGTGTTCATGAAGGGATGCTCCGTGTTGATAGGAGAACTTATACACTCCACCAAAAATTGAGTCAACATAAATTAAATAGGCAGGCGCTACTTTTTTTATTTTTATGTATTTATAGGGCGAATTTGAGAATTGAGTCAACAAATTTCTTTCAATAGAAATTTTTCCATGCTATATTTTCCATAGAAATTATGGAGAAGACCATGCGACAGGTTCTGAACTCAGCAAAAGCGAATGCATCACGTGGACAAGTGGCGACCAAGGCCGTACTTGGTGCCGCTGAGCGTCTTGGGCTGACAGCTGGCCAATTGGCTGGTGTGATCGGCCTCTCGCCTCCAACCGTTTCGCGCATGAAGAAGGGCGGCTATGTGCTTGACGAGGGCTCAAAGGAGTTTGAGCTGGCTTTGCATCTTGTCCGCGTTTTCCGTTCGTTGGACGCGATCACGGGCGGTGACGAAGTGGTTGCCCGTCAATGGATGAAGAACAGAAACAAGGCGCTGGAGGCTACGCCTCTTGATGCCATCATGAGTGTTGCAGGGCTTTTGAATGTCTCAAACTATCTGGACAGTCGACGCGCTATCATCTGAGCTTGCTCCGTATGATGGCACTGGCTGGCGGGTGGTAGAGGCACGACACCAGATATCTACCCAAAAGCTGGTCGATACGCTTGATGAACAGCAGCTACTCGAAGAAATGCTCGACGAGGTAAAGCCGCAAGTGCCTGAGGCTTGTGCTCATCTCCATTTTCTGTTGTTCACGCCATTCCGCTATAAACCCTATCCGCATGCATCCCGCTTTCGGCGTGCGGGCATGACACCCGGCGTATTCTATGCGTCGGAACAGGTCGAGACGGCGATGGCTGAGACTGTTTTCTATCGCTATCTCTTTTTCTCAGAGTCACCTGACACGCCCTTCCCGATCAATGCCTTGGTCCACACAGCCTTTGCTGTGGCTCTCAAAACAGCGAAAATGCTGGATCTGATGTCTGATCCTTTGGCTCAGGATGCCGAACTCTGGACGAACAAGCAGGACTACAATGCCTGCCTCGATCTCTCGGACAAGGCCAGAGAAGCGCAAGCGGAGATCATTCGTTACCAATCGGTTCGGGATCCGAAATCCGGTGCCAATCTGGCGGTGCTTGATCCTGTTGCTTTCGCGTCTCCAGAACCGATAGCCCATCAGACATGGCATATTCACATGCGCCCGGATCTAGCTCAAGCCATTTGCGCTTTCCCTGCACTCAGCCTTGAGTTTCTCAAGAGCGACTTTGCAGATGATCGTCTGAATTAGGAGGATGGCGCTTACGCGCCACCTTGGTTGATGCGATAGACGGGAATGCCAAGCTTGCGGGCTTTATCTGAGAGATTTTCCTGAATACCGGTGCCCGGAAAGAGAATGACCCCAATCGGTAGCGCCTCAAGCATCAGATCATTGCGTTTGAAGGGGGCAGCTTTGCCATGTACCGACCAATCAGGCTTGAAGGCGACCTGAGGCACTTTGCGCTGAGAGGCCCAGAGAGCGGCAATCTTTTCGGCTCCTTTGGGTGAGCCACCATGCAGCAGAACCATGTCAGGGTGCTTGGCAAGAACCTGATCAAGCCTGTCCCAGATCAGACGATGGTCTGAAGTGTCGCCACCTGAGAAGGCGATTTTCACGCCAGGTGGAAGAAGGCTTTCATGCTCGGAGCGGTGCTTGGCAGCAATGAAATCCCGGCTATCGACCATGGCAGCCGTCAGATGGCGATGGTCAACACGCGAACCAGTCCTTGGCGTCCAAGGCGTTCCGGTGAAGCTGGCAAAGTGGTCTGCTGCGGTTTCGCGGAAATGTTCCATGCTGTTACGGCGGTCCAACAGCCCCTGCCCCATAGCGATCAAGGTTTCGAGCTGGACGGATTTCACCTCGGAGCCATCCTGTTCGCGCTGAAGGCGCTTTTGCGCTTGCTCGTTATCGTCGAGCTTGCGCTCGATCCTGTCTAGCGCACGATGGAAGATATTGACCATGGACCAGAGCATTTCAGGAAGGTCGGGATCAAGGCTGGTGTCTGACATGGTGGCGACAAGGGCATCAAAGATATCAGCGACAGCACCTTCGATACTGAGGTCCTCCGGTGGGTCGCGTGGATCAGCCTCTCCCGCAGCCGGGTGATAGCCGTAGAGCTCAAGTTGTTGGACGATATGATCGGTTGGCGACGAGATGGATTCTGAGGTGATGTCATCGAAAGCATTCATGGGGCTCTCCATCGATTGGACCGCAACCATCGCGGCCTTCATGGCGACGAATGCCCCCGAGACAAGCGGTCTGACAGCCCAAGTCTTTTGCGAGGGCCATGATGGCCAAGCCCGACTAATTTGCTTCGCGCTGTAAAGGCGGGTCTCCCGCCGACGGATATTAGTCGGGCGCCGCCATTGCCTGACCGGTTGGCTTGTGGAGAGTTAAGCCACCTGTTTCAGATCGCCTGCATCCGGGAAGATGGCTCGGTTCCTGCCATTTTCCTTAGCACAATATAGGCGCTGGTCTGCAATAGCCACCATCGCATCGAAGTCTCTGCTCTCGGAACTGAAGGCTGAGCCGATGCTGACACTCAGTTCATGGCGCACGCCCTCTTCTGGCGAGAAGTCGACGGCATTTACTGCCAGGCGTATGCGCTCTGCCAGATCCTTGGCGCGTCATTGGCAAAGACAGCGAATTCCTCACCGCCCAGGCGTGCGAACAGATCACTTTCGCGCACCGCATTCGAGATCGCTTGTGTGATTTGCACCAAAGCCATATCGCCTGCGGCATGACCATAGGTATCATTGATCCGCTTGAAGTGATCAACGTCGATGGAAATCAAAACCCCATCCGTCTTGTCCGCAACTCTTGCAATGAAGCTGCGACGGTTGAGGATGCCTGTCAGCGTATCGTGATTGGCCTGATGCTCCAGCTCATCCTTGAGCACCTGCAAGCGAGCAAGCGCGTCGTTGGCTTTCTGCCTATAGCTCTCGACGAACCAGGTAACCGGACCAGCGACGACTGTGGGAACAATGGTGGCGATGACTACTGAGGTATGGTTCATATAGCCATGAAGTATATGCGTGACGATATAGGTCACAAGCAGGGACAAGAACAAAGAAAGCAGAGTAACAGCCAAAGCAACAAGAAAAATCTTCCAATTCGCTTTTGTCTCTGTCCTCGACATAAAGTCCCTTTGCTCTATACCCATCGATCCTTGATGCCGCTGTCTTTACAATGCACCCTGCTAATTTACGGTAAAGTTCAGTTGCGATTTTTTTGGATATATTGCAGGTTTTCTTGAAAGAGCGGCACTGGTTGACCGCTCTCAAGTTGTTCTGCAGCCCTACAGCTCGCCGGAATATTCCCCGCGCGCGGGGTAGTTTTTCTTGATGGCGGAATCCGTCGCGGCCAAAAGCTCCGAGAAATGCGGCCGAACGAATGGCATGGTCTGTACCGACATGTAGTAGAGCGTCTGCTGAGGTGTGATCAGGAACAAGCCCGGCTCCGAGAAGAGGGCTGGCTCTTCGATGCCGATGGATGACTTGCCCCGCGACGTGGAGATATAGAGCCCCCAATCTTTCGCTTCCTTCAAAGGCAAGTCATAGGCGATACGCAGGGAGGACGCTCCGATGCGTTTGGCCATCTCGGCAGCCCGGTCTTCCGGATCTGAGGAAACTGCGACCGTCGTGATGCCTCGCTCGGCAAAATCCGGCGTCAGCCGTTCCAACTCCTTGAGATAGGTGGCGCAGAGGGGGCAATGCAGTCCGCGATAAAAGCAGATGATGGTTCCGAGATCCGCCTTTTCTTCAGAGAGGACAAACTGCCCTCCTCCAACGATTGGCAGGGAGAGGTCTGGTGTCTTCTGGCGTGGCATCAACATGAGAGGCTCCTGATGATCAAAACAAAGGGAATTGTGATGACCTGCAGAATAGGATACGATTGAACGGACATGGTCCAGAAAGTCCGACAATGAGTATCAAAAATCCTTGTGCCTCGCTTGATAGGCTCGCCAGCCTCATTCAAGGAATATCCGTTGAAGCGGTGTATGCCGGGCCTGAAGAGACGGCTGATCTCTCGATCTCTGATGATGTCAGCCGAGTCATGGTTGGCCCATCAGATCAAGCCGTTGTATCCATCGGCCTGTCGCCTCCCGCGAGCCAAGGCCCCTTCTCTGCCCTCGTCGGCGAACACCTGATGCTCAAGGGTGAAGCGCAAGCCCTCGCCCGGCTTCTGGTATCAGAAACACAGGATCCACGATGCGGAACGCGTGCGCTACGCGATGCCTATGTCAAAGCGATGATCATACATCTCCTCAGGGACGAAATCGCAGCAGGACATATCAAGTCAGGCCCGCTGGCTGGCCTTTCCGATCCGCGTCTGGCCCGCGCCATCGTCGCGATGCATGACAATCCGGGCCGTAACTGGCAAGCAGCAGATCTTGCCGATCTTGCAGGGATGTCTCGCGCCGCCTTCATGCGCAGCTTCCGGACAACAGTCGGCGAAACCCCGATCAGCTATCTGCGCCATTGGAGGCTCGACCGAGCAAAGGAAGCGCTTCAGCGTGGAGAGCGGGTCGGACAGGTCGCACGTAACTATGGCTATGGTTCACCCGACGCCTTCTCACGTGCCTTTCAGGCGGCGGAAGGAAAGCTGCCTTCGGAAGTTTGTGTGAAAGGCTCTGATCACCGGGCCTGCTTTCCAAGCTAATCATATAGATGCAGGTAACAAATAAACCCAGAATTGCCAGTCGGGGCGGAAAGCGGTCATTTGCTGCAGATTACAAGAATGACTAAAATCGCGCCGATCTTGGACGTTCGAGGCTTCAGCAAAGAGCCCGAAAGCAGACATTCATTCGTCAGGTAGGGCGCGGACTCGCAATGGACGTTAGTTTCGTCGCATGTGACGAGGCTAGCCGAATCTCGCGGAAGTCTCAACCAGCATCAAGCCCGTCACTCGTAGTCGTCATTGTCGAATTCGATTTCGCGCAGTGCCTTTCTGGCGTCGGCGCTTCGTTTTTCGGAGAGGATCGAGCTATCCAGAGAGCGCGTCAGCTCCGCTGCAAACTTCCCGACGGCGCCATCTTCGTCCAGCCAGGGTTGGACCAGGGCCCTCTTCGCTCGAAGCGCCTCGACGAAGCCGAATTCACCGCCAACAACGCCGGTGTTGCGCATGCTTTGCTCCACGCCGACTTCGACTATCTCTTCATCGGGAAACGTTCTGAGCAAGGCCTTTAAAACGCCATGCGTGGTCTCTTCCCCTTGGTAATTCGACATTACAGCGACGACGAATTTTGCATCCTCCGGTCGACCTTTCGCGATCTCCTCCAGCAGCGCGTCTGCGAATGCTTCCGTCATCGTTGGGAAGACCGCGGCCAGAACACGACCTCCGCGATAGCTGAATAATTTGGAATCCGTATCAAACCATCCACGAGCTTTTGAGGTAGCGAGTCCCGGCTCTGACGCCAGCGGTGCGTTGAGATGATGGAACCGGTGCGACACGGCAGCGTAGCGCACCCCTTCGACGCAATTTCCTGGATTTTCAAGGCGACGTCCGAAATAGTCCCAGACGAGGTCGAGGTGTGTTGCTGCAACATGTGAAAGAACTCGGTCGACATTGTAGACGACTTCTGGAACCTCAAGAAGGCTGTCGAGAATGAGCAGCGCGTCGACTGTCTCCAATGTCTGAAAAAAGGCCGTCGAGTGCGGAAGGGAGGCAATGTTCACCCACCGTGAATCCTTGGCTTCGATTAAATGTTGTATTGCGGGACGGAAGAAGTCTTCATGGGGTGGCGTTCCCTCTGGAAAGTTTCGCATCGCGAACAATACGCATTCGGCGATGGTTGGCCGATCATCCTCCTCGATCGCTCGGCCCAGAAGCTGGAGCAGGGTATTCGGGGCGTCAGGCTTGGAGCATCTCCAGTGTGCGGCGATCGACCAGAGGTGACCGGGCATTTGCAAAAACCTGTCGAGAGTCCTTCCATATACAGTCTGGTCTCCGGCGTTGAAAAGACCGTTCAGAAAGGCGCCGAGAAAGCGGAGGATGTCGCCGGTCGCATGCTCGAGGAAAAACCCCGCAATGTCAGGCGACCTTTGAGATAATTTCTCAAGGAATTTCGCAAATTGCGGGAAAGTCGCCAAGTCGTTCGACTTGGTGGCTGCGCATCGCTCAAGAAACACAAGCCAAAAGTCCTGCGTTTCCGCGGACACTTCGGTGAGCATGGCCTCAAGCTGCTCGTCTCTGTACGTCTCGACTCGTTCAAGATCGTATTCGCGGTCTTCCCACTGCCACGGCATGACGCCGTCGAATCCTACGAGAATCTTGTACCGGGAGTATGTGTCGTCGTTGTTCAATCTGTCCCGCAGTTCGAGGATTCCATCTCTCAGGTCTGTCGCCTGAGCTTTGCATCCGGAGGGGTCGTTTTCTGCTCCGACGAGTTCGGACGCCCGATAGTAGGAGTAAAGCGCCGCGTGCTCGATCGTCTCACGCAACTCGTAAGACATGTCTTCGGCTTGCTCGCTGAAGAACTTGATGATCTGCAGATGGTCAGAGAGGCTCTCGCGCACGAATTCTGCACTAGGGCCATTCCGAACAGTTCGCGTGGCATTTTCTAGGGCATGAAAAATCTCACGCCGGTCTTCATCGTTCTCGGCGCTTTCGTACATCGTGAACAGCGCCGAAATAGCGCGCTGTCGGAGTTCGCGAACCTCCTTCACCGGCACCTCGCCGGAGTTCAGCGAAACGGTGTTCGCCGTCCATGTACTCGATGTCGCTTCGGCGTCGAGGAGGCTCTTCCAGAACTCGACGACGATCGGGCGAACGTCGCGCTCGACAAGCGTTGGATCGCCAACAACTTCTGCCAACCGGTATTGAACTTCAGGCCCGACCTGCTCCCAAACATCAAGGTGAAAGCCAGCCAGTTGGCCGATGATTTCTATGATGCGTTTTCGGCGCCTCTCGTCGGTTTCACTGGAAAAGACTCGCTTCAAAGCTAGGAACGACTGTTCCACCGCCGCGTATTTGTGGGCTGCGATAACGTCGATCACCGCATCGATGATCTGTTCGGCTCCATACCCAGCGAGTGACCCGAACGTCCCGTCAATCGGCTTCGTCGCGGTAACGCGAGCTATTTCACTAGCCTCGACGATCGTTTCCAGAACCTCCGGGAGGATCGAAGGAACGTCATCATACAGTGGGAGAAGATCGTCTGCGAGCGACCGAATGAGTTCGTGGCGTTGGTTGTTGTCTTCAGCCTTCTTCAAGGCTTCTAGAACGTTCTGATCGAACAACTGCTTGCCGGCAGCAAGGCGCTCGTAGTCCTGTTGTACACGCTGAAACTCGTATCCTGCCGGGACCAAGTACTTGTCCATGATGCGGTTGAACCGTTTCCTGATCTGTTCAAGGGCTTCGTTACCGAAGCCCTCGCGAGCATCGGACTTGTAGACGATGTCGTGTGACGTCTCCGCCCAGGCGTGGATCAGGATTGTCTGAATCTGAACTTCGCAGCGCAATCCTGTGAAAGCTCGGTACTCCGGCAGCGCAAGGCGAGCTGCATTCAATGAAACAGTGTAGTGGATCGCTTGGTACCGGACCTCGCCATTTTCCTCCACGGGATGATGTATCTTGGTGGCGTTCCGATCAACGTCGAAATTGTCGAACACGACGCTGGAATTGATGAAGCGGTTCACATCGCCGTTTGTGTAGAAAATCAGCCGTACGCCAGCGAGGTCTCGGCGCAAGGAAGCAATATCAGGAGCATCGAGATTTCCGGTCTCCTGAAGACGCTTGCGGAGACTGTCGGGCGTCTTAGCTCGCGCCTGGATCGATTGCGGCCGAGGAACATCGTCCTCCTCACTGATCGAGCTTTCTAGAACTTTCCTGACGGTATCGGCGAAGGCCTGATACCTGTTGAACTCAGAGCGCTCATAATCGTTGAAGTTCATCGCGTCGCCTTCCCTATTTTCTGTCACAATACCCTTCCGTTACTTCTCCATCTTGCGTACGAAGATCGCCAAGCCTTGAACTTTTTTACGTACATCCACTATGCAAACAAATCCTCTCAAGAGTCACCAACATCTATTGAGCCAGTTTCGAATATTTACCCAAAATCCAGTCTTACTTGTTTTATCAGGAGATAGCTCAACGTTTTTCTGCTCTTGTACTGAAGATCTGTAGAATCTTCTTTTCGCTGCGCGATCACGGCGACACTCTGCCTCCACTTGTTCTTGGCTCCACGGACCAGCTTCGATTACCATTCCCTGCCTTATTACGTAGTGAGATCGGCACTTTAGCATCCAATTGCCGATCGAAGGATGAAGTGAGATCGTCTCACCATTATAAGTCATCTTCCAGTCAGTGGGTGTAAATGGCGTGACAACCTCCTCACCGCAGCCACAACAACAGCTATGGGCTGAGGTAGCGTATTCCATCGATACATAAAGAACGCCCGGTTCAAGGCACTCTGGGATATGTTCCACGAAACGATGTTTGAGCCTCTTATGCCGTATCATTCGATGTCTCCATTGATCAGCATGTTGCCGTCTGTGGTGTAGGTCGAGTGATGCTCGTGCTCGAGATCACGATAGAAGTTTCTAATCTTTTTCCACTTCACCACAGCAAGGACTGCGTTCAGTGCGTTCAGATCAGCAACTTGGATGTTCGAAGCATAAAGGTCTTCAACCCCTCCACCTTCGAAGGGAATCCTCTTAGTCACGTGGTCTCTCTTTTCCGGCGTGCTGGCTGTGACACGCAAAATACCTCCAAGGGATCCTTCCTCCAGCTCAAGCCCCATGCCGACGTCCACAAACGCCGCCCCTATGGCCTCGAGTTTCTCTAAAATCAGTTGCTTTGCCTTACCCGCATCGAGTGAAAGAAAAGCGAAAGTGATCCCATCAAGAAGATGAACGTTATCGGAAGATATCGCGACGTTGCAGGCCACCACTTTACGATGCATTTTGCTGTAAATTCTCTGGAAATACTCGACTTTTTTGGGCCTGTCCCGCAATTCCTCCAGACTTGGAGCGCCCGGTGCCCGAAACGCGTTGTGAGTCAGAAAATCGTCAGCATCAAAGAGCCGGATTTCGCGCACAGACGTTTTGGCGACAAAGTCAAGAATATAGCCGCCGGTCCCACCGAGACCTATTATAGCGACCCGCTCGTTGGCTAGCCGCGCGCTTAGAGCGCCGATACCTACCCGATCAGAAGCCGTCTCGATATAGTTGAACACACTTTCTTCTTCCTCTTCCGGCTCTCGAAAAGTGCGAGCCGTCATACCTGGTTTCAGTACCGAAGCCGGCCCGACGATGATGTTCGCGTAGCTCGTCATCTTGTGATAGTAATCGGTGTAGCCTCCATCCGGCTTGCTAGAGAAGCTATGCGTCGCATTCAGACCATGGCCTAGGTCAATGGCGTGCGCTTGGTGCGAGATCCCTTGGATGCGCGAGCCATCAGCGTGGCACGGAAAGTCTCCATCCCAGTAGACGACATGGGTGTCTGGCCTGAGCGTTTGATCTCCAGCTAACGTGAGGCTGGAGATCAGGGTACCGATGCGCACCTCCTGGCGTGCATCGACATAAGGCACCTCACGCATGACGAGATATCCGCCCTGCCGCAGGACGAAGTATCCTTCGTCCCGCAGCCGCTTCAAATCCACATTACGACTGAACAGTTCGTGTGACATTGAACACCGTCCCCTTTTTCTTGACATCGACAGAGCCACCAGCCCCGAGTTCGCCAGCGTGTGGTGCCGACGCTGCATGCCGATAGGTCATCGAAAAAACCACGTTCGGAGCATGCTGACCTGGGAAGGCAAGCTGCACGATCTGTTCGAACGTCACCGTCCGGGCATTCACCGTACGCGCCCGCGAGTTGACGATGATCTCGAACGTCATCCGTGCTGTGATAAACCGCTCGATGCCAGGCTCGGACAGGTCGATCAGCTCATCACGCTCGATCAGACGATCTTCACCGCCGGGGACCACGAGGAAAACGCCCTCTCCTTCGCCTGGCTTGGCGAGGCCGTAAAGGACTGCGCCGCTGACGATCGGCTTGCCCCAGCGCAGTTCGTCGTCGTTCAGCGTCAGCTTGAAATCGCGGTCCGTCAGGAAAGCGACAAACCGCTCTGCCCCTCGCGCACGCAGATCGAAGGGCTCATTCAACCTCACATCCTCGAAATCGCCCGAGGGCAGGATAGCGAACAGGCTGTAGCCGTCCCGCGGGTCCAAGGCCCCCGCCTCAAGCAACTGGCGACCAAGCGGAACCGGATCGCTCACCACGCGGGACTGAAAGTCGATATCGCCCTGCGCGAGGAGAAAGCGATACCCCCGCGCTGGACGCAACACCCGGCCTTCGCGCAGGGCATCGCCGACGTCATCGTATTCAAGAAGTTCTTCGGTGTTCATAAGATTGGATCCTTAGGTTTGGCCGAAGCGATGCCGCGGCTCTAAAGGTCCAATCGAAGCGAAATCCACCAACCGGTAAGGTCAGCCAAACTTTTTTTTCAGGGGACCGACGGGGACCGGCCCGCAGATGAAAAAGGCAGGACAATTCGGGCAGGTTCGAAACGAAACCTTTGCCGGAAACCGCCCTCCGCGGATTTCGGCGAGGAATTTGGTCAGCTTTTCCTTGCGCCCAGCCAACTCGCGATCTGACAATGAAAGGTCGTGGGTGTCGCCATCGGAAAGGTGGACAAGCTGCGCCACAGCCCCGGGAAAGGCCTGCCTAACCGCCAGGATCAACGCCGCCGCGCCGACATCTTTCTTCTCTACCGAGCGCATATGGCCTGTGCGAATCCGACGCACGGAGCGAACACCGTCTGGTCGCACCAGAATCTCATCAGGGCGAAAGGTGATTTCCTCCTCGCCGAAATCGATGCTCAATCCCGTTGGCGGCTCACCAACCGCGTCGGCCCGGTTGCGCAACAGAAAACGCAGCATTTCCAACGCTAGATCGCGAAACTCTGCGTTATAACCATGTTCCGCAAGTCCTTCGGCTGCGAGCGCTGCAGCCGTGTGCCCCCGCAAAGCCTCCTCAGTGAGAGGCGTGTCCGACGAGATGACGAGACCTACCACGGCACGAATCGCTTCATGCAAATGCATGAAAGCCGTCGCAGTCCGTCGGCCCCCAACCTGCAGGACATGTGTATAAAAGAACCGTCGGGGGCAGGATTCATACAGTGCGATCTGGGAAACACCGAAGCTTAGACGCCCATCAACGATGAGATCGATGTCCTGCTCTTCCGCTGCGACAGGAAGCACACGTGCGGGCACGACAGAGCGGCGAGTCAGAGTTCCCCCCAGACGATCCAGGAACGGGGAGAGCGGCCTATTGTACCCGTTGTTCTTCTCTGTCGGTGCGTAGAAGATCAAACGATCCCGCGCCCGCGACTGCGCCACATAAAAAAGACATTCCTGCTCCTCCACCTGACCAGACCGGAATGTCTCAATCGCGCTACCTTCGGCACCAGCGATCATACCGTCAGGCGCGGGACACGGCGGCGGGGCCGGCGTGCGCGGGATAGTGTCACTGTTAAGGCCAGGGATATGAACCCCTCCGAATTCCAATCCCTTGGCTCCATGAATGGTCATCAAGCGCACTGCGTCGAGATGTTGAGCTGCTGCCGGCAGCTGACGCAGATCGCGGTCGTCGCCAAGACGCACAAGTCGGCGCACGCGATCGAGCAAGCGGCTGATCGCCACACCTTGCCCGACCGGCTGCACTCGAACGAAATTCAAAAATTGCCAGATCGCAATGCCCCGCGTGCGATCGGACAGCTCTATCGACGTTCCGAGATGCGCAGCAATGCGCGTACGATCGAGCAACAGTGTCGCAAGCACGTGCCACGGCGATGCGGTCTGATCAAAGCCCTCCATGGCTGTTGAAAGCCGGCTGAGTGCCTGACGACCCAGGTCACTCACTCCGGGGATTGCT
This sequence comes from uncultured Cohaesibacter sp., assembly GCF_963682185.1. Lineage (NCBI taxonomy): Bacteria > Pseudomonadati > Pseudomonadota > Alphaproteobacteria > Hyphomicrobiales > Cohaesibacteraceae > Cohaesibacter > uncultured Cohaesibacter sp. Next base: position 3,851,067 of record NZ_OY821667.1, on the reverse strand, counting down.
CCCGTTTTCTGGAGCCAGTCGGCCGGTCCCGTATCGCTTGTCCGCAGATACTCGAAAACCGCGGCTACATCACTGAAAGACGAGGTAAACTCTGGCCAGCAGACAATACGCACCAGCCCCATGGCGCGCCGGTCGACAAGGATAGATAAGACCGCAAGAAGATCCTTGACCTCATCGCGCTCAAACAGACTTCCCAAGAACAGCACCGGCACCCCAAGGCGTTCCAGGTCTTGCCCGATCCTCGACAGCTTCTCGTTACCGGTGCATAGGACCGCCTGTTCACGATATGCATGGCCTTCCCTTCGGAGCTCTTTGATTGCATCAGCCAAAGCAACCTGCTGTTGTTCGGCCCGCTGAACAGTGCGCAACTCGGGCATATGCCCATTTGCCGCCCGTTCTGCCTCCAGGCCGCTGTCCGCGTCACCGGCACGCATTGTGATCGCAAAGTTCGAAAAGCTCGCGACGATTTCCGGCACAGAACGATAGTTGCGTTTCAGGCGCCCCCGCTTACCGCCGGGAAAATCTTCTGCCCCAAAGCGGGTCATGTTAAAGGACGACGCACCGCGAAACCGATAGATCGACTGCTTGGCATCGCCGACCATCCAGAGATTCCGTCCGTCTGGCCGCAGCGCACTCAACAAACGCACGCTGCTTCGGTTCACGTCTTGGTACTCGTCCACCAGGACATGGTCGTATTGCGCCTGCAGGGCAGCGCATATAGCAGCATCTCGTTCGAGCAGCTGAACCGGTAGCGACACCAGATCGCCGAAGTCGACGCAATGCGCGTTGCGCTTGAGCTGTTCATACGCCGCATAGACACGGGCCACTTCACACGCCTTTTCGGCCGCTTCCCGTTCGTCAGGTTTCGCGAGCATGCCATCTGCCAACTCGGCATAGATCTCTGCACTAACCACCTCGTCTTTCGCACGTGATACCGCCGCCAGAATATCAGCGATGACCTGCGTTGGATCGTAGAGGTTGCGATAATGCGTCAGCCGAAGACGCGGAAACTCTTCTTCGAGGAGTTCGACCGCCTCCGTTCGATCCATCATCCGAGGATCTTTCGGTAGGCCCAGCTCAACATGGAACCGACGAATAATATCGAGACCAAACGCATGGAACGTGCCGATCCACATCGCGGCGGCAGCTTCTGGGCGCCGGCGCGCAATGCGCTCCGACATTTCACCCGCCGCTTTGTTCGAAAAGGTTAGAAGAAGGATACGTCGCGGATCAACGCCCTCTTCCAACAGACCTTCGACTCGCGCGATCAACGTCTGGGTTTTCCCCGTACCGGGACCCGCTTCCAGTAGATAAGCCTCTCCTCGATGCCTCGCGGCCGCTGCTTGCAGCGGGTTCAGCGGCTGTTCAAGCGGCGACGTGGCTGTTGCAGAAGGTGTCGACGGCAGCAGCAAAGCATCAAGCAACTGTTGTGCGACCACCTCAAACGGCGCACCGAGCTTGGCAGCGAGATCAGTGGCAGAAAGCCTCTCGTCAACGTGGAGCGCCCTCGCCACGCGACGGGGCAGCAGGAACTCGCGCGCGAACAGGTCCATCTGAACCTCACGCCGCTGCCGACGACCATAGTCTACGACGCGATCCATTCCGACCGGAGAGGGTTCGGCCGCCCGAGCCGGATCGATCGTTGTCGCCGGGGTATCATCGGGGTCGTCACCAAGCTCGACGTGACCAATCTCATGCGCAACCAAAAAAGCTTGCTCGAATGGAGAGCCTACATTTTCATGAAGGATCAGATCGTCCTCTGCGATAAACGTCGCACGGCCACCATTGAGGACGGCCGCTCCCACGGCTGTAGGCTCGACATCAATCCCCCGCCGCCCAGCCTCAGCAACGGCAAAATCATATGGCGACCACGGATCGGCACCCGATGAGACCAGGCGAGCATGAAGCTCAGTGGCTATTTGCCTAGCGAGCTCGACACCGTCCATTTCAGTCAGTCTCCGCCAGCAATCGCGCGCGTTTCTCCAGCGAAACACCGGCATCGATCAGCACCTGTTCGAAGGTTACTTGCTCACCAATCGCTGGCTTTCCGTCCGACTTGTAACTGCGTGCGCCGGTCGGCTGTGCCACATCCCACGACGCTTCCAACTGCGTTACGGAACTGCGCACGGCCTCTGCAAAGCGTTGCAGAAACCGACTTGGAATACTTGCGAAAGACACTCGCCGCTCGCGCAGCGCTGTCACCACCTGTCGAGGCACATCAAGGTGTCGGGCCACTGCCCGCCAGTCGTTTACGGTGAGTGTCGCAAACGGATCCAAGGTCTCGCGTGGCATGGCCGCCACATGTTGCTCCCAAGCGGCATCAACAAGCGCCTTATCTTCTTCAGAAAAGGCTGCAGTCTCATCAAATGCTCCACGGCTTAACTCCAGTGCGAGATCCGCGAGCTCCTCGCCATATTCCGGATAGAGCCGCAGGTAGTACTCCAGAGTCGAGCGGTTCGGCTCGCTTTCTACAGCAAAGGCATCAAGCACGTCCTCACGAGACGGTCGTTCGCCGGCGGGGCTCACTGCTTCTCTCCATCGGCCATAGCAACCCGAAGGGCAGCAAAGGCCTTATCACGATATGTTCGGACTGTCTTCTCAGAGCGGCTTATTGCCTTAGCGATGGTCATGACATCTGGCTCTTTTGAGTCTATGGGGAATCCCTCTCTCAACATATGAATGATCCTACTTTGTTCTGGTGGTAGAGCTTCAATCGCTGCTTCGAACCGCAACCGGTAAACCTCATCATCAAAATCTGAACCCGCGAAAGGATCGTAGCTCCCAGCCGCAGCTGCTACCTCGGCGGACAGCTCACCGCTCTCCAAGTCGTATTCGAGCGGCCGGGAGCGATTCTCATCGCGCCACGCCTGCTCCTGCGCATCGCGCCGCAAGCTGGCGAGCGCGCCATAGAAACGCACCTCGAAATAGTCCAACTTGTCGACATAGGTGCTACGATCTTTAGAGAGAAGCTCGACAAACCGACTGAAGACCTTGTCGCGTACGACGCCCCGTGTCAGCGACTCGGTCTTCCCGTCTGGGTTTTCCGACTTCGGCAAGCTGCGCAGCACGCGCGCAATAAGTATTCGATAGAGTCGCTCAAACCATGACTCGTTATTGTCGCGACGGCTCGTCCGAATGAAATAAACAAGACATTCACTGGGAACATACCTTGGATCAGAATTCTTCTTGATTGCAGCTCTGACAACTAACTCTTCCCGCGATAAAGCCGCTAATTCGGCGATTAGTGTTTCAATCTTTTCATCGCGTTCGTATAATTTTCCAGTCAATGTTCGTTTGCGCAGTGGCTCGATGTTTGCAGCCACTTTACTACTATTTACAGCGGAATTGGCGGAATTCGATTTCTTCAATTGAAGACTGCCCCTCTCTGTTTCTTACCAATTAACAAACGATGCACTTCTAATCATTATTCCCCCATAAAGAGCTTTCATAAATAGTAACAACCAGAATAATATTGACAACACCTAATGACATATTCACGTGCTCTGCACCCTGAAAAATTGAATCTGGTAGTGTCCGCGGACGTGGTGTAATTTGCGCCGCTTCGAGGGAGTAATTGCGGGTGGCCAATGAGGTGTATGCTCAGGTGGAGTTTCGCGACTTCATCAACGGCATCAAGCCGTCAAACCAACAAAAGGCCGCCGCTTGAAATGCCTCAAACACCAGAATTGACATTAACTCAATCGCCGGAAATGCTGCGCTCTAATTGAACGGCAGGAATAGGGAAACAGAACTCTGGGATGTAACCTCTGTCGAGCGTCCGGTAAGGGCCGCGATTGCTAAACGCGAGCTTGGATGAGTGTTTCCGGTGATGACGCGGTGCACCGGACCGCTAGGAGCCCAAAGTGACGGACGCTGCGTTGGGCGTGAAGGTCTGTTAATGTCCGTGACCTCTCGCGCTCCCCACACCAGTCCAGAAACTCGACCGATGACCCAAAATAGGCACGTCGCGTATTGACATTGCGAATGATGGCCGTAAAGAACTCAAGAACCCTTCGGTAGGCCATTGGCTCTGCAAACTGTAGCACGGGAGGCAAGCGGCTATTCTGGAATAATAAGTCGTTCATTGGCCGCTATTATCCTGCTTAGCCCCGCAGAAGATGGCCTGTAACTCCTGCATCCGATTGATAATATCGTCAGCACGCTTTGTGCATCTCTCCTGCAGAGAAAATAATTCCTCATCCCTAAATTCATTAGGATAACTGAGCAAAGCACCGTTTGTGGTCCGCTTGATAATTGTGTCGAGCGTATCGTCTATATTTTTTAGCTCCTTTTCCAAAAATTCCATCTGCCTTTGATACTCGCTATCGTTCATCTGAGTCTCCTATATAAGATAAAGGACATCATCCTATATGAGAGAACGCAATCATAGATAGAGTTTAGTCACTTCAGCCAGAAGTCGTTGAGGATCCGACTAATAGCTGCCATTCGCAAGCCCTTGGTAAAAGCCCGCATTGTCCGCCAACCTGTCACCGGGGCGATGAAATGCTGCGGCTTGCTCCAACGGCAAGAATGCGGAAGCAGCCTTGCGGCTTGTGGCAACCTGCGAATGACTGGTAAGGGCCGCGATTTCTGTGGCACCTACTTATCGCGTGCGAAAAGCCCCTCCATTTTCATTGTCGAATTTGGGCTCCATGCGGTCGAGTGCGATGCATCATCATGCCAAAACGATCATCAGGGCTTTATTTTTGCAAACGCGGCCCATTGCGGTCGCTCAGCGCACCTCGCACGAATTCCCGAAAGCGGACATCGCTGCCAGACTTTCGCCGATGGCAGATGGAGGGTTTATGAGATCATCTTTGTCGTAGTAGAAAATATGGGAAATTTTTATATGTTTCTTCTATTTTAGTTCGCGCCATGCCCATCACGGATGTCGTTCTCTTTCGTGTATGCTAGATCTAGACATTTATCAGTCAGTCTGAACTTTGGCATTTGCCACACCAAACACTACTGAGCGGGCAGCGTATGTGATAGCTGTTCCAGTTACCAGCATTGTCGGCCGCTGTTGAGCAAATAGCTACTGGATCGGTTCGATCAACATAGTCCAGTAAAACTCTGCCGCACCTTCAGCGCTTAGCTTCATGTCGCGCTCACAGCCGCGAAAACGCATTCCCATGATCGGCGTCAGGTAAAGGTCCTGATCGTCATTCTGAACGGACAGGTTTTCATTGCAGCTGTTGTCTGACACGCCGTCGTTCATCGAATAACTGATGCCTTTCCCAAACATGCCGCCAAGCATGATCTTGCAGCGGGAAGCTGCTTTGCCATGCATATAGATGACGCATGTGAAGCGATTAGCATCGATCTGACGGAAGCGACCTTCTATGCCCGGATGGCGTTCGGTTAGCTCCTGTAGGGAGTTGTCAAAATACCGGCTCATAAAACTGAAGCACTCAACCAGAAATTCTTCCTGATCGGCCTCAGAGAAGTTCTTTCGAACCCGAAGATTACTGGAGCGGATAGATCTGCTGACCGGCTCTGGATGTTGCGCTGCCTGGAAGCTGCAGCCACCCGCCAGCATAACACCGGTTGGCTGTGCCTGCTCACGAGGTTTCATGGCGGAGAGCGCCATGCGTATATGGCTCGTAACATCTGTATAGGCCTCATCAATGTCGGCCCACGCCTTGATTGGCTTGCCGTCAGTGGGGGCTGCCATGAGCTTTGCAAACGGCATGGTTTTCCAGTCGCAGTGCCGCAGGATGATAGGAATGACGCGAGCAGTTCCCTCAGCATGACGTTCAAGTGCACGCTTCATCTCGATCTCGAAGCAGTAGCGCGAGGCAATGAAGTCAGAGCTAATCAGCAGCAGGATGACGTCTGCCCGCTCTAGGCACTCATCAATGACGTTGTCAAACTCGTCACCAACCCGAATCTTCCGATCGTGCCAGGAGTCTATCAGCCCTTCGTGTTTGAGAGCCGAGAGATGCTTTTCGAGTGTGTCTCGAAAGTTTTCATCAGCATGGGAATAAGAAAAGAAGAGCTTTGTCAATCGCGTCTGTGGCTCTTTCCACTCGAAACTTGTCACTTCGATTGGAGGCGATAATTCATCGGCAGCTGGCATGGTAATGCACCATTTGCCGAAGAAGGCGACGCCGTTAAGTTCTTCCGTGAGATTGATCAGCATTCCGCTTTCAAGATCAAAACTTGCCTGCCTGGGTCTAAAGTCCGTGTGATACTCCCGAACGCGCATAAGCCACCGGTCCTTGCAGCGAGTCACGCAACCGATTGCACTGTACATGTATTGGGCCGTAGCCTCGAAGGGGCCTTTCGGATCGAAAGCCAAAGTCGGCTTTGCATCAAATGCTAGGACCCTAAACTCTTCAGGCCTTTTAACAATATAATAGGCCGGTTGCTCATCGCCCAACACAATGAGCGCCCGCAGATCAGATTGGTCGATCACATGAGTGACGAGGCAGAACATGCCGACAACCCCACCATACTCAACCACTCGCACAAGCTGGTTGGGCTAGCATTCCAACAACGTCTTGATTGAACAGGCGGGATAGATGTTCATAATTATCCCTTCGACCCGCGCGGATCTTTCGAGCGTGGGTAGGTCCGCTCTTCCTGATATTTGCCGTCAATCTTCTGGATTTTAACAGAGCCGCCGACTTTACCTAACGTATCGGACAGAACGCCACCCTTCGTAGCATCAGCCTTTGTGTCGAAGCGCTTGGTGGCTCGGTCCGAGCCGTCCTTCTTAAGGACCCAGTCGTCCTTTTTGTCGTCATGAGAAAGGGTGTATTTGGGCAGGTCTTTGTTCGACATGGTGCGTTTCCTCCTCCTATACGAGCACTCCTCCAGCTGCATACGACCGACTGTTTCTGCGCCGTGTAGTATAGTGCAGATAACTTATTGGGAACCGTTTGGCCACGAAGGTCAACCATGCTTGCAGTTCTTTCCACATAAGGCTGGAGAGGCAGTTTACATCGCAACTCCGGAGAAATCAGGCTGTGGATCAGTGTGCAGCTACTGCCCCCCCCCAAACCTCAGTACAAAGCGACATTTCTCAACGTCACGAGTTTGCGAGACTACGGTCAAAGAATTGCCACTCAGATTCATGCTTGACCTGAAGCTTGTCTCGCGCTGCCATTTCAAGCGCCCGCCTAGCGAATGCTTCGATATTCACCCAAGGGAGCGCAGATCCATCTCCTTCACGTTCAAGGGCGATAATTCTTCTTCCCGGTTCAGGCACTGTTTCAAAACCTCTGCAAGCGAGCTCATTGAGCAGTGTTGATTTCCCACCTCCCGAGCAGCCTGACAAGATCACATGCTGCATCATGCTAATTCTTTTCCTTTCCTGTTGAGTGTACTGCCGATCCGATTTGCCGCCTTTTTTGCGCTGCAGTGCGCCCCCTAACGGAGCGCTCTTGCCCAATGGCACATACAGGTTCTTTCTGGCTCAGAAGCCGTCAGAGACAACCAACCGGAGCCAAGCGAGACATGAGCCAACCAGATCGTATTATTCGCCTTAAGACCGTTCTCCATAGAACGGGCCTGTCCCGATCAACCATCTATCGGAAGATGGCCGAAGGGACCTTTCCTGCACAGATCAAGATCAGCATCCATGGCGCAGGATGGCGAGAGTCAGAGGTCAATCGTTGGATTGCCAATCCTGCAAGATGGCGTGCTGGTACCGAGCCTGAAGCAGCTAGCTAGGAGGTTTTATGATAACCACCAATCAGCGGCGGCGGGTTAACAACCTATTTGTTGCTTTCTCACGCAGCTCGTCCAGATAGTCACTCCACCACTGATGCATTCGGACGCGCTCTTCCCAATAGCGTCCGCGATTGTAGATGCCGCGAATGCTGTTTGCATCTTCATGAGCGAGAGAACGTTCTATAGCATCAGGGCTCCAAAGCCCGCTCTCGTTAAGAAGCGTTGAAGCCGTCGTCCTAAATCCGTGCGCAGTCACCTCACCACGTGCATAGCCAATACGTCTAAGTGCCTGATTGACCGTATTCTCGCTCATCGGACGCTTAGTCGTATGGTAGGCCGGAAAGACAAAGCCCTTGGGGCCTGTCATCGGCATAAGTTGTTTGAGATATGCTATGACCTGTTTTGACAAAGGCGTCTGGTGAGGACGCCGCATTTTCATGCGCTCCGCAGGGATTTTCCAGATAGCCGCATCAAGATCGAACTCAGACCAATGCGCCTTTCTGAATTCTCCCGGACGCGCCATAATGTGCGGGACTATCTGCAAGGCAATGCGCGAGATGGGGTTGCCGGGATAATTATCGATTGCCAGAAGCAGATCGCCAACACCGTCTGGCTCTATGATAGCCGCATAGTGCGTCACCTTTGGCCTGATCAAAGCGCCTCGAAGAACGACCGTAGGATCTTCCTCTGCCCTCCCCGTCGCCACGGCGTAGCGAAAAACACAACTGGCAAAGGAACGGCAACGCATAACCGTTTCATATTTTCCGTGCGCCTCGAGCCGCTTCAGAACAGCAAGAATATCAAGAGGCTTTAATTCAGTTACAGGTCGTTCATCGATCAGTGCAAACTGCCTAATAAGCCAATTGGATTTCTCAATCGTTTTGGGCGACCTTCCTTCAGCAATCTGCTTTTTAACATATTCTCGACCGATATCGCCGAAAGTGTTTGAGGCTGCGAACGCTGCAACGAGCTTTTCGCGCTTGCGCTCAGCAAGCGGATCCTCTCCGGCATCAAGCCTTTTTCGTGCTTCATTTCTTTTGTCACGCGCCTCAGCAAGGCTCACATCGGGATAGCTTCCAAGGGAAAGGCGTTTTTGCTTCTTCATGAAGCGATATTTATATCGCCAAAGCCTCGCTCCACTCGGGGAGACTTCAAGATAGAGCCCGAGACCATCGGTGCATTGATAGGCCTTGTCTCTGGGGCGAAGTTGTCGAATTTGAAGATCTGTCAGTGCCACAGTCATTCTCCCTGGTTCAGGAGCGATCAGGTGGCATAAAACCCTAAAATTGGGGCCATCAATGAATTCATGAAAACTCTTGGGCCCCAATATGGCACCAAATATGGCCCCAGACGGGTCGGATCTGGTGAAATCGCCTGACACACTCCGAGAAATCTGAGACCTAAAAATCCCATAATTCCAAGGACTTGTCGACATGAGTGGGACGGGCTGGGAAAAAATGATGGTGCCCGGAGGCGGATTCGAACCACCGACACGCGGATTTTCAATCCGCTGCTCGCAATTTTGGCACTGATCCTGTTTGACACCGCATGAGACGACATGAGACTAGACCGAAGGATTAAATATATGTTTTTCCAATATTTTTAATCCTTTCAAGACAGTACAACACCAAACATGATGTATCAGTCCGTCTCATTCAGTCTCATGGAAGCGCAACCGTTTTGCAGTCCCTATGCAGTCCCAAAAAATAATTTTTTTTGTGGAAGAAACGAACCCAATTCCCTCTCATCGCAAAAATCGGTGAGAAAAAATGAAAACCACACAAAATTTGACAGACAAGCTTATCCAGTCCTTGTCCACCAACAAAGACCGCATCCAAATTACCGACGAGAAAACCGTCGGCCTCAAAATCAGAGTCACGAAAAAGGGTAAAAAAACTTTTTGCCTGATGAAAAGAGACAAAACAGGAAAAAACAGAACCATCACGCTTGGCCACTATCCTGATATGTCCCTCAAAAGCGCGAGAGAGCTGGCTCACAGGGCAACCATTGAAATCAATAGAGGCGCAAGCGCTTTTTCTTCTCTTGGATATTCAAGCATCCAAAATTCAATCACTCTGAGAGATTTGCTTAATGAAGTGGAGCCAGTATTCGCCCGAACAAAGAAAGGCTGGAGGCCAAGAGGCAAAAAAGGCACTCTTCCTGAAATGCGCAGCACTATTGAATGCGTTTTCAGATGCTTGCTGGATACCAAGGTTGAAGCTATCTCGGAACAAAGGCTTTGGGAAGTTGCACACACCTACCAACCCATGCGCCCATTGAAGGGAAAGACAACGGCGAATGGTCAGGTATCCAAAGCCATGTCATATCTATCAAGCGTTCTGAACTGGGCAGCTCATCGTGGCAGACTGTATAAAAAACTCGGAGCCGGAAGACCTTGTCGTTTGGACGTTGCGGATATGTCCAAAATTGTCGATCCCTCGAATGATGATCCAACTATTACAGGTAGAAGGGAACGGGTTTTGCTGGAAAGCGAAATCGCTGCGATCTATCCGTTGTTGACCTATCCACCACATCCCGACCTTCAGCGTCGCATGATCCCACTGGAAAAGGACTTCGGTCCGATTGCAACGCGTTTTTTGCTTTTGACCCTCTCCCGCCGCGAAGAAGTGGCGGAGGCCAGATGGGGGCACATTGATTTCAAGAACGGAACCTGGTTCAAACCAAACACAAAATCAAAAGAAGCAATCAGAACTCAAACCTTACCTCTTTCTTTTGCCGCACTTGAGCTCTTGCGTTCTCTTCCGGGATCGGATCAAGACGATCCTTCGGCATTTGTTTTTCCAAATCGTGATGGAGGCAAACTGGGCAACTGGGGGCGCATTTCAAAACAAGTGCAGGAAGCGAGCGAAACCAGCGGTTGGACGCGTCATGACCTGCGGCGCACTGGATCTACCCTCCTAAAGGAATTGAAGATTCCCTTGCATGTTATCGATGAGATTCTCGATCACAAAAATCCGCTGTCCAGTTCAGATACAAGTGGTGCATTAATTAACTATTTCGTCTCAAAGAAAATTCTTACCGGACAAGAGAATCCAATCGTTGCCGCTCTAAACATACTTCAGGAAGCGTTTGAAGCAGTGGTCTTTGAACAATCGGCTGTTATTCCAAAAGTCACACCTGAAAACTTCAGGTTCATTCGCCGAGTGGGTGAGAAATAAAAAACAAAGAGGGTCGGCGGACCGTCAAGTGTCAAGCCGCCCCTCTTTGTTGGCCTTAATGGCCGATGAAAAGTCGAGTGCAAGCAGTCTCTTTACGGATAAACTCTGTGCATATCGAGGAAGCTTATAATCCAAAGTTGCATTTACAAGCTCCGACATACCTGTAGTAAATCAGGTTCCTCCACGATCTTGATTGTGGACAGGTGGCAGAGTGGTCGATTGCATCCCATTGAAAATGGGACGGGCCTTCTGGGTCTCGCGGGTTCGAATCCCGCCCTGATTTGAAAGCCGCTCCCTTCGCAGGTTGAGCGGCTTTTGTGTTTGAAAACTGCGTTAACGCCACAACCAAGCACCCGAAGTATTATTATTGCTTCTTCACTTCTTTGAGTGCAGCGATTTTTTCCGCCTTAAATTCCATTTTTAAAGTTAGCCCGAATTTTTCGTTCAGCGCGTCGATGAGGATATTCAAGACATCTATGGACTCTTCATAATCTTGCTGAGCTCGAATACGGGTGTCCTGAACTAATTGGTTCAAAATCACCATTTGGGGTCGAGCGAGCGCCATTTGTTCTTCCGTAAGGGTAGTTGTCCCAGTGTTACCATGCATGTTTGCTGGCAACATTGTTTCAAGCTCGGCTCGCCTATGGCGATATAATTCAAAAAAATCAATTAAGTTATTATGGATTGCATCAAGAGACATTATTTTGTCCGTCAGATCTGCAATATCGAGAGATAGAGCTATTGACATCTCTTCTGGTGAGAAGATCACGTCATCTGGCAAGCTCGCTAAAGGCAATACAAACGACCATGGCTCTGTATGCGACCGGGCGTCAACCTTCGCGAACGCTTCTTCAATATGAAGATGGAGGCAATAAAGATTCGAGTTGATGCGGGCAACCTTGAATATCAGAGAATGGGCAAGCGCAATCTTGACTTCTTTTTTCTCCGCCAACCTATCTTTTCGCGCTGACTTTATCGCAATAAGCTGAGCAACAAGAGCAATCAAGCCACCAACAACTGCACCGCAAATAGCTGACCAAAATTCGGTCCCAAAATTCATAACTATCTCTTTCTTTGGCCGTCAGAGTGTCAGTTCCACAATCTCACTCTGATGATACATTTGCGTCAGATCGAGGTGCCGGATTCGAAATTGGCTCCGTTTTTTGGCTACAGGCCTGTCTGTTGAAGCCTTTTCCAGCTTGATACCGGGGTCATAATAAACCACGCCGTCAGCCACCGCCTGCAGAAAAAGGGTCAAATCGGTTTTTTCGCAAAGCAGGATTTTCGGTCCATAGCAGTATTCTGGAGGAGGGTTTCGAAACAGGGATGGTATATATGCTGCCTGAGCGTGTTTGCGGTTCCAGTGTTCTATGATGCCTGAATACTTCCACAATGCTGCCAGATCATCCCTCTGATCAAGCAACGCAATCCCGCCTCTCATATCCGTTATCTTGGAATTTTCTGCATCGTAACCGATCATACGGAGTTTAAGGCCAGTCTCTGCATGGGCAGCCTTGTTGCAGGCATAAATTCCACCAAAATTGATACGATCAGGTTTGCCGCTCTTATCCGCATAACCGTATCGCCGGAGAAACTCGATTACGCCATTTTCCCGATAGCATCCTCCTGTCGGCTCTGGCGTCATCAGGGTAACCGGGGTCTTGGCCTTGAAGGTCTCAAAATCATTTACACCATACTGTTTGATTTCCCAGCCAAGATAGTCCGGTTCGGCGTATCCGTTGGGGGAAATCCCAAGCTCTGCTTCAAGGGTATATCCTCCGCCGTTGCGAGCCATGTAGGGATGCGGGAGTCCATCTGATCCAATCTTTTGGGACGGTATCCAGTGTTTTCGATAAATGGCGGTCAATGTGTCAATCAGGCGAGAGCGAGAGTCACCTTCACCCGGCAACGTCGGTATCTTGAGAAACACCCCTGTTTCTTCCCAAAAGTCCTGCGCATAAACAGCCCTAGCCAGTGAACTGTCTGCAGCAGCTGCATAGCCCAGAACCCGACCATCCCTTGTGACACCGAAGAAAAGAACACGCCCTTCATCCCTCACCCGCATAACATCTCCAGGTGCATTTCGGCAGCCCTTCAGAAAACCAGACATTCTCACTTCTGGATACTTTGGGTAAAGAATAAGCTGGCAGTTTGGAGCCTCGTATTTGCCTTCTTCATCTATCCAGTAGAATTCAACAGGAGCCTTGGCGCGATGCCGAACACTTCCGGCCATCTCCGTTTCGTCAGTCTCGACAGCACCATGGGGTAAAATGTTCAGGACAGAAAAATCTCCACCCAGATAAACCTGGTTTTTGGAATTATCGTTCGGAGAAAGTTTTTTGGTGTAGATGAGTTCGGCACCATCCTGCCTCATCAAACCACACAATGCCTCAAGGGTTTCAATCATGCCGCAACTCCACGAATTTCGAGCGTGCCGGCATTTCCCTGAAGCCATTCGGCAAGTAATGACAGAACTTCTTCGATATCCAGCCTCTCCTTCCCTTTTAAAGCGCACTCCCACACAATCGCAACCCGCCAGCCCGCAGTTTTAAGGCTTTCCACTACCCGATCGTCTCGTTCAACATTTCCGGCAATCTTTTCACGCCAGAAATCAGCCCTTGTCGCAGGTAACCGAAACAGATGGCAGTCATGTCCGTGCCAAAAACAGCCATTCACAAAAATAACCGCCTGCCATTTTGGAAAGACCAGATCAGGCTTTCCCGGTAACCCTTTCACATGTAGTCGATAACGAAATCCTGATCGATGGAGGGCTTTACGGACCAAGAGTTCGGGTTTCGTGTCCTTGCCCTTGATTCCCGACATCATCCGACTTCGCACATCCGCAGCGACAATATCAGCCATTGGCCACGGCTTTATCCTCCATGCGATCACCTTCGGCAAAAGTGACAGCCTCGTCACTTTGACCATTTGGCAACCAAGGGCTCATTGCCTCTGCGATTGCCTCAACAACAGGGACCACGACTGCATTCCCGAACTGCTTATAAGCCTGGGTATCTGAAACCGGAATTTCCCAAACTCGATTTCCTCGCTCGAAGCCCATAAGACGTGCACATTCCTTGGGAGTAAGACGGCGGGGTCGCTTACCCTTTCCTTGGTCAATCAATATCTCGGAGCCATCTTTATAATATCGTGCAGAAAGTGTCCTGGCGACATCGCCTGGACCAAACAAACCAAATCCGAAGCCATTCCCTTTGGCTGTGTGCTTTGCCTTGTAATCTTGGAGATATTTCCAAAGCTTCGGCGTCAAGGTGTATTTTTCCGGTACACTGGGAAGCAATACGCTTGCCAATGTCGGCTCAGGGCCATCTGGAAACACGACGTCATCAAAAGAAAATTCGGCCTCGTGATCCAAGAACCCAGCAATGAAAATCCTCTCCCGTCCTTGAGGAACCCAAGGTTTTGCACTTATAACTCTTGTTTCAATCCGATAGCCCAGCTCATCTTGCAAGACGCGCATTATCGTCTCGAAGGTCCGGCCTTTGTCGTGACGCTGAAGATTTTTTACATTCTCCAAAAGAAAGGCTTTCGGTTGATGATGTTTGATAATCTTGGCAACTTCAAAAAAAAGGGTTCCCTGGGTTGCATCCAGGAAGCCGTGCGGCCTTCCCAAAGCATTTTTCTTGGAAACTCCAGCAATAGAGAAAGGCTGACATGGAAAGCCAGCCAAGAGAACATCGTGCGCTGGAATGCGGGCAAGGGCTTCGTCGTTCTCAGTGTATTCGCGGATATCACCTGCAAAGACATGGCTTCCATCATCTGGAAAATTCTTGCGATAAGTTTCCGAGGCGTATTTATCCCATTCGCTCGTGAATACGCATTTACCACCAATATTCTCAAATCCGACTCTCAGGCCTCCAATTCCAGCAAAGAGGTCGATAAATCGGAACCTTTCAAACCCGACAGAATCTCTTTTCTCTTCGGCCAATTTCGACAAAAGATCCAAGGCAAGAGGAGATGGAGAGCATTCTCCATTTTCATGACGATAGGCTGATCGTAGCGAAACTTTCGTAAATTCGGCAGCCTCTTCCAGAGTGAGGCCAGCTTGTTCCCTCAATCGCGTAAAATCGGTTTTCAACTCTTTCTTCAAAACAATTCTTCCTGAATCAAAACTGTGTCATTTTTTGACATTATGGCAAAGCATGACTCAGGGCGCAACGGATTTTGTTTCATCTTTGTTCTATTTTTGGTATTTGTTCTCTCCTTTTCGAATTGCTGTTGGTGGAAAGATCTGATTGTAAAAGCGGCTCTTTTTCAAATGGCCCTGATTGAGAACTGATTGATGATTTCAATTGCTTCTCGTGTCTGGCCTTGAGAGTGTCGCGAAGCATTATCAGTTCGCGAAATACCCTCCGGACACGACGCCGACGAAAAACACGAGCAATAAAATCCAGAAATGGGGGAATGTGGCCTTGGTCGTTTCTTGTGTTAGGCTTTCCGAAAGCTGATCGACCTTTTGGGTCAGACTGTTCATCTGGTTTTCCGTGCTGACATTTTGGGCCTCCAGTCTCTCCAGCGTCTCCGGCAATTTCACCCGAAGAATTTGATTGTGAGTTTCTTGTGCCTTCAAAAGGCAGGCGAGCCCGGCCACCGCACTCTCGCTCCTGTTGGAAGCAGCGTTTGCTGCGCGTTCGGTCGATTTCATCAGGTCTTCCCAGTCGATTGTTGGATTTGTTGACATTATCGGTCCTTTCAATCAGGTTGTTTATTTCACGGATAATATTGTTGGCTTCCGAGCGAGTATGGCCTTCATCAACGTGACGCCATTCCTTCTTTGATTGTCGCTTTTCAGGGGATATGGATCGGGAGGATGGGCCTTCATGAATGGTTGGAACCTTGTCAATTCCCCTGTCCGCATATGACAAATGGCTGATCGTTGAAGACTTGCCATAGCCCCACTCAAGCATCATACGGTTATGGATTTCAGCCCAATCCCTCGCGGCATTCTCAATGGCATTCTTCCGGGCAAAACCCAATACGCTCTTGGGTCTTCCTCTCCCTCCGGAGCACTCAAATGCATCAAACAGCACGAAGTGGGCATGAGGATTATTAATGTCATTGCCGTGTTGATCATGGATAGCCACAATGAAGGCGGCTTTTCCTTTGGTCAGGTGATCGCCATACGCCTCGACCAATGCTTCCCTTTGCTCTCGCGATGCTTCGAGCGGCAATGCAACAATCAGTCGCTCACAGACCCGCCCCCTACGTTTCAACGCATCGGCCTCGGCTTGTTCTGCGATTGCGGCATCTGATGAGGCAGAAAGCCTCTTACGCAAAACGATACGTGCAGCTTGCATCCTCGTGATATAGCGCAGGTGAGATTCAGTCTGTCCTACTCTGGCAACACGCTTTTCTGATCTACATCTTTTCGAGAAAGTTTTTACCGAATGCCTTAGAGAAAACTGTGACATCTATATTGCAGGCCTTCAGGATAAAACATCGTTTTATCCGTTGTGCGCCTTCACCCCTATATCCTTTATTGAACTTCTTTATTGAAATAGGGAAACTGAAATGAATACCAAAATAATGGCTTCACATTCTTGCAGCAGACAAAAGAGCCAACATTATCTTTGCATAAACATGCTCTCATATATGAGAGATCACCGTATGATGGATTTTGGCAATATCCAGCTAAATCAGGAAAGGATATCTGAGTTCGCTCAGGCAACAATGGATCTCTATCAGAAGCGGTATGAACAAGAAATCCAGTTTGTACCAGAGGAATACCGGAGAAATGTCGATGCGAACCAACTTCTGGATAAGGATTGGAGACGCGCACGCGAATTATTGGAGGGCGCAGAAGCAGATCAAGAGTATGCGGCATTGCTCGGACGGAAACGCATAGAATTGATGGATATTGTCCATAGAGCAGCTCACATTATGAAGCGCTATGACCTTCGCGATCTGAATGCCCTGTATTTGCCCAGAAATGCCATATACAGAATTGGATGCGAAATGATGGATTTGTTCGAAATGAAGCTTCACGCATTGTTAGAAAACAGTACTAATTCAAGCCGCTCAGATAAAATCACCGACACACAACCAGCACCGAAGATCGAAAGACAAATATATTCCCGAAACGGACAACGCTGATACGCCACTTATTTTGCCTAGAACGGGATTACTGGTCAAAATATACCAGTTCCCCCTAAGTCTTCGCAGATCTCCTTTGGTAAATAATGTTGTTTTTCAAAAATACAACATTAAACATAAATTTTCAATTCACAGCTGCCGAACATAAACTCAGGAATTTCATGTTTGCTGATACCATTATCGCCGCCGTGTCCAAATCGGCGACGATACCACCCGCATGTCAACTAAGGCTGTATATTTTTCTTCAAATCACGCAGCCTCCGTTCATTGCGCTTTCGCTCATTGAGTTTCAATTTGTCTTCAACGCGATCTCTTTCGGCGATTAGAGCTGATGATATCGTCTTTAAATCATCTGCTTTATCAAACAGAGGTGGCATATGCTCAATCTGTTTGAGCAGAGACACAATTAACTTGATTTCGCCCGGCGAAAATCTTTGCTTTTGAGGTGTACTCATGCTCCTAGAGACATCGCGGTATGCTGAGGATTTGCCATTGTCATTCAGCGATTTCATTTTTGAAGCTATGAGCTGTATATTGCTTGTTGCCGAAGCATGGTACATTTGCACGAGCGCCAGCGTGCTGTGCAAATGTAACTCGGCAAAGCTGGTGGCTATTTCGGCGGTTTCCAAATCAATTGGATTGCTAGATTTGCCGAGCAAAAACTGAAAGACAATCAAATACCGAAAAACTGCGAAACCAATCCGCCGAATAAAAGATGGAGGAAGAGAGCTGTTGCCCCAGGTTTCCCGCAGCCCAAGCCACCATTGCTCCAAATAAGGTTTTACATCTGCGCCAAGCGTGTATTTACCGCATGCTGCCTTTTGAAAACACAAAGCATCCCAAATCTCAGCAAGAGCCTGACGCTGACGATCAAAGTGTTCTCCTGCGAAATACAATAGATGATCGAACATGTCGGTGCCGCGACGACGGGTGGCAAAGTAATAACAAAACCTCTGCGCAAAGCCATCTAACATGCTTGTGATGTCGATATCGCTGCGCCAGGTTTCATCAACTGTGAGGCCATGGAAAGTAAAATGAGGTCTTTTAACCACCATTTTGGAGGACTCGCTTTTCAACCTGTTGGCAATTTCCTCATAAGAATATGCATACAAGACCCAGTCTTTGATACGTGAGTAAGGACCAGGCTTGCGGTATTTCGCGAATTCCTTGCCAACCTCGTCTTGAAACCAAAACGCTCCGTTGTTGTTATGCAATTCAATGATCCATTCCGCGTCGGTACACCCGGTTGCGAGCTTTCGAACCAGAGGGGTTGACCCTTGCTTCAAGATCTTTTCCACCTCGTTGGTAGCCAATGTCTTTGCCGATCCTGATGGAGCCAGCCCAATAAGCCAAAGCGTCGGCAGGATTTCTCCGACGCCGGGAACATCAAGGTGGGCACCTCCTTGCGTCAGAAAGGACGCAGCAACAGAAATAACGTGGAAAATTGGAAGTTCATAACTGATGTCAGTTTCGTCGAAATGACGGCATAGGCGTTTTAAGAATGATCCTTCCGGCAACAATTGATACATTTCATACTGCTCGGGCTCCGCTTTGAACGCGAGCATTTGAAAAAGAGCTTTTATATCCGCTTCAGAGAGCGGTTTTTTGCCCTTGGGCGACGATTTTCGAATTCTATCGAGCAAGCTTTTCGTTGCTGCTTCGGTTTTTGCGCTTTTTGACATCTATATTTTACTTATATCGATAACTTTTGGCTATACAGATTTCCCTTGGCAGTAAAAAGGCCGACATTCTGGATATAACCAATTGTAATAACGTGGAAAATCTTCATTTCCAGCTGCCGACATGGCGCCGACACTTCGCCAAAACTGAAGAGAACAAAATTAAATGATCTGTTTGCGCTGCAATTGAGAAAATATGCTGATTTCGTGAGAAGGCGTAAAACTTCTTACGTTTTCCCGAAAAGCAGATAAGGTCCAATACAATCGCAAAAGACCGATCACTTCTGCTCTTCCGGTGATTTTCTGATAATGCTCTCGATGTCGCTCATGCGCCATTTGGCAGAGCAACCAATCTTGATCTGACGCGGAAAAGCTCCACGCTTGATATCACGATAAATACTTGCTTTTGACCGGTTGAGCAGTCGGCAGACTTCAGTGATGGAAACCAAACGATCCGTATTATAGATGTTCATTGTTCAACCTCGTTCTCAGTTTTTCTAACGAGGTCTCAAATGGTTTCGTTTTCCGATGAAAAAAAATAAAAAGTTCAAAGCGCATTTATTGCGTTCGAGATATCATCTCTCGAATATGAAGATCAGAAAGGCAACCCATAGAGGTGGTGTCGTTTCAAAATAAAAAAAATGCTTTTTCCGCTTAATTCATAACTAAAGTATTGCCCATCGCAACCGGAGAATCCTAAACTCATAATATGGAAGGCTTGAAGCAGATACAAAATGCAGTCCGAGAGCAGTCCGAGATTAAAACACAAACCGAGAGGGCGAAGAAGAGTTCTTCTAAAGCATTGAGATTGTTTAGGAAAATGGTGCCCGGAGGCGGATTCGAACCACCGACACGCGGATTTTCAATCCGCTGCTCTACCAACTGAGCTATCCGGGCATCTGCTCTATCATTTCGCTTTGAAAAAGCTTTCTGACAGAAGCGCTTGCTTGGGTTATCAGAGCAACCCTGCAATTTGTTTCGGCGTTATAGAAGGTTCATATAGCCCTGTCCAGTGCGCTTTTGATGTTTTCTACAGGGCTTCGCATTTTTTTTCTTCTGGTGAGGAAAAGTTTCAAAGACACGCGCTAAAAACTGCCAAAGAACCGCTAACACCCAGCCAAGGAGATAACTATGTCCTTGTTTTGTCGTTCAAAAAGAAAATGCGCGCATCCCTTAATCCTGCAGATCGAAATCGCTCTCGTCAGGATCATCCTCTTCGCTTGCTGGAATGGCATAGACACCAGTCAGCCAGCGGCTGAGATCGACCTGCTTGCAGCGATCCGAGCAGAAGGGATAGTTTTCTTTTGTTGAGGGCTTGGAGCAGATCGGACAGGGACGAGACCGACGCATACCGGTCACCTTGCCGCCTGCTGCCGCCTTTTCATCTTCCGGTTTCTTTGTCATGCTTGCTTCATCCTCAATACGCATCAGGAGGCGTGCGCCTTCAGACTGGTCGCTTTACTCAACGCCTCCCAACCATTTTAGCCGCAGGGGATAGCCCTCCCCGATCAGCAGATTCGCCGTCTCATGCAGCGGCAGGCCGACAACCGAACTGTAAGATCCGACAAGATTGACCACGAAGGTTCCGGCGATGCCCTGAATGGCATAGCCGCCCGCCTTGCCGCGCCATTCGCCCGAAGCGATATAGGGGTCGATATCATGGTTGAGACGCTTGAAACGCACTTTGGTGGTGACAACCTTGGTGCGCGTCTTTCCCTTCGGAGTGATGAGAGAAATGCCCGAAAAGACTTTATGGGTCCGCCCTGAAAGCAGGGTGAGACACAGGGAGGCCTCTTCTGCCAATTCTGCCTTTGGCAAGATGCGACGCCCCACGGCGACGACGGTATCAGCAGCGAGGTAATAGCACCCTGCCAGATCTGGATCATCCTTGCAGGCCTTGTAAACCGCTTCGGCCTTTGCCTCGGCAAGACGTTTGGCCAGCGCGCGCGGCTGTTCGTTCTTTTGCGGTGTTTCGTCCAGATCTGCTGGTTTGAGCGCATAGGGCTCAATGCCGATCTGCTGCAACAGTTGCAAACGGCGTGGTGAGGCAGACGCCAGAACAAGGCGATGAGAATCAGTCATAACGCTATCAATATTCATAGGGCTTGAGCGCAACGGGCAGCACGGCCCCTATGCGCATCAGGCATTTACACAATGACAGATGGACCTGCCCCAACGGGCCGGCCTGAACGCAAGGAAAAGACCTTTGCGCCATTTTCACCGCCTTCAAGAAATCGTTGGCCGCCCCTTGGCGGGGGAATGACAGGCCAAACAGAACAAGAGCGCGCAGCGGACAGCTTCCCGCTTGCGCTGAGCTCTTATTTGAAGCGATAGGTAATCCGACCCTTGGTCAGGTCATATGGAGTCATTTCCACCTGAACCTTGTCGCCAGCCAGCACGCGAATACGGTTTTTACGCATACGCCCTGCCGTATGAGCCACGATTTCATGGTCATTTTCCAGTTTCACGCGGAAAGTGGCGTTTGGCAGCAATTCGGTTACAACACCTGGAAATTCCAATACTTCTTCTTTCGCCATAAGCGTAATTCAATCCTTTTAGGTTGTTTTTCTGTTAGAAAAGACTATGCGCAACAACAACGCATAATCCTCATCTTTGTTTCACCTTTGCCCGATTTGGCCACATTCGGTACATGCCCTTGTGGCTTCTGGCAAGAGGAGCGAGACGGTAAGGCCACCAATGCGTGAGCGCCTTGCGCCCGAATTGGCTACAATCCCCATCCATCCCGCAGATTTGCTTGATAATTGACTTTAGCATGAATCCGCTTGCATCCATGCAAGAATTCGACCCGATGCATTCCGTTCTTATCAATGAGATTGCGCGCAATCTAGTCCAAAGCGGATTTGAGTGCAATCGCTTCACGCATTTTTCGCGAAATCTGCCGTTAGAGCGGCAGAAAGTCTCATCTGTTCTTCAGTAGACCTTCATGAATTCTTTGTCTGGCAGAGCCGTCGAGGCCCTTCCCCCGCCTTGGTGCGTCACGCCTTGATGTCGGTGATCCATTCGAAGCGATCCTTGAGCTTAACGATGAGACCATCACGCACTGCACGATAGGAATCCATGATCTGCTCGCGTGAGCCTGTCACAAGAGCTGGGTCCATGGTCGGCCAATATTCCGTTTCCACCGCATGCCCACGGCTCCATTCAAGCGCCCTGTGGTGAGCTTCAGGTGCCAGCGAGACGATCAGGTCGAAATAGCTGTCTTCCAGATCATCAAAGCAGCTGGGTTCATGCTCGGATATGTCCAGACCGATTTCTTCCATGACAGCCGCAGCAAAAGGGTCGGGCTTGCCACAGCGCACACCGACCGACTGCACATAGAAAGTGCCGGGGAAAAGATGTTTGGCAAGGGCTGCCGCCATCGGCGAGCGAATGGCATTCATGCCGCAGGCAAACAATATGGAGTCGGGGCGAAGATCGGGCCCAATGAGACCAAGAACCATGCTACCCCCGCCAATGCAATGCGCAGATCAGCGTAAATAGGCGCCGCGCGGTGGCAAAGTCCGTTTCGATCTTCCCATCGAGACGGGCCTGCAGGATCTGGGATCCCTCATTGTGCAATCCACGACGTCCCATATCTATGGCTTCGATCTTACTCGGCGTGGCGGTTTTTATGGCTTCATAATAGCTATCGCAGATCAGGAAATAATCCTTGATGATGCGGCGAAATGGGGTCAAGGAGAGAATATGCGTGGCGATCTGGTCGCCATTCTCAAGCTTGATGTCCATCACCAGTTTCCGCTCGATCATGGAAAGATCGAGCCTGTAGGGCCCGCCCTCGTCATGACCGACGGGGTGGAAATTATTTTCCTCGACAAGATCGTAAATCGCTACCGAGCGCTCATGCTCGATATCGGGAGTGGCCGGTTGAATGGATGTCGGGTCCAGCACAATCATGCAAAGGGAAAACGGTCCCTGACCGGTATCCTGAGCATTCATTTCGCAAGACTTTACGCCCTGCTGCTGATCGGAGGTCTGCATATGATCAACCTCCTCTTCCCGTTCAGCCATTTTGCACCATGCGTTATTTTCCCGAGCATTCGGCAGGCATGTTTGCCCAACTTGGCTGCTTGAGTCAAACTTTCTGCTTAAGGGGTAGCACGAAATTCGAGCTTTCCGGCCAGTTATTCCATGTTCAGTCGTTTAGCAACAGAGCGGGCATGCGCTTCCAGCCCTTCCTGACGGGCAAGGGTCACGGCCGCAGGGCCGATCTGGCGCAGATTCTCCACGTTGCATTCAAGCACGGATGTGCGCTTGACGAAATCAAGCGTGGAAAGACCGGATGAGAACCGAGCCGAGCGCGCCGTTGGCAAGACATGGTTGGAGCCGCCGACATAATCGCCCACCGCTTCCGGAGTGTAATGGCCAACAAACACTGCGCCCGCATTGCGTACCTTGTCCAGATAATCGGGGGCGTTATCCATCGCCAGCTCCAGATGCTCGGGGGCAATGCGGTTGGCCAGCGCCATGCCGGTTTCCCAATCGGGCACAGTGATCACGGCGCCATAATCGGCCCAACTCGCTCCGGCGATCTCCGCCTTTGGCAACGTGGTCAGCAGCCGCTTGACGGCTTCCTCGACGGCGTCGGCCATGGAGGCATCGTCGGTGATCAACATGGCTTGCGCCACCTTGTCATGCTCGGCCTGCGCCATCAGATCGACAGCCAGCCAATCAGGGTCATTATTCTGGTCGGCCAGAATGAGCACTTCGGATGGCCCGGCGATCATGTCGATCCCCACGAGCCCGAAGACGCGGCGCTTGGCAGCTGCCACAAAGGCATTGCCGGGACCAACGATCTTGTAGACCGGCGCAATGCTTTGCGTGCCATAGGCCAGCGCTGCCACGGCTTGTGCGCCACCGATACGGTAGATCTCGTCCACACCAGCCAGCTTGGCTGCGGCCAGCACCAGCGGGTTGAGCACATCATCAGGGGTTGGCACCACCATCACAAGGCGTTCCACACCGGCCACCTTGGCAGGCACCGCATTCATCAGAACCGAAGAGGGGTAAGCCGCCAGCCCGCCGGGCACATAGAGCCCGACCGCCTCAATGGCGTTCCAGCGCGAGCCGAGCTTAACCCCGAGCGCGTCTTCATAGAAATCGTCTTTCGGCAATTGGCGTGCATGGTGAGAGCGGATGCGCTCTGCGGCCATTTCCAGCGCCTTCATCACCTCAGGATCAACCTTGGCGACGGCAGCTTCTATTTCGGCCTCGCTGATGCGCAGGCCTTTTGAGCGCGCGTCAAAACGGTCGAACTTGGCGGTATAATCGTAAAGGGCGTCATCGCCTCTCGCCCGGACCTCATCGATAATATCACAGACGATGGCATCGACATCATCGGAGACTTCCCGTTTCATTGCCAGCAAATCAGCAAATGCGGCATCGAAATTGCTATCGGTTGCGTCAAGACGAATGGCCATGGCGGATCCTCTCATGTGCGGCTTTTCTTGCAGACGGACGCCTCGGAGCACAAGAGATCGCCTGTGCGGACGTCGGCGCATTTATGAGAGTTTCTTTTGTGAGAGGCAAGGGAAAATCTGTAAGAGCGGCAAGTTTGACATGCGTAGCCGGACGACAGGCCGATTAAGCCCCGTCACCCGATGAATTTTTCACATACCAGACGCGGCAGTCAGGTCATGCAGGAAGACGCCTTGCGGCAGGGACCAATCCTTGCGCCCTGTGAAAAGCACGCAGCTTTTCCCTCTTCAGGCAACCGCCCCTTGGCATATGTGGTCCGCTCCGGTCTATTTCCCTCCACGAGACCAGCGGCCATCCTTTGGCGATCGAAACCACATCATGAACAGCCAGAAGGCGCCCAGAGCAATAACCGCCCCAAAGATGATCCAATAGATATTTTCTAACATTTCTCTTCTCCCCTATAATGCAAGCCTACACCACAGCAATCCTGAAGCATATTCGGCTTTCCGTGCAACCCTATAAATAAATGAATATATTCTGGTGATGACGGTTGCTTTTACGCGCAGCACCGTCCCCCTTTGCTCAAACCATTCTGAGATAAGTCCGGCATTCAAAATCGGTGATGGCTGCCGATACGATCCGTTCCTCTGCTTCGCGCGAGTGCGTGTAGCAGACATGGAAATCCTGCCCGAACAACGCCTCGGCCCACTCAGAAGTTCCAAAACTGGCGATGGCTTCCTGCCAGATGGGCGTCAGTGGCTTGTTGGCTGCCACATCCTCCAGCGTTTCAACCGGCTCACCTGGATCGATGGCTTCGTCAAATCCGGTCAGCGCGCCTGCCAGAAGGGATGCAATCACCAGATAGGGATTGGCATCCGCCCCCGCAACCCGATGTTCAAGGCGAGCCGCTGCGCCCTTGGCGGTGGGCACGCGGATGGCCACGGCTCGATGGTCATAGCCCCAGCATGGAGTCGTCGGCGCATAGCTTTCGGGTTGAAAGCGACGATAGCTGTTGGCATGAGGCGCATAAAGGATCTGGCATTCGCGCATATGTTTGAGCAAGCCACCGATAGCATGGCGCAAGGGCAGATTGGCCTCAACGTCACTGTCGCCGCCAAAAATGTTGGTGCCCTCTTCATCCTGCACAGACATGTGGATATGGAAGCCATTCCCCGCCGAATGGGCATAGGGTTTGGCCATGAAGGTGGCATCCAAGCCATGCTTGCGCGCCACATTGCGCACGACCCGCTTGAACAGCATGCAGTGGTCCGCCGCTTCCAGAGCGCTTGGCACATGCAACAGGTTCATCTCGAACTGGCCGGGACCGAATTCGGAAATGGTCGTCTCGGCGGGAATATTCTGGATCTGGCAGGCCTGATAGATTTCGGCCAGAACCGGCTCGAAGGCGGCGATGATGTCCATATTATAGACCTGACTGCCCGTCAGGCGTTCGCCAAGACCGGGCACCATGGGTCCTTGCGGATGACCGGTGGCGGTTGTTTCGCCATCAATGAGATAGAATTCCAGCTCTGTGGCAACGACCGGTGTCAGCCCTTTTTGAGAAAAACGCTGCTGCATTCGGGCGAGAGTGCCACGGGTGTCATAGCCGCAGTCTTCCCCCGTCACCAGATCCTTCATGGTCACCAGCACCTGCGCGGTGGGCTCGCTGGCCCATGGCACCATGCACAGAGTGCCAGGCACCGGCATGCAAACCCCATCCGGGTCTCCCTTCTCCAGCGCAATGCCGACTGCAGGCACATCATCGCCCCAGATATCGAGCGCGGCAGTGGAACGGGGCAGGCGCACGGCGCCATCGGCAAGCTTTGTCAGCATGTTTGCAGGCAACCATTTGCCCATCAAGGAGCCGCAGAAGCGGGGCAACAACATTTCCACCTTGACCAGATCCGGGTGGGCCTTGAGGAAGGCCTCGGCCTCTGCCTTGAAGCTGATGGTTTGCTGGTTTGTCTTTTCGGTCTTCAGCATGAGTGTCTCGTTTGTTCAATTGGCCTTTGCAGCCCGGATCGATTGGATAAACAGGCTTACAGGGTTAGCCGCTTGCAAGCAACGGTTTCGCGCCTGAGACCGTTGCGTGCTCTTCTACCTTGTTTGTCATTCAGGTGTTTCTCAAGTCGCCATAAGCCTAAGCTCAAGCCATAAACCTAAAGAGCACCCCTTTAGCCACCGGCAACTGCAGCCCTCTCCTCGCGACGGCGTTGCACTTCGCGCCGTT
Organism: uncultured Cohaesibacter sp.; assembly: GCF_963682185.1. Classification (NCBI taxonomy): domain Bacteria; kingdom Pseudomonadati; phylum Pseudomonadota; class Alphaproteobacteria; order Hyphomicrobiales; family Cohaesibacteraceae; genus Cohaesibacter; species uncultured Cohaesibacter sp. The sequence continues at coordinate 3,824,755 of NZ_OY821667.1, read as the reverse complement.
TGGTCAGAAGCGACGCGGCGATGACACCCGTTGAAACCAGCACCACGAGGATGGTTGAAAGGGCGTTGATTTCAGGGGTCACCCCAAGGCGCACCTGAGAATAGATCTTCATGGGCAAGGTCGTCGCCCCCGGACCGGAGGTAAAGGAGGCGATCACCAGATCATCCAGCGACAATGTGAAGCTCAAGAGCCATGCAGACACGATAGATGGCAAAATGATCGGCACGGTGATCTGGAAGAAAGTCGCCATGCGGCTTGCGCCCAAATCCATGGCCGCTTCTTCCAGAGACATGTCGAATGTGACCAACCGCGAGGATATCACCACGGCGGAGTAACACATGGAGAAGGTGACATGAGCCAGTATAACCGTCCAGAAGCCACGATCGAAATCGAGCGAGACGAACAACAGCAACAGCGATAGACCGGTGATCACTTCAGGCATCACCAGCGGCGCATAGACCATGCCTGAAAAAAGCGTTTTGCCGGGGAAGCGCCCTGCCCGCACCAGCACCAGGGCCGCCATGGTGCCAAGGATGGTGGCGAGCGTTGCCGAAACAAGCCCAACCCGCACCGTGACCCAGGCCGCATCCATGAAGCCCTTGTTGGCAAATACGGCGCTGTACCATTTGGTTGAAAAGCCGCCCCAGACCGTCACCAACCGGCTCTCATTGAACGAAAAAATGATTAAAAGCACGATGGGCAGGTAAAGGAAGGCAAAGCCCAGAGTGAGCGCGGAGGCATTGAAAAAGCTGAACCGTCTCATGAGTTACGCTCCCTTTTCCTGTTGCTTTTCCTGCTGCCGCTGGAACAGCACGATGGGCACCACCAGCAGGATGAGCAGGATAACGGCAACGGCAGAGGCCACCGGCCAATCGCGGTTGGAGAAGAATTCCACCCACAGGGTCTTGCCGATCATCAACGTGTTGGAGCCCCCCAGAAGATCGGGGATGACGAACTCTCCCACTGCCGGAATGAAGACAAGGAAGCAACCGGCCAGAATACCGGGCATGGAGAGCGGCACAGTGATCAGCCAGAAAGCCTTGAAGGGCGAGCAGCCCAGATCGGTTGCGGCCTCAAGCAGGGAATCGTCCATCTTTTCCAGTGATGAATAGAGCGGCAGCACCATGAAGGGCAGATAGGAATAGACAATGCCGATATAGACCGCGATGTCCGTGTCGAGGATCGTCAGCGGATCATCAATGATGCCCAGATGCATCAGGGCCATGTTGAGTAGGCCCTCTTTCTTGAGGATGCCGATCCAGGCATAAACGCGAATGAGGAAACTCGTCCAGAAGGGCAGGATGATCAGCATCAGCAGTGTGGGCCGCCATTCGCTGGGAGCCCGCGCCATGGAATAGGCAATCGGGTAGCCGATCAGCAAGGCCAGCAGGCTGGACACCACCGCAATTTCAAGGCTGGAGAGATAACTCTTCCAATAGAGATCATCCTCCATCAGCCATGTGAAATTCTCCAGATCCCAGCCTGAAATCATATCCCAGAATCCCGCCCAGCCCTCGGACCAAGTGAAGGTCGGCATATAAGGTGGCATTGCAATGGCAGTGTCAGACAGGGATATCTTGACGACGATGATGAATGGCACAAGAAACAGAACCAGCAGCCAGATATAAGGCACCAGAATCAGCAGGCAGCGGCCCCAGTTTTTTGGCAAGCTCATGCGGCGCTGTGTTTTCGGGCTGTCCGGCTGACCATTGGTCATCAGGCCAGCCCCTTCGGTGATGTTGCTCAATTCGCTCATGGCCTCATCGCTCCAACAACACGCAGCCGCCTGCGCGCCAATGCACAAAGACTTCATCGTCCCATGTGATGGCACGGCGATGCAGATGCTCCAGATTGGCTTCCTGCGACTTGATGATCTGGCCGTCTTCTGTCTCCACATGATAGGTGGAGATGTTGCCGGTATAGGCGATATCGAGCACCTTACCCTTGAGGATATTGTGGGTGTCGGTGGGGTAGTCCTTGGTGATGCGCACTTTTTCAGGACGCACGGCCACCCACCTTTCCGTTCCCTTTTCAGGGAAGTTGACCGGCTGCGGCAGGCGAATGCGCAAGGGGGCATAGTCTTCATGCCATGCGAGCTGAACGATGTCGTCTTCCTTGTCGTCCGGCCCCAGAATGTGTCCGCCGATGATATTCACATCGCCCAGAAAATCAGCCACATACCGACTATTCGGCGTTTCATAGATTTCCCGTGGCGTGCTAACCTGCACAAGCTTGCCCTGCTCCATCAGCGCAATGCGGCTCGCCACCGTCATTGCCTCTTCCTGATCATGGGTGACGATTACAAAGGTCGTACCGAGCTTCTCCTGAATGGTCATCAACTCGAACTGGGTCTGCTCACGCAGCTTTCTGTCAAGCGCCCCCAACGGTTCATCGAGCAGTAGAAGCTTGGGTTTCTTGGCGAGGGAGCGGGCCAGCGCCACGCGTTGCCTCTGACCGCCAGAAAGCTGGTGCGGCTTGCGCTTGGCAAAGGCCTGAAGCTGCACCAGCGCGATCATTTCCTCGACTCGGTCTTTGATCTCGGCTTTTGAGCGTTTCTCCTGCTTGAGACCGAAGGCGATATTCTGCTCTACACTCATATGCGGGAAGAGCGCATAGGACTGGAACATCATGTTAACGGGGCGCCTGTGAGGCGGGATGTCTGTCAGATGCTGCTGCCGCATCATGATGGAGCCCATGGTCGGTTGTTCAAAACCGGCAAGCATGCGCATCAGCGTCGTCTTGCCACAGCCGGAGGGGCCAAGCAGAGCGAAAAATTCACGCTCGTAAATTTTCAAATTCAAATTGTCGATAGCTACAAAATCGCCGAATTTCTTGGTGACGGCGTCAAACCGTATCAGCGGTTTTTCTTTCGGATCACTCCAGGGCGCAAAATTGCAGCCGGATCCGGAATTAGGGGAACCATTCATTCTCTCTCTCGCTATCCAAATGCCCGATGGACACCATAAAGGGAGGCTTTAGGCGATGCCCTCGAACCACATACAATGCCAATTTATGCCATTGGCTCACGCAGAAGCCCCGGCACGCGGCCACCACGCTGCGTGCCTTGCCAACCGTCTGACCGTGCCCTGCAATCGGCAAGCAGTTTGCCTCACCGCAAAGGAGGCTCAGACGGAAAAGCCGGGCCAAAGAGGCCCGGCGCGTCTTCCTTACTGTCCTGATTTCACCTTGGTCCATGCGCGGGTAACCACACGCTGGATTTTTGGCGGGTAAGGCATATGTACAAACAGCTTTGCTGTGGTTTCCTCATCGGGATAGACCGCAGGATCGCCGATGACATCTTCTTCAAGCAGCTCCTGGGAAGCCTTGTTGCCATTGGCGTAATAGACATAGTTTGAGGCTTTGGCGATCACGTCCGGGCGCATGATGTAGTTGAGGAAGGTGTGGGCTTCTTCCACATTTGCCGCATCGGCCGGAATAGCCATCTGGTCGAACCACATCTGAGCCCCTTCCTTGGGGATGATGTAATTGACTTCGACGCCATTATCCGCTTCTGCCGCCCGGTCACGGGCCTGGAAGACATCGCCAGACCATCCGATAGCCAGACAGATGTCACCATTGGCCAGTGCGTTGATATATTCAGAGGAATGGAATTTCTGAACATAAGGGCGAATGGAAAGCAGCAGTTCTTCGGCGGCGGCGATATCGTCCTTGTCATGGCTGTTGGGATCTTTCCCCATATACATGAGGGTCAGCGGAATGACTTCGGTAGGCGCATCCAGAATATAAATGCCGCAATCGGCGAATTTGGCCGCGACTTCCGGTTTGAAGACCATGTCCCATGTGTTGAGCGGCATATCGCCCATGCGTTCCTTGGCAGCGGCTACGTTGAAGCCAACGCCGGTGGTGCCCCACATATAGTTGATGGAATAGTCATTGCCCGGATCATAGGCTGCGGTGCGTTCGGAGACCGCGTCCCACATATTCTTCAGATTGGGCAGCTTGGATTTGTCCAGCTTCTGGAAGACGCCTGCCTGAATCTGGCGCTGAAGGAATGTGCCGGTCGGAACGACAATATCATAGCCGGTGGAGCCTGCCAGCAATTTGGTTTCGAGCACCTCGTTGGAATCAAATACGTCATAGGTGACCTTGATTCCGGTTTCCGCTTCAAAATCGCTAATAATGGATTCGTCGATATAATCCGACCAGTTGAAAATATGGAGTTCTTTGTCCGCCGCGATCCCTGTGCCTGTTGCGGTAAGCAGCGCCGCTACAGCGAGTGCGGTTTTGGAGAAAAGCTTGCCTGCTTTGTCTGCCATCGTGTAAGTCCCCTCGATTCTATCGGGAATTGTGATGATTGCGATGGGCTGTTGTCGCCCGATTGGCCTTTTTGGCCATTATTGGAAAATTTGATCACAAAATTTTCCCTGCTGCAAGCCTTTTCGATCAAATTCTCTTTGCATGACCGACAAGCACCAGTATAAAGGAGCCATGACCAAGGACGAGATCGCAATAACCGACAAAACAATCGAAAGAGCGGATGGACAAGATGCCAAACCGTTGACCGCGCACGAGCGGATCTATCAGGCCTTGCGCGAACGCCTGCTATTTGGTGGCTTTCGACCCGGCAAGGCCGTCACTCTGCGTGGCCTTGCAGATAATTTGCAAGTATCTCCCATGCCTGTGCGGGAAGCAGTGCGCCGCCTGACAGCGGAAGGGGCCCTTGAAAGTCACGGCAATCGGCGTGTTTCCATTCCCGATATGACCGAGAAGAAATATCACGAGATCAATCTTACGCGATCCCTGCTAGAGCCTGAACTGGCAGAGATGGCCCTCCCCAATGTGACAGCGGCCGATATCCAACGTTTGATCACCATTGATGACGCGATCGACGCCTGTCTGGAAAATGGCGATGTCGAAGGCTATATGCGGGGCAATCACGCTTTTCACTTTGCCCTTTACGAAATGGCCCAGTCCGACGTCATCATCAAACTGGTGGAAAATGTCTGGATGCAATTTGGTCCCTTCATGCGCCTTGTTTACGGACGACACGGCACGGCAAACCTGATTGATCAACACAAACAGGCTATTGAAGCCCTGCAACAGGGCGATAGCGCAGCCTTGCGCACGGCCATCTCGGAAGATGTGCATCAGGGCACCTTGCTGCTGAGCGACGATCTTTAAGACAACCTCTTTCCAAATCCCCCGATTACCCGCAGACTGACCGTTGTCGGCCTTTCTTTGCGCTTTTGCGGAAGGAACAGGGCAACAAAAGCGCGAATCCCTTCATTTTGTGATCACAAATTTTTCTTGCTTTGTGATCACATCCTGCGGTACGTTACAAATGCAATCGCACTGGCTGCGATTTGACTTCAACAGGTAATTTCATGACCAGCTCAGAAGACAAGACACCCAAAGCGCCTATCCCTACCCCGTCCGACAATAGCAGTCTGGGAGACGGCATTCCCTTGCCGCAAAAGGCAGAAGAAGTGCGCGAATGGATGCGCTCTCGCCATATTGATGAAGTAGAGTGCGTCGTGCCCGACATCGTGGGCATCGCGCGCGGTAAGGCCATGCCAGCCTCGAAATTTTCAGGTCTCAATCCGACCTATCTACCGACATCCATTTTCTTCCAGACCATCACCGGCGCCTATATCGAAATGGAAGACCGGCAGGATTTCATGATGGAACGGGACATCCAGCTGGTGCCGGATCTCTCCACAGTGCGCTCAGTGCCCTGGGCCAATGACCCGACAGTGCAGGTCATCCACGATCTGTACACGCTGGAAGGCGAGCCGGTGGAGCTGGCCCCGCGCAACGTTTTGCGCCGTGTGATCGGGGGCTTTGAGGCCATGGGCTGGAATGCGGTTGTTGCACCGGAGCTGGAATTCTATCTGACCAAGCGCAATTCCGACCCTGATTATCCGCTTGAGCCCCCCATCGGGCGCTCCGGACGGCAATCTGTTGGGCGGCAGGCCTATTCCATTGCTGCGGTAGACGAATATGACCGCATTATAGAGGATATCTATGATTTCGCTGAAGCGCAGGGTCTGGAGATCGACACGGTCATTCAGGAAGGCGGCGCAGGACAGCTTGAGATCAACCTCATTCACGGCAATCCGCTTGATCTTGCTGACCAGATTTTCGTCTTCAAACGCCTTATACGTGAAGCGGCCTTCCGGCATGATTGTTATGCCACCTTCATGGCCAAGCCGATGGATAACGAGCCGGGCAGCGCCATGCATATCCATCAGAGCGTGGTGGACGCCAAGACCGGCGCCAATGTCTTCTCCGATGATGATGGCGAGCCGAGCGAGCTGTTTTACCACTTTCTCGGAGGCCAGCAGACATATCTGCCGGACGTGATGAGCATCCTTGCGCCATATGTGAACAGTTACCGCCGTTTGCTGGCGGGCGATTCGGCGCCCATCAATCTGGAATGGTCCATTGACAACCGCTCCGTTGGCTTGCGCATTCCCAACTCTTCGCCCAAGAACCGGCGCATCGAAAACCGCCTTGTTGGCGCGGATACGAACCCGTATCTGGCGATTGCCGCCAGCCTTGCCTGCGGCCTTCTGGGCATCATCAACAAGGACAAGCCCAAGCCGCAATTGCAGCATCATGCCCATCACATGCCCTTCTCGCTGCCGCGCTCAGTGCATCATTCGCTTGGGCGGCTGGAGAAGAACGAGCAGCTGCATGATCTTTTGGGGCCGGATTTCGTCACCATCTACAGCCAGATCAAGCTGCATGAATCGGAAGAATTCAATCAGGTCATCAGCCCATGGGAGCGCGAGCACTTGCTGCTGACTGTCTAATTCACCCTTTGCCTTTGCCAATCGCCATCTGCCCAGCCGCCATCAAAGAGCGGCATCCAGAGACGGGAGACCAACATGACTTTCATGGCCAACCTGCCACCGACCCAAGAGCTGCAACAAAAGGATGCCGCCCATCATCTGCATCCTTTTACAGATACTAAGGAGCTCAACGAAAAAGGCGCGCGCATCATCACCCGTGCCGAGGGCGTGTATCTTTATGACAGTGAAGGCAACCGGATGCTGGATGGCATGGCCGGGCTCTGGTGTGTCAATGTCGGCTATGGGCGCAAGGAAATTCAGGAAGCTGCGATGCGGCAGATGGAGCAGCTGCCCTATTACAACACCTTTTTCATGACCTCCCACCCGCCAGTGGTGGCCCTTTCGGAAAAGCTTGCCTCGTTGGCACCACCTCATATCAATCATGTCTTCTATGGCAATTCCGGCTCGGAATCCAACGACACGGTGGTGCGCATGGTGCGCCATTATTGGGCAAGCATGGGCAAGCCTGACAAGAAGGTCATCATCGCTCGCAAGAATGCCTATCATGGCTCTACGGTGGCCGCGGCCTCTCTGGGCGGCATGAAGGGCATGCATGCGCAGGGCGGATTGCCCATTCCCGATATCACCCATATCGACCAGCCCTACTGGTATGGCGAAGGTGGGGACATGGATCCGGCAGACTTCGGCCTGATGCGCGCCCGGGCACTTGAGGAAGAAATTGACCGGATCGGCGAAGGCAAGGTTGCCGCCTTTATTGCCGAGCCCATTCAGGGGGCTGGAGGCGTTGTCATTCCACCGGACAGCTATTGGCCGGAAATCCAGCGTATTTGCGATGAACGCGACATTCTGCTGATTGCCGATGAAGTGATCTGCGGCTTCGGGCGTACGGGCAACTGGTTTGGATCGGACACCTACCAGATCAAACCCGACCTGATGACCATCGCCAAGGGGCTCTCCTCTGGCTATCTGCCGATAGCAGGTGTGCTGGTCTCCGATCGTGTGGCCGAAGGCTTCATCGCTCATGGGGGCGAGTTTGCCCATGGCTACACCTATTCAGGCCATCCGGTGGCCTGCGCAGCAGCCTTGACGAATCTCGAAATCATGGAGCGCGAGCATATCGTTGAAGGCGTGCGCGACCGGGCAGCACCTTATCTGGCAGAGAAATGGGCCGCACTGGGCGATCATCCACTGATCGGGGAAGCCCGCTCCAAGGGGCTCGTTGCCGCGCTTGAGCTAACGCCAGACAAAACTGCCCGCGCGCCTTTTGCCGCTGGCAAGGGAACCGTCGGTCTCATTTGCCGTGAACATTGCTTCAATAACGGGCTGGTGATGCGCCATGTGGGCGATACGATGATTATCGCGCCGCCACTGGTCATCTCCAACAGCGAAATTGATGAGCTGGTCAGCAAAGCCGCCAAATGTCTTGATCTGACGCTGGCCGACATCAAGGCCCGCGATCTTTATAAATAAGTCTGCCCAACCAAACATGCACTGGAGGAGAGGCATCGGGTCAAGGCCAAAGACCCAAGCGCAAAGCCTCTCCCACACAGCACGCATTGCAATAGGTGCTTTCATGAGTCTTAGCAGCCCCAAGGGCGGTTTTCTGCATGGCAACGACAAGCAGGGAACCTATCCAGACAGTTATTATGCCGCCACAGCCAACCCGCACGATCCTCTGCCCTCTCTGAAGGGAGAGCAACAATGTGATGTCTGCGTGATTGGTGGAGGCTATGCCGGGCTTTCATCAGCCCTGCATCTTGCCCAACAGGGGCACAAAGTCATTCTGCTGGAAGCCCATCGTGTGGGTTGGGGTGCTTCGGGGCGTAATGGTGGTCAGGTCTGCACCGGGCAGCGCCTAGAGCAAGATACGCTGGAGAAAATGGTCGGAACCGCCGATGCCCGTCTTTTGTGGAATATCGCGGTGGATGGCATCCAGATGGTCAAGGATCTGATTGCGGATCACGACATCGCCTGCGACCTCAAGCCCGGCACGCTGCACGCCGACCACAAGCCCCATTATGCCGAAGACTCCAAAGCCTATGTTGACAAGCTCAATTGCGAATATGGCTATGAGCATATTCGCTATGTCAACAAGGCTGAGGTGGAGGAGATGGTTGGCTCGACCGCCTATTATGGGGGCATGGTGGATATGTTTGCCGCCCATCTGCATCCGCTCAACTATGCCCTCGGTCTTGGAGCTGCTGCGCGTAAGGCAGGCGCGATCCTTTTCGAGAATAGCGAAGTGCAGGCCATTGAAAAGGGAGACACTATCACGATCAAATGCGCGAACGGCCACGTGAAGGCCAAGCATCTGATCATCGCCTGCAATGGCTATATCGAAAGTCTGGTCCCGAAGGTCGCCGCTCGTGTGATGCCGATGAACAATTATATCATCGCCACCGAACCGCTCGATGAAGGGCTGGCGCGGGAGCTGATCCGGGATGATCTCGGCGTGGCAGACAGCAAGTTTGTCATCAATTATTATCGTCTTTCCGCAGACAAGCGTATGCTGTTTGGGGGAGGAGAAACCTATAGCTTCAAGTTCCCCGAGGATATCAAGTCCTTCGTGCGTCAGCCGATGCTGGAAATCTATCCGCAATTGAAGGACGCCCGGATCGATTATGGCTGGGGCGGCACGCTGGGGATCACGGTCAACCGCATGCCCTACTTTGCCAAGCTCGACAAGAATATCATCAATGCCAGCGGCTTCTCCGGCCATGGAGTGGCGATTGCCACCATCGCCGGCAAGCTGGTGGCCGACCTGATTGACGGACAGGCCAGCCGGTTTGACGCCATGGAACATGTACCGACCTACCCCTTCCCCGGAGGACGGCATCTGCGCCATGCCCTTCTGGTCATGGCGATGCTCTATTACAAGATGCGCGACAGGATCGGCACGCCAGCACGACCATAAAACATCTTGAGATTTGCTTTGTAAAAAAGGGGCCTTTCGGCCCCTTTGTCGTCTGGAATTGATCTTCCCGATCAGGGGCGCGAGACCGCCTTGATCTCAAGAAAATCATCCATGCCGAAATGGCCGCCTTCACGGCCCAATCCGCTCATCTTATAACCACCAAAGGGGCTGCCCCAATTGATGTCGGAGCCATTGAGGCGCACCATGCCAGCCCTCAAGGCCTTGGCGACGCGCATACCACGCTCATCATCTCCCGTTTCAATATAGGCAGCCAGACCATAGGGGGTATCGTTGGCAATGGCGATGGCTTCCTCTTCGCCCTCAAACGGGATCATGGTCAGCACTGGGCCGAAAATCTCTTCCCGCGCGATGGTCATCTCGTTGGTGGCATTGCCGAAAACGGTTGGTTTGCAGAAATAGCCCACATTGCGTCCTTCAGGTTTACCAGTGCCACCCGCCAACAGGGTGGCGCCTTCATCAATGCCTTTCTGAATGAGAGCCTGCACCTTGTCATATTGCATCTGGCTCACCAGCGGACCGATATGGCGTCCATCCTTGGCAGGATCGCCGACCTCGGTTGCTTCTGCTGCGGCCTTGGCGATCTGCATTGCCTCGTCATAGACGCTTTTCTCAACCAGCATGCGGGTTGGCGCGTTGCAGGACTGACCGGTATTGTTGAACACGGCGCGTGCGCCACGGGTAACCGAGCTTTGCAGGTCTGGCGTATCGGCAAACACCACATTCGGGCTTTTGCCACCCAACTCCAGAGCCACGCGTTTTACGGTATCCGCAGCATCCTTGGTCACAGCCACACCGCCGCGGGTCGAGCCGGTAAAGGACATCATCTGCACGTCCTTGTGGCGAGAGAGAGCCGAGCCGACCACAGGTCCTTCTCCATTCACAAGGTTGAACACGCCTTTTGGCACGCCCGCCTCATGCAGGATTTCCGCATAGAGCATCGCCGAGAGCGGCGTCAATTCGGATGGTTTGAGCACCATGGTACAGCCAGCGGCCAGCGCCGGAGCGATTTTCAGCACCATCTGGTTCATCGGCCAGTTCCACGGCGTGATCAGGCCACACACCCCGATGGGTTCGCGCAGAATGATATCGCCACAACAGGTGCTTTCAAATTCATACTCTTTCAGCGCATCAATGAAGCCTTGCAGATGCCCGACCCCGACACCGGCCTGAGCCGCATGAGAAAGCTTGCAAGGCGCCCCCATCTCGGCGGTGATCGTTTCGGCCATTTCATCGTAACGCGTTTTGTAAACGGACAAAATGCTTTCCAGCAAATCGAGACGCTCGGCCTTGGTTGTTTTTGAAAAGCCCGGAAAAGCGGCGTTTGCAGCCTTGACAGCCGCATCGGCATCGGCTTCGCTTCCCATGGAAATAACCGCGATCACCTCCTCGGTTGCTGGATTGATGACATCCAGATCCGTAGCAGAGATCGGGTCTACCCATTCCCCGCCGATAAAGAATTTGCGTTTGTCCAACATGATTGCTGCGCCCCTCTGCGCTTATCTTATATTATCCGGCGTTTGCCGCCTTTTTGTTGATCCATTCGGCTTCTCGCGCTTTCAGAAATTCCACGATCCCCGCACCGATGGCCACTCTGTCAATTGGTTGCGCGAGCGACGTGGCTGCCTTTTCTGCGATGGTCACCCCCAGAACATCATCACGCTTTTCCTCGATCAGATCTGCAACGAAGTCGGCGCTGAATTCGGGATGCCCCTGAAAGGAAAGCACCTGATCGCCATAGACGAGCGCTGCTGCCGGGCAGAAATCACTCGACGCGATCACCTCCGCTTGCGGTGGCACTTCAACCACCTGATCCTGATGGAAGGCTAGTATGGAAAAGGCATCCTGTCCGGCAAGATCCGTTGAGGCCAGCCAATCGGGTTTGGTCGCGCTCCATTGATAGGCCTGATGACCGACACCCCAGCCTTTTTCCGATTTGATCACCTTGCCACCGAGCGCCTCAGCCAATATCTGATGCCCAAAGCAAATACCCACCATTGGCACCCCTGCTGCATAGGCCTTGACGATAAAGGCCTTGAGCGCATGAATCCATGGATAGTCTTCATAGGCACCAAATTTGGATCCGGTGATCAGCCAGGCATTGCAGGTGTCGGGACTTGGCGGCAACGCGCCTTCAAGAGCCACATAATACTCAAATTTCCAGTGCGCGGGTGCGGTCGCTCCGACCATTTGGGCAAACATTTCAGCATAGGAGGGGAATTTTCCTGCCAGTGCCTCGGGTGGTCGCCCGGTTTCCAAAATGCCGAGCGTAAATGGTTCAGTCATGGGTGCTATCCAGAGCTCTGGCCTCAGAGCTATCTTGAAATTAAATTGTGATCACAAAATACTGTGTCAGCTGCGACACGTCAATCGCTCTGATACACTCTTTCGCCTTGACCACAAAGGCTAGAAATCCTTTTTGAATATTGAGGGATGCGCTGAAATATTCCGTTTTGAAGATGCATAATTGGAATTTATCCAGCGTTGAAGCCTAAAATTTGTGATCAGAAACAATCGCATGAAGCTTCTTGCCGCAAGAGCTATTCCGGTTTCTGCCCACGAGCATGATTCCGATAAGAGTCAAATTCCCCGCATTGTCTCTCGATAAAGAATATTCTCAAAATTTAGAATTGATTGCCACCTTCCAAAATGGCATACACAAGCATAGGCGTGATTTGTTCGCTCCGAGTCATTGTCGCTTGGCCCGGTCGTATATTGAGGTTGTTGCATGGACATCGGGCAAGGGATATCGATCGAAGAGGTGGGGCAGAGGCTCAAGGCATTTCGGGTCGGTGCCGGACTTTCTCCAGAGGAAGTCGCTCAAAAGACAGGCATTTCACGCGCAGCCATCTATCGCTACGAATTGGGGCAGCCGATCCGCGTCGATACGCTGGGCAAGATCGCGACCCTGTTGGGGATTTCTCTTCCCACGCTGCTTGGCGTCGGGGTTGAGTATATCGCTTCGGCTGTCAGCTTCTTTGAACGCATGCGCCAGATCGAAGAGAAGGTAGACCAGATTCTCGTTCTTTTCGGCCCGGTATCCTATCTGCTCACCACTGACGCCTACGATGCCATACTGCCTGAGGTTCTCAAGGAAAGCATCCCGCTTGATGTTGAAGACCGCGCCAAGGCACTGCAGGATATTGACGCCCTTCTAGACATCCTGCATGCGCGCAAGGCTTGCTATCAGACCCGAAGGCCGAGCATCATCAGCCTTGTATCTGCAGCGGAGCTGGAGCAGTTTTTCCGGAACGGCTTCATCGGAGCCTATGATCCGCCCGAGGCGGACATGAAGCTGCGCCGTGAGGTAGCCAGAACGGAAATCGAGAATATCGTCAAGATGTTGCGCGAACCACCAATCGGCACGCAAATCGGTCTCGTGGTGGATTCCATGCCAAGTGCCAGCTTCCAGATTTTCAAACAGGCCGACCGATCGCAGGTCGCCGTCAGCCCCTTCCGATTGGGGGCCTTTGCCAATATCCGTCTTGGCGTTGCCACCATTTCGGCCGCTCCGGAAGCCACGACCCTTTATGGCGCCATGACAGACAAACTCTGGCGGCGAAGCCTCAAAGGGGATCAGGCTGCAGACTTTATTGAAAAGACCATTTTGCGCGCCTGATTTTCAGCCCGGCGGCATCTTTTCCTCCACCTTCTCTGCGCATTACGCCCAGTGACCGACGAACCAACGTTCATTTTTTTCAATGCACGGATTACGGCATTCGGCATCTCTTGCCTAATTTCAAGGCATTTGTCATCAAATTGTTCCATATTCGAGATATGCTATAATAAATTCTCAAAATTGAGAAATTTCTTGACCAATCATGATCTACGGGTTTAATCTCTTTTTTTAAGCAACAGCGAAACTAGGAACAGGCGATGAATCTTCCCTTTTTGCGCTTTGGCCACTCCGCCGACTTTTCGGCATCTGCCAAGCAGACATTGCGGGTTTTAGACATCCGGTTTTTCAAGCATCACGCCACTGCCCAGAGCGCCGTCCCGGTGGCTCGCCTTTTCCATGCTGTCACCCCGACATTGCGTACAGCTGGTGTTGTAAAACATCGCGCTTCCCATGACGCGATTTGGCGAAAGCGCCACTTTCTAGACCATCGCCGAAGCTCAACACTTAGCTTCAGATAGGTTTTCGGTCCCAACCGTTCCCCAAATTCTCCCTGCAACCGCTTTCTTCATTCCAAATGCCTTTGGAGTGAAGGGAGAGTCTTTTCTTTTTTCCCAAACAGTTCCGTGACCGATATGACCCTGAATCCCATTTTCGAGACCATCTGTAGAGTCAAAAGCAACGAGCCGATCAATCGCGAATACAGGCTCATCGTGCTGGATGCACCGTCTCATATTCTCAAATGCGAGCCGGGACAGTTCTTCCATCTCTTGTGTCCGACTAAAGGGGATTTGCAGCCCTATCTGCGGCGCCCCATGAGCATTTACGGCTTCTATCCCGAAGCGGGCGAGCTGCATTTTCTCTACAAGATTGCGGGCGAAGGCACGGCTGCTCTCTCTGCCCTTGAGGCTGGCGAAAACCTTAATGTGGTCGGCCCTCTTGGGCATGGGTTCGACATCCAGGACGACTGGCAAAAGCTGATGGTCGTGGCTCGCGGTGTTGGTCTGGCGACTTTGGCCCCGTTGGCGCAAAAAGCCCAGCAGATGGGGCGCAAACTCACTGCCGTATGCAGTGCGCGCTCGCCTGAGGTGCTTATGTCCATCGATCATTTCAAGGCGCTCGGGGCAGAGGTCATCACGGTCACAGATTCCGAAGGAACTTCGGGCGTTGAGGCGCTTGAGCAGTTGATCGAAGCGCATATCCAGGCGGAGGGCGTAGACGCCTTTTATACCTGCGGCTCCAACCGGCTTCTGACGATGCTGCAAACCATTTGCGCCCGTCATGGCATTCCCGGCCAGATCGCTCTTGAGCAGCAGATGGCTTGCGGCGTGGGCATGTGTCAGTGCTGCGTCCGGTCCTTCCGGCGCAAGGATAAAATCATTCATGAGCGGGTCTGCAAGGAAGGCCCCGTATTCAATCTTCAGGAGGCAATGGGATGCTAGATCTTTCAGTCAATATCGGGGCTTTGCGTTTGAAAAACCCGATCATGCCTGCCTCGGGCACCTTCTCGGAAGACTGTGCAAAGCTGTTTGATATCGATGCACTGGGCGCACATGTGACCAAGACGATCACCCGTGACATCAGAGGCGGCAACCCGACCCCGCGTGTCTGTGAAGTGCGCGGCTCAATGCTGAATTCGATCGGCATTCCCAGCAAGGGTGTCGACTATTTCAAGACCAATGTCATCCCCTTTTATGATCAATATCAGACCCCGCTTGTGGTTAGCATTTCGGCTGGTAGCGCAGATGAATTCGCGCAGATCTGCGAAGAGGTGAGCGTGCCCGGCGTGGCCGCCATCGAGGTGAATGTTTCCTGCCCGAATATCGAGGCAGACGGCAAGGCCTTTGCTATGCGCCCCTCGACCACCGAAGCGGTCATGCGCAAGCTGCGGGCAGCAACAGATCTGCCACTCTGGGCAAAGCTGACGCCCAACACGGGCGAAACAACCGAAGTGGCTCAAGCTGCAGAGAGCGCCGGAGCAGATGCTCTCGTTGTGGCCAATACGATGCTGTCCATGGCCATTGACATCCACACACGCAAGCCCAAGCTGGGCAATCTGATGGGTGGCCTTTCCGGCCCGGCCCTCAAACCGATTGCCCTGCGCATGACCTATCAATGCGCCAAAGCGGTCTCCATTCCTGTGATCGGCTGCGGCGGCATCGCCACAGTAGAGGATGTTGTCGAATATCTGATTGCCGGAGCAAGTGCCGTACAGGTTGGCACGGCAACCTTTATCAGCCCGACGGTCATGGTGCGGCTTATCAGCGAACTGGAAGCATTTCTTCGCACAGAGGGACTTTCAAGCGTCTCGGAGCTCACTGGCTCCATTAGAGATGAAGAAGCCAGCGACGGCGTGTTCTTTGCGGAGGCAGCAGAATGACCATGGTTTCCATGACACAGAGCCCTGCCCTTACAGCGGCAGACTATGAAGCAATGGCGGCTCAGCTCTTCGACGAAATCGCAGCTTTTTCTGCAGATACGCAAGGCATCAGCCGCCCTGCCTTCTCCGATCTTGAGACAAAGACCCTCGCCTATCTGGAACAGTTCGGCCTCAGCCACGGGCTGACTGTCACCTATGATGCGGGCCAGAACGCGGTCTTCTCCCTTCCCTGCGATGCGGAGGCTGATGCGTTTGTATTGGTAGGCTCTCATGTGGATACGGTGCCGCAAGGTGGTAACTTTGATGGACTGGCCGGTGTCATTGCCGGTTTGATGTGCCTTGTACGCGCCCAGAGCGAAAGCACCTCTTTTGCGCGGCCGGTTAAGGTTCTGGCCATGCGAGCCGAGGAAAGCGCCTGGTTCGGGCCATGCTACATTGCCTCCAAGGCCCTGTTGGGCCGGTTGAGCGAGGCTGAACTGCGCACGCGCCACAAGGGCGACAATCAGACGCTGGATGCGCATATGGAAAGCATCGGCATCGATATGGCACCCGTGCGCGATGGCACGCCGCTTATGGACGCCAGCTCGGTTCTTGCCTATATCGAACTGCATATCGAGCAAGGCCCGCTGCTGGTCCAGAAAGACCTCCCAGCCGCCGTGGTTTCGGGCATTCGGGGCAACTTCCGTTACAAGACCATTCGTTGCGTTGGCGAAGCGGGGCATTCCGGTGCCGTTCCTCGCGCTTTCCGCCGCGATCCGGTTCTGGCGATGGCAGATCTCTTGACACGCCTCGATGAAAGTTGGCTGACGGTCGTCCAGCTGGGCGATGACCTTGTTTTGACCAGCGGCATGATTTCAACGGACGTGGAACGCCACGCCCTCTCGCGCATTCCCGATCAAGTGGATTTCAGCCTCGATGTGCGCAGCCAGAGCGCCACGGTGCTCGATGGCATGCATGATCTATTGGCACAGGATATCCGCACCATCGAGCGAGAACGAAAGGTGCGCTTCGAGCTTGGTGAAAAACTGAGCACCGCCCCTGCCCTGTGCGACCCTGCCATTGTCGAGGCCATGTCTGGCGCCATGCAGCAGGTGGGGCTAGAGCCTTTTATCATGCCTTCCGGCGGTGGCCATGATGCGGCTGTCTTTGCCAATGCGGGTGTGCCGACAGGCATGGTTTTCGTGCGCAACAGAAATGGCTCTCACAATCCGGCAGAAGCGATGGACGTTTCCGACTTCATGATCGCCTCGGAGATCATCTACGCCTATCTGATGGATGCGCAAGGATGAGGAAGAGCAAGAGACAATATCTCTGACTGTGCCTCTCGCCCCCAATAACGGGCAGGCACATAGACCCAACAAACCAGATAAAGACCCTAATGAAAGGCAATCACATGTTCAAAAAATTCCACGACATCCTCATTGATGGCAGCAAGGGCATCAGCGCCTACAAGAAATGCGCCAGCGTCGCACGGGAAAGCGCTCTGGAAAATCCAGACTTTGCTGCTCCCTATTTCCTCATCAGCATCATAACGCAGGATTTCGCCGACAATTATGATCGCGAACCCCTTAGCAGCAGCGTCGCAAAGGACCAGATCGACCGCATCGAACGCTACACCAAACTGCTTGACGTAGCCTTTTCCACTGGTACGGCGCAAGATCAGGTTGCTGCGCTGAACTCGATTTCTCAGGAAATTGTCAAAGAGATCTCTTCGGCCTCTTAAGGCCGATTGCTCTTTGGCTTTGGCATTGCGCTTATGGGCAATCCAGCCTTGAAGATCGCATCAGCAAAGGGCTATCAGGCCCTTCGCTCAAACGGATAGTTGGCAGCAAGGAGGCGCGCAGCTTGTTGTGACGCGCCTAGCAGCCCAGATGCCCTGCAACCAGATCGGCCACAAAACCGAAGGGCTTGATCACTTGAGTGCCCTCTGGCTTGATGTTCAGGGATTGTGAGCCATGCGGTACCTCATGGATCAGCAGGGGTACACGTTCACGCGTGTGGTCGTTGCCGTGCCATGTGGGATCATTGCCATGGTCTGCCGTGAACAGCAGCAGATCTCCCGCCTTCAACCTGGCAAGGATCTCGGGCACACGCCGGTCAAACCGCTCGAGCGCCTTGGCATAGCCGCAAATGTCGCGGCGGTGGCCATAATGACTGTCAAACTCGACGAAATTGGCAAAGACCAGATCGCCGCTCTTGGCCGTGTCGCAGGCGTCCAGTAGCTGGTCAACCAGTCCCATATCATCCGCTTTCGCGCCGACAACCGAAATACCCCGCATGGCAAAAATATCGGCAATCTTGCCGACGCTGCGCACATCGCCCCCTTTGGCGATTACGCGATCACAGATGGTTGGCTCTGCCGGTTTGATGGCCAGATCCTTGCGGTTCTTGGTGCGCACAAAACCGGTTTCCAGCGAACCGACAAAGGGTCTGGCAATCACACGTCCAACGCCGAGCGGATGGAAAATATCTGCCGCGATTTTGCAAATCTCATACAGTCTTTCCAGCCCGAAGCTCTCTTCGTGCGCTGCGATCTGGAACACACTGTCAGCCGAGGTGTAGGTGATCGGATAGCCGGTTTTCAGATGTTCCTCGGCAAAGCGATCAATCATCTCTGTGCCTGAGCCATGAATATTGGCAAGGGTGCCTTCAAGCCCGGCACGCGCCATGAATTCCTGCATCAGATCTTCCGGAAAGGCCGGATCGGTATCGGGAAAATAGGTCCAGTCTTTGGCTAGAGGCAGCCCGGCCAGTTCCCAATGTCCGGTCTGGGTGTCCTTCCCCTTGGAGACCTCTTGCAAAACGGCCCAGTTGGCCTCTTGCGGCGCGTCGGCAATGCCCGGCGCACGAGAGCCCGAAGCGAGATTGATGCAGCTTCCAAGGCCCATGTGGGCCAAATTGGGTAGATGCAAAAGCCCATGCCGACCATCTTCGCATTCTCCCCTGCTGCAAGCCTCAGCAATATGCAGAAGCGTGTTGGCGCCCTCATCACCAAAAGCTGCGGCATCAGGTGCGCCGCCACATCCGACAGAATCGAGGACGCAGAGAAATACCCTGCGCTCAAGGAGAGATGCTGTATTGGTCATAAGAACCGGTCCTCAACGCGTCTGCGTGCGAAATCAAGAATGGCAAACAGAGCCCATCCGACGAAGGACAGCAGAATCACCATGCCCATGACCGTCGCCGTATCGGCATTTTCCTGACCTGTTGCCAGAACGAAGCCCATGCCCTTGTTGGCCCCCATCAGCTCGCCGATGACCGCAGCAGTCATGGCCAGAGTAGTGGCCACGGTGGCCCCGGCAAACAGGGTTGGAATGGCGGCAGGCAATTCGATATGCCAGAAGCGCTGCCATGGCGACAGGCGCAAGACATGCGCAAGATCGGCATAGGATTTGTTCATGTAACGGATGCCGGAAAGCATCGCGGTCATGACGGGGAAGAAGGTAACCACCGCAACGAGGGCAACCTTGGGTGCAGCCCCCAAACCAAGCCACAACAGCAGAAGCGGCGCAATTGCGATTTTCGGGATGGTCTGCAGAAGCAGGATAAGCGGCGTCAGCACGCGCTCGATCAACGGGAAGCGCGCAAAGGCGAGCGCCGCTGCAATGCCCACCACGGCCCCGAGGACAAATCCCCCAAAGACTTCGGAGAGCGTCACATAAATATGCCATGCCAGATCACCCCGCTGAAAGAGGAAGATGAGGCGTTCGGCAACGTCAATCGGCCCGGGAAGCAGATAGTGTGGCACATCGAAAATCGGAACCGCCGCGCCCCAAAGCGCGGTGATTCCTACGAGGCCAAGGATGGCTTTCAAAAACATGGTCGATTACTTGATATCAGATGGATCGACAACAAAGTCAGCGGCTTTTACGCTGCCAGAGATAACACCATATTCAGAGAGAATATCGATGTTGTTCTGCCATGCGGCCAGATCGGCTGCGCCAAGACCTTTTTCCTTGGTCAGATCGCTCTGCCATACGGAAGCAACAAAGGTATTTTTAAAGGCAGTGGACAGCATTGCGGTCTGGTCAACCCAGGTTGGGGTGTATTTGTCCATGGAGATCTTCAGAGCGTCATCAATGTGACCATCGATCACCCACTGGTAGGAAGCGCTGACTGCATTGGTCATGCGTTTGACGAGATCCGGATTGTCAGCCAGCTTCTCTGCGCTGGTTACCAGCACGTTGCCGAAGGATGGCAGGAAGTCGTTGGAGAGGATCATGGTGACGTCGAAGCCATTGGCTTCCAGTGCATATTTACGCAGCTCGGAGAAGATGATGGCGTCTACATCGTCAGACTGCAGCGTCTGTACGATCGCACCGGAGGAAACCACTTCAACCTTGACGTCGTCAACAGAAAGACCAGCCTTTGCCAGACCAACCTGCAGCTGAAGATAGTTCGGGCTGCCCAGAGAGGTTACTGCAACGGTTTTGCCCTTGAGATCTGCATAGGTCTTGATGCCGCTTTCGCTCTTGGCAAGCAGAGCGCCAATGCCGCGCTGGTAGGTGGTGTGAACGACCTTGATCGGCAGGCCGTTGGATGCAGCAGCAACAACAGCGTCACCATTGGGGAAGCCGAAATCCACGTTGCCTGCAGCAATGTTGGTCAGAATGTCGGAAGCGCCACCATAAAGGAATTCAACTTCGATATCCTGATCGGCAAAGAAGCCATTTTCAACGCCGGCATAAAGCGGAGCGTAGAAAGGAACGACGTTGCCGTCGATCTGCAGAACGACTTTATCAGCAGCCGAAGCGCCTGATGTGAAAACGGATGCAGCAACAAGCGCAAGCGATGCTGCAAGTCCTTTGAGGGTGAAAGACATGATGGTTTCCCTTTTCGGTTTAGTGATTGTCTTTAGATCTGGCCAACGCGATACCAGCAATATCGAGAAGTTTGCGTTGTGTGGGCTCATAGTCGACGAGCCAATCATTTGTTGCACGGTTGCCATGGACTCCCAGAAGACAAGCCGCCTTCAACCCCAGGCTCGGCGCAACGGACAGCACAGTCTGGCATTCCATATCCACGCCAACAGCGCCGCGTTCTTGCAGGTCTTTAAGATAGCTGATTTTGGGGGCCGTGCCGCTTGATGGCTTCTGGGTCCGGTCCTGACCGTAATAGTAGCTGTCCGTGCTGCCTACCATGCCGGAGACGATCCGTGTGTCGTCGCCAAGATTGGTATTCAGCAGAGCCAGATACAAATCACGGTCCGCATACGCCGTGGCATTTTCATCACCGGAATAAAGCTTGGCGAGAGAGGAATAGCCTGTCGCCTTTTCCACGCAGAGGAAAGCACCTGTAGGTATTTCGGCCACAAGCGATGACATCCCCCCCGTGCGCACCACACGCTTGGCGCCCAACAGGGACAATTCCATCAGGGCAATCTCGGTGGAGGAGCCGCCAATGCCGGTGGAGCAGATGGTCAGCGGATGACCCTTATAGGTGCCGGAGATGACCGCAAATTCACGGCGTCGGCCAAAATCGCGCACATCGTCAAGACGCGCGGCCAGAAGTGCGACCCGATCCGGATCGCCCGGCAGCAGTACATCTTCGCAGATATCGCCCGGACCACATGGCAGATGCGGCGGTCGTCCATCGGTAAAAGGATGTTCCGCTGTCGGTTTTGAACTAGTGCTCATTCGGGGTGCTCCAGGAAAGAAAGCGCGCTTCGATCTCGTTCAAAATCGCATGCATCGCGAGCCCCAAAAACGCAGTCAGCAGAACGGCGCCAAAGAGCAAGGGTGTTTTGTAGGTGGCGGTGGCGAAGGTCATGAGATAGCCCAGACCATCAGAGCCGGACATCCATTCGGCCAGAATTGCCCCGACGAGAGCCTGAATTGCGCCAATCTTGACTCCGACGAAAATACCCGGCAGAGCGGCTGGCAAGTCGATCCGCAGAAAGCGCTGAAAGCGCGACAGATTCATCAACTCAGCAAGGTCATGCAATCGGCTGTCGATGGAGCGGAACCCCGCAAGGGCTCCGGCAAAGACAGGGAAGAAAACAAGACTGAAGATAAGGACGATCTTGGCGGTAAGGCCCAAACCGAACCAGATGATGATAAGGGGGGCGAGCGCGATCTTGGGCGCGGTCTGGATCACCACCAGCGGGCCTTCGAGATAGTCACTCAGAGCTGGCGTCTTGAAAAAGGCATAGGCCAGCAACACGCCAAACACGGAGCCAACCACCAAACCTATAACGATATTCTGCACAGTGAAGGCAAGATGGGGCAGCAGCTTGCCATTCATCAGCATGGACCAAAGCAATTCTGCCACCGAAGCCGGAGACGGCAACAGATAGGCGGGCATGCCCATCGGGCCGCTCACATACCACCATGCGGCAAGCAGAACCAGAAGCGCTGCACTATATTCCAGAACGGGTTTGATGCGCCCCTTCATGACGTCATCTCCCGCATCAGGGTGCGCAATTCGGACACAAGATCAAGGAACTTCGGATCTCTTTTCGTCTGCTCGCCACGCGGCTGGACAAGGTCTACATCATAGGTGGCCTTGAGGCGTCCGGGACGGGGGCTCATGACCATGACGCGGCTGCCCAGATAGGCGGCTTCCTCAACCGAGTGGGTGACCAGAAGAATGGTCTTGCCGGTTTTCTGCCAGATCCGGCTCAGCTCATCATTGAGCGTCTCACGGGTGAGCAGGTCGACTGCAGAGAAGGGTTCATCCATCAGCAGGATCGGAGGATCATCGGCCAGAGCACGCGCAATGGCCGCGCGCTGACGCATACCGCCGGACAGCTGTTTGGGCAGGGATTTCTCAAAGCCCTTGAGACCAACCAGTTCAACAAGCTCAGCTACTTTTTCGTTGGCCTGCTTGCGCGAAACACCGGTCGTGTCCAGCGGAAAACGGATATTCTCAGCAACGGTTTTCCAGGGTAGCAACACCGCATCCTGAAAAACAAAGCCGACAGGCCGTTTCAGATTGGCAGTTTCCAGCGTCACGCTCCCCGAAGAGGGAGCTTCCAGACTGGCAATCAAGCGCAGGAGAGTCGATTTTCCGCAACCAGACGGGCCGATGATAGAGACGAATTCGCCTTCATTGATCTGCTGGTCCAAAGGCTCCAGCGCCACAACCTGATCGTCTCCTTGCCCATATATCTTGCTGAGCTGTTCTATTTTAATCAATGCAGTTCTCCCGCGTTCTCTTTGGTGCGACGGTCTCAAGCTGGAAGGGGGCCTTGGTGAGAAATGAAGAGCGTCGCTTTTGCTATGTTTTCCATGCCCCATTCTCCATGTCAAGAATATTCTCAAATTTGAGAATATTCGCAACACCTTTGCGATGCGTGCGAATTTTTGCATAACCGCCTTCTGCGTGCTAACCTCGCTTTCGTCTTCTCCCGAACGGCCAGAGGGCGGGCGTCAACCGCCAGGCCTGTGGTCTCTTCAAATTGCAATGGCTTTAATGTAAGGCTATTGCGGACTATTCAGTAAGTTAGAAAGACGTATGCATGGCAAAGCAGTACGAAACGGCTCTTGATATTGGTGATCGGCTGAGATTGGTTCGTGTTGGCAAGGGATTAACACCTGAAGAAGTCGCATCCGCCACGGGCTTGTCTCGCGCCGCCATCTATCGCTATGAGGCCGGCAACCCTATCCGGGTTGACGCGCTGGGCAAGATTGCCGACTTTTTTGATGTGTCGATTGCCTCTCTCTTCGGTGTCGGCTCGGAGTTCATTGGCTCGGCCAAAGAGTTTTTCGAGCGGATGCGGCAGATTGAAGCGGTCGCGGACCAGATCACAGCTCTGTTCGGCCCCGTGGCCTTTCTGCTCACAACAGAGAATTTCGACTCGCTGCTCAAGCAACTATTGCATGAAAGCGTTCCCGAAGCCGCCCCGAATCAACACAGCCTTGATGAAGAGATCGACCAGATTCTGGAAATCCTCTATCAGCGCAAAGAGGCCTACCTCTATCGCAGGCCAAGCATTGTGAGCCTCGTCTCTGCTCTGGAGCTGGAGCAAATGCTGGTTACAGGCCTTGTTGGCAAATATGGCCTGCCCGAGGATGAGGTGGCCCAGCGCAGAGAAGCAGCAATGATCGAAGCAGAGAATGTCTTGCGCATGATGATTGACCAGCCCATGGGCGTGCAAATCGGACTGGTGGAGGATTCCCTGCCGGGTGCCAGCTTCCAGATTCTGAAGAATGGTCCCAGCTCCGTGGTCGCCATGAGCCCGTTCCGTCTGGGCCTCTATGCCAATATCCGGGTGGGCGTTGGCACCATCACCTCAGCCCACGAATCTGTAGAAATGCATCAGAAGGTGACGTCTGACCTGTGGCACAACAGCAAGAAGAGCGAAGATGCCATTCAGCGGGTCAAGGACATCATCAAGCAGCATACGCGCTAAGAGCGGCCATGGCGCCAAAGCCCCAGCACTAGCCCCTCCCCAGAACTCCGGCCTTGTCACTCTTCCTCAAAGCTGCTTAGGCGGCTTTCGAGGTGATGGGCATCCAGCATGGCAGCGCGCGCCTGAAGCAGGTGATATTTCATGTAGCCTGCTGCCGTGTCGCCATCCTTGGTATCGATCGCATCGCGAATGCGCGAATGCTCTTCGATAATACGCAAGCGTCGGGTCGGCGCGGCCTCGCGGGCCAGCTCTAGGCCGATATTCATGGTTTCCATCACTGGAGCACGCAGATCGGTGAGCAGATCGACAAAGAAATCATTGTGTGAGGCCCGTGCAATGGCATCGTGAAAGGCCATGTCTTCCTTCTGACCCAACTCCCCCTTGGCAATCGCCTTGTCGAGAGCCTCGACGCTTTCTGCTATTTCCTCCACTTCGGCCCGTGTACGCCGGGTCGCGGCCAACCGCACCGCTTCCACTTCCAGAACGATGCGTGGCTCAAAGGACCGGATAAAGCGGGACAGATCGAACGCATTGGCAAAGTCTGTCAGCCGCTTGGAGGGCTTGGTCGCCACAAAAGAACCAATGCCGCGTTTGGAATAGATGAGCCCGTCGGTGCCCAGCCGCGAGAGCGCCTCGCGCACAATGGGGCGGGAGACATGGAAGGTCGAAGAAAGCTCCGCTTCGGAAGGCAGCTTGTCTCCCGACGAATATTCCCCGGCAGTAATCTGCGAGAGAATATGAGCATAGATCGTATCGGACAGTTTCTGTTTGCGCGCAGGCATTACCGGTATTTTTGCCATATCCAAGCTTTGCGGTTTCCACTCGGTTCAAGATCTTAATAACAACTCGCTCTCTTTGTAATTGGAAACAATCAAACAAGCCAGAGCGAAGAGGTCATCTTGATAAATTATTTTACAAGGCATGTCCATTTCCCCCTTTCCTGCGAAGCACAGCACTTTGAGCGCTGGGGTTAAAATCTCCCAACGAGCAATGCCTTTTCTCCAATCGGAAAGCTACAGATCACTTGATTTCATACCTTCATGAGCATGTTAGTCAGTTTCCACGCTGCCTTAGCGCAATCTACTTAATACCAATGAAGAGCAGAATTTTCCGGCCCTTTTTGGTTTGATCAGCCCCGGGTCATTCGTCCACAGGCTTGCCTTTCATTTACCCGAGATAGAGCCATAGCGAAATCCCTTGCAGTTACCGTCAGTTGCTCTGAACACTTGCTGCACCGTCCTACCCAAAAAAGTCACCCACCCTCTTTCATGTAAAATATAATTACAAGTTACATGTAAATTTTATTGACAACAAGTCGGGTCAATTTTACCCTTCCCACACCGTTAAGCATGACACTCGCCGCATTTGAACCTGAGGTGAGGCCATCGCTTTTCAATAAGGGAAGACCAATGGAAGCTCACGAATCTGCGCCTTTGATGGAATTGGAAAAGACCGGATCGACACGCATTGTGACACTCGGCAACGCGTTTCTGGATACGATCCTCTATTTGCCGGAAATCCCTGACAAGCCAACCAAGATGCGCGTCATGGATGTAAAGATGACAGGTGGCGGCATCGCAGCGACAGCCGCTTGTGCAGCTTCCAAGCTGGGCGCGGAAGTATCCTATTGGGGACGGCTGGGCGTGGATGAAGTCGGCGACCGGATCGTCGAACGCTTATCCCAGTGCGGCGTCAAGACCCATGGCGTGGCTCGTGTCAAAGGCGGACGCAGCCCGATGGGCACCATATTGGTCGATCAGGGAGGCGAACGCACCGCCCTTGGTTTTATTGGCCGCAATCTGGGTGATGAGGCAGACTGGCTGCCGCTTGAGGATGTATCCGGATTGTCCGGCGTCCTGGCAGACTATAGCTGGTGGCAGGGGGCGGCGGCCCTTTTTGAAGCGGCCAACCGGCAAGGCATCGTATCTGTTCTGGATGCCGATGTGGGCGACATGAATGCCGTGCATAATTTGCTGGACCTGCCCGAGCATCTGGTCTTTTCCGCTGCGTGCCTGAGACGCCTGACCGACCATAGCGACCTGTCCGACGCCTTGAGGAAGGCGGACGGCATGTGCCGAGGCGTCGTTTCTGTAACCGATGGTGAGCGGGGCTTCTTCTGGTGTGAAGATGGGCAGATCCACCATGTGCCCGCCTTCAAGGTGGACCCGATAGACACCAACGGGGCTGGCGACATTTTCCATGGCGCCTTCACCCTCGGACTTTCCGAGAAAATGACAATTGAGGAGGCCGCGCGCTTTGCAAGCGCCGCTGCAGCGCTCAAATGCGCTTGTGGCAGCGGCTGGGAGAGCATTCCCGACCGACAGCAGGTCGAGACTTTGATAAATGGAGGAAACGCATGAACATTACCCCTGGTAAATATTGGAGAATGCGCCGCTTGGCGGACGATAATGGCCGCTTCAAGATGCTGGCCATGGACCAGACCGGTCCGATCGTCAATCCGATCAAGGAAATCAGGAAGACAGACAAGGCGCCGTTCAAGGATGTCGCTGCTGTCAAGTCGATGCTCGGTCGCTATCTGGCCCCCAAGGCTTCGGCGGTGCTGGTAGATCCTCCACTGGGTTACGCCCCGACGATTGCCCAGATACCAGCCCACCGGGGCCTTTTGATCGGTACTGAATGGGCAACATGGGAAACCACCGAAACCGGCCGCAAATCATCCAGCGTTCCCGGCTGGGGGCCAGATGTAATCCGCACCATTGGCGGCGATGGCGTCAAGGTCAATCTGTGGTATCGCCCCGATGCCGATGAAGGGGTCAAGCTGCACCAGCTCAATTATCTCAACGGTATCAAAAAAGCCTGCCGTGAAAATGACATCCCCTTCATTCTGGAATATCTGGTTTATCCCTTCCCGTCCGAAACACAGGAAGAATTTCTGGCCCGTCGGCTGGAGCTGGTCAGGGGCTCACTGGCAGACAAGGACATTATGGACCCTGATGGTGTCGATGTGTTCAAGCTTGAACCGCCGACCGAAACCACCAATGTGCCAGACCCGGACGGTCCGCAAGCGGGGGCCATTCAGGCCCGTTTCGATGATATGGCCAAGGATCTCGGCCGCCCATGGGTGCTGCTCAGCGCTGGCTCGACGCCTGAAGACTTTGTCCGCCTGCTGACCTATGCCTACAGGGCCGGCGCCAGTGGCTATCTCGCAGGACGGGCCATCTGGCTTCAGCCTTTCTCCAATTTCCCCGACATCGCCACGATGGAAAAGGAATTGTCGGAAACCGCCCCTGCCCTGATGGATCAGCTCAACGCCATGACCGATGACATGGCAACCCCATGGACAGAGGCCGCACCATGGCATGGCTCGGTGGAAATGACCCCGACTGGGGAAAGCTTTGCGCCTGACTACTCCAAGAAGCTGGCTGCCGGTTTCTAAGATGGATTTGGAGTGAATAGAATGAATTATCTGGACTTTGGCGGCGTCTTCTCTCGCATGGATCTGCTCATATCGGGCGCAATCCTGACGATGCAGATCTCGCTCGTCGCAATGCTCTTTGCACTGGTCGTGGCCACGCTGGTCGCTGTCATGCAGCTCAGTTCGTTTCGCGTGGTGCGTTTCATTGCGGTGGCCTATATCGAGGCCATTCGGAATACGCCGTTCATCGTCCAGCTTTTCGTTATCTATTTCGGCCTACCCGCCATCGGGTTGAGCTTGGAGCCCCTGCCTTCGGCGGTGTTGGCCATGACCTTTTATGGCGGAGCCTACACGTCCGAAATCATCCGTGCGGGTATCCAGTCTATCGACAGAGGTCAGGTGGAAGCGGGGCGGTCTCTGGGGATGTCGCCTCTTGATATCTTCCGCTACATCATCATCAAGCCTGCGCTTGCTGCGGTGTTCCCGTCGATGGTGTCCCAGTTCATTCTGCTTTTGCTGTCTTCCAGTGTC
Source organism: uncultured Cohaesibacter sp. (assembly GCF_963682185.1). Taxonomy (NCBI): domain Bacteria; kingdom Pseudomonadati; phylum Pseudomonadota; class Alphaproteobacteria; order Hyphomicrobiales; family Cohaesibacteraceae; genus Cohaesibacter; species uncultured Cohaesibacter sp. The sequence goes on along the minus strand of NZ_OY821667.1, from coordinate 3,796,791 downwards.
GTCTCTGCCATATCCGTTCCCGAATTGACGGGCATCGGCAACGACATTCAGGGCATGACCTTGCGCAATATGGAGGTCTATCTGGTGATTGCAGCCATGTATGTGGGGCTTGTGGCCTTGCTCAAGGGCGGTCTGACCCTGCTGGAACGCAAGGTCTTTCCCTTCAAGTTTCTTAGAGGATGAGGGCACTGTCATGATGTTTCAAGACTTTACCATGGCGCATGTCTATTACATGCTCAATGGCCTTCTCTGGACGATTGGCCTTGCCCTGATCGCCCTTACCGGCGGCTCGATCGCCGGGTCTATTCTGGCGCTGATGGCGGTTTCGCGCAACAAGTTGGCGCGGCGCATCGCCAAGCTCTACATCTTCGTGGTGCAGGGCACGCCCCTGCTGGTCACACTGTTCATCGCCTATTTCGGCGCCAACTATGTCGGCGTTGACGTGCCGCCACTGGTGGCCATTTCAATAGCCTTTTCCTTTTATGCCGCGGCCTTTCTGGGAGAGATCTGGCGTGGCTCCATCAATTCCGTGCCCATGGGGCAAAGCGAAGGATCGCACGCACTCGGGCTCAGTCGCGTTGATTCCATGCGCTTCATCATCATTCCGCAGGCGGTGAAGATTGCGACCCCGCCAACGGTCGGCTTTTTCGTGATGCTCATCAAGAATACATCGCTCGCTTCTGTTGTGAGCATCACCGAACTGACGCGCACGTCCCAGATTGTCAGCAACGCGACCTTCAAGCCGCTGCAAGTCTATCTTCTGGCGGCCCTATTTTATTTTCTCGTGTGTTTTCCGCTGACGATCTTCAGTCGCAGGCTCGAAAAAAGACTTCATAAATCTTGATTATCGTAGGAGGAGTTTAAAGATGATCAAATTACTGAAAACCGCAATGGCAAGTGTGGTCGCCACCGCGCTGCTTTGCACCGCCGGGTTGGCTCAAACAACCGACGAATCCCTGCAGAAAATCATTCAGCGCGGCAAGCTGATTGTCGGCATTTCGCTCTCGACGCCCCCCTATGGCATGACCGACGCAAACATGAAGCCGGCCGGTTTTGACGTCGCCATGGCCAAACTGATTTCACGCGACATGGGGGTGGAGCTGGAAATCGTTGATCAGGTATCACAGGCCCGCATTCCGAACCTGACAAGCGGCAAGGTCGACATTCTGATTTCGTCCTTCGGAGTAACTGCCGAACGCGCCAAGACCGTCATGTATACCAATTCAATCTATGTTGACGAACAGATGATTCTGGCTCCGGCCCAGTCTGACATGGAAAGCCTCAAGGATCTCGTAGGCAAACGCGTTGGCGTTACCCGCTCCACGACGAATGATACCCTGATCACCGAACGGGCTGTAGAAGGCACGATCATTCAACGCTTTGAAGACGATGCCGCCACCAACCAGGCACTCTTCACGGGCAAAGTGGACGCCATTGTTTCGGGCGTTGCAGCCGCCATCGCCATCAGCAAGCATACCGATAAATTCGACCGCAAATTTGCCGTTCGCCAGTCACCAATGGCAATCGGGGTGCGTCATGGCGAGTTCAATCTGCGCCAATGGCTCAACACCGACCTCTTGATGCTGTGGAACTCGGGTGAATTGCAGGCTGCCCAGAAAGAATGGCTCGGCGTTGTAAACGAAGAATTGCCACGCTTCTGAGGCTCTTTTAAGCAGCAGACCTGCCGAAGGCCCCGCATCGTCAGGGCCTTCGGGATCAATAGACGAACCCGGATAAAACAAGACCATTCCTGTGTTAAAGACCTTTTCTCGAAGGTGGAAACAATGACGAGCTCACAACAAGAAGCAACCCCGATCATCCGCGCCAACAAGATGAACAAGTTTTTTGGTGTCTTTCATGCGCTGAAAGATATCGACCTGACCGTCGCAAGAGGGGAAACGGTGGTGCTTTGTGGGCCGTCCGGATCGGGCAAGTCGACGCTGATCCGCTGTCTCAATGCCCTTGAAAATCATCAGAAGGGCGAGTTGGAAGTGGCTGGCGTTCAATTGACCGGCAAGCGGCGGGAAATTGACATGGTGCGCCGGAAAACCGGCATGGTCTTTCAGAGTTTCAATCTGTTCCCACATATGACGGTACTCGAGAATTGCATGATTGCGCAGATGCGCGTCAAGAAGACATCGAAGGAAGATGCCAGAAAGGTCGCAGAGCGCTTTCTTGCCCGCGTTCATATTCCCGAGCAGGCAGGCAAATATCCAGCTCAGCTCTCCGGTGGGCAGCAGCAGCGTGTGGCCATTGCCAGAGCTCTGTGCATGAGCCCTGAAGTGATGCTGTTCGATGAGCCGACCTCGGCGCTGGACCCTGAAATGGTGCGCGAGGTTCTGGAGACCATGGTTGAACTCGCCCGCGAGGGCAGCACCATGATCTGCGTGACCCACGAAATGAACTTCGCCCGCAAGGTGGCCAACAAGGTCGTGTTCATGGATCAGGGAAGCATTCTGGAAATCGCGAAGCCGGACGACTTCTTTACCAATCCGCAGCATGAGCGGGCCAAGGAATTTCTGGCTCAGATTCTGCACTAGTGCTGCAAGCACCCCTCAGATGCAATGAGCATATGCACAAAACGAAAAAAGCGGGCTTGAGACCCGCTTGTTTTTTTGGAGCTGAATTTTTGACGGTTTTGCTCCGCCCGTCGGGTCGCCTCTTTCTGAAATCAAGTAAAAAACAAGATAATCAGAAGAGAAGCTTCGCAGCTATTAGCTACGAGGATCGTTCGACATGTCGATCATAGCATCAAGACCACGGTCAGAGATGAATTCGTCTACAAAACGCTGAGCCTGTTCTTCACGCGCTGCGACAACTCTTTCAAATGCACGGTTAAAGAAGTTCATGATATTTTCCTTTTTGTTTCTGTTCGGTGTATTTTTTCTTGTTCTTACGGGAATGAATATGATCCTTTTCATCCGATTAGAAAAGATCCAATTGCTCAATCTTGGTATGCCCTAAATGCATATCTAAATTTTAAGCTATCCGATTCACGCAAAAGGCAGATAGGAAAGCGCAGAATTCTGCGGATAGTAAGCACCTTCACATTACCTGCACAATGTGAAAACGGTGCGAAAAGCAGCACACAAACCGACGTTGAAGACATTGAGCAAAGACAAAAATGCCCCGCAATATGGATTGCGAGGCATCTCAGCTCTTGCCGCTATTGATGATTGCGCTTCAGTAGACCCGAACAATCACTTGGTTCATATGGATATTGCGCACATCGCTGGCCCAAGTGGCACGCACGCGCTTTAATGTCTCTCGCTGCCACACATCGCTCAGAGCCCCTTTATCAGTGATGCCTTCAGGGAGCATCAGGCGTTCCAAGCGGGTAGACAGCTGACCATCCTGCCAGTTGGTATCCATCCAGTAGACATGTGCATCATAGCGCAGGGCAAGGGCAAAAGCCCCCGCAGGCAATCTGGCGTCAACCCCGAATTCCGGGAAGGATTTTGTTTGTGCACCAGACTGACCATCTGCGGTGACAAACGTACACCCGCCCCCTTTGAGGACTTCTATCAGCCTGCGCGCCATAAGGTTGACCGGACGCGCATCCAGCGATGCATAATGCATATCAACATATTCCGGCACGGTTGCGAAAGCATGCTTGGAGGCGATGATGCGCACATCAATACCACTGCGGTGAAATTCCAACGGCATGGCAAATCTGAAGCTTGCATGGCTTGAGGTCAGGATGACGGGATGTCCATCAGACAGGCTTTGTTTCACTGCACTCCAGTCCACTGACGGCAAGCTGCGGGCCAGATGTTCCCGATAGGCAGGCACGCCCAAAATAGCCGCGGCAAGCTTGTTGTTGGCCTCCTGCGCCGATGCGACACGCGCAAGCCAGTCCGGACGTTCATCATTTGGCACACCCAGCCAGTCAGCCACCAGATAAAGGCTTGGACCAATGGGGCAAGAGGGCCCTTCTCCAGATGGAAAGGCATTGGGATCAATCTCGTCTGGAGAGATTTGATCACGCAATCGGTCCCAAATCATGGCGGTCAGTTTTGGCGATTCCGGCAATCCTGTGACGATGCTCTGCTTTATTTCCCAAAGCTCGGAAAAATTGGACGCAAGCGCAAAGAAAGCTTCCAGAAAGGAATAGTCGACCGCTTCCCCCTGCTCCGCCCTGAGATCAAGCACAAGAGCCGCTTCTCTAAGCGCAACACCCAGATTGCGCACGGGTACCGGCTTGCAAAGCTTAAGCCGTTCACGGACAGCCTCCACATCGTTAAGCAAGATCAGCGCTGACAGATCTGTTCTGAAATAGCGGATCGGCTGAAGTGAAGAGTTTCTCAGTTCCAGCCCCCATTGCGCCGCTGCGTGATAGTCACCAGCGACGAAGGCCGCAAGCGACAGACGCCTTAAGAAGTCTCGCAAATGGTGTGGTTTCAAAGAGTCCCGCAAGACGGATAAAAGCTGTTTTGCTTCTGCAATCCTACCTGCGCCAATCAACGCCCCAAGGCGCAGCATTTGCAGTCGCCTTGTTTCAGGGGCCTTTGCCAACAACTCCAAGGCTTCATCAGGGCGCCCGGTTTTCAAAAGAGCTTTTGCTTTGAAGTAAGTCTGAAGAGGGGGCCGAATCTGCGCGCCATCCTTGTCGAGGATGGCAAATACAGCCTCATAATCCTGCGCCTTTATCGCCTTTTCCAATTGCTCACGAACCGCCTTTGCCTTGCTTGGCTTTTGCGCCTGATTGGCAGGCATGCGCCTGATCATCGAAAGAAGCCTGCGGGGTACGGGCGCGCCCTGCCGCGCCGCATTCTGCATGATCTTGAGAGACGGAGGGTCAGGCATGAGATCCAGAAAGGGCTGAAGAAGGGCGTATTGGACTTTTTTGCCCTCAGCTACCCGACGATCAAGTACCACAGCAGCCTCTCGGAGCGCATGCCCCAATATTGCGGCTTGATTTGAGCCACACAGAGGCAATCGCTCACGCACAGCCTCCACATCGCCAAGCAGAATTAAACTGGACACGTCAGCATTGAATCGGGGCATTGGCCGCGGTGCAGCCTCTCTGAATTTAAGGCCCCAATAGGCAGCCGCGCCATAGTCACCACAAACGAATGCAGCATGCGCCAGTCGGGCAAGGAACCCTCTTTTCTGATGTGGTTTCAGCTCTGCTGAAGAGAGCCGCAAGCCAGCTTCTCCAATTTGTCCGGCGTCGATCAGGCTTCCAATGAGCAACCCCAAATTCCGTTGATTCTCAGGCCCATTTTCCAACACCTCCAACGCCTCTGTCGGACGACCGGTACGCACGAGTGCCAAAGCCCTGAAATAGACTTGCAGGTGCACGGGCAGACAATCGCCCTGTGCATCAAGCATTTGGAATATGGTGTTGAAGTCACCTGCCCTTGCGGCAGAGCCAAGCGCTTCGCGCATGGCCTTGATGCTCTTGGCTCCTTCACCAGAGGTTACGGTCACAATTGCTTCCTCAATTCGTTTTTCGCCACCTTGCCTGTGGTGGTCTGTGGCAGGGTATCAACAAATTTGATGCCCCGCGGGCATTTACCCGAAGCGAGATTTTTCTTGCTCCATGCAATGATTTCAACCGAGGTTAATGTATGCCCCTTCTTGGGCACAACGAAGGCAACCACAACTTCCCCCAGAGTGGAGTTTGGCTTCCCGAGCACAGCAACACTGTGAATACCGGGATGTTGCGACAAAACCTTCTCGACTTCTGGCGGATAAACAGACAGCCCGCCCGTCTTTATGACTTCCTTGGAACGACCGATAATGAAATAGTTTCCGGCTTCATCGCGATAACCCAGATCTCCCGTTGCGAAGCGCCCGTTGAAATGCATGGAATCATCTCCCTCACCAGTCCAGTAGCCGATGGCTACCTTCGGGCCAGAGACCACCAGCTCTCCGGGTTCGCCTTGAGGCACGGGCTGTCCATCCGGGTCCACAATCTCTATATCCACGCCCGGTGCAGCAGGTCCGGCGGCACCATCCGGGGCACTCTTGCGATCAATAAGATAGGTTGTGGGCGCCACTTCAGTGGACGCATAGATGACGTCGATACGCACACCAAATGCCACGGCGAGACGGTCTGAAAGAGCAGCCGAAACATAGTTGCCCCCGATAGTCATGATCCTTAGATCAGGAAACGGATCGTCCATGCCTTCGGTCATTTTCAGGACGAATTCGGCAACGGTCGTCACCGTCATCATCATGGTGACCTTAGCGCGTTGCAAAGTCTCTATGATCGCGTCTGGTCGATGAGTGCGAGTGATGACCAGCGTCGCACCGACATGGCGCGTTGCGGTTACCAGCGTGATGGAAATGATGCTCGATACTTCCATGGGCAGCAGAATGACATCTGTTTCATTCAGACCAAACAACTCTTCGCCAAACTGTTTGCCGTTGCCATCGAGATAGGATCGCGGAAAAACGACACCCTTGGGATTGCCCGTTGAACCAGAGGTGTAAAGAACCAGCGCCGGAGCCTCAGGCTTGATCTCAGCAAACGCTTCTGGTGCGTCTTCCTTTAGCAGATCATCCAAACTCAAAATATCGACCGTTGCATCAACGCCATCGGTTTCGTGAACATTCTGCTGATCTGTCAGAATCGCAACGGGTAGCGCGTCCTCAAAGATGCGCTTCTTTTCCGGTTCAGGCAGCGCCGTGTTAACCGGCACGATTATCAGCCCGGTTTCCAGTCCCCCCAAAAGCGCAGCGACAGCATTGGCGCAATTGCTGGCCAGCAGAACGACACGGGCGCCAGATTGATAGTCCCGAGCAAGAATGGCATTGCGAATAGCAGCGGCACGCCATGACAGGTCTGAAGATGAAACTCTCATCTCCCCCTCGATGACTGATGGACAACGAATTTGTGGGGGGCATGCAGAAAGATCTTGAACTGACATATAGACGACACTCTTGTAGATGGAACTCTGGATCGATTGATCCTTGAATAAAAAGTCTCTGTTTTTCAAAAGTCTATTGCAAAATTTGACAGAGGAGCAATAGCGTTTTTCAAATCACCAAGGCGATATTCGAACGATGCATTTTATAATTTTCAAGTGACAGAGCAAAGGCTTCTCATGGCCGGATCAACACATTTGAGTGAGCCCCGCGAAATGCGCTAAAAACAGCAAGATATCATCAACACAGTGAAATATTATACCCGGCAGATATCGCAGCATGTACGTATAAGGGGCTCTTGCTGAAGGCTAGAAGAGTGAGACAGGGTCAACGCCCCTTCGAGAAAGCATCAACGCGAGGGCGAATTCAAGACAAATTATAAAGGGGAGATGGTGCTGCAAGAGAGAATTGAACTCTCGACCTCTCCCTTACCAAGGGAGTGCTCTACCACTGAGCTACTGCAGCGTTCCTAGGTGTTTTGACCAGATGTTGACCACCTGATGCGGGGCGGTTTTTTGCATACAGATTTCGAATATGCAAGCGCGATTTTGAAAAAAGGCAACAATTTTGTGAATTTGATGACACCTGTGAAAATCCTGCCCGCAAAAAGCATCTTCCATTGCGTGTAAGTGCCTTGCCATATGGCAATAGACCATGGCTTCATAAAAAGCGCATTTCAGCCCTTAAATGGCCTCATTGTGGGCTTTCTTGGCGCACACTTTTGGTATAGAACCTGCCAACAGACAAATTCAATGATCCTTTCATTGCGCACGCATAGCAGAAACCATGTCCTCTAAAGATATCAACACCTCTGGCAAACAGTCCTCCGGCCCCGCCAAGGGCAAAGGCGATGAACGCAAGGCGCGCCTGTCGCAGGCCCTGCGTGACAATCTGAAACGCCGCAAGGCACAGACCCGCGCCAGACGGACGGAAAGTGCGCCTCAGGCGCCAACGTCTGCGAAGAGCGAAGACTAGAGGGTTTTGGGCTGCGGCTTGGTTGTTCCGGCCATCCGGATATATCCAGTTTGGATAACCGTGCCAGTTCAACGATAGCCTTTTGCTCATGAGGCAGGATCAGGAAAACAGAATCATTCCCTTATCGGGTTTTACAAGAATTATCGGCCAGGCAGGCACAACAGGATTGCCCAGTCGACCGACAACAGAAAGAGTTTGAAATGGACGCAATTCGCATTGTAGGCGGCGCAGAATTAAACGGGGAGATTCCCATTTCCGGAGCAAAGAATGCGGCTCTTCCCTTGATGATTGCCTCGCTTCTGACCGATGAGGCGTTGATTCTGGATAACCTACCGCGCCTTCGCGATGTGCAGCAGCTCCAGCAGATTCTTTCCAACCATGGCGTCAGCTACATGATCGAAGGCAAGCGCCCAGGTCAGGACACCATGGCAGGCCAGACCGTTCATCTTCAGGCCGAGGAAATCATCGATACCTGCGCCCCTTATGATCTGGTTTCCAAGATGCGTGCCAGCTTTTGGGTCATCGGCCCGCTTCTCGCCCGCATGGGCCATTGCTCGGTTTCTCTCCCGGGAGGCTGCGCCATCGGCACCCGTCCGGTCGACTTTTTTATCGACGGACTGGCCGCGCTTGGGGCCAAGATCGAAATCGAGAATGGCTATGTGGTTGCCGATGCGCCCGACGGGCTGGCAGGCGGCGAATACACCTTCCCGCGCATTTCTGTTGGTGCGACCCATACGCTGATGATGGCGGCGACCCTTGCCAAGGGCATCACAACCCTGAAACAGGCCGCCAAGGAGCCTGAAGTGGTGGATCTGGCCGAATGCCTGATTGCCATGGGCGCAAAGATTTCCGGCGCAGGCACCGACACCATCACCATCGAGGGTGTCGAGAAACTGCACGGAGCACGCCACAGCGTTTTGCCGGATCGCATCGAGACCGGCACTTACGCGATGGCCGTGGCGATGACAGGCGGCGATGTTTTGCTCACAGGCGCCCGCGCCGATCTTTTGCAGTCTGCACTTGACGTTTTGAGCCAGACAGGCACCACCGTGGAAGTGAACGACAAGGGCATCCGGATTGCCCGCAACGGCGCCGCCCTGAAGGCGGTGAGCGTTGAAACAGACCCGTTCCCCGGCTTCCCGACTGATCTGCAGGCCCAGTTCATGGCGCTGATGACCATGGCAGAGGGCACCTCGACCATCACGGAAACCATTTTCGAAAATCGCTTCATGCATGTTCAGGAACTGGCGCGTCTGGGTGCAAAGATTTCTCTGGATGGCCAGAAGGCCTATGTCACGGGCGTGGATACGCTGAAGGGCGCTCAAGTCATGGCGACAGATTTGCGAGCCTCTGTATCGCTGGTGATTGCCGGACTGGTCGCCGAGGGCGAAACCAAGGTGAACCGCGTTTATCACCTTGATCGCGGGTTTGAACGGCTGGAAGACAAACTGGCCGCTTGCGGCGCCACGATTGAGCGTATTTCTGCATAAAGTCATATCTTTAGGGGCGCACAAGGGTGCGCCTCTCTTGCATTTGGCACCTTTCCTGCCTATGTGAATCCCAGAGCGGATGACTGACCCGTCCGCTCCTATCCCAGACAGGGCTCGAATGCGACTTGGGCACTGTCACACGCGTCGGGCCTTGGGGCTCGCGCGTTCAAGAAGAGAAGCAAATCTGCTTTGAGGACTATGTTGTAAGGAGAGTGCCATGACCATGCTGAAACTCGCCGCTCTGGATTCAGACGACCTGAATGTGCTTTCCAGCCAGACGCAGGATGCTGTGGTCAAGGTTGGTGACATCAATTGGCTCAAGGATGAGGGCCGACTTGTGGTCTCCATGCACCGCTTTGCGTGGGAAGAGGCAATCCGACAACAGCGCCGCGTGTTCGGTTCCAAACCTTCCTATGAGCGCCATCAGGCCGTTTTGCATTTCGACCGGGTGACCGGCGTACAAAGCCGCAATATTCGCGTGGCGGCCAAAGATGCCATTCTCAATCTGCTTGCGCTGACCTTCGAGCCCAATGGTGAAGGTCCGGACGGCTTCATTTCCCTGATCTTTGCAGGCGACGCAGAAATACGCCTCAGCGTAGAATGCATCGAAGCTCAGTTGGCAGACACAGGCGCAGCTTGGGAGACCGAAAATCTACCCGAGCATGAAGCTGCAGAAACCTTCGAGCAGCAGGCAGCCTCACAGGGAAATTAGGCGACCGGTTACAGCGTCTCCTTAACGCGGGTGCCTTGAGAGCCGTTTACAGGCGGCTCGAAAGCCTTCGATCAAATCATGACCGCTCAAGTTGGTTGGGGCCTTCCCTATCAACGGCTTTGTTGCATCCATCCGCCAGGCAAGGGATCGTCCAGACTGGCAAACGCATACGCGCCCACGGCGGCCAATCTGGCGCTCTCAATTCATTGCATATGCGGTTTTTCCCATATCAGGAGAAATCGCATCGCAGCTATTCGCTTTCATCCATGGCATTTAACAGACTACTTAGTCTATTAAATCAAAAACCACGGAGAAGCCATCACGATGACCAATCAACCAATGCCTGCACAGACAAGAAGACCACGAGGCCGCCCACGCAGGGCGCCGGATGATCAACTTGCGCGCAAGGATCTCATTCGGGTTGGTCTGGTCTGCCTCACCGAGCGTGGCTTTACCGATGTCAGCGTTGATGAAATCCTCAAGGCATCGGGCAAGACCAAGGGCACATTCTATCATCACTTCAAATCAAAGGCCGATTATGGCGAAGCACTGATAGAGGCCTACAATGCCTATTTCGCCGCCAAACTTCAGAGCTGCTTTTCCGATGATAGCCTGTCGCCACTGGATCGCCTGCGCAAATTTGTCGATGGAGCCGAGGCCGGTATGGCCAAACATGACTTCCGGCGCGGTTGTCTGGTGGGCAATCTCGGGCAGGAAATGGCGGCTCTTACGCCGGATATGTGTGCCCATCTCATTTCGGTCCTCAAGGGCTGGCAGAAGCTTACGGCGGATTGCCTGACGCTTGCCCAGTCCGAGGGCCAAATTGCTCCTGATCAAGCTCCTGAAGCTCTTGCAGAGTTCTTCTGGATCGGTTGGGAGGGCGCGGTGTTGCGCGCCAAACTTGAACGCCGCCCAGAGCCCCTGAGGCACTTTGCGCGCGGCTTCTTCTCACTTCTTACCAACACACCCTTTTCCAATCCTCCATTTCAAACTGAAGGAAAACACAATGTTTGATGCCATTCTGATCGAAAAAGACGACAGCGGCCAGACCGTTAGCAAAAGCCAGGTCACCTTTGAGCCTCTGGCCGAAGGTGAAGTGGCAGTGGACGTCGCCTGGTCAACCCTCAACTACAAGGATGCTCTTGCCATCACCGGCTCTTCGCCTGTTGTGCGCAGCTTCCCGATGGTGCCCGGCATCGACTTTTCCGGTATCGTCAGCGAGAGCCGTCATCCGGACTACAAACCCGGCGACAAGGTCATTCTCAATGGCTGGTCCGTGGGTGAAAAATATTGGGGCGGCCTTGCCAAGCGGGCACAGGTCAATGGCGATTTCCTGATCCCGCTGCCGGCCGGCATTTCCATGCGGCAGGCCATGGCCATCGGTACCGCTGGCTACACAGCGATGCTGTGCGTGCTGGCACTGGAAACTAACGGCGTAACCCCTGATGTGGGCGAAGTGCTGGTCACCGGCGCAACCGGCGGCGTGGGCAGCGTTGCCGTCGCTCTGCTGGCCGCCAAGGGCTACAATGTGGTCGCCGTAACGGGTCGGGCCAGCGAAAGCGACTATCTCAAGGGTCTGGGCGCAAGCTCCATTCTGGATCGTGAAGAGCTTAGCGGCAAGCCACGTCCACTCAACAAGGAACGCTGGGCAGCAGCCATTGACGTGGCAGGCGGTCAGGTTCTGGCCAACCTGCTCTCCATGATCAAATATGGCGGTACCGTCGCTGCCTGCGGTCTGGCCAACAGCATGGACCTGCCTACTACGGTGGCTCCATTCATCCTGCGCGGCGTTACGCTCAAGGGTGTTGACAGCGTGATGGCTCCCAAAGCGACCCGTCAGGCAGCATGGGCACAGTTGGCAACCGATCTGGACAAGGAAAAACTCGAAGCCATCATCAAGACGGTCGAATTTGAAGATGTCATCGAAGTGGCTCCGCAATTCCTTGAAGGCAAAATCCGCGGGCGCATCGTCGTTCCGGTATCCCCCGAACTGGTCTAGGTGCGGGAGCCTGCTTGACAGGTCGCCTTTGAGCTATTCGGTTTGATCTTATCTGATCGCAGACGAACAGAAGAAAGCCCCGCATCACATGCTTGATGCGGGGCTTTTCATTGCTATTCTTTGACTTGGCTTTATGCCCTAGCGGAAGCTGAAAAGCTTACTCTTCGTCTTCTTCTTCGCCGGTAGACATGAATTTGGCGCTGTAGGTTTTCTCGCCAAGACGTTCGATCAGGTCGAGCTGTAGTTCAAGCCATGCCTTATGGCCTTCTTCGTCAATGACGATTTCTTCGAACAGAGCCTTGGAGCCGATGTCGCCCACTTCGTAGGCTTCCTTGGATGCCTTGGTGTAGGTCTGGATCGCATTTTCCTCATCGGCGAGGTCTGCCTTGAAAAGATCGACCAGCGCGTCATGCAGCACGGGAGGTTTTTCGAACGCCATCACTGGGGTGCCTTTCAGAAACAGGACCCGTTCGATAAAACGGTCGGAATGCCCCCATTCTTCGCGCATTTCTTCGCGCATCTGATTGGCGAGCTTGCCCAGGCCCCAATCGTCCAGACGTTGCGCATTGAGCTGATATTGATGAGCGGCGCTCATTTCCATTTGCAGGGCTGTGTTGAGATTCTCAATGGTCTTGTCGTTTGACATATTGTGATCCTTTCATTTACAGGCGCGATTGCGTCAATCCTAACTTCTATTTGAGATAGATAGCGCCGCATTCAAGGTCTCTAAAATGGTTTCAATCAAATTCGCACTGAATATTTTATTTAGTTATTTAACTATCAAAAATTAATACTATAAAATACTTAGATAAACTTCCTTAAATTCTTATCCCTCCACTTCTGACCCTTATTGCATGCCCTTGTTAGAGACACCAATTGCGTTTTCTGGCTCTTACACAACCTGATACAACTTTTCTGATAGGCGCCACATTCTGGCCCACCAAACGGTTTATTTAACCTTTTGTTAACCATCTTGATTAACCATAAAATGTAGCTTTTCCGCCATTGCAGGCCTCTTTGCCGCATTTCTCTGTTTTGGAGATTGGTGGAATTCTTAACAGGCAACATCTGGGGAGATAGGATGCCCAAATATATTTCAATCCGGCCACATCTACTGAACGAAACCGAAATCGAATCCGTTATCCTGCATTCCGGCATGGATCCGCATGACAGAGGTCTCATCGTTGACTTCCTCGTGGAGAATTATGCTGTCGATCTGGATCTTCTGGCCTCGGTTTTCTCACATTTCGAGTGCGATGATAGTCTTCAGTCGATCCCTATGCAGGAAGCTGCCTGACACGACCCGTCGGTCCTTTTCTTTGCCTTTATCAAGCCCATCGCCATAGCGTGGACGTTTCGATTTGACGCGCTGAATTCTCCGCATCGCCTCCAGCCTCCAAGCATCAGACCTCTTGCGCTGCGAGCAGTTCTCCCCACCTGCTTACATACGCACCCTTCCCATTGATGGCCCCTCCCCTTAAAAATCCTTTCCGCCAGCCCGCTGCAATAAGAAAAATTCTTTCGTTGTGCGGCCTGCAAAAATCCTTCATTGATCTTAACTTAAGGTGACATTTGCAACCTCAGTTCGTTTCCGCTCTTTTTGCGTGTGAAACGGGGCAATTTTTCGGAGAAATTCATATGATCGACCCAAAGAAACTGTCTGATTATCCCATTACAAAACGGTGGCCAGCACAGAATCCGGATGTGATCCAGCTTTATTCCTACCCGACTCCCAACGGCGTGAAAGTATCCATTGCGCTGGAAGAAATGGGATTGCCCTACGAAGCGCACAAGGTGACGCTTTCGGACGCGGATGTGAAAAGCGAAGAATTTCTCTCCTTGAATCCCAACAACAAGATCCCGGCTATCATCGATCCGGTCGGCCCGGACGGTGATCCCATCGGCCTGTTCGAAACCGGCGCCATTCTGCTTTATCTATCAGACAAGACAGGTAAGTTCATTGGCGCAACAGAGCGGGATCGCGCCAAGATCATCCAGTGGCTGATGTTCCAGATGGGCGGCATCGGCCCAATGTTCGGCCAGCTCGGTTTCTTCGTGAAGTTCAAGGGTGCCGAAATTGAAGATCCGCGCCCGCGCGAGCGCTATATTGCAGAAACCAAACGCCTGCTGAATGTCCTTGATGGCGTGCTGGCTGACCGCGACTGGATTGCCGGTGACTATTCCATTGCCGACATCGCGATTGCCCCTTGGCTGCGCCCGATTGGCGGTATTTATGAAGCTGCAGATCTGGTCGATTTCGACAGCTACACCAATGTGGTTGATTATCTCAAGCGCTTCATGGATCGTCCAGCAGTGCAAAAAGGCATCAATATTCCGCCTCGGAACTAACGCGCCCTGCGAGGGCTTTTGGCCCGCTTCCATTCTTCTATCCGCCAGCTCTCATGGACCTTGGGTCTTATGGTCTGGCGGATTTTTCATGTTTAAGAGAGGCCAGTTATGAGAGAGGCCAGTTCAGGGTTAGGCGACCTGCTCCAGATCGTCATTGTCTGGCAGGATAACCCGGTTCTTGCCCTGCTGTTTGGCTGCATACATATGCAGATCCGCCTGCCCGAACAGGGCCTGAAAATCATGAGCGCTGCAGGTGAAAGCAAGCCCGATGCTCACCGATAGATCATGGGTAACGCCCTCTCGGGGCTCGAAGGTCATGGCTTCTACGGCTGTGCGGATACGTTCCGCAACTGTGCGGGCCGTTTTAAGATCTGTCGGTTGAAGGAAGACCGAAAATTCCTCGCCCCCCATGCGAGCAAGCAAGGCATCGTGCGGCGTAGCGCTGGAGATGGTTTCGGCAATCATCTTGAGAGCTTCATCCCCGACCAGATGTCCAAAGCTATCATTGATCACTTTGAAATTATCGACGTCGATGCACAGGATGGCCCCATTATCAGTACGTTCGCATTGCTCGTTGACCGCTTGTACAAAATAGCGCCGGTTCAGAAACCCGGTCATGAAGTCAAAGCGTGCCTGCGTCTCCAATTCTGCGTTCAGCGTTTCAAGCTGGCCGTGTGCCTCTTTGAGGTCGGCCAGGGCCATGTTGAGCTTGCGCTTCTGGCTATCTATGAAGAAGGTAATCGGAAGACCGGCGAGAATGGGAACAAGCGCTGCGATAATCAAACCGGCGCGCGGTATGTTGCCAAACATGAAATGCATCAGGATGGCGGTCGACAGCACGGAAACCACGATCGAAGCAAGGGTAATAACGCACAGACGCAACAGACGCTTTTTCATATCAAACAGTGTTCCCCCAAGAACCATTGCGCGTTATTTTAAATAAATTGGTATAAAGACGTATTAACGCAAATGAACAAAACCGTCCAGCCCCATAAATATTCACGATGATCTCAACTCTGCCAGTATCAGCAAGATGCGAATGCGCCAACAGGTTGCAATTCATAAGCACAAACACTAATAATCATGCCTATATAGCCAACTGGAAATTTCATTTAGAAAAACTATCGTTTTTTTATTTGTCCTAAACTTCTAACCTGAGGCCGTGAATCAAAGGTTATTGTGAAGCCACATAAAATGCTGTTTTGGGGAACGCATCGGAAATGTCAAATCATGAAGCAATGAAAAGCGGGCAAGATAGGCTAGGCTGATAGCCAGCGGCGCAGCAGGTGGTCTGCCAGACGATGCAATAGCAATGTCATGGCTACGATGACAACCAGAGCAGCAAACATCAGGGCGATGCGCGAGCGTGCATTTGCCATGAGCATCAGATAGCCCAGTCCCTTGGAAGCGCCGATCCACTCTCCGATCACGGCTCCGGTAGGAGCATAGGTTATGGCAATGCGGATGCTTGCTGCGAGCTGTGGCAAAGCATGAGGAAAGCGCAACCAGATCAGTTCGCGCCAGCGGCTTGCCTTGGCTATGCGGGCCATATCAAGGCTTTGTTGTGGTGTTGCAAGCATCCCATCCAGAAGGCCCGAGGCAATCGGGAAGAACACCAGCAGAATGGTCATGATGATCTTGGGCGCCAACCCGTAGCCGAACCACAGGGTCAGAATGGGGGCCAGCACAAACACCGGAATGGCCTGAGAGGCATTAAGCACCGGCCTGAGATTGAGGCGTACAACCGGTGACAGCATCATGAGTATCGCAGCGCCAACACCGAGAATCGCTCCGATGACAAAGCCGTAGGCCACTTCTTCCAGAGTTACCAGACTGTGAGTGAGCAGCAAGGCACGATCGGACCATAGGGTACCAGCCACATCGAGCGGACCGGGCAGGATAAAGGCAGGCAGCACTCCGGCAGATACGCCCCCCTGCCAGAGTGCGATCAGCGCCAGAGGAATCATCAGCTTTCTCATTCACACATTCTCTCTCTTGCTGACATTTGTACAGGTGAACCAATTCATGGTCTGGCGCTTTTCCTGATGTCGTCCAGTAGGCGGGCTGCGGTTGCCAGCAGGGCAGGATCAGCCAGATCATGGGGTTTGGTTCCGGCCAGAGGCGCGAGTGGCTGCAGATGATGATCTTTGAGCCCCCAGATGGTCTGGCAAAGACGCAGGGCCTCGGCCGGATCGTGGGTGACAAGCACAACCGTGCGTCCGGCAAACTGATCAAAGGCCAGATCCTGCATGGTCGCCCGCGTGGCCGGATCAAGCGCCGAGAAGGGTTCATCCAGCAGGATCAACTCGGCATCGCTCATCAGCGTGCGCGCAAGGGCAACCCGCTGTCTCTGTCCGCCGGAAAGGGCCGATGGCTTGCGGCTCTCCAAGCCCGAAAGCCCAACGGCGGCCAGCAGATCGCGGGCGCGATTGCGATCTGGCTTGCGCCCTGCCAGCATTTCAATCAGCATGACATTCTGCAGAACCGAGAGGCGCGGCTGCATGAGATCGGATTGTGCCATCCAGCCGATACGCTCGGCTCCCTTTCGGATGCCTTTGAGCTCGGCTTCACAGTCGAGCCCACCCAGAAGCCGCAAAAGCGTCGACTTGCCCGACCCGGAAGGGCCGAGCAAGGCTGTCCAGCCTGCCTGAAGCGACAGCGTGAAAGGGGCAATCAACGTTTCCCCATCCAGCAGGATCGTCCCAGACAGGCCGTAAGGATCCATTTCGGCCACACTATTCGCCTGACAGATCATGGGTGATGCCATCGAGCGGTGGAGTGGCCTCAATCATACCGATTTCATTGAGATAAGCGCCAAAGGCTTCATAGCGAGCTTTGTCCAACGCCATCGGCTTGACCGAGAATTTGGGATAGGTATCAAACCATGCGTCATGATTGAGCTGATCATCCAGCTCGGCCGCATAGCCTTTGAATTCTTCCCAAGTGCCTTCGGGGTCTTTGGCGATCTCTTCAGCAGCACGAGCCGTCACCTTGAGGAAGGTCTTGATCGCGCTGAAATCCGTGCGGTCCGCAGCGGTTTCATAGATCAGCTCTTCATAGACCGGTACGCCATTCTCCTCGGGGAAGAAGCATTTTCCCTTGCGCCCGACCATGGCCATCTGGTGCAGTTCGAAATTGCGGAAGGCCCCGCCAACGGCGTCCACCTTGCCTGCAGCCAACGCAGAAGTCAGGGCGAAATTGACATTGACCTGTTCCACCTCATCGGGCTCGACACCGTTGGTGCGCAACATGCGATGCATCAGGGCTTCCTCGATGCCGGGAACGGAAAAGCCGACGCGCCCGCCCTTAAGATCGGCAAGGCTTTTAACCGGCCCGTCCGCATCCACCATGATGCAATAGAGCGGGCTATCGATCAGCGAACCAACCCGCACCACAGGCAGTCCTTCCTTATGCTGCAGATAGAGCTGGGGCTGGTAGGAGACCCCCAGATCAACTTCACCGGCAGCAGCCATCTTGGGCGGATCGGACGGATCGGCGGGGGCGATGATTTCTACATCCAACCCGGCGTCCTTGAAATATCCCCGTTGCTTGGCAACGATGATCGGGCCGTGATCGGGATTTACAAACCAGTCGAGCATGACCGAGAAAGGAGTGCCGGCGGATGCGGGCAGAGTGAGGCCAGCAAGCATAAGGGCCGCTGCGAGGCTTTTGATCGGAAAACGAGACATGGATTACGTCCTCAGCATGAAAAAATGATCTGTCGGTCCATGACCTGATCCGACATCGAGATTGGCGCTGCCTTCAATCGCTTTGGAGATGTAGGCTTTGGCGGCTTTGGCTGCAGCAAAACTATCCCCGGTGAGCGCCAGTTGGGTGGCCAGCGCAGAGGACAGGGAGCAGCCTGTGCCATGGGTGTTTTTGGTTTCGATCCGCGGGGCAGAGATCCATTCGCGCTGTTCGGCTGACAAGAACAGGTCCGGGCTGTCTTTGGCCACCAAATGACCGCCCTTGAGGTAAACCGCCTTGGGCCCGAGAGCGATGAGTGCTTCGGCCTGATCCTGCATGTCGTCAGCGTTGCGTGCCTCCATCGAGCCCAGAAGATCCGCCGCTTCAGGCAGATTGGGCGTAATGAGCGTTGCCATGGGCACGAGAACACGGCGCACAGCGTCAACGGCTTCCTCATTGAGCAGGCGAGAGCCGCCCTTGGCCACCATCACAGGGTCGAGCACGATGGGCGCGGCACACTCCTTGAGGGCTTGTCCAACGGCTTCGACAGCCTTGGAAGTACCCAGCATGCCGATCTTGATGGCATCGACGCGAATATCTGACAGAATGGCTTCGATCTGCGCGACGATGAAATCCGGCTCGCTCGGCACCCAGCCGCTTACCCCTTGGGTATTTTGTGCCGTCATGGCGGCGATCACCGCCATGGCATAGCCACCATTGGCCGATATGGCCTTAAGGTCAGCCTGAATGCCCGCCCCGCCCGACGGATCGGAACCGGCAATCGAGAGAATATTCGGGATCATGCGGCCTCCCAGGCGTCAACCAGTTCACGCGTTGCCGCTTCAGGGTCTGCCGCTTGCGAAATGGCTGAAACGATAGCGAGACCGGCGCAGCCTTCTGCCTTGACGCGAGGGATGTCAGCCAGCTTGACGCCACCGATGCCAACACAAGGAAATGGCGCGGCGCGAGCAATACGCCCCATGGTTTCCAGCCCGATCGGGGTGGCATGGTTCTTCTTGGAAAGCGTCGCACGGACTGGCCCGCAGCCGATATAATCCAATGTGCCTTTAGGCAGTGCCGCCGCGATGGCCAGCTGGTCCTCATTCTCGATGGACAGCCCCAAAATCTTGTCCGGCCCCAGAGCCTTGCGCATGGCGACAGGGTCTCCGTCGGACTGGCCCATATGCAGCCCAGCAGCTCCGCTCTCGAGCGCCACATTGATGCGATCATTGATGATAACGGGCACACCATACTCTTGAGCCAACTTGTTAAGGCGCGTGGCCTGCGCGATCAAAACGTCATCAGGCGCGGTCTTGTCGCGCAGCTGGATGATGGACGCCCCGCCCTTCAGTGCAGCGAGCACGAGGGAATCGTCAGGATTATGAGGGGTTACGAAATAGACGGAGAGATTCATGATTCCTGTATCCTTGCAGCATCGGAGAGCTGATCGGGGGTGATGGTGTAGAGCGCGTCAATGAAGGCGGTGGCAAAAGAGCCCGGCGCGGCGGTGGTTTCTGCGGCGAGCTGTCCGGCGAGCCCGTAATAGGCGATGGCGGCGGTCGTGGCTTCCAGATGAGGCTTGCCCACGATGAAGGAGGCGATCACGCCATTGAGCGTGCAGCCAAGTGCGGTGACAAGCGGCATCATGGCGTGACCATTGTCCACTCGATAGGCTCGCGCACCATCGGTGATGAAATCCTGTGGGCCGGTTACGGCCACGATGCCACCGGTAGACGCGGCCAGCGCACGGGCACCGGCTTCTGCTTCGGTGACGCTGTCTGCGCTATCGGCGCCTTTGCCTTTGGTCATTTCGCCACAAACGGCGAGAATCTCAGAGGCATTGCCGCGAATGATGGAGGGTTTCAGCGCCAGAAGAGCCGAGGAGGTTTCCCGGCGAAAGGCCGTTGCGCCCGCCGCGACCGGGTCGAGCACCCAAGGGGTATCATTTTCATTGGCGCTTTCAGCGGCAACGATCATCCCGCGCACCCAGTCAGTGGAGAGCGTGCCGATATTGATCGTCAATGCGGATGCAAGCGCAGCGAATTCCCCGGCCTCTTCTTCGGCATGCAGCATGGCGGGTGACGCACCCGAAGCAAGCAGCGCATTGGCCATGACATTCATGGCGACATAGTTGGTGATATTTTGGATAAGCGGCGCATTGGCGCGCATATGAGAGAGATAGTGGCCCCAGTCGGTCATTCTTCGCTCCTACTGAGGCGGAAGAATTGACATCGGGTCGAGGTGGAAACCATCGGGCTCCCTTGGGACCTAAAGCGCAACTTCCTCCGCCAGTATGATCTGGTTCAGGTTCGAAGGGTTCATCTCAGCCCGGTCTCCCGGACGCCCCTGTTACACAGCCGATTTAAACGTAATTTGCCCATAATTACCAGTGGCCACCCGCGCATTCCCCCCGAAGCCAGCACAAAAAACCTGCGCACCAGAGGCCGAGGCGCACCGCAAGGGTCAGATTTTCCACCACTCAGCTTATTGAAATGAAAGACAAATTCATCTATCAGACGACTTATCGCTCAAGAAAAATCTCTCTTGTGCACAAGCCATCTCAGGAGAAATGAGCTACGAGCATGCACCCTTCTGTCTATTTGACGAGAGCCGCAGGTTCGGTGAGAATTCTGAAATAAATGTATTCAGCCACTTTTCATATCATCAAGAACAAACTAATGTTGCCCGTATACTCTGTTCTCTTATACTATTTCTGTTTTTTCGAATATTTATAGATATTTTTAAAAATATTTAAAAATCTGACACAGGTAACAAAAAACACAATTAAATTGGATCACTATTTATTTCTGCAAGGCAATAACACGCATGAAGCATACCGATAAATTTCCCCTAGACGATATGCAACGCACCAAGATTCGCGTGCTCAAGCAGCTATTGACGCAGAATCCTGATCTTGTCGAACAGTATGAACAGGCCAAGAAAACTGTAAGAGTCTTTCGACGGCCCGCCTTCTATGAAATGTCTACGCGCTGCAATCTGCGCTGCGAGGGATGCTATTTCTTCGACAGAGAACAGCAGAACCCGCATGATGAAGAACAAGATCTCTCGGTCTGGGACGCTTTTTTCGCAGCAGAAGCAGAGAGAGGCGTCTCCATGGGCTACTTTGTCGGGGCAGAACCTTCCCTTGAGCAAGAGCGCCTGAAGGTGGCTGCGCGTTACATCAGATATGGCAATGTGGGGACAAACGGAAGCGTGTTCATCTCCCGTGAGATCCCCTTCAAGATCGGCATCGCTCTTTGGGGCAGCGACGACGCCATGGACCGTCGCATGCGGGGAGCCAGCGTCTTTCGCAAGGCTCTGAAAAATTATGCCGAAGACCCTCGCGCAATTTTTTTATATACAGTGAATGCATGGAATTTCGATCAATGTGAAACCGCAGTCCAATTATGTCAGGATGCCGGTGTTCCCATTACCTTCAATCTGTTTTCGCCAACCAAGTCTCTGCTCCACAAACTGGGCGAGGCGGCTCCCAATGACAATGAGTTTTTCAGAGTCAGTCGTCCGGAGAAGAACCCATGTATCGAGGATGAGCATCTCAAGCCGATAAGGGACACCCTGGCCAGACTGATCGACGCTTATCCGGAGACCGTCGTTTACTCCCATGCCTATAACAAATGGTCCACATCACCGGGGCCGTTATACAGCATTGATGAGCGAACAGGCATCGCCGAGGATTGTCACTCACGCATCAGAGACCCTATGAACTATTACACATCAACCCTTGAATCGGTTGATGTCAAATGCTGCACGCATGAAATTGATTGTCGACACTGCCGCATGTATTCCGCAGGCTGGTCAAGCAAATTCGAACCAAGCTTGAAAGACCTGCAATCCAGAAACAGTTTTTGCGACTGGATGGAAATGATCGGTGTTCTGTCTGATATATTTGTCTACTAAAATGAAGTTGCCTCTTTCTTCCCAGACAGCATTCTCGCACCAACGGGTCCTTGCCCCAGCTTTAATCCTGCAGCCTCGCCGGAAGGAATACCTGTGAATCCGATCGCGCGTCACATGCGACGCCTGACAGCATTTATCTTCGACAAAGGCTCCACGCCCCTCGCCCTCTATCGGCAGGGTGTCAGGGCTTGCCGGAATGGCAACCAGAAACAGGCCATAGAAACATTTCGCACTATTCTGGATGTCTGGCCCGAATTCCGACCGGCTCGTAAAAGCTTGCTCCGGACCCTTGTCGCACAAGGTGCCTTGGAAGACGCCCAATCCTTGTCACGAAAGGTGCTATCCACGCACCCTGATGATAAACAGGCCCTGATGACACTTGGACATGTAGCCAGTCAACTTGGCGATCACGAACAGGCGACAATATGGTTTCAGCAGGCAATAGAAGGTCATCCGAATTTCTCTCAGGCCCGTACGGCTCTGGCAACCGAGCTTTTTGCACTGAAAAGGAATGATGAAGCTGAGGCCCTGTGCAAGAACGTTCTCTCGAAGGAGGCCAAGCACTATCAGGCTCTCATGACGCTTGCCATGATAGCCCGCAGCAAGAACATTCATCGGCAGGCCCTTGCATGGCTGCGCAAAGTCAGAAAGGCCCATCCAGATAGTCTGGAAACCCGTGTGGAAATTGCCTCGTCTCTCATGGACCTGAAGCGCTATGCCGGGGCAGCGACCGTGTGTCGAGCGATCCTGCAAGAGGACACCAACAATGTGCGCGCTCATGCCATGCTCGCCATGATCCCGTCAAGAAGAGGCAATCATGCGTTGACGCTGAAGCGCTTCCAGACGCTTCGGCGCACTCTGCCCGATGCCTTTGACGCTCATATCGAAGACTATGATGAATGTAAGGTGGCGCTGTGTGAAGAGATCCTCCACATCGCAGCCAAAGGGCTTGAACAGGGAAAGGAAGCTCTTGAAGAGCGAATTGATGCGATCTGTGCCGCCTATGCCCACACAGCCAGCCGCGCCATTGGTGGAAGGGATATCGGCAATGTCTTGTCATTCATAGAAACTCTGAAGGATGGGTCCAACCAGAGAGACCGCAGGATCTGGTCGAACGAAAGCAACCTGTTCGTCGCCGAAGTCCCTGGCGCCGAAGATGTGGTTCTGACATTCCGAACAGGTCTGGAGTTGCCAGTCCTTGATGCATTTCTATCCCGATATCGCTGCTCACACATCCATATCAGTGCCCAGGAAGGATTGAACTGGGGACTTTCGGGCATCAATGGCTTTTCCAATTCCTTTGAGGAATCCATTCCTTCGTTGCGATCCATCATCGATCAACTCGGCGCAAAACGGCTTATCGTGGTTGGTTTTTCCGGCTACGGCCTGACTGCCATTCAATATGGCATTGCTCTTGAGGCAGACATTATTGTTGGCTTCAGCGCGATTACCAATTTTGAAATACCCACCGTTGCCAAGCTATTTACAGGTCGCAGGCCCACTGCACTTGCACACAGATTGGCCAAGACGATCGATCCGGCCCTTCTAGACGCCAGAAAGGCGCTCGTACGCGCGCAAACAGCACCTGATGTAAAGCTTTTCTTCGGAGCAGATAAAGAGAGAGATAAACATTTTGCTCAGCTTCTGGCCGATCTGGATTGTGTAACCCTTGAGGCATTACCGACCTGCCGCATACACAATAGCCTATTGTTCCTGATGCAAAAGGGAAAGCTACAAGAAACCCTCGAACGGGCAATGGAGATACAGCCCTGCCAAGCCACTGGAGGCGCGGCTCAGAGAGGAGGCACATAGAAAGGGCTCGTAAACATTTGACTGAAGAAAACACAAAACCCCGCCTATATAAGCGGGGTTTTGTGTTTTATGAAACTCTTAGCGCCCAACGATAGGATGAACCACAGCGTCAAAGCGCTAAAAGCGTTTTATCGGTGGAAGAATTTTATCTCTGGTGGCTGAGCTTCAATATAGCCTACAGCACATTTATCCACGTCAGATGTTTGCACGCGAAACAGCTTGCAATTGTTATAGCTAGCATTCTCTTCGCATTGCTGACGTTGGTTTTTGCTGAATACAAGCTCAAACCCACGATTGATTCTCAAAGGATAGCTAACGAGGACAGATCCTCGATCAAGGACCAGTTGTTTCATGGTCTGGCAGCTATATTGCGGGCTCCATACCCGTTCAGCAGCGAAAGCGGCTTGCGTGCTAAATAAGAACGCAGAGGTCAGAAGGAGTTTGCTGATTTGTTTCATTATACCTTCCTCTATTGAGTGCCAAAATTTGGCTTTAACTTACCATTATATATCATCTGGCTTAGTCATATTCACTAAGAGATCCCTGATTGACCCCTTAAAAAATGTTCACGTTCCAACTCAATGGAGATGTGACAAGCCCAATCCCGCCGCATCGAATGCCTCCGGTCGGAGCACGATGCTGCACGCATGTGTAGTGCCGTTCGGTGAGCGAACAACGTGAAAATGCGACACATTTCACAATGCGTTCTTTTCATTATATTTTCGGGGAGTTTTGAGAGCCACAGGTGGTACAGTCGGGTGTGATACTCGCAATCCCTTCCTTCAACAGAGAATCGTCGCCCTCTGAGAAAGGAGCAGCTATTTCAGCCTCCAATTTTATATTCGAAATTTATATACTTTTTTGCCTACTTATGATTGCGCAGCCTCTCCCTTCTATATTCAGAAAGCTTTCTTTTGATAAAAGGCCCGTCAGGACGAATTCGGAATGCTATTTCCATCAAACTCTCTGCTAGGATCACATTGTTTTTTTCTAAAGCGACTGCACAATCACGTATCAACATAGCATCAGAAGCATTGAATTTTATAGTATTTTCAACGGCAAATTTCTTTTGATATTCTAAAATAATCTCTTCTCTAATTTTCGTCACCCTGTGGTGCCTTCGTTTCAGTAAATTTTTGTAGTAATCTTTCATTTCTCTTCTCATTCTTATCTTTTTACAAAAGATTTCACCTGAAATATAACCAAGTATAAATCCTCCAAAAACAAAGTCGAAGATTTCTAGTTCTTTTAGTCTTTTTACCTTACCTCCGTGTCCGCTTCCCGGCATTTTAAATTGCACTTTGTTTGGAATACGCGCCACATGTTTAGCATCTGAGGACAGAAGTGGGTCATAAAAGACGTAATTTACAGTTTTTGAATTGAGATCGACATCGCAATACCGCCCATTTAAAAATAGGTATTCTTCCTTTCTCCATCTTTTTTCAAAAGGTACCAAATCAGAATTGAGCGTAGTGATCGGTGCGAATAGAAGACTTCTGTGCAGCTTGAAAAGAGAACTATAGGCCAGCAAGGCAAATGCCCCCATACTTTCTCCATACCCTAAACGTACATCAAATCTCTCGATAAGCATGCAACCCAACTTCTTCATATATTCTTGAAGTAGGTTAGATTGAAACCAAGTAATCTCTTTAACGCAGCTAAATATAATAAAGTTGCACCCAATTTTCCTCAAAAAGCTATACGACCACAGTTCATCATCTATTGTAGATGCAATTTTCGACCTATTTGCGAAAGACAAGATCAGCGGTCTGTCTGCCGATTCAAAGTGACTTTGGACTATATGTTTTCCGACTACATTTTTACTTTGAAATGGAAACTCTCCATCCCAATTCAATAGTTCGTTTTCTTCCATATTTTTCACCCAGTTCCTTTTTTAAATTTGGGCATAATCACTTTTTTAAGAAAATCAGCCATTCATCTTATCCGAAATTCTTTCAATACTATATGTATTTTGGAATCAAATTGAAAATTAAGTAGCATGCCTAATAAGCGATCGGTAAGCTGAAGTTTTACCAGTAAATTGCAAAATCGATCACGATGCACCCCATTGTTGCTCAATTCCAAGCCATACGAGACTTAGCCATATCAAGAAAATACTTATCTATTCTGCGCTATGCAACCTTGCTGGATCAAACCATAAACTACAAAGAATCAAAATATTTACACGCACATATGGCATGGCGTATTTTGGCTTCAATATCTTCTCAGGCACACGTCGTGGTAGCTTTGAAGCGCACTTGTCGCCGCTCCATCTCATTGTCAACTATTTTGTCTGTGGCTCTCAAGATTCTATCGATGGCTTGGTCGCAAGTCTATTCAGGATGGAAAGAGAACGAGCAAATTTCTTCCTATTGTTTGAACCACGCAAAATCTTGTTAAGCTAGAGTGGAATGCCCATAGCATCGGTCGGAGCACCCTTCATTCTTCAAATACGCATATGTAGTGCCGTTTGGTGAGCGAACAGCGTGAAAATGCAACACATTTCACAATGTGTTCTTTTCATTATATTTTCGGGGAGTTTTGAGAGCCACAGGTGGTACAGTCGGGTGGATTCGAACCACCGGCCTTCGGAGCCACAATCCGACGCTCTAACCGACTGAGCTACGACTGCATGGGTTCCCTGTAGTGCGCTGTTTTTTAGGGAAGCTTGGCGCAAAATGCAAGAGCAGATGTCAAGACTTCCCACAGCTTGTCAAAAAAACGTCATTAGAAGCCGTTTCACGCCTTTTTCACGCCTTTATGCGACCGCTCGCTTGTGGATTCCTGTTTGAAACGGGTCTGCAAGACAGTTCAGTCGATCCCATTTCAGCTACTTGGCGTGAGTCTCTTTCCCACGCCGCTATGGTTATAGAGCCTAGACAGCATCCTAATATTCCGGGCTCTATTCATCGGACAATAGGCCATAAAGCTTTCAGACAAGCGTCCCATTCTGATACACCGTCAGCAAGCTGGAATTTCGGCCAAAGAGGCGGCTTTGCCCCCTCCGATTTCCTCGAAAATACGGATGATTCTGGGCTCATGATCAGTCTTGCAAAATGCAACGATCCACTCAAAATTCGGTGATCAGAGACTCACCAAAGCACATGGTCTGTGCAAGCCTGCAAAAGTAACGGCACTCATTCGCATGGCACTTATTTCACGTCTCGCGCCTCTGCCTCGTTTTGTTGCAACGCACTGTTTTTTCGCCTCTTGGCAGCGATCACACTCCCTGAGGGCATCATCGCCTATTGGCTCTTGTCCTGCTGTGTCGCTTCTGCGGCCAGTCTGTTTGCCATCTCTGTCATGGCGCTTGCTACTTCGCCAAAACGCATCATTTGGGTTTGCATATATTTGGTCTGCAACATCATGGCTTCATGAACAGATGTGGCCTGCGCCAGATCACCGGCCAGCCCGAATGAGGCCTTCATACCCTCATCAGCCGCAGAAAATGCCTTTTTGTTGGCCTCAACCAGTGCGCTATTGATGGCTTTTGCCGGTTCTTCAAATCGCTCGGCAGCGTCATATGCAGCGTCCCGAAAGCTCTCGTAGGCCTGAAAGGAGTGTGCGATGCCCTGTTTCGTCAGGGTGCGGAATTCTTCGGGAATCTCAAAGAAGCCTGAGGCTGAGCTCATCTGGCTGTCTCCTGATTTGGGGATGGGAACAACTATTGTGCATCGCAGCATATCAGTGAATTTTCCGCAACGCAACACCGGCTTATAGCCTTCTATTTAGCTTTCCTTGTCCTGAGCAAGCCGTCTTGGAAACACAGAAAGCCGTTCCCTTGGGGCACCAAATCCTACATTTTTATTTGTAGAAATAACTATGCAGGAACCGGGCTATTGATTTATAATTCGTTAACGGGTCCAGCTTGGGTAGATTAACCATACTACCTCTTTGAGAGGTCGAAATGGGTTGAATTATTGGACCTCGCGGGACGAAAAATGTAATAACACTTTATTAACAAAAGCGGTTCTTCAAACCGGGTTTGAAATCCGCTCCACCCATAAAGCAAGATATTTGAGACCCCATGCCCTCATTCCAACCAGCCTCTTTGGCGAGCCCCTATCTGACGCTGTCGGCCCATCCGACCATCGGCGCCGTATTGCTGGATTCCCGCCCGGCCTGGGTCTGGAATGGTGAGGGAAATCGCATCTTGTGGGCCAATGCAGCCGGACTGGCATTCTTTGGCGAAACGAGCATGGATTCCCTGCTGGAGCGTAGTTTTGGCGATGTCCATCCGGCGCGCCGTCATTTGGCGCGCCTTGCTCGCAATGCACGTCCAGATTCGCCGACACTGGATACCTTGCGATTCTTTCTCGGGCTCTCTTTCGTCACGCTTTCGTGCCTGTGCAAGAAAATAAAGGTCGAGGGCGAGACAGTGCTCCTGGTGCTCTCCTCAGAACCGTTGGACGCCATCGAAGCGCCAGATCAAACACCGGATTGGCCGGAAAATGCCGACCCCAAGACGTCTCTGCTCTCTGCTCTTTCCTGCGAGGGCGCCTTGCACTCTGCGCTGCTGGATGATGATGGCAAGGTAATAGCGGCCTCTGAAGGGTTTGTGCCTTTTGGCAACAATGCCGTGGCACTCGACAAGCTGCTCGCAAAGTTGGCTGATGATGCACGCTATGCCGAGGGATCTTTGCCCTTTTTCGATAGCCAGACCAGCGCAGCCGTGGCTCGCATATCAGATGAGCCTGATATCGGCTATCTTCTCCTCGTGCACAATCCCGCCATCGCTGTCGATACTGCGCCCACTGGGTCGGACAATCCGTTTGCCGAACTGGAAGACGACAATCAGGACGAGATCGAGAGAGCTCTGGCTGAAGAAGAGGCTGATATTTTTGAAGATCCTTTTGGCATCAACGAATTGTCAGAGTTGGAAGAGCGCCTCATCAAGGGACCGGACCGACTCAAGGATCGGGACTTGCAGCCTTTCCTATCCGACGAAGGGCACCCCTACTCCTCCTTGTCCTTCACAGATCCCGTTACCGGTCGGGAACTGTCCAAGGAAGATTTGATAAAAGACGGCAAGGATCGGTCCTCTTCGGAAGCATCCATCACGGTTCTGGATGCGCATTTGAAGCAGAAACAGCAGACCAAGGACGATAATGTGTACCGGCTGCAGTTTCCAAAGCGCAGCAACGCATCATCAGATCAGTCCGCGTTGAATGGCATGTCCGATGATTTTCATGCCAATGGAGCCTACCATTTCGTTTGGGAAAGCGATGAAACCGGCCGTTTCAAATTCGCCTCGGAAGAGTTGGCGAACGGTGTAGGCCCTAAAAACGCCGATATTGAAGGTCTGACTTGGCAGGACGTGGCCGCCCGCTTCGAAATGGATGAAGACGGGGCAGTTGCGAGTGGCTTTGACTCCCGCGATACATGGGCAAGCCTTGATGTCTGGTGGCCGGTTGAGGGCAAATCCTACTGCATTGCAGTGGAACTAACCGGTCTGCCCATTTTTGGGCATCTACACGGCTTTCAGGGCTTTCGGGGATTTGGACTTTGCAAGCCGGATCAGCGACGAGACATGACAAGCGTCTTTGCCTATCAGAGCGCATATGACGCAGAAGAGACCAAGCCGGAAGACAAGACGCAAGACACCGAGCAAGAACCAAGCGAAAGCCAAGGGCTCCAGCTTCAGATTGCTCAAATTGAAGAGCTAATATCTGCAGACCTACTCAAAGCGGCGCAAAATGCCGTAGCATCCACGACAGAACTGATTTCGCCAGAAGCAGAAGGGGACAGGGGACGGTCACCTCGAGACTCTGACGAAACGAGCGGGGTAATCGCCGTGTGTGACGATAGCAAGAAGGGAACGGAAGACCAGAGCTACGAAAATAACAATAACAACCAGAGCGAGCCTGAGAACCCATCTGTTGAGGCATCTCAACCGAATGAAGACGCAGAAGCCATTGCGCATAAAGAGACTTTCGAGCTTGTAGGCTCGCTGCTCAGTGGCAATCCAGATGGCGTGAAGGAAACTGCTCAGGACACATCCAACAAGGATGTAACTGCGCATGAAGCCAAGTTGAGTGCAGGCGAAGAGCATGCCTTTCAGGAAATAGCCGAGGCCTTGTCTGACGAAAGCTTCGAAAGCCGTTTGCCAGCGGAAGATCTCGATGATGATTACGAGGAATTTGAGGCCTTCGGTGAAGATGATCTGGAAGATGAAGAAGAGAGCGATGCGCTTGAAGCCGCGCCACAAGCCTCTATTTTCCCAACTGACGAGATCGTGCAGCAGATTGCCAGCGAGGTAGAAAAAGCTGACCGCGAAGCTGCGCCGAGCAAGCCTGCCGAAACCTCTGACGCGGCCGAGGACAAACCTGAGCGTCCTACCATCACGCGACGGCCTCTTGCGGCCCTCATCAAGAAGCGCCTGAAGGATGATGAAGAGCCAGCTCTGCCATGGCGTTCATCTGAAGGCTCTCTTGGTGACTTGCTGGCTGCGCGAGAACGCAAGGATAGCGCCCACAAGTCAGCCACCAGCAAGGCCTTGCTTGATATTTTCTCCATCGATCCAAAACTGAAATCCCTGCATGAGAAGGCAGAGCTTGCGCAGCAGCCCTCCCATAGGAGCGATGTGGCCGAGCCTATCGAGGATTCAGACCCATCTAGTGACGGTGAAGAAATCACGACGGAGCAGAGTGACACCCCTCAGCAGTCCGAGTCGGAGGATAGCCTCCAGCCAGATGCTGATGCGCAGACCACCAAATCTCCGGACGCCACGGTGCAAGAGGAAGACGCCACGCAGGGCGAAGACCCTCAGAACGCGCAAGATACGGATAGTGATGTCGAAGCCGATGGTGAAGGCCAAAACCCATCCTCTGGCGAGGAAGACGCAACTCCTGATCTGGAAGAGGTTGAGCAGAGTGATCCTTTTGAGGAACCGGTGGTATCGTCAAGCCACTTTGTCATTTCTGCGTCCGGCGATGACGAGGATAGCCTGCCCGAGCCCCCTGCTCTTCCGTCTCTGGGAGATGACATCCCTGAAGACGGGGTGACGCCATCTGAGAGTTCTGCTGATTTGACGGCAGCAACAGTTGCTGGCGTGGCGGCCCTCAGCGTTGAAACCCTCTGGGACAAGGGGGATAAATCTTCCCCGCTCATCGACATGCTGAACAAGTTGCCAACGGCAATCATTGTGTCTGCGCAAGGATCCGTTCTGTTTGCATCAAAAACCGCGCTTACGCTCCTTGGTTATGAAAGCGCTGAAGCCTTACAGGCGATGGGGGGCATGGAAGGGCTCTTTTCCGGCCGTCCGGGAGATTGGCTGACCAAGACCAATGGCCGCACAACCTTGCGCACCGAAGATGGCAGCCCGATTTCCGTTGAAGCCAATATCTCGTCCATCAATTGGGGTGAGCATCCCGCTGCCATGCTCTGCTTTGAAGAAACCCCGGCGATCCCGCCTTCTGTTGGCGTCTCCGAGGAAGACGAGAAGATTGCCGAGCTGGAAGCCATTCTGGATACGGCAACAGACGGGGTTCTGGTGCTGGACCGCGATGGCTGCATCCTGCGGATGAACCATTCCGCCGAGGCGCTGTTTGAAGTGGATCGTCACAAGGTAGCCGGTGAGCGCTTCGTCTCGCTGCTGGCCGACGAGAGCCACAAAGATGCCCTCGCCTATCTGGAACGGCTGCGCAACAGCGGCCTTGCCAGCCTGCTCAATGGCGGGCAGGAAGTCATCGGGCAATTGCGCTCGGGCGGTCTCATTCCGCTGGTGATGACGATGGGGCGCGTTTCGATTCCAGGAACGAACCGTTTTTGCGCCGTACTGCGTGATGTTACCGACTGGAAGCGAACACAGGAAGAGCTGCTGACCCAGAAGCTGCGCGCAGAAGATGCCAGCAAGAAGAAGTCGGAGTTTCTGGCCAAGGTCAGCCACGAAATTCGCACCCCGCTCAACGCGATCATCGGCTTTTCCGAAGTGATGATGGAAGAGCGGTTCGGCTCTATTGGACAGGAGCGCTACAAGGACTATCTCAAGGATATCAAGCTTTCAGGCACGCATATCATGAGCTTGCTGAATGATCTGCTGGACCTCTCCAAGGTCGAGGCCGGTAAGATGGATCTGCAGTTTGAGGCCGTAGGGCTCAATGGGCTTGTCGCCGAATGCGTCGGCATCATGCAGCCGCAGGCCAATCGCAGCCAGATCATTATCCGCACCTCCACAGCCTCCAGGCTGCCCGATGTCGTGGCCGATTGCCGCTCGCTGCGCCAGATCATTCTCAATGTGCTTTCCAACGCGGTGAAATTCAACCATGCCGGTGGGCAGGTCATTGTTTCCACGACCCAGCAGGAAAATGGCGACGTGGTGCTGCGCATTCGCGATACCGGCATCGGGATGAGCAAAGAGGAGATGAAACGGGCGCTCGAACCGTTCCGGCAGATCTCTTCGACAACCCGCAATACCTCAGAAGGCACAGGCCTCGGCCTGCCGCTGACCAAGGCGCTGACCGAGGCAAACCGGGCCCGTCTGAGCATCTCGAGCGAGAGTGATCACGGCACGTTGGTGGAAATCAATTTCCCTGAAGAGCGCGTTGTGGAAGCGGCGCCAGAAAACCAGATGGAAGCGGAACCGGCTAGCTAGGCACAGAACGGCACGGTCCTGTTTGTTTTTCTTGCCACGGTGAAGCCTCAGGGCTGTGCCCAAACCTGCGACAGGCGCTTGCAGGCTTCAGTCAGATCTGCTCGATCACGCGGGGCGGTGACGCATATGCGGACCCCGTCTGACAACATGCGCCCGGCACAAAAGGTCGATGCGGACACCAGATCCACCCCGGCCGCCCGCGCCAGAGAGGCGAGCTGTTCACCGGTTTTGTTGCTATAAGGGCTCCCCTCGGCCGTTGAAACCCAGAGATGCGGCGCAGCGGGGTCGCGCCCTAGTGCGGGCAGGTTCAGACGCCGTCGCACAAGCGACTGGCGGGCACGCGCTTCCTGGCGTTGCCAATCCATGTGCTGCTGCACGGCACCGCTCTCGATCCAGTCGCAAGCAAGTTCAAGCATGACCGGCGCAGTCATCCAGCTTGTCACATGCACCAGTTCGTCGGCCGCGAAATTCAGATTGAGCGCCTTGGATCTGGCCTCATCAAAGGTTACGACAATATAGCCAAAACGCAGCCCCGGCGCGACGAGTTTGGAGAGGCCACCGACCAATATGGAGCGCCCGGCCAGCTGAAGGCTGAGCGGGGGCTGATTGGAAAAGCCGCCATAGACATCCTCTTCAATCACCAGCAGATCAAGCTTTTCGGCCATTTCGACAATATCGACGCGGCGCTTGCGATCCATGGTGGCCCCGGTCGGATTTTGCAGGATCGGGCTGACCACGAGTGTCTTGGCGCCGCTGGCCCTGGAAGCCCTGTCCAGATCTTCGGGCAAGATGCCATGTTTGTCCATGGCCACGGGAACCAGCCGCAACCCCATTTGCTTGGCGGCAACCTTCATGCCCGGAAAGGTCAATTCCTCAACCAGCACCGGCAGATCGGGTTTGGCGATCATCTGCAAGGCAGCAAACAGCGCCGCCTGTGCACCGGCACAAGGAAAAATGTTGCTCTGACGCGGATGGAATCCGCGCGCCCGGCACAATGTGACCACAGCATCCCGACAGCGCGCAATCAGGCTCGGCGCGTGATATTCCATGACCTCGGCCAGATCCTCGCGCGCCAGCATCGCGGAAAAGAGGCCGCGCACATCCTCATTGGAAAAGGCATGCGCGGGCTTGATGGTGGACAAGTCGATGGCATTTTCCGCATGGGGTCGATCAATGGCGTAAAGCTGGGTGGCCGTGTTGACGGGCAGAACATAGGTTCCGCGCCCCACCTCGCCGGCGATGAGACGCAGACGCGTGGCCTCCTTGAAGGCTTCCGTCACCGTGGAGAGATTGACCTGAAGAGCCCATGCAAGATCACGCTGAGTGGGCAACCGTGCCCCCACAGGCAAGGCTCCGCTGCGGATATCCGTCTGCATGGCATCTACGATGGCACGGTAGAGCGGACCGGTATATCCGGTCAGATCCGGACACCAACTTACCTTTTTGTCTTTCATTTTACCCTTCCGCACCGTCTTGCAAAAAGACCAACCATTTCACCCTCGCCCTCTTTATGGATCAAACAGCGAAAAAACGGGCTCTAAAAATTGTATGGAAGGCAATAATCTTGCATCCCATACAATATAAGGTTTGAACCATACAATATCCTTTGCCATGATTTTTCACAACAGAATTTTACGCAATCAGCAAACCTGCCTTCTCCCGCCCTTTCCATGCCCCCTCTTGGAAATCGGTTTGAAGGAGGGCGTCTTGGAGCCCGGTGCCCAGACCGCCAAAGTCAGATGATTGCTGATCCATTTTTGATAACCGAAGGATACCTGCAATGCTTAGCTGTCTCGATTTTGAAAAGGCCGAAGAACTCATTTACAAGGTTCTCGCCCCGACCCCCTGTTACAACTGGCCCATACTGGCCGAAGAGCTTGGCGTTGACGTCTGGATGAAGCATGAGAATCACACCCCGACCGGCGCTTTCAAGGTGCGCGGTGGTCTGGTTTATGCCAATCGCTACAAAAAGCGCTTTCCCGGTGGCGCAGGCCTCATTTCCGCAACGCGCGGCAACCATGGCCAAAGCCTTGCCTTTGCGGCACGCATTGAAGGGCTAAAGGCCACCATCATTGTTCCCAAGGGCAATTCGCCTGAGAAAAACGCCGCCATGCGCGCATTCGGGGCGAGTGTTATTGAAGCGGGTGAGGATTTTGACGAAGCCGTAGCCAAGGCAAAAGCAATGGCCGCAGAAGAAGATCTTCACATGGTTCCTTCCTACCATGAAGATCTTGTTGCTGGCGTTGGCACCTATTCCTATGAAATGCTGCAGCAGAATCCGGATCTGGATACGGTCTATGTGCCAATCGGCAAGGGCTCGGGTATTTGCGGCATGATCGAAGCGCGCAATGCCTTGAACCTCAAGACCAAGATTGTTGGCGTTGTTACAGCCCGCGTCGATGGCTATGCCAAGTCCTTTGAGTCAGGCATTCTGACACCCGCAGACCGCAGCGATACCTTTGCCGATGGCCTCGCCGTGCGCGTACCTGATCCGGACTCTCTGGATATCATCATGAAAAATGCAGAGCGCATCGTGCGGGTCGAAGAAGACACCGTTGCCGACGCAATCCGGCTCATTTACCGCGCAACGCACAATATCGCCGAAGGCGCTGGCGCTGCTGCGTTGGCCGCGCTGATGAGCGAAAAAGACAAAATGACCGGAAAGAAAGTCGGTGTGGTTCTCAGCGGCCAGAATATCGATACCGACTGGATGACCTCCATCCTTGGCGGCCAGACTCCGACGGTTTGACCCGACCCTCTGGTCGAAGATCTTCAAAGCATTTCACAAGCCTCAAAGACCAAGGGCCGACGATGATCCATCGCCGGCCTTTTTCATACCTCAAGCCAGAAGCCAGACAGTGCGTTAGAAGAACAACTCGGGCTCACTCAACATCAGATGCTGGATGAGAAGGATGGTCTTTGCGTCCCTGAGATTGCCCTGCAGCACGGCTTCGCCCAACTCGTCCAGCGCGATTTCCTCAACGATGATATCCTCGCCCTCTTCGGCCAGCCCGCCGCCTTCGCTGACACGGTCCGTAAGGCTGTAGGAAGCCAGATAGGCATAGAGGCGTTCGGTCAATGTGCCCGGCGAAATGTAGAAGCTAGACACTTTCTGAAGATCGGAAATGCGGAAACCCAGCTCCTCCTCGGCTTCGCGCAAGGTCGCCTGTTCGGGCTCTTCGCCCGGATCGATCAGACCGGCAGCAACCTCGAGGATCATGGGATCCTTTTCTTTGTTATAGAGCGCGCCGGCGCGCAGCTGGCGCACTAACAGGGCGACGCGGCGCTCGCGATCGACGGGCAACACGCAAATCGCCTCACCATGGTCGTGGATTTCCCGCGTAAGCGTTACCTTTTCGCCATCGCTCTTGGTGAAGGAGAGCGTACAGGTGGACAGCTTGATGAAGCCATCATATTGGAGTTCGCAGTTGGTGAGCTCAGCGTCCGTCTTGTCACGCCGAGGAAGGAAGCGATCCGACATTTCATGTGCCTTTATTGAATTTGGGTTGCTCTGCCAGCGGTTGTGTGGGCAGTGATTGTTTGGGCGGTTGTTCTCTGCCAGCCCTGGTATGGACAGACTGGCAGCTTTCAGCGGGGACCAAACAGCAAGGTGCGGGCTTCAAAGGCACTGGCCTGAGGACGACCAAGACTCATGCCCAACTGTCCGAACAAGGCAACCTGCTGCTGTTGGCTACTATAGGGTTCTCCATCCACTGTGTGGACATTATATGCCCACCCCGGAGCAATCTGTCCACCCATGGCGATGGCAGCGGCCAGAGACACCGCCTCCTGAGAGCCGTATGCAGCCACCGACCAGCGGACGGTCTCCAGCAAGTGAAGTTTATCCAGCCCGGCAAGATATTTACGCAAGTGATGCACATTGCTGGCGGGCTCCTCGCCATCTTCGCCCAGAATGAACAGAAGAGCCCGCTGGCTTTCGGGGATAACGCCATATTGGCGAAATGCATAATACCAATCGACATCGGTCGGATCTGTCATGGAGAACTGGACGCCGATCCCCAATTCTTCGCACACATCAAGCAGATCCCTTGCACCGTCCTCATCATTTTCGTCGCCATCACGCGGAAAAAGCTGACTAAAGGGCAAGAGGCAGGCGTCAGGCTTCACATCGCTTAAAAGGCGCGCGCAGCTCTCCACTGCACCAATGTCACTCAAATCCAGCTCAAGCTGAATTAGGGCGCTCTCCTCCAGTGTTTCTCGCAGCGCCGCTACAGTCTCTTTACAAACGGCCTTGTCCAGAGACACAAGCCCGCGCTCATCGCGTGGCGCACAGGAAAATAGGGCCGCACCGGACGCGCGGGCCTCAAGCGCCGAAGCTTTCAGTTCAGCCAATTTGACGGGTAGGAAAAGATGGTCGCGCTTTGTCCGTTTCAGACCATTGGCAGACATTGCGATAATCAGGGGTTTCGGGATTCCGAGCATTAAAGGGTGTTCCAGCAATCAACGAAGAGACATGTCTTCAAACCATTATTAAATATCAGAAGCTTAACACCAGAATGGAGCAAATGAGAAACCATTTTTAACTATTAACAAGC
Source organism: uncultured Cohaesibacter sp. (assembly GCF_963682185.1). Classification (NCBI taxonomy): domain Bacteria; kingdom Pseudomonadati; phylum Pseudomonadota; class Alphaproteobacteria; order Hyphomicrobiales; family Cohaesibacteraceae; genus Cohaesibacter; species uncultured Cohaesibacter sp. Next base: position 3,759,824 of record NZ_OY821667.1, on the reverse strand, counting down.
AAGACTTGCACCCTCTGCCTGCCGCAGCTTAAAAGGGGAATATAGCTGTTTTGCCAAACTAGGCCATCTTATGTAATAAGAAGCCAGACACTCACTCGGCGAGCCCGGATTTCCCGATCCATCATTGCCTCGCCTGCCCATGATGCCGAATGAAGAGAGCCACCATGACACTGGATGACCTTCGCCAAGAGATTTGGGAGTCCTATGCAGACCTCTCTCCCCAGATGAAGGTTGCAGCCTCCTATATATTGGAAAATCCGGCCGACGTTGCCTTCAAATCGGTGCGTCAGTTGGCAAAGGCCGCCGATGTCCATCCGTCAACGGTGGTGCGTCTGGCACAGGTGGTTGGCTTCTCAACCTTTGAGCCTTTCCGCGCCGTATTCCAGCAAGGCGTGCAAGCGCGCGACGTGCGCTTTGAAGATCGCGCTGCTGCGCTTCAAAAAGACGGTCGCTGGGATGGGGAATCCGAAATCTTCTTCGAAATCGGCAAAGCAACCCTTGGCAACCTGACCAGCCTGTTCCAGCCAGATACGCAAAAAGCTGTGCAGCGCATCGCCAAGGCCATTCTGGATGCCAACCGGGTTTATGTGTCCGGCTATCGCTCGTCTTTCGCCTTTGCCCACTATCTGGCCTATGCAGGACAGATTGCGATGCCCAAGATCCAGCTTCTGGAGAGTCCGGACGGCTCGCATTTCGATGTTCTGGGACAGGCAAACGAAAAGGACCTCATCATCCTCTTCACCTTTGCGCCCTATGCATCCGAGGGTGGGCGCTTGCTGACGGTCGCCAAGAAACGCGGCTGCAAGATTGTTGCCATAACCGACACCATGTCCTCTCCGGCGGTGCCCTTTGCCAATATGGGGCTGTTTGTTCCCATGACGGGGCCGCAGTTGCTGCCCTCACTGGTGCCAGCGGCATCGGCTTGCGAGCTTATTCTGGCCGAATGCACCCGCCTCGGCGGGTCTGTGGTGGTGGACAATCTGCGTCGTTTCCGCGATCAGGTGCATGCGGTGGAAGGCTATCTAAGCCCGCTGGAGCCTGCTGAAGATATTGAAGACGACGAGTTCTTCAATTCCTGACGGTACGCTGGGTTAGCCCATTGCGGCAGACAATATTTTCTTAACCACACAGGAAAAAGACTGGGGTCAGAGGGGGGAAACCATCCGCCTTCCGGAGCCGGATTAACCGCTTGTTGCGCGCCTGTCCCTTAGCCTGACGGCATAGCAGCAAAAAGTCAGGCACCGACATGATGAACAAGACAATTCCATTGGATAAACAGCCTTCCGCTCTTCACCATGAAGAGTCTGTCACGGCGAGTCAGATGGATGTGTCCATGTATACGGATCAAGCAGACAACCTGCCAACTGGCATTGACGCATCGGGCGACAACGAGACGGCGCGCACCATATTGCAGCATCACTTCAAGAATGCTCATGTCCATTATGGCACAGGTTGGTCCAGCGCTCTTTATACGGCTCTGCTTGCCTGCCATGTTGCGCCGGGCGATGACGTTATTATTCCGGCACTGGCACCAGCAGGTATCGTGCATGCCATCCTGCTTGCAAAGGCTCATCCTGTTCTGGTTGATGTGCGAGCAGATACGCGGCTCATTGATCATGATGCGGTGATGGGTGCAATCACCGAACGCACGCGCTGTGTTGTCCTTTGCCATCTCTATGGGCAAGTTGCCTCCCACCAGGCCTTGCACGAGCAATTGAGAGCCCGCTCGATTGCCTTAATCGAGGATGGCTCCGATGCCTTTCTCTCTCTGGGGCAAAGTGATAGCCCGGCATCTCATTGTGACCTCTTGGTCGGGTGTCTTCCCGGATGGCGCGATGTTGAAGGCGAGTTGCCAGCTTTCATTGTCACGCGCAATCAAGATCATCATGCACGGCTATCCTACTGGACCGCACAGCATGATATCGCCGATCGCCTGTTTCAAAGCTTCGAGCCAGAAGCCGAAGAGGCCCCCTATGTCGATCTGGTTGGGCAACTGACCGGCGATCAGGATCACTATTTTCAAAATTGCATTAGTTATAGCCTGAACACTCAATCAGTGATCAAGAAACAGGTCGCCCTGTATGATGATCACCTCGCCCAAGCAGGGCTCCAGACACTCATGCGTTCGGAAGAATGTATCCGGATATTGCAGAGTTATCCGGTATGTCTAGAGCCATTCAAAAGAGCTTCGCTCTTCGAAAGCCTCTATGATGCGGGCTTCCAGATATGCCAGAGTTACCGCAGTCTTAATAAGTTGAAATTCTTTTTTTCACAAGAATCAGTTGGTAATTTCCCGAATGCAGCGAGTTGGAGTGATGGTGCAATCAGTTTACCCACAGGCAACCACTTGTCTGGCCGCGAGCAAAAACAAATGATCGCCACAATTGAGCGCTTTAAGATCTCTACGACTGACCCAGCCTAAAAGTGCTAAGTGAATACACCTAGTCTTGATTCTATGCCCTGTAATGTATCAATAACATCAAATGTATGGCAGACATTTTAGCATTTCTCCATTCTGTACAGACCAATCCAATTGCATAGATTTAATAATATTATGCATAGGATTAATATAATTTCTGACCTGACAATTTTCCCCATTCCCTCCTATCTACTAATGTATTAGTACGACATATTTTAAATTTTATTGGGCAATATCATTGCTAGATCTAAAATTGAGAGGTAAATTTTACAGTTATAGTAGTTCCAATCTGTCAAACGCATGACCTAGGGGGAATGATGGGCCGACCTAAAGAATTCGACTCAGAGACTGTACTTGAAGCTGCAACTAATTGCTTTTGGGCCGATGGCATCGTGCGTACATCTATCAGTTCTTTGGTAGACGCGATGAAAATACAACGATCCAGCTTCTATAATAGTTTCGGATCTCGCGAAGGTATTCTTACAACTGTTCTTGAACGATACCTTGAAAGCTCTCCGTTAAAAGAACTGATGAAGAGCGGTCCGGTCGAGGATGATCAGCAGCCAGACCTTGTGCTGGTGGATCTTATTCTCGATTTCAGCCATTTCCTTGCCGACCAAGGTCGGGGGCGCGGCTGCTTGATTTTCAATGGACTGAGTGAACTGAATGCGGAGGATGCACAATCCTACGAAATCTTTCAGGATCAATATGCCAGCCTGACAGCGGGTCTCTCTCGACTGATTGATCGCATCAAGCAGGAAAGCGCCAGTGAAAATGATCTGGGACGCTTGAGTCTGCATCATGTGATGACTATTCTGATCGGTCTTGCGCACTATTCAAAACTGGATTCTTCGGAAAACCGGCTTGCGACAATCGGGCTTGACCAATTGTCCGGATTGTCCCCTCACTTTGCTACCCTGATCGACCGGGAGGTCCGCTCTAGGGACACTGAGGAACGCATCCGCCTGCGGGCCTGATATCGCCCGGTTTCCAGTTACGACTAAACGCCCCTTGCACGCCAAGTGAGCGCCAAGGGGCTTTTGCCATTACCTGACTTGTCTTATCCCCCTTCACGTTTCCGTTGCCTTGTTCCTTGAGCAACGCCCTTTGCGTCTCTCCATAGTCATCTTTCCATAGATCGATACAAAGTCGAGCAATCGACTTGATATTTTGCCCGTGCTTGGACAGTCTTGGCCAACCAAACACGAATCCGTCAAAGTGATTCCATCATCGGATTCCACGAAGAACGAAGCTGCCGCGCCGTAGAACGGGCATCTGCGGCCGCTTTGCGTTTGTTGCGAGGCAAGAATGGACTGGTCACCACAGCAGGATGCGGCGCTCAAAGCAGTCGATAACTGGATCAAGCGCGGCGATGAACCGATCTTTCGCCTCTTTGGCTACGCAGGAACAGGCAAGACCACGCTGGCACGCCATCTTGCAGAGGGGATCGACGGCAGCGTTCTGTTTGGAGCCTTTACGGGCAAGGCTGCGCAAGTTTTGCGCCAGAAGGGGTGCGCAGGTGCCAGCACCATTCATGCCATGATCTACCGACCGGACACCAGTGATGACGAGGAGCGCGATGATGACGTGCCAGCCTTTGTTATCAACCGCGACAGTCCGGCCCATGATGCCGATCTGATCATCATTGATGAATGCTCCATGGTCGATGAAATGCTCGGCTCGGACCTGCTTTCCTTCGGCAAGCCAGTGCTCGTGCTGGGCGATCCGGCACAGCTGCCACCGGTTTCGGGCGGTGGCTACTTCACCGAAGATGAGCCCGATATCATGCTCACGGAAATCCACCGGCAGGCGCGGGACAATCCGATCATCCGTCTGGCGCAGGACGTGCGCGAAGGCAAGACGCCGGAGTATGGCGACTATGGTGCCGTGCAAGTAATCGGTCGGCGCGGCCTTGAAACCGAACAGGTGCTTGAAGCCGATCAGGTGCTCGTCGGGCGCAATCTGACCCGTCAGAAATATAACAAGCGCCTGCGCGAGCTGAAGGAATTCGAGGGGCCCTATCCGCGGGTTGGTGACAAGCTTGTATGCTTGCGTAACAATCATCAGAAGGGCCTTTTGAATGGCGGCATCTGGATCGTCGACAAGGTCACGAGCCGCACGGGCAAAGATCTCAAGCTGCGCGTCTCACCCGAGCTGGGGCATGAGTTGTCCGGCCGTGTCCCGCTGAAGATTCCCAAGATGCTGTTTGAAGAGCATGAGGGAGAAATCCCCTGGACGGTCCGCAAGAAGGGCGATGCCTTTGACTATGGCTATGCGCTGACCGTTCACAAGGCACAGGGCTCGCAGTGGAATAATGTGATGCTGTTTGACGAAAGCTGGGCCTTTCGTGACCATAGGACACGCTGGCTCTATACCGGCGTGACACGCGCAGCAGAAAGTCTGACAATCGTTCGATAAGCTGGATGTGGCTCCGCCTTAGGCAAAGGCAGTTGGCACGGAAACTCCAGACTGTCCAAGGTCGGCGGCTCCATCGCCAGCCCGTCGCGTGACGGACTCTCGTGGTGCCGGGCCGTAATAATTGTCGGTGCGCACGAAGGGGCGATCCATTGATGTGGCGGCCACGATCCTGAGATACATATCCTTGGCCGAAAATGGCTTGCGCAGAAATTCATGCACGCCAAGCTGCTTGGCCTCCATGATGCGGTGCTTTTCGGCGTAGGACGAGATCATGATAATCGGAACCGTACCCATTGGGTGGTTCGGATTGCGTACAAGACGCACCAGTTCCGGCCCATCCAGAATGGGCAGAACCCAATCTATGACCAACAAATCAGGAGAGAGCTGCTCGAGCTTTTCAAGACCAACGCCACCATCTTCTGCCTCGAAGATTTCGCGGACTCCAAGCCCCTGCAAAATGGTACGAATGATCGTGCGCATATACGCACTATCTTCGATGACCAGTACTCTCAACGCCGAAAGAACAGTTACAGGCATATACAACTCCGCACCCGCGATCCTCCGCAAGGATATGCGGATAGATCAACAGTGCCAAAAGTGTAAATGCAAAGCGTTTATGAATCTTTACTAGGACGCACATGCGCATATACCCATATGCGATTTTGTCGCATGGAGACCAGCATCATAGATTGATAGCCATTAAACTGGTCAGGCAGTTTGCTCTCAAACCGTCTGCTTGGCACCTGCGGCGACACTGTCCCGTGCTTTCTCTGCTGCGGCCCGCTCTCGCGCCACCTTCCGTTTGGCGACGAACAGCATGCTCCGCAACGCAGCCAGATAGAAACCGGCATGCAAGATGCCCCAGACATCCTTGAAGAAGTATTTCGGATAGAAGACCAGCAAGGGCTCCTTGGCCAGTCCCGGACGACGCAGATGCCGGTTGCGGTAGCGCCCCGATCCGACTTCATAGACGCCGGTGCCGCCTACGCGATAGCCAAGGGTGAGGCCAACAGTCCATGCAAAATTGGTGACAGCCTTGGTTGGATTGCGCAAACCCTGCAGCATGATGGTCCAGGCGCGGCGCAGGGAATAGACCTTGGGCACGATGCGCGGCGTCAGGCGCTCGACTGACTTTTCATCCAGCGTATCGTGATTGAAAACGAAATGGCCCAAATCATAATTATTGAGATCAGGGTCCATATAGGTCCCCTTCTCGTGCAGACGCTTGTGATCCACCGAGCCGGGCAACGGCGTCAGCACCGAGAGCGTGAAGATTTCGCCTGAATATTCGCTCACAAGCGTGTCGACATTGCTCAATATTCTGTCTTCCGTTTCGCCGGGGAAGCCGATGATGAAGCCCGAAATAGTGACCGCTCCGGCCTGATACCATGAGCCGAACATGTCCCGCACATTGGCGGCACGGTTGTGCTTCTTGCCTGCGGCCTTGATGGTTTCCGGATCGATGGATTCAAGACCCAGAAAGACATCCGTAACCCCTGCAGCGGTTGCCTTTTCGATGAATCGGGGAATCTTGTAAGCGACGGTGTCGGCTTCGATAATCAGTTCATAGCCCACTTTGTGCTTGCGACGCATTTCAATCAGCTTGTCGAAGACCTCTTCCCAGCGTTTGTTGCGGGCGATGTTGTCATCGGACAGGAAAAACGTCTTCACGCCCTTGCGTGCATATTCGAGCACATAGTCCGCAATCACCTGCGGGTCTCGCATCTGCATTTCCACCCCTTGCGTGTTGGGAATGCAGCAGAAGGTGCAGCGGAACGGACAGCCACGGCTGGTTTCGATCGGCACGACGCCAGTAAAACTCTTCTTGATCGTGTCGACATCATAGGCTGGCATCGGCGCTGAACTCAGATCCGGCAGATCCCTGAGATAGTCGTAAACCGGTTTGAGCTCATTGGCGTTGAGGTCTTTCAAGAGATCATCCAGGTGCCCTTCAGCTTGCCCGACAAAGAGCGAGGCTCCCATATCCAGAGCATCCTGCAAGCCATAGTCATTGTCCTTGAAAAGGGCCTTGATGCCGTTGATATGCACACCGCCGATGACCACCGGAATATCATGGGCGCGGAACATGCGGGCCAGATCGAGCGCTCGCGGGAAAAAGGCACTCAGGACGCCGGTTAAAAAGACTGCTCCGTGCCCCGCCTCCCTTATCCGGGCGACGATGCCCTCAATCGGCACAGGGCCGAAAATCTCGTAATGGTCTTCGCAAGATATCTCACTGTCTTCGCCCAGCACCTCGCGATCATTGCAATCCTTAAGAAGGGCCTTGATGGCGGCCTGCGCCTGGGTAACCATCACCGGACGCTTCCATTGCTGAACATAGCCATCGGTATCATAGCGCGAAGGTGTTATAAGAGCGATGTGAAGCACCATTTACTCCCCCCAAGAAAGTTAAAACTAGAATATTACAAACTTATATTATCAAAATAGACGATAATACCTATTCCTATTGTTCACCAAATCCAATAATTGTCAAATTTTGCAAAATATTTTCAATATTATACGTTCGTATTACAGAGATTTATTAAAGTAGAATGTTTGGACAATATCACACCGGGGAGACCGCAATTTCCTTGTTTACCTCTTTTGGATAAGGGAAAAGTGAACTTTGGAGCCATTCAAAGGAAATTAAAGATGATAAGTCATACCAAGGCTCTAGGCGCTCTTTAAGCAAAGACCAAGATGACCGTTAGCTTACGGGTGCCTTAACAATTTGTAAGCTGCGCAACAATTGACAAATCTCAACGTCTCAGCGCAAAGTGTCGTTCAAGTTCAGACCTGTAGAAATGAGGATCAAGGCCTGATACAAGAACCAACAAATGGCCCATTCCGACCAGCAAGCAATGCCAAGCTCTAAAAGACCGACCGGTTCGCTTACTTTGGACCAGAAACAAGCGGATATCAGTGATAATGCAGTATCTTGATTTTTTCGAAAGCGCCGTATCTTCCCTCAAGGAAGAGAAACGCTACCGTATCTTTGCCGACCTTGAGCGGCAGGCAGGACGATTTCCGCACGCCATCTGGCGCGCCGACAATGGATTGGAACGCGAAATCCTCGTCTGGTGCTCCAATGACTATCTAGGCATGGGGCAGCATCCCGACGTGATCGACGCCATGAGCGACACAGCCCAGAAGATGGGCACCGGCGCTGGCGGCACACGCAACATTTCCGGCACCAACCATCCACTGGTCCAGCTTGAAGCCGAACTGGCCGATCTGCACCACAAGGAGGCATCTCTGGTCTTTACCTCCGGGTTTGTGTCGAATGAAGCGGCTATTTCCACCATTGCCAAGCTGCTGCCGAACTGCCTTATCCTGTCCGATGAACTCAACCATGCGTCCATGATTGCCGGTGTCAAGAATTCCGGCATGCAGAAGCAGGTCTTCCGCCACAATGACATGGAGCATCTTGAAGAATTGCTGGACGCAGCTGGCAAGGATCGCGCCAAACTAATTGTGTTTGAATCAGTCTATTCCATGGATGGCGACGTAGCGCCGATCAAGGAAATCTGTGATCTGGCCGACAAATACAACGCCATGACCTATATCGACGAAGTGCATGCGGTTGGCATGTATGGCCCACGCGGGGCTGGCATTGCCGAGCGCGAAGGGTTGATGGATCGCATCGATATCATCGAGGGCACCTTGGCCAAGGCCTTTGGTACGCTTGGTGGCTATATCACCGCCAAGGCCCCTATTGTGGATGCTGTGCGTTCTTATGCGCCGGGCTTCATTTTTACCACCGCTATGCCGCCAGCCATTGCCGCTGCCGCCTGCTGCTCTGTACGTCATCTGAAAGAAAGCCAGAGCGAACGCGATGGGCAGCAACGTCAGGCAGCGCGCACCAAAGAAGTGCTGTCCAATGCCGGCTTGCCAGTGATGCCATCAGACACCCACATCGTGCCGCTTTTCGTGGGCGATCCGGATCTGTGCAAACAGGCCTCTGACATTCTTCTGGATACCCACGGTATCTATATCCAGCCGATCAACTATCCGACCGTGCCGCGTGGCACAGAGCGCCTGCGCATCACGCCGACGCCTTTCCATGATGACAAGCTGGTCGACGGTCTGTGCGAAGCGCTCAAGGATGTCTGGGACCGTTTGAAGCTGCCCCATATCGAGCCGGGCACCTTTCACGACCTGACCAAGCAGCCCGAGCAGCAGGTTTTCCAAGCCGTCGGCGGCTAAGTTATTTTGCAAGCTTTTTTCAGCTTGAGTTCCTAGAGCACCTTCCGCAGTCATGCGGTCGGTGCTTTTTTTTATCTCGCCTTCCTTAGCAACAGGCCCCTTTGCCCAAAAACGACAAAACCCCGCCAGTGGCGGGGTTTCCTTTTACCGCCAGGAGAAGAGTGGCGGTTCGGCGCGGCTCGGAGAGGGCAAGCCGCTTGGGAGAAACTCTATGATGACTATTTGTATTTGGACAGATTGGAGGGAATGACCATTTCCCATGGAACCCAATCAAATTCCTGCGCATATCCGCCGCCAGCCATGGCGACCGCATTCTTGATCGACTGCTGTCCCTGAGCTGCGGCATTTTGCAAGATGGAAACCTCAAGATTCCCTGCATCGACTTCTGCAAGAGCATCTGGCGTAGCATCCACACCGCCAATCACGACACTATCAAGATCCTTGCCCAGTTTTTGATACGCGCGGATGGCCCCGATTGCCATTTCGTCATTATTAGCGGCAATGATATCGATCTTCATGCCTTTCTCAAGCAGGCCCGTTACAAGCTTTTCAGCATCATCACGGCTCCAATTGGCTGTTTGCTCATGAACGATCGTCAGACCCGGATATTGCTGCATGACTTCTTTGACGCCAGCAGTCCGCGCCTTTGCTGCAGGGTGGGATAACTCGCCATTCAGGATGACAACATTGCCTGCCCCGCCCGCTTTATCGGCCATGTAGCGCATCTGTAAACGCCCGGCGACGATTTCGTTACAAGAAACGATTGAGACAGGACCGGGGAACCGGCTTTGTGCTGGCTGACGGTTTACATATACCAGCGGAATTTTAGCAGATGCAGCGAGTGCCTGCAGTTCTTCCGCGCCTTCATCAGCAACCTGATTAATGATAACGGCATCGACACCGCGTTCTATAAATGATTTGACCTGTTCAACCTGAGTAGCTCCATCAGATTCTGCGCTAACCAAATCCAAGCTCACGCCAGATGCATTTTGGGCAGCTGACTTGATGGAATTGGTAACGATCTGAAGGAATGGATCTTTCGAGTTGGACATCGTAGCACCAATGGTCAAGGCAGAAGCGGCATTGATCATCAACGCGGTTGACACCAAAAAGATCGAAAAACGTTTCATGTTAGGACCCTTCTTCAATTCTATACTGCTTGTGTCACCGGCGCCACTTAGGAGGCCACACGGACGGATTGTAGGAAATTCTGCATCTCCGTGCGCAAGGTATCAGCCTGATCGGCAAGCTGCCGAGCGGATGAAAGCACCTGTGCCGAAGCGTTTGCAGATTCCTGCGCAGCAAGGGAAACTCCCTCGATATTGGCAGTTACCTCTCTGGTACCCACAGAGGCCTGTTGCACATTGCTCGCCACTTCAGATGTGGTCTGCCCCTGCTCCTGTACGGCATCCACGATGGAGGTGGAGATATCGCTCATTTCGCCAATTGTTTCACCAATCGCATTGATGGCACTGCTGGCATCGGTACTGGATGTCTGCATGCTCTTGATTTGAGCGGCGATCTCGGCGGTTGCCTTGGCTGTTTGCTCGGCAAGCCCTTTAACCTCGGAAGCCACGACAGCAAAGCCCTTGCCAGCCTCTCCGGCGCGTGCTGCTTCGATTGTGGCATTGAGCGCCAGAAGATTGGTCTGGGAAGCAATCTCGTCAATCAGGCCAATGATGGTGCCGATTCGCTCCGCATCGGACTGAAGGCCGGACATGCGGGAATTGGTCTGCTGAGCTTCCGAAACGGCACGGTTTGCCACCTGCGTGGAATGCGACACTTGCTGGCCGATTTCCTGTGAGGAGGCCGACAGCTCTTCAATAGCGGCAGCCACTGTCTCCACATTGCTTGAGGCCTGCTCGGCTGCTGCAGCGACGGCGGCACATTGGGCGTTGGTTTCTTCCGAAGCGGCAGTCAAGGTCCCCACATTGGTTTGAAGTTCCTGTGCCTCGGATGCGACGCGTTCGACCACCTGACCAACGGCAGCCTCGAAACGGTCTGCCAGATCCATCATTTCCTGATGGCGTTTCTGCGCCGATAGACGCTCCTGCTCTTCCTTTTCCTGTCGCATGTTGGTCGCGGCGATCATGTTCTCCTTGAACACCAGCACGGCTGACGCCATACGTCCGATTTCATCCTTGCGCTCCACACCGGGCACATCGGTGTCCATATGATTGTCCGCAAGAGCACGCATAACCTGAGCCAGTTTGACAATAGGACCTGACACATTGCGCACGATCAACCAGACCACGAGCATTCCTACAAGAATGATAACGGCCAAAGCAATGGTTACGCTCATGCTGGAGCTATCGCTCATGTCTTCGGCCAAAGTGGCGGTGGTTGTTGCCTGTTCGTTTCGGAATTGTAGCATCCGGCTAACTGCGGAATTGAAGATCTCGGCGTCATGCTTGAGGTCATTGAGCAAGACTTCTTTTGCAAGATCATTCATGCCGGCAGCCTGAAGACCGGAAACCTCTTCTTCAACGGCTAGAAAATGCTGCCATGCTGCGAATAGCTCATTGGCACGGTTTTCATCTTCACCAGGCTGAATGGTCGGAGCAAAACTGCTCCAGGCTCGGGAAAAGGCCACCTGTGCTTCGCCGATCTCAGCAGTCAGTGAAGCGCGTTCGGATTCGCTTTCAGTGAATTGGCGCAGAAGATCATGGGCTCGCAATTGCTGGCTAAGCTTGGCCATTTCCCCCAGAGTTTCCACCCCAGTGAGCTCTGCTGCCAGATCTTGCGTCATGGAACTCATATTGTTGATGCGATCTAGTGCAAATAATCCCAGCACTGCAGTGAATGCCAAGATGATGCCGAATGTCAGGAAAAGCCGAATCCTGATAGAAAGACTATTCATTCCGAATTGCATTGCGGAGACCTTTCGAACGCAAATTACTGTACTCTTAAGGTCACATCATCCAAGCAATGTATTAAATTAGTATTTCTATATTTTTATATGAGCTATATTTGAAAATTATACAGTTACAAATTAGATGTACAAACCGAATTAGGTTTTATACATCATCAACCACAAAAATAACAACCATAGGCGTTTAAAACACATAAAAATCGCATAAATTGTATTTTCAATACTAACTATTTGCGAATTTTGTTGTGACAAGCCTGATTGCGAGTGCCAGGAAAATCGTGCCCGCCACATAGTTGATCATTCGCTGAGCTCCCTGTTGTTTCCTGAGCCAATCCCCCAGATAGCCGGCAAAAAGCGCGATGAGGGCAAAAACAAACAACGTCACAATATCGAAAATGACGCCAAGCATTAACAATTGCAGGGTCATGGAGCCATGCGACGGATCGGCGAATTGTGGCAGAAAGGCAAGGAAGAAAATGGCCACCTTGGGGTTGGTAACATTCATGATGATGCCACGCATGTAAAGGCGGCGCATCTTCAATTTGGGTGTGGCGGCCTCGCCATCTTCAAGGCTACTGGCCTTGGTCCTGAAGGCCAGCCAGGCCAGATAGGTCAGATAGCTGGCTCCTGCCAGCTTGAGTAGGGTGAAGGCGACTTCTGAAGTTCGGAAAATAACCGAAACCCCTACGGCAACAAGCATGGTGTGAATGAGAATTCCAGAGCACAGCCCCAATGTAACGATGAGGCCTGTTTTTCGTCCCGTGAGAGCTGATTGGGTGAGGATAAAGATATTATCCGGGCCGGGCGCCAAACCGAGCACAATGGAGGTCATGATGAACAAGCCCATGGTATCCAGCGAAAACAACATTTCAGGTCCTCAGATCTTCTGCCCTTCTTCTTGTTCATCCGTTGGCAGGCTGAGAGGAATAGCTTCGGCCTGTGAGCGCTCACGATATCGACGCCAGCTGCCCCATAGCCACCAAGCTGCACCTCCTGCCACGGCCAATGCGGCGATGAAGCCGATGCCGTCATTGGCGAGCTGGGCAAGCTCCGCCAATCGGTCTGCAAAGTAATAGCCAAGCAAACCATAAGCTGCAACCCAGCAGGCAGCTCCGATAAGAGACGCAACAGAGAAATGCAGCCACTTCATTTGTGCAGCTCCACACAAATAACTGACCCATGGGCCAACCGGGCTGATTACCGTGTGCGACAGAAAAACCGCAAGGACACCTCGCTTTTCAAGCAGCCTTTCGGCACGGCCGATCATGGCACCGGCCTTTTTGGATTTGCGAAATCTACCCAAAAGATGAGGGCCAGCAATATAAGCAACCCGATAGGCTGTTTGATCCCCCACAACATAACCAGCATAAGCAACTCCCATGGCGAGATACAGGTCAATATCACCGGTAGAAGCAAACGACCCGGCGGCAATCATCAGCATGGAGCCCGGTACAGGGATTGCCATGGAACAAAGCAACAGCGTGAGAAAAATAACCCAGAGGCCATAGGAAGGGATAAGAGCGAGGATCGTTTCGGTCATTTGTCCGGCCCGCCTTTTTGCCCCAAAGGTCTTTTCGCTCCGTCTCCCTGCGCCAAGAATGCAATCTTGGCCTTGCGAACCCTCGCCTCCAGCTCGGCAAGAGAAATGCCCATGCGGTCAGCGATCTCGCCAACGCGCATCCGGCGCCCTTCCGTATTTTCAAGATCCATGACGTCGAAGATGACATCCCGTGGCAGCTTATAGCTCATGCCAACATAGCGCGGCGTCATCCATGGCTCTAGCGCCTGATTGCGGTGGGCAGGATCATGAAAATACATAAAGCGGTCCACGAAGCGGATACCGAAAAAGACAAGCAACACAAGCGCCAAGGCAAAAACCGACAAGGCAATCGGCTGTTCCTTCCAGAAATATCTCAGAGCCTTGCGCATGCTTTTGCCTTTTATCTGTCTATTCGCTGGCTGCTATACCCGCCAGCACCTGTTCAATCTGTCTTGTTATCGGCTGGCTTTTTTGGCCTGATCCTGAGGACCGGCGTGGATTTTGGCCTGCTCCTCGGGCTCCAGATCGGAATCATCCAGAATACGATAGGCAGCGCCCTGCAAATCTTCATACTGATTGCTTTTCAAAGACCAGAGAAAAGCAATCAGGCCAAGCGCACCAAGCCCCAGTGCGATGGGAATAAGGAAGAACAGAACGTTCATGCTGCGCCAGCTCCTGTCTTATGCCTGCCCGGACGTCGATGATTTGCGATTTTTAATTGGTAGCAAAGGGGCAGATCCAATGAAACGAGATTTTTGTAACGAACCTTATCCCTCAGCCTGTGATGGGCGCCTGTCGGCAAGGCTTTCCTCAAATCCGCCATTGTCAGTGAACCAGGGGTCACTTTTGGCACGGGCGCGCAGGGCATTGATGGTTACCACGAGAGAGGAGCCAGACATGGCCAGAGCCGCAATCAATGGCGTGACGAAGCCCGCAATAGCAAAAGGAACGGCGACGACATTATAGAGGGTCGCCAGAGACAGATTCTGCTCCATGATGCGGCGTGCACGTTTGCTGATATCCAGAATATGCAGCACCGGTGCGAGCTTTTCGCCAAGGAACAGAGCGTCCGCAGCCGCCTGACTGACATGGGCAGCAGTCACAGGTGAGAGAGACACATGAGCACTGGCGAGCGCAGGGGCATCGTTGAGGCCATCGCCCACCATCATCACGCGGTTGCCCTTGGCTTTTTCCGCTTCGATCAGAGCGATCTTGTCGGTGGGGGAAATGCCCGCATGAAACTGTTCGATGCCAAGCTCTTGCGCGATGGTTTCAACCGCGCGCGGCTGATCGCCGGAGAGGATCATTAGGGCCAGCCCGCGTGCCTTGAGGCTATCAATCACGTCTTTTGCGTCAGAGCGCAATTGCTGCTCCAGCGCAAAGACCATAGGGCGCTCTTCCCCACGCTGAAAGGCGATAAGCGAAGCCGTTGGATGGGCCTGCCGGATGATCTCCGCTTCTTCATGCGCATTGCAAAAATCGATGGCCCCCAGCCGTAACCGCTCGCCAGCGTGAAGCACCTCGAGCCCCTTGCCCTTTTGCTCTACGGCTTCTTCAAGAGGCTGGACACGCCGGTCCATACCCGCCAGCGCGGCAGACAATGGATGGCTCGATGCCTTGGCTAGGGCAATGGCAAGCCTTAGGCTTTCTGCGTCACAAGCATCAGGATTGACCAGCCCGACGGCGGGGCGCGTCAAGGTGCCGGTCTTGTCGAACACCACGGTATCCACCTTGGCAAAGCGTTCCAGTGCGTCGGATCGGTTGAGCAAAACCTGATTGCGGAAAAGAGACCCGGAAGCGACCACCTGCACCGCAGGGATCGCCAGCCCCAAGGCGCAGGGGCATGTGATGATCAGCACCGAGATGGCAATCACCAGTGACGGTTGCCAGCCGATACCATAGAGCCACCAGCCCGCAAAGGTTACCGCCGAGGCGGTATGAACGATGGGTGCGTACCATTCGGCGGCGCGATCAGCCAAGTGGCGATAGCGGGACTTGGCTTCCATGGCCTCATCAATGAGGCGGTTGACTTCATCAAGCAAGGTGCCTTTGGCCGCTGCCGTGACCGAGATGGTCAGCGCATTCTCGCCATTAAGAGTGCCTGCATAAACAGAGTCTCCGTCGGTCACCTCAACCAGCACCGTTTCGCCCGTCACCAGACTTTGATCAATCTGCGAACTGCCTGACAGCACCATACCATCCACAGATACCCGCTCACCGGGGCGTACCAGCACCCTGTCGCCGGGCTCAACCTTGGAGAGCGGCACTTCGCGCAAGGAACCATCGGCAAACAACTTCATGGCCGTTTCGGCCTTGAGCGCGGTCAGATTCTCCGCAAAGGAACGGGTCTTCAGCCGCATCATCTGGTCAAGCCAACGCCCGACCAGCAGGAAGAAGAGCAGCATCAGGGCGCTCTCGAAATAGGCCTCGGCTTGATGTTGCACGGTTTGCAGCACCGACAGGAACAAGGCGAGAATGACCCCGATGGAGATGGGCACATCCATATTGAGATGCCCCTTGCGCAAAACGCGCCAAGCAGAGCTGAAGAAGGGCTGCCCCGAATAGGCGGCCGCAGGCAGCGTGATCACAGCCGAGAGCCAGTGGAAGAAGTCGCGGGTCTCCGGTGTGATGTCGGAGACATTGCCCGACCAGACGGAGATAGAGAGCAACATCACATTCATGGAGGCAAAGCCCGCCACAGCCAGCGCGCGCAACAGACGCTGGCTCTCTTTCTTCTCTTCCGTCTTTACCCGTCCGGGGTCAAAGGGATGCGCACCATAACCCAGATCGGCCAGACGCTTGAGCAGCTGTTCGGGGTCGGTTTCCTCCGGCTTCCATGTCACCGCAAGCCGGTGAGAAGAGAGATTGACGCGGGCGTTGCAGACACCCTCAAGATCCATCAGGCCCTTTTCGATACGCGTCATGCAGGCTGGGCAATAGATCCCCTCCACTGCCAGCGCCAGCTTTTCGCTGCCATCGGGCAAGCTTTCAGAAAAGGCGGACCAATCCCGTTCAATAGGTTGATGTGCGGTCATCAAGAAGCCCCACTGCCAAGCGCTGCGCTGATCACTTCAAAGCGATGATTTCATGGGTCTGGAACAGTTTCTGCCCCTGCTGCAATGCTTCGAACTCGACACGCCAGCGGCCCGGATCAAGCATTCCGATTTCCCCCTGATAGATGCCATCACCCGAAGGAGAAAGGGTCAACACATGGTCGAACTCTTCGGTAACCTGACGCCCTACGGTGGCGTTAATGGTCAGATCCGTCAGCGGCTGCCCGTCTTTGTCCTTGGCATCGATCACCAGAAAAGCCTTCTGCTGGCTGCGCTTGAGCGCCAGTTGCATATGCCAGTCGCGTTCATTTTGCGCTGCGGCTTCGGCCAATGTCTTGTTGTAATTCTGGCTTGCCTGATAAGGGCTTTCTTCCACCACGCCGGGCCATGACGTGCGGGCATAATATACGAAAAAGCCGTTGGCGATGAACATGACGCCAAAGAAGCCAAACAACCATAAAAGCATATGCTTGCCGGTGAATTTCTTCTCTGCCTTGTCGGTCGTAACTGCCATTTATCCTGCCTTTTGATCCCTCTGGCTTCGAGTTAACCCTTCGCCATTATGCGCGTATCTTGCCAGAAATAAAGAGAGGCTTTAGAGCGAGATCCAAAGCCTCCCGGTGTCTTTCTTTCCTATGCCCTCAAGGGGCCTTGAAATAATCCGTCACCAACTGGGCTTCCCCCGTTTCAGTGTCTCTGACGTTGAAGCCGATTGACTGGGACTTATCCAGATCTGCCTTTGGTGGCGCGAAGACCTGAACACGCAGTTCCTTGGTGATGTCCTGATCAATCGGGATGACCATGGAGCGAGGATCATCGCTTTCAATGCCCACCGCTTTCATCGAGAAACCTTCCGGTACGCCGACCAGCGACATTTCGAAATCCCGATGGGTCGATGCCTTGTTGATCAGGCGGATGGTGTAGCCATTGCGGATAGAACCATCTGACAAGGTGACGAACAATGGATTGCGATCATGTAGCACATTGAGGTCCACCAGTTGACGGTTGGCCAGCGTATAGAGCATCAGTCCACTGACCAGCGAGATCATGGCAATATAGATGATCGTGCGCGGGCGGATGAAGCGATAGACGCTATCCTTGCCTTCCAGATGACGCTGTATGTTGATGTCTGTATCATAGTCAACCAGACCACGCGGCTTGCCGATCTTCTCCATGACATTGTCGCAGGCATCGATGCAAAGACCACACTGGATGCAGGCCAGCTGCGCTCCGTCGCGGATATCGATGCCGGTGGGGCACACCGCCACGCACTGGCCGCAATCGACGCAGTCACCCGCAGGCAGGCCCTCTTCGGCACGAGCCTTCATTTTCTTGAGCGACCCACGCGGTTCACCTCTGTCCTTGCGATAGGTAACGTTGAGAGCCCATTCATCGGTAAGGGCAGCCTGAATACGCGGCCATGGGCACATATAGACGCAGACCTGCTCGCGCATGTGACCGGCCATGATGTAGGTCGTTGCCGTGAGGATGCCAATCCAGACATAGGCCACCATGGGAGCCTGCCCGAAGGCCAACTCTTCAACCAGCGTCGGCGCATCGGCGAAATAAAGAACCCAGGCACCGCCGGTCCACCAGGCGATAAGAAGCCATACGATATGTTTTGAAATCAGTCTGCCCACGCGCGGTAATGTCATGGGCTGCTTGTCGGCCTTGATGCGTTCGCGGCGATCGCCCTCAATCCAGCGCTCGACCAGCATGAAAAGATCCGTCCAGACTGTCTGGAAGCACATATAGCCACACCAGACGCGCCCTGCCAACGCATTCATTAGAAACAGTGTCAGCGCAGCAAGGATCAATAGACCTGTGAGATAATAGATCTCCTGCGGCCAGATCTCGATAAAGAAGAAGTAGAAACGGCGCGCGGGAAAGTCGATCAGAACGGCCTGATCAGGCGCATTGGGTCCGCGATCCCACCGCACGAAGGGCAGGAAATAGTAAAGACCGAGGGCAAAGATCATAAATGCCCATTTGAAATTCCTGAACCGGCCCTTGACGCTTTGCGGATAGACCTTCTTGGCCTTGGCATAGAGCTGCAAATCGCCGGGGTTGTTGTCCGAGCTGGTCTGCGGGGCATCAACCGTCATCTATCGTCTCCTCGAAATGGTCACTGAGATGATCATCCACGATCCAGCCTAGTAAAGCCGGTGTCCTCTCATGTTCATCCCGACTGCCCACAAGTGGAAGGACTTGAAGGCAATCTGTTCCTGAGCATATGTGTAACAAGAGTCTCAGGAAAGACTCTGCAATTCTTTATTCTCGCCCGAAATGGCTGCCTATTACTGCAAGTGTCCTTACAGGCCCGACAAACCTCACAGTAATTCGCATATGACATACCAGTATTGAGTCAAAAAAATCGCCAGTCATTCCTGTTTACAGAAGAGCGGCGGAAAATTTGAGGAAATATACTGAGACATATTGACGCATTCACGCCTCATACTTCGGAAACGGACAGGGACCCATGGCCCCTGCCCAATTGGGTATCCGGAAGACGTGGCTTCCGGAAAGAGCGTGGCGATATTACTGCCCACCCCCGCGGGTATGCACATAAACCGCAAGCGATTTGATCGTTACCGGATCAAGGCGGGCTTCCCAGGTTGGCATGACGCCCTTACGGCCATTGGTGATGGTTTCGATGATCGTGTCACGATCTCCACCATAGAGCCAGATGGCGTCTGTCAGGTTGGGTGCACCCAGATCCTGCATGCCTTTGGCATCTTCACCATGACAGGACGTGCAGTTATCTGCGAACAGCTCTGCCCCGGCTTCCAGATCGGCGCCTTCAGAAGGCTCCTGCCCGGAAATGGACAGGACATAATCTGCCAGCGTTTCGATCTCATCGGGTTCCAGAATTTCGTCACGACCAAAGGCGGTCATGTCATTCAGTCTGGTATCTTCATGGGTGGAGCGGATGCCATAGAGCAAAGTCGTATGGATATCCTCAATGGTTCCACCCCAGAGCCAGTCATCATCGAGCAGGTTCGGATACCCCTTGCCGCCAGCAGCACCGGACCCATGGCAGGCTGCACAGTTGTCACCAAAGGCCGCAGCCCCTTGTGCAACAGCGAACTGACGCAGGTCATCGTTGCCGAGAATTTCCTCGACCGATGCCGTCTGCAGGCCAGCGCCCTGCTCCATGCGTTGGGCAATCAGGCTTTCATAGGCCTTGATCCCATCTTCTCGGTTGGTATGGCCCAGATAGCCCTTGGTGTAGCTGGATACCATTGGCCAGGCCGGAAACAACACCCAGTAACCGATCGCCCAGACGATACAGGCATACCAGGTCCACAGCCACCAGCGCGGCAGCGGGTTGTTAAGTTCCTTCAGGCCATCCCATTCATGACCGGTCGTTTCTACACCGGTAATGTGGTCAATTTCTTTTTTGTGGTCACTCATTCTCAGTCCTCCCGCAGTGGCATCTGGGCTGCATCATCGAACCGCTTTTTGTTGTTGGGCCAGAAGGTATAGATCAGCACACCAGCAAAAATCAGCACGAAATAGAGCAGGCCCCAGGTCTGCGCGAAGTTAGCCAAAGTTTCATAGGTCGACATGAGCCTGCTCCCTAGCGAAGGTCCGCCTTGTCATCATAGATCGAGAAATCGACCAAGGTGCCAAGCATCTGCAAATAGGCAACAAGCGCGTCCATTTCCGTCACCCGGTCCGGATTGCCATCGAAATCCCGAATGGCCGGTTCTCTGTCCTCATCCCCCAAGGTCTGGGTATAACGATCGAGGAAGTCATCGACATTGTCATCATCGGGGTTTGCCTGAGCCATCATATCGGCCTTGGCATTGGCGATCTGTTCGTCGGTGTAAGGCACACCCACAATCCTGTTGACCTTCAGGTCAGCAGAGATGTCAGGCACCTTGAGATCCGTCTTGGCCAGGAATGGATAGCCAGGCATAACGGATTCGGGAACGACCGAACGTGGGTCTGTCAGGTGATTGACGTGCCACAAATCGGAATATTTGTTGCCCACACGCGCGAGATCAGGACCAGTACGCTTTGAGCCCCACTGGAATGGGTGATCGTACATGGACTCGGCTGCGAGTGAATAGTGACCGTAACGCTCGATTTCATCACGCATCGGGCGGATCATCTGTGAGTGACACAGATAGCAGCCTTCGCGGATATAGATGTTGCGGCCAGCCAGTTCGAGCGGGGTATAAGGGCGCATGCCCTCAACCTTCTCGATGGTGCTTTTCAGGTAGAAAAGCGGGATGATCTCGACCATACCACCGATGGCAACCACAATCAGGATGCCAACGAGCAGAAGCATGGAGTGGCGTTCGAGAATGCCGTGTTTATTCATCAAAGACATGCGAACCACTCCTTATTCTGCAGGAACCAGCGCAGGATCGGCGGCATCTTGTTCCGCTTTCTCGCCCACGCGAATGGTCATCCAGATGTTATAGGCCATAATCACGGCACCAGCGACAAACAGAAGGCCACCAATTGCACGGATCATGTAGAAGGGGTGCATGGCTTCTACGGTTTCAATGAAGGAATATTCAAGGAAGCCGAGCTTGTCATAAGCACGCCACATCAGGCCCTGCATGATGCCGGACACCCACATCGAAGTGATGTAGAGCACGATACCCAGCGTAGAAATCCAGAAGTGCCATTCAACCAGCTTGGTTGAATAAAGGCTCTTGCGGTTCCAAAGCCATGGAATGAGGCAGTAGATCGCACCAAACGAAATGTAGCCAACCCAGCCAAGAGCACCCGAATGCACGTGACCGATGGTCCAATCGGTATAGTGCGAGAGGGAGTTCACGGCCTTGACGGACATAAGCGGCCCTTCAAAGGTGGACATGCCATAGAAGGCAACAGACACGACCATCATGCGCAGTACCGGATCGGTGCGCAGTTTGTCCCAAGCGCCCGAAAGCGTCATCAGACCGTTGATCATGCCACCCCAGGACGGCATCCAGAGAATGACCGAGAAGGTCATACCCAGCGTCTGCGCCCAATCTGGCAGAGCCGTATAATGCAGATGGTGCGGACCGGCCCAGATGTAGATAAAGATCAGAGCCCAGAAATGCACGATGGACAGCCGGTAGGAATAGACCGGGCGCTCTGCACGTTTGGGGATGAAATAATACATGATGGCCAGGAAGCCTGCCGTCAGGAAGAAACCCACTGCGTTATGGCCATACCACCACTGCACCATCGCATCCTGTACGCCGGAAAAGACCTGATAGGATTTGATGCCGAAAATGGAAACGGGAACCGATAGGTTGTTACCGATATGCAGCATGGCAATGGTGACGATGAAGGCAAGATAGAACCAGTTTGCCACATAGATGTGGGGTTCCTTGCGTCGCCAGAGGGTTGCCAGAAAGACAAGCAAATAGGCCACCCAAACGATGGTCAGCCAAAGGTCTGCATACCATTCCGGCTCGGCATATTCCTTGGACTGGGTCGCGCCAAACAGATAGCCGGTCCCGGCAATCACGATGAAGGCGTTATAGCCAAGAATAACGAACCATGGCGCAACACGCCCCGGCAGGCGCGCGTGGCTGGTGCGCTGAACGACATAGAAGGATGTCGCGAGCAGCACGTTGCCACCGAAAGCGAAAATCACTGCAGACGTATGCAGCGGACGCAAACGGCCAAAGCTGGTCCATTCCAGATCAAAGTTCAGGATCGGGAAGGTCAGCTGCCAGGCGATGATGTCGCCGACAAGAAACCCTGCGATACCCCAGAAGACAGCGGCAACGGCACCGAATTTGATCGGTCCAAGGTTATATCCGCTCTCCACGGCATCCGCAGGACGCTTGAAGTATGAATTGAAAATCAGGAAAACCCCGATTGCCGAAAAAAGCAATCCGAGCCCTGCGTGAAATGCCATAACGCCATCTACCGCTTTGCCGGCGATAACGAGGCAAATGAAAGCCAATGCAGTCAGGAATCCTGCAAACAGGCCTTCTTCTAAAGAAAGTCGTTTCGCTGTGTGAGCCATCTTTCAGTCCCATCTGTGGCCCAAACCTCCCCATGAAGTCGGGCTACAGCACCATTGTAAAGTCACCCTGTCGACACCCGGATGTCGACAATTTAAGGTTGATCTTTGAGCACACTTCCCCCAAACGGGTCCGAAAACCCTAGGGATCGCCCTATTTTTACGCTTTGACTCATGTCAACGGAAAGAGGGGGCACTCTATCGTTTATGCGACTGGTTGTCGCAGTCAAAAGACTTAGAGATCTGCAAAATTAGCATATCTGCCAATTATTACAATACCTTAATGTTCAGCTCCGACCGAGGTCACCATGGTCGCATGCTGCTTAAGTGGCAGAAAAATATTCATGCCCGATGCACTTTATACACGGATATCCCAAAGGCTGACACTGCGATTTTATCTATACAGAGAAAATTGCCCCACCACACGCCTCTAAAGGCTTATGTAGAATCACGATTTCCCTTTAGTCTCAAAGAGATAACGAGCAAATAAAATACTTCTTTAAATTAAACTCGCATCGCTCACAGATCGACCGACTTGTCTTTTGCCCGCTCAGCGCGAGCGAGGTGCGACGCGATCATGGGGGTGAGCATGACCAGCCCGAGATAGCGCACCAGATGATGACCGGTGACATAGGCCGGATTGAGATTGATGAGGAAGGACAGCAGCACCATCGTATCAAACCCACCCGGTGCGAAGGCAAGGATCACCTGACCCATGGGAAAATCGAGCAAAGTGGCGCACAAAATGGCAGCCGCCCCTGAAACGCCAGCCGAAACCATCAAGGATAACATGGAGATGCCCGACAAGCGGACAAGATCCCTGACAGAAATGGCCGCAAAACGTCCGCCGATATTGATACCGACCGTCAGATAACCCGGTATGGTGAACCAGTTTGGAAAGGGCTCGTGATAAAAACCTGTCAGGTAGAGCGTTCCCGAGACTGCAATTCCGGCCAACATAAGGCCCGAAGGGACACGCAATCGGAGCATGATGGGCACCAGCAATGCGACGCCTGCCACCATCATTGCCAAATGTAAAACATCAAGCGTCACGGTATCTGCGGTCACGCGACTGGTCACACCATCGGTAAAGGGCATCAGAATGATCGGCAGAATGGAGACCAGCACAAACACGCGTAGGCTCTGGGCGATTGCCACCTTGGTCATGTCTGCTTTGGATTCTTCGGCTATCACCATGATATAGCTGAGCGCCCCAGGCAGCGAGGAAAAGAGGGCCGTGGCATGGTCCCATCCGCCCACCTTGCGCAAGACCCAATAGGCCGAGGTTGCGATGACCACCACAGTCACGGCCAGCATGAGAATGCTGAGGGGCCAGGCGGCAAGGGCATGCAACATTTCGGGAGAAAAGCCAGAACCGAGAATGAGGCCAACTTGGGCAAAGCCCAGATCCCGTAACAGGGTGGGCAACTTCAAATGCAGCCCGGCCAGCGACGTGATGGCCACAGCCAACAACGAACCGGTCAGCCAGGCCGCAGGAAACTGCACCCAATGAGCCAGCGCGCCCCCTGCCATTGCAATCAGATAGAGTCCGATGACATGAATCGCCCGTTTGCCAAAATCTTTGCCAACTCCAAGGACGCGCCCCTTGCTTGAGGCTTTGACATCTTTTTCCGAAGGCATTGGCAATCACCACAAACAGGGTATAAAGGAAAGCAGAATGACCGGATCAACATGTTTTCCAGAGAAGGCCAGTCTGGCTTTGAAGCGCGCAATAAAGAAGCAGATATTGGACTTTAATGCATGTTGCCACCCTTTAAATACCAAGGCAGGCAAGGCATTATCAGGTAGCATTCATATATTATCTTGGCAAGCTGTCAGTCCCTGCAATCGGTTTGGAAGGGCGGGCTTTGCCAAGGCGGGCTCACGTCTCGTGCCGACACAAAAGCGCCATAGACCCGATGCTATATCCATCGCGCAAGCCAGCATCATTCATCTGCTTTGCTATTCTTGCCAAAACTGCTAAGTATCGGGCCTACACCACCGATAGGGGTGTTTTGACAGACCATGAGCAAGAGCCACACCCATGAGACCCGAGAGACCTGTGAGACCTCTGAAATCTCTGAGCATCAACCATGAGCCCCGGACGCTGTGCGCTATCAGCATGCCGCGCTATGTGGCCATTGTTTTCGCTACACTGCTTCTTGCGGCCTGTTCCACGCCCACGGGCGTCAAATTCACGCCATCGCCTACGGATGTCCAGAGCATCGAACCGGTTCTGGTTGCAACCAGCCGTTCTCCCACGCAGGATGCGGACTATAGTGGCGATCGAGATAGCAAGCTACATCTGGCTTCCTATCAGGTATCCATTCCCAAGACCCACAAGGTGGGACAGATAGAATGGCCACGCAACAAGCCAGATCCCAAGCGCCATTTTGCTGTCGCTTCAGTCGATACTTTTGATACTCCAAAAGCCTATCAGGCCCGACTTGGGAAAATGGCTGCTGAGGCCAGCGCCAAACACGGAAATGGACCGCGTTCGGCAGCCCTGTTCGTGCATGGCTACAATACCGATTTCTCCGAAAGCCTCTATCGCGCCGCGCAATTGCGCCATGATTTCGATCTGGCCATGCCGCTGACGCTGTTTAGCTGGCCTTCGGCTGGCGAAGCGGGCCTTTATATTTATGATCGAGACAGCGTGAAAACCTCACGCGATCAACTGGCCTCAGTGATCAAATTAATGGCTTCCTCGCAGCTTGATGACATCGTCTTAATTGCCCATTCTCTCGGCTCGGAATTGCTGATGGAGACCCTGCGGCAGATTGCCCTGGCCAATCATGGCGCCCTGCCCTCCAAGATCCATTCCATCATTCTGATCTCGCCGGATCTGGATATCGATGTGTTCAATGCGCAGTTAAGCGCCATCAAGGTGCTGCCGAGAGAATTTGCCATTTTTGCCTCGCAGAAAGACAAAGCCCTGCAACTCTCCAGTTTCCTCGCTGGCGACCGGAATCGGGTGGGCAACAACATCGATGAAACCAAGATCCGCCGGGAAGGCATCGCAGTGATCGATGTGTCCGAATTTACCGGTGGAGACGGAATGAACCATATGACGGCGGTCACCTCGCCCAGCCTTGTCGCACTGCTCAAGGGTATGACGGCAAGCAACCAGCAGGTGTTCCTCAACGCGCCGGGGCAAACCCAGACCTTCTCCGATGTCGTCGTCGATACAGCCACCTTGCCATTGACCCTTGTGGTTAAAACCACAAGCGCCATCTTGAACCAATAACGTCACCGGCCCAATGGAGCTGACCGCCGGGGCAGTCCGCCTCTATACGAAAGCCTGTGATGACAATTTGGTAAGAATTGACAAGGCTCAAAGTAGTTTCCCTGACCAAAGATCTAAATGCCATAATGACCAATGTGACCTTGAAATATGCAACGCGCTCTGTGCCGCGTTATACCTCCTACCCCACCGCACCGCATTTTTCCAATGCCGTGGGAGTCGGGGCCTACGAGCAATGGCTGAAGGCGGTTGATCCGCAAACGCCAATCTCGCTCTATCTGCATGTGCCTTTCTGCGATTCCATGTGCCACTATTGTGGCTGCTACACCAAGGTGACCAAGCAGGAAAAGCCGCTTCGGGACTATACAGACCATCTGGTGAAGGAGGTGGCGCTTGTGGCCAGCAAGCTGCCAGCCAACCAGCCCGTCAGCCATATTCACTGGGGTGGCGGCACACCATCCATCTTGCCGCACGATTGTTTTCTCAAGGTCGTGAATGCGGTCCGATCACATTTCAGCTTCATCGACGATATGGAGCATGCCATTGAGCTAGACCCACGCACGGTAACGCCAGAGCTGGCAGAAACCTTGCGACAGGCGGGCATTACGCGCGCCAGCCTCGGTGTGCAGGATTTTGATCTCAAGGTGCAAGAAACGGTCGGACGCGTGCAGCCCTATGAGCAGGTCAAGGCATCGGTGGAGGCTTTGCGAGCTGTCGGTATCGAGAAGATCAACCTTGATCTGATGTATGGACTGCCCTTCCAGACGCTGGAGACCGTCCGCGAGGCGGTCGCGTTGACTGTGAGCCTTGATCCCTCCCGTCTGGCACTATTTGGCTATGCCCATGTGCCATGGATGAAAAAGCATCAGCGCCTCATTCCGGAAGACAAGCTGCCCAATGCAGAAGAACGCATTGCGCTGTTTGACGCGGCAACCCATGCGCTGGAGCAAAATGGCTATGAAAAGATCGGACTGGATCATTTCGCCAAGGCTGATGACCCGTTGGCCGTGGCGGCCCGGGCAGGCACCATGCGCCGGAATTTTCAAGGCTATACCACCGATGAAGCCGAAATCCTGATCGGCATTGGCGCTTCTTCCATCGGCAAGATGCCGCAAGGCTATATCCAGAACAGCCCGGACTTCGGCGGCTGGGAGCGGGCTGTTGATTCAGGCACCCTGCCCATCGCACGCGGCATTGAACTGGATCAGGATGACCGGGCACGCGCCGCGATCATCATGAGTCTGATGACCGCCTATGAGGTCGATGTGGCTGCCGTGGCCGAAGCGTTTGATGTCGATCTAGAGCCTTTGCGCGCCTGTTATCTGCATCTGGAAGAGTTGGAAGCAGATGGCATTGCCGAGCGCAAAGGTGACATTGTGCGCGTAACCCAAACGGGCCGCCCGCTTGTGCGGTTGGTGGCAGCTGTCTTCGATGCCTATTTGCAGACCGGCAAGGCAAGACATTCTGTCGCTGTGTAAGCAAGCCAATCCTGCCCCCTATTCGCCTATCGGATTGGGGGCATTTTTCTTTAAAAAACAATCAAAAGAGGGAGGTTTTTCAGCCCTCTACCATACCGCGAAACACGCACGCGAAAACGCATACGACAATGGTTGGAGAATCGTCCGAATATCAATTCCAAGGCAAAAACCTACCCATTTGGATAGGTTTTAACACGCACAGTCTTGCGCTTGTTTTGTGGATATCTCTCAGAAACTAGTTAGTTTCACCTAACTAGAATTTGCCAGTCAGATGGCATAGGCCACACACATTCATCACGCGAATGCGATCCTGTTTTTCCATCGTGATGACCTTACGTCTCTTCATGTCTGAAAGAACGCGGCTTACGGTCTCAATGGTCAAACCCAGATAGTCGGCGATTTCCTGGCGGGTCATATATAAGGTGACCACAGACTCGTCTTCGCTTTCGGACTGCGGACCGGAGCATGCAAAGCCGCCACGGTCGGGAACAAAACGCATGAGGAAGGACGCAACGCGTTCATGGGCTGATTTCCGGCCAAGCAGAACGGCATGATCATGCAGATTCTGAACCTGGGAAATCAGGCATTTCTTCATATGCTGCTGGATTTCATCAGATCCTTCGGCATCCTTGCGCGAGATCATGTGTACGAGGGTTTCTGTGAGAGTTTCCGCTGAAGTATCATAAACTTCACCAGCGGGAACACCAAACAGGTCACCGGGACCGAGAATTTCAACAACCTGTCTGCGACCGTCTGGCAGGAGCTTATAAAGCATCACTGAGCCGTCCGCGACTTCATAGATGTTGTTAGCAGGGTCGCCTTCAAAGAAGACAACACCATGTGCGGGGAAGGTTTTGTGTCGGCTCTGATCGCTTGACATAATGCCTTTAAATTCAGATTCGATGGGGAAGTTGGATCGACAACGCGCCGCACCGGTTTCAAACTCGGCTTTTGGCATTCTGACAATTCGTTCTTCCGGCATCACTCGTTTTCTCCCGATTCAGACCGCCACGGCCTTTGAACCAATATAATTATTTTCAGAAGACTGCCAGCAGCTATACGACATGTTGACCGTCGTAGCAATCTGTCCAACTGAAAATACTTATTACACGTATTTTCACCTAGCGTATCAATAAATGCAATCAAAACATGGTGAAACGATGACGATTGACAGGTGAAAAGAGATACGACAAAGCACCAAAGGCGTCATAAACCAGCCGGAAAGGCGACTGAAAAGAAGCGCTTCAAACAAGTTCGCGGAAGTGGGAGCAGTCGCAAAAAAGCCGTCATAGTACAAAATAAAAGGACCGGGATTACTCCCGGTCCCATTGGCCATTGCCCCTCATCCTGCTGCACATCCTGTGTGCCTGCCGGAGAGAGTGTCCTCCTGTTCGGCCCCTGTCCGCTCTTCGGCTCTCTGTAAATAGATGCTCGACTGCGGCAGGTTGGCCTATCAATGGCCGGTCAATACAATACGAACGAGGTCTGCCGTATTGCGTGCTTTCAGTTTTTCCATGATGCGCGCCCGATGCACTTCAATTGTGCGGGGCGAAATCGCGAGATGCTGGCCAGCTTCCTTGTTGGAAGCCCCTTGCGTTATCTGTAACAATACATCACGTTCACGCGGCGTCAAGGTTTCTGCACGCGGGAAACTCCAGTTGGTTAGCGCCGACTGACCCGGGTCCGGCGCCTTGTTCGCGGTTTCCAAAATTTTCTCGATACGGTCAACAACCTGCGTGCCATCAAAGGGCTTTTCGATAAAGTCATGCGCGCCCTGCTTAATGGCTGCAACAGCCATCTGGATGTCGCCCTGACCGGAAATGATCATGACCGGAGCAGAGATATGACGGGCGGCCAGCTCTTCGAGCACTTCCATGCCGGAACGGCCCGGCATATGGACATCGAGCAGAATGATCGACGGGATGGAATCGCGCAGGTTCGCAAGAAAATCCTCACCATTCGAGAATGTCTCGACGTGATACCCTTCCAGTTCAAACAGAACCGACAAAGCGTCCCTCACTGCGGGATCGTCATCAACAATATGGATAGAAGGATGTAAGTCAGTTGTCATGTTGTCTTCGCCTCTTGGCTTTATTCAGGCTCTTAAGGGGCCGCTGAACTTTGTTGGTGATTGCCCGAGGGTTCTTCTGCATTTCCAGCTTGCGGGGAAGTTCGTGCAGAAGACCGGGAAGCGATGGGCAGGGTCAAAACAAAGCAGGCTCCCGGCTGCTTGTCATCAAAGGGTGCCAGCTCCAGGCTACCGCCATGGCTCTGAGCGATGGACCGTGCAATCGCCAGGCCGAGGCCCATACCATTGCGCCGTTCCGAATCGAAGGCTTTAAAAAGATTGCTGCGGTGTGTTTCCGGCACACCCGGGCCGTTGTCCTTGAAGCGTACGACCAGCCGTTCCTTTTCCTCGGAATCAGAGGTCTTCTCAAGGGATAGGGTGATCGTGATCGCCTTATTCTCAATGTCGTGCAGCGCCTGAAAGGCATTGCGCAGAAGATTGAGGAAAATCTGCTCGATCTGAACCGGATCGACCCAGACCACCGGCACATCATCAGGGGCGACGAGGTCCACCTGCACATCCGTTGCTGCGAACCCGACCAGCGCCAGTTCGTGGGATTTTCGGATGATATCCACGATATCGCAAGCGCTGCGCTCCGGTTCCTTCTTTTCGATGATGGAACGAATACGCTGAAGCAGAGAAGATGAACGCTGGGCTTCGCGCACGCACCGGCCGCAAATATCAACGAGTTTATCGATTTCTTCGCGGCTGCAAGGCTTCTGCTCATCATAGGATTGCAGCTTGCGCTCGATGGCCTGCAAATAGAGGATGATCGCGGTCAGCGGCTGGTTGAGCTCATGGGCTACGGTTGCACCCATCTCGTCCATCGCGTTGATCCGCGTAAGCTGATTGAGCTCGGTCTGAAGATTGCGCAAATGCTCTTCAGCCTGCTTGCGCCCACGCAAATCGCGCATCACGCCGATAAATTGTTTGCCATCTTCGGTTTCGGCAACACCAACGGAGAGATCAAACGGAAATGTTGATCCGTCCTTGTGACGACCGACGACTTCGCGCCCGATGCCAATGATCGAATGCTCGCCCGTGCGCAAATAGCGGCCGACCCAGCCATCATGATGCTGGGCATATTGCTCTGGCATCAGGATATCAACGGATTTTCCAATCACCTCATCCGCGCTATACCCAAACATGACTTCGGAAGCCTTGTTAAACAGAAGAATGCGGGACTGCTCGTCAATGAGGCACACCGAATCAGCCGCCACATCCAGCAAGGATGTGAGGCGCGAATCAAGTTCGCCGATCGGTCGGAATGGACGCTCTGGCCCGTCATAGGCTCGCGTTTGCATCCGTTTGGGGCCATTGATGGTCACAGATCCGTTCATTCTTTCTTCTTCTGTTGACGAGAGTCTGACCTGAAAAGGAAGTCCCGATGATTCTAGGTGTTTTTCCGAAGTATAGCGTATTTCACCGGCTTAGCCATTGGTTCAGTCTGTAAATTGCCTGATCCAATTTGTCCGGGTTTGTCGCGAAACATAGTCGCATAAATGCGGACCCGCTTTGACCAAACGCAAACCCGGGCGCCAAACCAACATTTGCTTCATCAACCAGGCGTTTTGTGATGATGGATGCATCGGCCTCACCTTCCAGCCCGAAAAAGAAGTAAAAACTGCCCATGGGCGGCGCGAAGCGAATGGCATTGTGTCCCTCAAACGCTGCAAGCAGCTTCTCGCGGCCTGAACGGGCACGCTCGATTTGCTCTGCAATGAACAATTCACCATCATTGAGCGCAACGGCAGCGGCCTTCTGCATGAAAGGCGCTACGCCAGACGTGGAGCATTGTGTGAGGTTACCGATGGTGGGAATGAGGGAAACTGGCGCCGCCAGCCAACCAACGCGCCAGCCGGTCATGGCCCAGTTTTTCGACATGCTGTTCACATAAAGGATCTTGTCGTCCTCTTCTGCTATTTCATAAAAAGAGGGCGCGGTTTCGCGATCGTCGCCGAAATAGAAGCGGGTGTAGATTTCGTCAGCGATAATCCAGATGTCACGTTCACGGGCGAAATCAAGGATCGCCTTCAACTCATCAAACGTCGCCACCCAGCCCGTCGGGTTGTTCGGGGTGTTGATAAAAAGGGCCCGAGTCTTGTCTGTGCAGGCGTCAAACAGCTCGTCAATGTCCAGCTTCCAGCCTTCGGGGTGAAAGTGAAGCGGCAGATCAACGGGCTTGCCACCCGCGACGAGCACCGCAGAGCCGATATTCGGCCAGGCCGGAGACGGGACAATGATCTCCTCCCCCGCACTCATGACCAGACGCACGGCCAGCTGGATTGCCTGCATGCCCGAACCGGTAACCGAAAAACGGTTGGAATCGAAGGGACGCCCATAGAGGCGCTCATGATAGCGCGCGATGGCTTCGCGCAGTTCGGGGATGCCATTGTCATAAGTGTAAAAGGTCTCCCCGGCCTTCAGCGCATCTTCAGCTGCCTTGCATATGAATTCCGGTGTCGGCAGAGCCCCCTCTCCGATCCAAAGAGGAATGACATCCTCCCGACCTGCTGCATAAGACTTGATGCCGATAATGCCACTGTTCGGAGCTTTGCGGGCTTCCGGGCTAATATGAGCCAACAAGTCGGTGTTTGCGGGGGAGGAAGACGGTGTCGGCTTAGGATCGGTCATGGTCTGCTCTGAAAGGATTGGTGCTGATTTTGGCTTTATTCAGTAAAGGGAATGGAACGGCTCGCAAAAATTCGCTAACCCGAATAGTGCTAGCGGGGATCTAAACATAAAGAATAAATATCATTGCGGTTTTTCCCCCAAGAGTGCAACAAAGAGGGTGCTCTTTTCCGCCCCATGTTTGCTGTAAGAGGGACGGTTTTCCACCAAAATGACCGTGCAACGCAGCTTGGGCACAGCCCCTCAGGATGGCTACAAGTCGCGCCAATCCGGGCCTTTCGGCCAGTCGCTCACACCTGTTACCCCCAATTGTTCAGATCTGTCCTTAAAAATTCGTCTAAATTCCAGCATCCGAGACGCTCTTTCTGGTGCCTTTGAAATTTCTTATGCTATATCTTTGAAGACTCTTAACAAGGAGCAGGCTTCATGCTTCAGGGCTGGATGGTTGTTCTCACAACCCTTCTCTATATCGGGCTTCTGTTTGCCATCGCGTCTTACGGAGACCATCGGGCGCGAAACAAGACAGCGGCTCAACGCCATCCTAGCCTTTATGCGCTCTCTCTGGCGGTCTATTGTACCAGCTGGACCTTCTTTGGGTCTGTTGGCATGGCAAAGGCCAGCGGGCTAGATTTCCTGACGATCTATATCGGCCCTGTCATCGTCTTTACCCTCGGCTATCCCCTCGTCTGGCGCATCATCCGGCTTTCCAAAACCGAGCGCATCACCTCGATCGCAGACTTTCTGGGCGCGCGCTATGGCAAGAACCAGCAAGTTGCAGCCGTTGCAACCATTATCGCCGTGGTGGGCACAATGCCCTATATTGCGCTGCAGCTCAAAGCCGTTGCCACGTCGGTTGCCACGCTGATCCAGCATATGAATATCGCCTTCCCCACCGGGTCTGTGCCCGTGTTGGCCGATATCGCCTTCTTTGTCGCCCTTGCCATGGCTGTCTTTGCCATTCTGTTCGGCACGCGCCATGCGGATGCCACCGAGCATCAGGGAGGCCTCATTCTGGCCGTTGCGGCGGAAAGCGTCGTCAAACTGTTTGCCTTTCTGACAGTTGGGCTGTTCGTCACCTTCTGGATTTTCGATGGACCGTTTGACCTGTTCGCAAAGGCTGCCGAAGCGGGCATCTCCATCCATGGAGTGGAAGATGGGCCGGATGCGATCCACTGGATTGTGTTGTCCATGCTCTCGGCCAGCGCGGCTCTGCTTCTACCGCGCCAATTTCATGTCGCCGTGGTCGAGAATACCTCCAAGAAATCTCTGGTTCGGGCCACATGGCTGTTTCCGCTTTATCTGGTCGGCATCAACCTGTTTGTCATTCCCATTACACTGGCCGGACAGCTTGTGCTTGGCCCCGGCGTGGATGCTGACAGCTATGTGCTGAGCCTGCCGATGGCCGTCAATGCGGATGCGATCACGTTGATCGCCTTTCTGGGCGGTCTTTCTGCCGCAACTGCGATGGTCATCATCTCCTCGGTCGCGCTGGCCATCATGATCTCCAATGATCTGGTCATTCCGCTCATTCTGCGGCGCCATGCCGATACTGCCATTGATGCGCCGGATATGGGGCGTTTGCTGCTCAATGTCAGGCGCATCTCGATCCTTGTGCTGTTCACTCTGGCCTATGCCTTCTATCGGTTGGCGGTCAACAACAGCTCCCTGGCTCAGATCGGGTTGATTGCCTTTGCCGCCATGGCGCAGTTTCTCCCAGCCCTTGCCGGAGGGCTCATCTGGAAGCGGGCCAATGCGCGCGGCGCGATTGCCGGTCTGGTAACGGGCTTCATCATCTGGGGCTATACATTGCTTTTGCCAATGTTTGCCCAGTCGGGACTGTTCCCGACCAGCTTCATGACCCAAGGCCCCTTCGGGATCGAGTTTCTCAAGCCACAAGCCCTGTTGGGGACGGACCTGCCGCCTTTGCTGCATGGTGTTTTCTGGAGCATCCTGTTCAACATCATCGCCTATTCGGCTGGCTCGGTTTCCCGTCGGCCGGAATTGATCGAGCGTTTGCAGGCGAACCTGTTCGTGCCGGATGAATTGCGCCCCTCCCCAAGCTTGCGTCTTTGGCGCTCCATGCTGTCTGTCGGCGACCTGGAAGACATGGTCGCGCGCTATCTGGGGGCCGAGCGCACGCAACGCAGCTTCCGCTCCCATGCCCAGCAGCGCGACATCCTTTATGACCGCAATATGGAGGTGGACCCGCTCTTTATGCGCTTTGCCGAGCAGTTGCTGGCCAGCGCCATTGGGGCGGCCTCCTCCCGACTTTTGATGAGCCTGTTGATCAAGAAGCGGGAAAGTGCCCCCAAGGGCACGATGAAGCTGCTGGATGATGCGTCCGAAGCGTTGCATTATAACCGCGACCTGCTGCAAACGGCGCTCAATCATGTGCGTCAGGGCATCGCCGTGTTTGACGCGGACTTGCGGCTCACTCTCTGGAACCGCCCGTTCCGTGACCTGTTGCGTATCCCTGCCGATTTCGGGCAGGTTGGCACGCCGCTTTCCTCGGTCTTGAGCCATATTGCGGCACGGGGCGATCTGGGCGAAGGCTCGGTGGAAGACCTTGTCAGCCATCGTCTTGATCTGATCGTTGTGCAGCAAGCCCCCTATCAGGAAAGCATGGCAAGCTCGGGTCTGACGCTGGATATTCGGGCCAATTCCATGCCCGATGGCGGTATCGTCATCACCTTCACCGATGTTTCCGAGCGAGTGCGCGCCGAGCGGGCGCTGGAAGCGGCCAATGAATCCCTTGAACGGCGGGTAAAGGATCGCACCCGCGAGCTGATGCATCTGAACGATGCCCTGCGCAGCGCCAAACAGGCCGCAGAAGAAGCCAGCGTCTCCAAGACCCGCTTCCTTGCCGCAGCCGGGCACGACATCATGCAGCCCATGAATGCGGCGCGCCTTTATACGACGGCGTTGGTCAATCGCCTTGAAGCACTCTCAAAAGCTGACGAAGACAATGCGGGACTGGCAGAGAGCGCCGTCATGTCCACCAATATCGATAGTTCGCTTGAGGCGGTGGAAGACATTCTGGCCGCCCTGCTCGACATCGCCCGGCTGGATTCTGGCGCCATGAAGCCACAGCTTTCAGCCTTCCCGATCGACGAGATGCTCGACCGGATGCGCATTGATTTCGAGCCATTGGCCCAGGAAAAGGGCCTCAAGCTCAGGATCGTGTCTTGCGGGCTGCATGTGCGCTCCGACAAGCATCTGCTGCGGCGGCTTTTGCAGAATCTCATTTCCAACGCCATCAAATATACCCCCAAAGGCACGGTTTTGGTGGGCTGCCGACGCCTTGACAGCGCCATTGAAGTGCAGGTGCATGATACCGGTGTTGGCATTCCGCCCGAACAGCAGGAAGAGATCTTCCTTGAATTCCAGCGGCTCGACGAAGGCGCGCGGATCGCCAGCGGGCTAGGGCTCGGCCTCTCCATCGTTGATCGCATTTCCAAGGTGCTGGATCACCCGATCCGGCTGATGTCAACGCCGGGGCAAGGCTCTGCCTTTGCCATCAAGCTGCCCGCCTTCCGCCTGCTCCATAGCGCCAGCCGCGCAGAGGCACCGCGTTCCATGGCCAACCAGCCGCTCAGTGATCTCCGCATTTTGTGCGTGGATAACGAGCCGGTCATTCAGGATGGCATGAAGGTGATGCTGGAAGGCTGGGGATGTGATGTCATGATCGCCTCGTCTCTAGAAGAGGCGGAAAAGGTGCTTGAGGAAAGCGAGAAGGTGCCGGACGGCATTCTCATCGACTATCATCTTGATGAAATGCTCGGCACTGAGGCCTGCGAAAAGCTGCGCGCCAAATTCGGGCAGGAGATTGCGGCCAGCCTGATCACGGCGGACCGCACAACCGAGGTGCGCGATGAGGCCAAATCCAAGGACATGGCCATTCTCAACAAGCCGGTCAAACCGGCCCAGCTGCGTGCCCTGCTCAATACCTGGAACATGACCGCCATACGAAAACGCGGGCAGTAAACGCACTGCATATAGCAGCGGCACGAGGCAAATTGACCTACCAAGAAGCGGCACTGGACGGGACGGATACACACCCAACAATAAAAACCCGCAGCCGAACCGGCGCGGGTTTTTCAAATCAGGTTTCCTTGAAGCCTCATCAAGGCTTCAAGAGAGCCACTAGAGCGCTTTAGCTTTTGGCCCCTATGGCCTGCCACTGACCGGCTTCGATCTTGGCGGCTGCAATCACGGCCTGCGTGCGGCTGTCTACATTGAGTTTTTGCAGGATGGCCGAAACGTGCGCCTTGACGGTGGCTTCGGAAACGGAAAGCTCATAGGCGATCTGCTTGTTCAGAAGCCCTTCGGAGAGCATCATCAAAACGCGAACCTGTTGTGGCGTCAAAGTATTGAGGCGTTCAACAAGATCGGTGATTTCATCGCTATAAGGAGCGCTGAGATCGATGCTTTCAGGAACCCAGGTTTCACCGTTCAGAACGGCGCGGATGCCTTGTGCGATGTCGTCAATCGGCAAAGATTTAGGAATGAAACCCGACGCGCCGAACTCCATGCAGCGGCGAATGGTCGGCACATCCTCACTGGCAGAGACAATAACAACCGGAATAGCCGGATATTGCGCTCTCAAATAGAGTAGTCCGGAAAATCCGCGTACCCCCGGCATGGATAGATCCAGGAGCACAAGGTCCATGTCTTCGAATTGTTCGAGCTTCTCGCCTACCGCTTCCAGCGTTCCGGCTTCATGGATGGCTATCTGATCGAAAATTGTTTCCAGTGTCTGGCGTAGCGCCCCACGAAACAAAGGATGATCGTCCGCGATAATGATGTTAAGCGAAGCCTGTTGCACTTTCGGTCCTCCCCAGCGACTGAACGGAATGATGGCAACCCAATAAAGGTCAAATTTCATCATTCCACGATGCGTATTCTAAGGTTTTCAGGCCCGCAGGCCTTCTGTCTGCTTGAATACGCGCAACCAATATTGTCATCTTCATCTCACAGCAGATGAAGCGACCCCTCTATAGAGGTTTTGAAGACAGACAACAGAACAAGTCAAGGCCCAACACCTTGTTTCCTGCTGACGATAAAGCCAACCAAGCAATACCTGCCTTCATATCAAGTTTTGTCAAAGCGTTACAAAACTCAATGCACCATTAAGTTGCCAAGAGAAACCTCGGCTACTTTAGTTCAAACTATGAGCGGTTGCATTGCGGTTGGCAAGTCATAGCTGCAATATATTGAAAATTTAGTCCATTTAATCAGATATTTCTGCTAAAAAGGCTCTAATCAGTTGGCACTTTGGGGAAATTGTTCCAAGCGGTGGGGCTTTGCCCTATTGTATCCTGTTCTAAGGGTTTTGCTCTTCTGGAATCACTGCCTGTCTTCTTTAAAGACCATAGGCGCCACCGCAAAAGCCTGTGCAATAAAGCCCCAGTATCGCTATCCTTTCTGCACATAGAGCCAAGACATCTGGTCGTAACATTCCGCCCTTACATTGCCCTCGCATTAAGGGTGTGAATCGATAGGTCGTCACGCAGCGGTCATTTCCCCCCTGCTGCCAGTCCATGCCCGCTCTCAAGCGGTGTCATAAAACCATGAGAACGCCACCGCGACCAAGACGAGGGGAAGCCTGATCATGAAACTGTTCGAAAGAGAGACATGCGCCAATCTGCCCCCGGTCGAGGACACGCTCAAACAAGACATCTTGCAATCTGAGCGTACATACCAGACCCACAAGGCGCTGTTTGATAAAGTGGAAGCCCTGCATATGCTTGAAACAGGGGGCGAATTGCTCGAGGAGGCGTCCCTCTCCGGGTCTCTCTGCGTCATGGGCTGGAACATGCAGCGCTGTCTTTATCCTGAACCGAGTGCCGAACTGCTCCGGCCCCATGCGCCCGATGTCATCGTTCTGTCCGAAATGGATTGCGGCATGGCTCGGACCCATCAGCGCAATACAACACGCGCGCTCGCTGACTGTCTGGGCATGCGCTATGCCTTCGGACTTGAATTTTTCGAGCTTGGGCTGGGCAATGATCTGGAAAGGCGGCTGGCTGCCGATGATCACAATGAAAAAGGCTGGCACGGAAACGCCATCCTCTTCAGAGTGCCTCCGGTTGCTCAGGCTCTCATCCGCCTTGATGCATCCGGGCTCTGGTTCTGTCCCGATGAGAGCTTGAGTAATAGCAGCGTATCAAAACAACCGCGCATTGGCGGACGCTGCGCTGTTGCGGCGATTCTACCGACGCAAGCAGGCGACGTCTGTATTGCGTCCGTGCATCTTGAAAGCCTTGACGATCCCTCCATTCGGCTTGCCCAGATGGAGCGCCTGATTGCTGCGCTGGATGCCTTTGCCCCTTCTCTACCGACTATCATCGCGGGGGATCTGAACACCGCGTTCACCCCTGAAGATGGCACCGCGCTACAAGAGCCGCTTTTTCGGGCGGCGGAACGTCATGGCTACAGCTGGGCGAATAATGCGCAGGGCACGACAACCCGCTCGAGCCTATTGACCTACAAGCCCCGCCCGCCCTGCAAGCTGGACTGGTTTTGCACGCGAGGCTTTTCCTGCCACGGGGCGCATATCCTGCCCGCCGTCAATGACATCGGCAGCGCCCTCTCCGATCATGAAATCATCATGGGCCGGTTTGAACGCGCCTGAAGCACGAAGAGACACCGATTGCGGCAACGCCCCGTTTCCCATCAATGTCCGGCGGACATGTCCTCAAACACGATTGTCGTCAAAATCCTTGCGGAATTCTTTCACGACACCGAAGAAGCGCCGCATCATGGCTTCGCCCATATCAAGAAAGCGTTCAAAGTCGCTAGCCATTTCCTCGTCTTCTTCATCAGAAGGCTCTGAAGGCCTTTTGCTCTCTTGCTCAGGGGCCACATCTTTTTTGGGCGAGGCCATTTCGGCCTGTTCGGAAGGCTTTTCTCGCGCAGTCTCGTCGGAGGGCCGGGTTTCAGACGCCTGACTCAGAGCGTCCTGCAGGCTTTCAATGCGTTTGGCCTGCTGCAAGCTGCGCTGTTCCAGCGTATCGAGACGCTGGGTCATATATTCTACCCTGTCTTCGAGCAATATATTCAGACGACGCTGTGCATCGAGATCATTGGCGAGACGCCCCATTTCTGCGAGCAGAGGCGCGCGCCAGTTGCCAGCATCATCAGAGCCGACTGCTGAAGCACCTGTCTCTGTGTCCTGCGTCTGCTGTTGAGAAGCATCTGGAGCCGCAGTTTGAGCATGCACCGGAGCGGCTGACGCCAAAACACCAACAAGGAATAGACCTCCCAATCCTGCAATATTAGCGTTTTTCGAGCATTGCGGGAAAGAGAAGGCGTCAGACATGAGCATATCCTTTATCCGGAGCAAAGCAATTCACACAAGCTATGGCGCACCAAAGTCGGTCACAGACGGCCAAAGCCTTTTGGTGTTGACCGGCAAGATAGAGGAAAGGAACGAGCCCCTTGTGGCCAACTAGCCGGGCCTTCGGTAAAAAACCGAATCTTTCCGCAAACCGACGGTCTAGTGAATTCTACCAGATTAGACGGGAAAATTGTGATGAAAATCAGATCGCGTCGTGCATCTGCTTTTCGCTCTTGCGCTTCTGGGACACCGATTGACGATAATTCTCTACCTCGCGATGCACATGTCGCGTCGGAAAGCCCACATGCTCAACCCGCCATTCCGTCAAGGCCGCAAAGGTTTTGACAGACACATCCTGCTCGAGCAACAAGCGCGTCAGAATTCGGTTGGTCTCACTGGCCAGCAGATGCTCCATGGCATTGGTCGACAGGCCCGGGGCATCCTTGAGCAGCCAGATCACATCCTCTTTGCCTTCCTTGGAGATCAGCGTCTCGAGCAGATTGTCGAAGGTCAGTTCACCCAGATTGATTTTGACCAGCAGTTCATCGCGCGTCGGATCGTCGTTCAACTCATCCGTTTGAAAGAGCCTTGCTTCCATATCGGCGACAAGCTGTTCAAGCGTGCCATCAAGGGTGGCGCGAGAGAGCGGATCTGGCAAGAACGGGCAGCCCTGTTCGGCATGACGACGCATACGTTGCTGGAAAACCTGATCAGCCAGTCCACGGGCCGCCATGAGCGACTGGATTCCAAGAGAGGTCTGGCAAATGATGGCGCACAGCAAAAGGGCATTACTGGAGAAGTCACTACCCAGATTGCGCAGCAATTCGCAAACCACTTCATTTTGCCCGCGAGACATCAGGGCATCCACCACCGGCTCTGGCACCCGCTGGCGGCGAGCAATGGCACGCAACACGCTTTCGCTGCGCTCCCGCGCCGCCTGCAACAGGGTTTCCTGACTGAGCATGGGGGAATATTCATAAAGGGTCGTGACCAGCTCATCATTCTCGCCAGCAAGTTTTTCGGCGAGCGGCGTCGAGATATGTCTGGTACGGGCCAGCAAGGTGATGATGTCACGACGCACGGAAAGGTCAATCTGGTCATACAGATCCAGCACGAGCGACGAGAAAAGCTCCCGTTCGGCATCTGTCGGCTCGTGCCCTGTACGGCGCACATATTCAGCCGCCACCTTACGCACCAGCAAGGAGCGGGCCGAGGGGTCTTTTTCCCGAGCCAGAGACTGAAACTGATCGACGATATCGTCTGTCATGAATTCCCCACAAGCATGACTGCGGCCAGAAGAGCATTCGCCCCTGCTTCCGATGCACCAAGTCCAGTCTTGCTTATTTCATCAAAAATACGACGTGCAAGAAATGCACGCAACATGAGAATAGGATCAATTTCTTAAGGAGATCTCCATATCAGGTTAAATTGTTGTAAATCTTCACCATTTTTTCCAGTTTCTAGACTATTTCCAACTGAGTGATGACTAGCGGTAAATGCTTATAAACTGGCAGGTTTACGCGATTTTGGACATGGTTGTTTTTCTGCCATATTACAGGATCAGTATTTAGAAGCCGATTAAATTTTTTTGATCGACCCAAACCAGACAGAATTGTTTTGAGAACGAGTTGACAGATCCGATGGAAGTAAAGAACGACAAGGAAATCATCCAGCTTTCCCGACGCACGGTCTATCAGAACCGCTGGATGCAGGTGAATGAAGACAAGGTGCTTTTCCCTGCGGGCTTCGAAGGCATCTATGGAGTGGTCGAAAAGCCTCCCTTCGCCATCATCATTCCCGTCCATTCCGATGGCCGCATCCAGATGGTTCAGCAATTTCGCTATCCCATCGGCCGACGCTGCTGGGAGCTGCCGCAAGGGGCGTGGGAAGACACACCTGATAGCGATCCGGAAACACTTGCGCGCGGTGAACTGGCCGAAGAAACAGGCTATCGCGCCGGACGTATGGAAAAGATCGGCGAAATGTTCCCCGCGGGCGGCCTTCTCAACCAACTGTGCCACATATTTCTGGCGCATGATCTGACAGAAGGAGCAACCAGCCGCGAAGCAACGGAAACCGACATGGAAACAGCAGCCTTCAGTATGGACGAGATATTGGCCATGTTCGAGAAAGGCGCCATGCCAGATGCCAAT
Organism: uncultured Cohaesibacter sp.; assembly: GCF_963682185.1. NCBI lineage: Bacteria > Pseudomonadati > Pseudomonadota > Alphaproteobacteria > Hyphomicrobiales > Cohaesibacteraceae > Cohaesibacter > uncultured Cohaesibacter sp. The sequence goes on along the minus strand of NZ_OY821667.1, from coordinate 3,718,423 downwards.
TCCATGGCCGCTTTGGGCTATTGGGAGATGAAAGCCGGACTTGGCGACTAAACCAGTCCCTGACTTGCATGTGGCTAAAGACGATTGAGGGCTTTCTAGCCTTCCTTCTTTTCCTTTTCGCGCAGCATGCCGGAGACGACTTCCACCGTCCGTTCCAGATCGGCAATGGCCTGATCCACATCGGCCCTTTGCTGGCGCAGTATCGTGATGTGCAGGCTGAAGCGATCCAGAGCTGACCGCAACTGGGGCACCTGTCCATCGCGCAGATCATAAAGATCCAGCATTTCCTTGATTTCGGTAAGAGAAAAGCCAACCTTTTTACCCATCAAGACGAGCTTCAGGCGCGCTCGGTCACGGCGGCTATAAACCCGGTTAACGCCATCCCGACGTGGATTGAGGAGGTTTTTGTCCTCATAAAAACGCAAGGTGCGCAACGTAACGCCGAATTCCTTGGCGAGATCCCCGATGGAATAGGAGAGCGGGCCAGACTGGTTGGTAGCCGCGCTGAGCACATCCTTGCCTTCGCCCTTGCCGGCCTCCGCGGCAGGTGCGGGCGTTTTTTCCTCTTTCAAAACCGTCTCCCCAGACCGTTTGTTGGCAATCTGGTCTATGTCCATTGCCTGTCGTGAGCTTACCCGTGGGTAAACCACCCTGCATCCCGTCTGTCAACGCTCCCTTCGCATATACGCCCCGTGATTGAAGAGCGAGATACTGAACAACCTGAAGAAATCGGAAGAATATGGTGATCAAATGATTAAAGCGGTCAGTATTTTTTGCAATACGCATCAGGATTAACGCGTTATTTACCCTAACTTATCACAGTACTCTGGGAAAAGACCGTTTTCGCGGGGCGTCGGGTGCCCGCATTGCGCAGCGGATGCAGAGAACCGCAAAGAGTTGAGCCAGTACTATGATTGATGACACATATCACACCGATCGCGATGTAGGCGAATATATAGAAGGTCTTCGAGGTACGGATCGCAACAGAGGTACGCATGACAGCCTCCGTGCAACCGCGCCCAAAGGTCGGTCCCGTCAAAATTCGGCTCTTCTGGATGCTATTGAAGATATCGAAGCCCAACTTCATGCATTGGCGGGTGAAGCGGCTCAGTCCCCCGACATGCCGTTTGAACGCGAAGACACCCCACAAGACTATCGCGCCTCCCGTGCCCGACGGGACGCAAGAGGAGACTTTGGCTCGTCTCCCCGTCGCGGCAGAGCGCGTGGTGTTCCCTCCACTCTGGATCAGGCCAATTATGGCAACGCTCTTGAACGCATCGAAGCCCAGTTGCAGCGTGTCGATCAGGCATTGGAAAGAAAAGGGGGCAGCCAGATGGCGCGGCCCCGCTCCAGCCTGCGGCCAGATCGGGCACCGGCGCGGTCAGCCTATTCTGCAGGCACCGTTTCTGACCATACTGTAGCCCGCAATCAGGGTCCTTCCTATCAGGACCGCTTTGTTGCCCAGACTGGGCCTGCGGTTCCGAATGGCGCTCTTGATTCGGCCATGCGCCAGATGCTCGATCGCAGCCAGACCCTCAATGAACAGATTGCGCGCCGGGCAGAGAGTTCTGTTTCTGAAGTGGCACGCACAGCGCAAGACGCTTTGAGCGCGGCTCAAGAATCGCAAGGGAGCTATCGCGATGCTCTCGAAAAGCTGGCCGAGTTGCAGGCTCAGGACGATAGTCTCGCAATGCTGCGAGACGATGTAACGTCTCTGCGCAAACTGATCGAGGAAGCGAACCTGACAGGAGCGTCCGAGCAGGTGCTGCGCGAGATTGCCAGCCTCTCCGGTCGTATTGAACAGTTGTCGACGGCCATTTCCGAAACACGCGAAGATCCAGCCATTCTTGAAACGATGCGTGATGTGCGTGCTCTACTTGACCGCTCGACACAAGATCCAGCCATCAACGCCCAGTTCGACCGCATTCTGGCCAAGCTCGATGATATGGATGCCGGTGGGCATGAGGAAGATTTCGCCAAATTGTCCGAACAGATGGACCATTTGCGCGATATTCTCTCCACGCAGCCCGATATGCAGCATCTTTCGAGCATCTCCGGCCAGATGAATGAATTGATCGAGCGGCTTGCCACGCTGGAGAATGACGTCAAGCGCGCCAACGCATCTGATCCGAATTTTGCGGAACAGAATGGCCTTGAGCAGCGCCTTTCCCAAATGCAGGCGCTGATCGAGCGGCTTGATCCGAATGACCGGCTGAGCGGTTTGGAGAACCAGTTGTCGGCTCTGGCTGACCGCCTGGAGAATGGATCCGACCACGCCAGCATTCACAAGCCCCTTGAGGCTCTTGCCCGTCAGGTGGAGAGCCTTGTGGAATTGACCGATCAGGGCACCCATCGTGATCAGCTCGATATTCTGGCCACATTGGCCGAACGGGTGACCAATTTGGACCAGTTTGTCCGCACCGAACAGGCACCGGTTGTTTCTGAACGCCGCTTTGAGCAAGTAGAACAGACGCTTGCGCGCATCGATGACATGCTTGCCAACAAGATGGAAAGCTCTGATCTGGGTGCTCTTGAGCGCAGCCTGTCGCGTCTTGCCGACCGCATGGAAGCGCAGGAAGACATTTTGCGCAGCGCACCGCAGGTTGCCGCCGTAGGGGATGGCTCAGGTCTTTCTAGCGGTGCGATTTCGCAGCTTGAAAGCCAGATCATCGATCTTGCCCAGCGCCTTGACAATGCCAGCCAGATTTCTGACGACCATCAGTTTTTCGAGATGCTGACCGAGCGGCTGGATACGCTCGCCGCTGAATTTTCGCGCACGCAGACCCGCTTTGACGCCGTTGATCGCATTGGCGAAGATATTCGCAAGCTCGCCGCGAACAGCAGCTCAGGCGCCTCTGGAAGCTCCAATGTTGCTCAGGTGGCCGAACAGGCTGCAATCAAGGCTTTGCAGCAGGTTGGGCCCATAGCAGGAGGAAGCCACGACGCCGCGCTTGAGGCTATTATCGACGGCCTCAAGGACGATCTGCACGGCTTGCGCCGTTTCGCAGAGACCAGCGAAACCACAACACAGCAAAGCCTTAATGGCGTCAGCTCTATGCTCAATGCTATTGTTGATCGCCTCGGCAAACTGGAAGAGCAGGTGCGCGCAGAGGAACAGCAAAAGCCGCAAACCGCATTGTCGGACGCGCCGCTAGAGCCAATAGCAGAGCCTGTTTCTGAAGAGCTGAAAGGTCGCGGCCTTAGCAGCATTCTGCGTCGCCGCAAGGCGAATAGTGAGAATAATGCGGCTGAGACAAGCCCGCAAGGGCAACAGGGTCAGCCTCTCAGTGCCAGCGAGCTGCTTCAAAATCGCGGTAGGCAATCATCGCGCAGGCACCAAAGTGATGCCGATGCAACGTCTGCGCCAGCACGCAGCCGCGACGGGGCAACTGCCGGACCACAACAGGCTACGCCAGCCGCAGCCTCTGCCGGAGCCTCCACCCAGCAAGCCTCTTCTGGTGAAACCAGACAGCCAGGCATTTACCTCTCGGGCAAGGCGGTCAGTGTTTCCAAGGCACAGACCGATCGAGCAACAGCGCGCCAGCCGGGCGAAAGCGCGCAGGCGCAGCCGCAGGTGACGGGCAATGTTGCCCTCAAAAATACCGAGCAGGAAGCGCCCGCAGCCAAGCCGAGAACCGCCCGCATTGTGCAAGGGGCACCGGGCTCACAGGCAGCCCAGAGCAGCCAGAGTGCCAGAAGCGGTTCTCAGCGCGATCAGGGCCAGTCCAAAGCCGACTTCATTGCAGCGGCTCGGCGTGCCGCACAGGCCGCCGCACAGGAAAGCGCACAGGTCGAAAAGGAACAGGGAGCAGGTGGAAGTTTCCTCTCCCGTTTCAAAGGCAGCAAAAAGCCTGCGACCGAGGCAGAAGCGCAGGCACCCGTCGCAAACGAAGAAGACAAAACCAAAGGCATGAGCCGCAAAGAGCGCCGGGCAGCCATCAAGGAAGCCGCCCGCATGGCCAAAAAGATGCAGAAGGAGGCCGCCAAAGGGCCCTCCGATGCAGCGGCCATAGAAGAAAGCGCGGTTCATCTGCTCGAAAATGAAGAGGCCAGCAACAGTCTGTTCGCCAAACTGGGGCAGACCTTCTCGCGCCATAGTCGCCCGTTGCTCATGGCAGCGGCGGCCATTCTGCTTGCCATTACGACCATCCAGCTGGTGAAAAATCCGGATTCAAGCCTCTATGGCCTGTTCAATACCGATACGGCACAAACGCAGTCGGACAATGCGGTACCAAGCCTTGGAGACAGTGGTGAGACCGTAGCCCCGGCTGGTTCGTCTGCACCGGCTCAAAGCACTCCAGACCTGCCGGAAGCTCCCGTTGCTTCCGAACCGGCATCTGCGGGCCCGCAATCCAGCATCACGCCGTCCTCGGGCAGCGTTGCTCCGAGCATGAGTGATGAAGAGGCTACACGCGCGATTGCCTTCTCGCAGCCGACCCTTGCTCAGGACAAGCTGGGTGGTCCACGCGTCAGCAAGCCAGCCGCACAGCCGCTTTCTCATGATGCAGCCATGGCAAAAGCCAAGGCCATGCTTAATCAAGCAAGTAATCAGGGCATTGACCTGACGCCAACAAGTTCCATCCCCAAGGGAACGAAACTTGGCACCTATGAAGCCCTGCAAGAGGAAGCCAAATCACAGCCAATGCCTCCGGTCGCCTCAGATGGCGATGACAGTCAAGCCACTGCCAATCTGGGCAGCGATACCGGCGCGCAAGAGCAAACGCCGATCATGCAGGCTGCCACCAGCGGCAATGTACTGGCGCAGTTTGAGCTGGGCCGCCGCTTTACCGTCGGAGAAGGCGTAGAGGTTGATCTCAAGCAAGCAGCTAAGTGGTTCGAGAAGGCCGCCAACCTCAATATGCCGCAGGCTCAATATAGTCTGGCCAATCTGTATGAGAAAGGTCAGGGCGTCAAAAAGGACCTTCAGGTGGCACGCCTATGGTATCAACGTGCAGCCGAGCAGGGCAATGTGAAGTCCATGCACAATCTGGCTGTGCTCTATGCCGAGGGTGGCCTGGGCAAGCCAGATTTCAAACAAGCCGCCCAGTGGTTCCTCAAGGCAGCCCATCATGGCCTCAAAGATAGCCAGTATAACCTTGCCATCCTGTTTGCCCGTGGCATGGGCGTTAAACAAGACCTGCTGCAGAGCTACAAATGGTTTGCCATTGCAGCCAAGCAGGGAGACAAGGGCGCCGAGGCAAAACGCGATGAAATTCTGAGCGTACTGAAGGGGCCACAGCAGAAGGCTGCCAAGGCGCTGGTTGCTGCCTGGGTTCCAAAAGTGGCCAAGGCCTCCGTGAACCAGCTCTCCGCTTTACCGCCTGAATGGGTCGCCACAACGCCCGAGCAACTGGCCAAGGCCAACAAGCGTCTGGGGGCAGACCCGAATGTGATTGCCAAAGCCCAGTCAATGCTTGGCGCTCTTGGTTACAATGCCGGACCGGCAGATGGCCAGATGGGCCCCCGCACGCGCACCGCGATCCGCAATTTCCAGGAAATTGCAGGATTGAAGGTTACGGGCGAAATCGATGCGGCCCTCCTTGAAGCGCTGGCACAGCGGGTCATCTGATCCGCTCTGACGCCGCCGCTGGAACTGCATTATATGACGGGGCTTGCCGACCTTAACACGCATTCGCAACCCGATTATTGCTGCGAATGCCCAAAGGTGCCGCGCGTCCTGATCCGTGCGCTCGCCTCACACGTATAGACACCCATTGGGATAAACACCCAGCAAGCGCTCCAAACGCGACTCTTTCTGGCAACGCAGTGCAATTTAACGTTATTTGCGAGATGTTTCGTTGACACCGGGGCGCTCTATATGGGATGCATGAAGACATGTATCTTGTGTTTGGAGCGACGATTGACCGACGCTTTGAAACGGACCAAATCACAAATAGCCTATCGGGCCACACCTTGAGCGGACAAGGCTTGAGGCAATTTGTTCTTGAGCATTTTGCCGCACTTGTCAGGGAGTGATTTTCCTGACAATCGGCAGAACTGGCGGCTGGAAAACAGGAGTAGCGCGTGGAGCTCTACCTGCCTATCGCTGAAATGCCTGTCAACATCTTTGTCATCCTTGGCATGGGAGGCACGGTCGGGTTTCTCTCGGGCATTTTCGGGGTTGGCGGCGGTTTTTTGCTCACGCCTCTATTGATCTTCTATGGAATTTCCCCCGCGGTTGCCGTTGCTTCGGTAACGGCCCAGATCACGGCCTCTTCCACAACCGGCGCCCTGGCCTATCTTAGAACCGGCAATCTCGACCTCAAACTGGGAACGGTGCTCTTTTCCGCCGGCATAACGGGATCGACAATCGGGGTCTTTGTGTTCAAGCAGCTGCGCGCGCTTGGGCAGTTGGACCTGATCATCTCCGTTTCCTACGTGACCTTTCTTGGTGCCGTGGGCACACTCATGGTCATGGAAAGTGTCCGTGCCATCGTCAAGGCCCGCAAAGGCATCGTCACAGCGCGCAAACCGGGGCAGCATAACTGGATTCACGGGCTGCCTCTCAAGATGCGCTTCAAGAAATCCAAGATCTATGTGAGCATCCTGCCGGTGATTGCCATTGGCGGCAGCATCGGCTTTCTGGGAACTGTTCTGGGTATCGGCGGCGGCTTCATGCTGGTGCCGGCCCTGATCTATCTGCTGCGCGTGCCCACCGCTGTCGTGATCGGAACATCGCTTTATCAGATCCTGGTGACCATGGGTGTTGCCACCATTCTGCATGCGACAACGAACCATTCCGTCGATATCGTGCTGGCGCTCATTCTGATGGTTGGCGGCACCATTGGCGCGCAGTTCGGCGCACAAATCGGACAGAAGATGAAGGGCGAACAATTGCGCGCCCTCTTGGGCATTCTTGTGCTCATGGTTGGCATGCGCTTTGCCGTAGATCTCGTTCTTGAACCGTCCGACTATTACAGCACCGAGGTAATGGAGGCGAACAGATGATCCTGTCGCGCCTCTCAAGAGCGATCTTCAACGCCAGATTCCTGCTCTGGCTTGGTGTGTGCATGGGGTTTTCCATCACAGCGGCTCATAGCGAACGCATCGTGGCAGACCTTTCCGAGAGGGTCATCAAGATCTCTTCCAATTTCACCGGATCTGACATCGTTATTTTCGGCACGATCGAGCGCGACCGAGCAACGGTTTCGCGCGGAGAGCCCTATGATCTGGTGATTATCGTGCGAGGCTGGGATCAGACACTGGTTTCACGCCGCAAGGCGCGCACCTTCGGCATCTGGATCAATCAGGATCGCAGGCTTTATGGCAATGCACCCAATTTCTATGCCATGTCGACGACGCGCAAGCTGGAGGACATCGCTCATCCGTCGCTCTTGGCGAAATTGCAAATTGGAACACAGTATCTCCTATTACCACCCACTTTCAGCCCGCAAGACCGCTTTGCGACCTATGATCCTTTCCGCGTGGCAGCCTTGAGACAAATGCGGCAAAAGGGTCTTTATACCGATGCCCCATCCTCGATAACCTTTCTGAGCAATGCCCTGTTCCGCAGCACGATTCCCATTCCATCCAATGTAGAAGTGGGCGAGTATGAGGTAACGGTCCATCTCTTGCGCGGAGGCGCCCTGTTGCATTCAGCAACCCAGAAACTGCATGTTGCCAAGACTGGCTTTGAACAACAGGCCTTCACGATGGCACGGGAGCATGAGTTTTTCTACGGGTTGGCCTGTGTTCTGATTGCTCTTTTCACCGGCTGGTTGACGGGCGTTGTCTTCCGCAAGAATTGATCATTCCTGATAGCCTCTCCACTACCGTCTGCGCCCTGAACGGGATCTCGGCACAGAGATGCTCGCATTATGCATCGCAAGCCTTTGGCGCCCCATGACCAGCACTTTTGTATCCTCTAAGAGATAGGGGTCAAATGCCTCATCACATAGCTCCAGTCCGCCTGTAAAGCTGCCATAGGCGGGCATGATGATGCGATCCTTGGCCAGCACGAAGCATTTGCGGCGCAGGGTACGACCACGCGCCGGAATTCTGGCCACCGGATGCAGATGTCCGCAAATCTCAAGACAGGGCGTGTCCTGTTGCCCTGACATCTCAAGACCGGCACTCTCTCCGGGTTCATGGCAAAGGATGACGGAACATTCAGCGCCATTCATGTGCCTGATATCGTAAATCTCTCCACCCAGCTCGGCGGAAATAAGCGGGTCATGGTTGCCGGTCAGCCAAATCCATTTTTGCGCAGCGGTCAATGCCTGCAACCGCTCGGCAACGCTGGCTGACATGCGTTTGGGGCCATCGACATCATGGAAAGAGTCCCCAAGGCAGATGACGGTCTCAGGCTTGAAATGGGCGATATCGAGCGCCAACAGGGCCAGCGTTCGCTGGCTGTCATAGGGGGGCAGGAACTGTCCGAGACGGGCAAAGGCCGATCCCTTTTCCAGATGCAGATCGGCGACGAGCAGGGTTTTCTGCTCAGGCCAGTAAAGCGCGCCGGAAAGGCTGGCAACAAAGGCTTCACCGGCATGGGAGAAGGCATAGTCGATTGGGCTGGCGGGCTCAGGAGCGGATGGCGTCGAGGTTTCACCATCAGGCTGCAGCTCTTCAAAGCCCTCGGGCAAGCTTGATGAAAGGGAGCATTGCTGCAGACGTTTTTGCCACCCCATGATACGGGCCTCCTGATGCGTGTTGGCTCACTCAATCCGAGACATCACAGCCCCATTTCCTCGGCCGCTTCGAGCAGCATTTCGTCCTCCGCCTCACCATAGATCGGCTCTCTGCCGATTTCCAGCAACACCGGAATGGCAAGCGGGGACGGGCTGTCCAGAGGGGCGTGGACGATTCGGCCCTTGATGCGCTGGAGCATAGCCCCAAGGCGGGCAATATCCAACAGACCACTGGCTGCATCATCCCATGTGGCCTTCAGCAACAGGTGATCGGGTTCGTGATCCTTGAGCACATTATAGATGAGATCGGACGACATGGTGATCTGGCGACCAGACTTTTCCATTCCCGGATGCCGCCGCTCGATCATGCCGGAAATGACGGCGCAATTGCGGAAGGTGCGCTTGAGCATGGCGGATTCGGCCAGCCAGCTTTCCAGATCATCCCCGAGCATGTCTTCGTCAAAGAGCTGCGCAAAGCTCCAGCCAAGCTCCTCTTCCAACTTGGCCAGATCCCTCAGGCCCCAGATCATCAGGGCATAATCAGAGGCCACAAAGCCAAGGGGGCGTGCCCCTGCCCTTTCCAGACGGCGCGTCAGCAACATACCCAGCGTCTGCAGCGCCAGCCGTCCCTCGAAGGCATAGAGCGTAAGATAGAATTTGCCCGATCGCGGGAAGGTCTCGATCAACATCTGATCGGCAGAGGGAATGATCGAGTGCTGCTTTTGCAGCGCCAGCCAATGCTGGACCTGCTCGGGCAATCTTGACCAGCTCTCAGGATCGGCCAACATGGCCCTGACGCGCGAGGCCAGATAGGTCGAGAGTGGAAACTTGCCGCCATTATAGGCTGGCACCTTTGGCTCGCGATGCTGGGTTCTTGTTACCAGTGCAGAATTCTCGTCCAACCGCTCAAAGCGCAAGACCTGACCGGCAAAGAGAAAACTGTCCCCCGGCGCAAGCCCCTCAATGAAGCCCTCTTCCACTTCCCCCAACACGCGCCCAAAGCGCCCCAGCCGCTTCTGCTCGCCGCTGCCGCCTTTCCATGAGGTAAGACGCACCTTGATCATCGCTTCCTCGACGATGGTGCCGATATTGAGCCGATATTGCTGCGCCCGCTTCGGATGGGACAGGCGCCAGAGGATTTGACCTGTCTCCTTGTCCTTCATGGGTTTGAGCTTGGCAAATTGCTCATAGGCCCGCATGGCATAGCCACCCGTTGCGACGAAATCGATGGCTTGCTCGAACAGCTCCCACGGCAGGGCCCGATAGGGATAGGCGGCGGTCACCTCACGATAGAGATCGAGCGGATCAAAAGGACCAGCGCAGGCGCGGCCCAGAATATGCTGGGCAAGCACATCAAGCCCGCCCTTGCGCACCGGTGGCGTGTCCTGATCGCCAATATAGTTGGCGTCAAGTGCTGCACGGCATTCCAGAAGCTCGAAGCAGTTGGAAGGCACGAGAATGGCCTTGGAAGGCTCATCAAGGCGGTGGTTGGCCCGCCCGATACGCTGGGCAAGACGGCTTGCTCCTTTCGGCGCGCCGATATTGATCACCAGATCCACATCGCCCCAGTCGATACCCAGATCAAGGGTCGAGGTACAAACCACAGCCCTCAGGCTGCCCGCCGCCATGGCTGCTTCCACCTTGCGGCGCTGGCTCACATCCAGCGAACCATGATGAAGGGCAATGGGCAGGGTATCCTCATTGATGGTCCAGAGGGACTGGAACAGGAATTCGGCCTGTGAGCGGGTATTCACAAACAGCAATGTGGTCTTGTGAGCCTTGATCAGGGCATAGAGATCGGGCAGCGAATAGCGGGCACTATGGCCTGCCCACGGGATCGGTTCTTCAGATTCCAGAACCTCGATATCCGGGCTTGTGCCGCCTTTCAACTGGATGATCTGTGGTTCGCGCTGTGGTTTCCCCTCAGCATGGGGCACCAACCAATGCCCGAGCTCCAACGGATCGGCCACCGTTGCCGAGAGGCCCACCGGTCGCGCATCCGGCGCAAGGCTGCGCAGACGGGACAAACCAAGGCTCAGCAGTTCCCCCCTTTTGGAGGTAACCAGAGCATGCAGCTCGTCCAGCACGATGGTCTTGAGGGAGGCAAACAGGGTTTCGGCCTCCCGTGAGGCCAGCAGCAGCGCCAATTGCTCTGGCGTTGTCAGCAGAAAATTTGGCGGACGCTGTTTTTGTCTCTGACGTTTGTGAGCGGGCGTGTCGCCGGTGCGGGTTTCGACCGTTATATCGAGCCTCATCTCGGCAATGGGCGTTTCCAGATTGCGCGCAATGTCCACCGCCAGAGCCTTGAGGGGAGAGATATAGAGGGTGTGTAGCTGTTCGTGCCAGCGCTCATCTCCCCCTTCGCGCCGATCCCTTTCCAGCTCGATCAACGAGGGCAGAAAGCCGGACAGCGTCTTGCCAGCGCCTGTGGGCGCGATGAGCAGGGTCGGCTGCCCCTCAGCCTGCGCCATCAACATCGCTCTTTGATGCGGACGCAACTGCCAGCCCTTGCTCTTGAGCCAATCATCAAAGACGGCAGGAAGAAGCGAGCTGTCTTTATCGTCGCAAGACAAGGCAAAGCGCGTGACTAGCTGTCCTGCCGTATTGGGCGAACAGTCATCGTCCGGTTGATTGGAAGCTTGTTCGTTGGGTGGCATCTCGGTCATAAATAGACTATGGGACAGGGGCTGGTCGTTGTCTATCCGTTTGCCTTAAGCGACATGTCCCGAAGTGCTATGGTTTTCGCTGAACACGACATCCTGCTCGAAAGCAGGCACTGTTTCCAGGTGAGACCGCAAAAGGTGGACCCGATTGCGCCCGGCAGCCTTGGCCAGATAGAGCCCTTTGTCTGCACGCTCGATCATCGCTTCGAGACTATCGCCCTCATGGGTCCATTCTGTGACGCCGGCGCTGATGGTCAGGCATAAGGCCTTGTCTTTCCAGATGAATGGCGTCTTGGCAATCTTTTCACGCAGACGCTCGCCCCAGACAGCCGCCCCTTGAGCATTCGCATTTGGTAAAATGATCGCAAACTCTTCCCCGCCCCAGCGTGCAACGACATCTCCATCACGACAGATTTGACTTAAAAGGTCTGAAAGATGCCTCAGAGCCATGTCGCCAGCGGAATGCCCGCGCGTGTCGTTGATTGTCTTAAAATGATCGACGTCGAACATGATCATGGACAAGGAAGACACGTCGCGGTCGGCTTTCATGGTAAGATTGCGTCCCCTGCGCAGGAAACCGGCGCGATTGAGCAGACGCGTCAAATCATCCCGCTCGGCAATTTCCCAGAGATATTCATTTTTGGTGTGTACGGCGGCAAAACCGCGAATAAGCAGAAAACTGGACCCAAACACCAGAGAGAATGGCAGAATATAAGATAGAAACTTGACCAGTGGTTCAATGGTAGAACCAACATACATCAAAATGAAGTGCGTGCTGAATAGGGATAGCAGACTGCAAACAGCAGCGAACAATCCGGCGACAAGCAGCATGTGGCGTGTGGTCTTGATTCTTCCAAGATAGCGACAAAAGCTATCCAGATATTCTTCACTCATCATTGTGCCCAGTGCCCCCGCTCTTCAGCGCGCTCCTAAGATACGGAACGATCTCATGCTGATGTCTGTGCTCAGCCTTATGACTCTTAAGAGATGGAAATTCACGCATATTGAGGTTACTTATACGCATATATACGCCCTCTTATAGCCCGAATTCAAGCTATATACTTAATCAAAGGTTGATGACGCCTTCCAAGTTGACTACATGCTCAGTTGTCATGTCCTTAGCGGGACGACTACCCTTGAAATAATTGCCAATAGTGACAATTTTCAGGATACGGGAGATACATTGTGACCGATTCGAAACTTTCGCGCTTTTTTGGCGGCTCGCCCGGCCCTGTCATCCTGCGGTTGATTGGCCTTTCTGTCGTTGTGGGCATCGTGCTTAGCGCACTCAACCTACACCCGCGACAGGTTCTCACGTATTTTACCAGTCTTGTACAGCATATTTATTATATGGGCTTTGATGCAGTGCATTGGGCGGTGGAATATTTCCTGCTCGGTGCGCTGATCGTCATCCCAATCTGGTTGATCATGCGCCTACTCAAGGTCGGCCGCCGGGACGACTGACAAGGCCTGTTTCGTGCCTTCTTGTCTCCCCTCTTGGCAAACCTTTCCAAGACATTACATATGTTTAAGATGACAGGATAAGGCGACTGAGCAATACTTGATCCAACAGCAATGATCCTGAAACACAGGAAGCTGGCTGATCATTCAGGCAGCGTTTCGGGATCAAATGAGAGGCGGTTTCTCCGGTCAAACCAACTCTCTAGCCAGAGTGCCTGTCCCCGGTCCGTCCCCAGTACCTCTTATTGGTAGGACCAGAGATTTGACACTACAAATCAACCGTCGCGCGAATGGTCCCCGTGCGGCGGTTGATTGTTTTCAGGGCTTTGTCAGGTCCCTACCCCATCCAATTCACTGCTTCTGTTGTCTTCCGCTTACGTCCAGCGTGGCCATCTTCTGCTGACGCATGGGCGATCTTAGCGCTTTCCTTGCCCTGCTTCCGGTGCTAGAGGAAGAAGGCTCCGAACTACGCGTGGCGTAGGCCCTTCCAATTTCTTTCCGGATATTCCGGCCTCACTGGATTGCTTTCAATGGACCTTGCGCCCGAAGACAATAAGCGTGCTTTTTCCGTCACCCATAAACTGGTGCTTGGGATTGCCGTGCCCATGACTCTTGGTCTCATCACGGTGCCACTGGCGGGCATTGTCGATATGGCTGTCATCGGCCAGTTGGGAAGCGCCTCCCTGATGGGCGGCATCGCCATCGGTTCATCTCTATTTGATATCGTTGCCTCCTCGTTCAATTTCTTGCGCATGGGAACCACGGGCCTCACGGCACAGGCACTCGGAGCCGGTGACATGGTTTCCCAGCGGGCGGTCGCCTATCGCGCCCTGATTATTGCGCTGCTGCTTGGACTGCTGACGATCATCATTGGCCCTTTGGTCACCCCTTTGGCGCTGACTGCGATGGGGGGATCCGACGCGGTGAATGAAGCGGCGCAAACCTATCTGCTCATCCGTCTTTATGCGATGCCCTTCAGCTTTGGCAACTTTGCCATTTTCGGCTGGCTTTTCGGCCTCGGCAAGTCACGCAAGGGGATGGCCTTGCTGATCCTTCAAAACAGCATCAATGTCATTTTGACGGTCTGGTTCGTGCTCGGGCTTGATCTGGGTGTTGCCGGGGCGGCCTTTGGTTCGGTCGCAGCAGAGGCTTTGGCAACACTCGTCGGGCTGGGCATGATGGCTTACCATCTACGGGCGGATTGGCGGGTGCCACTGCCAAGGCTATTCCATAAGGAGGCCTTTGCCCGTTTCCTTGCGGTGAATAGCGACATCTTCATCCGCTCCATGGTGATGCTGTTCACGTTCACTCTGTTCACAGCGCTGAGCGCACGCCAAACCGACGCAATTCTGGCCGCCAACGAACTGCTGATGAAATTCTTCATGTTCGGCGGCTTCTTTCTGGATGGCATCGCCACAGCAGCCGAGCAGTTGGGTGGGCGAGCCATCGGCGCTCGTTATCGTCCAGCCTTCGAGCGAACCGTCAAGCTGACCCTTATGTGGGGGCTTGGCCTAGGCATAGGTCTCAGCCTGATCATGCTGCTGCTCGGTTCGACCATTATTGATGCTCTGACCACGGCGCCTGCCGCGCGCGAGTTGGCAAGGGTCTATCTTTTCTGGGCTGCTCTTACGCCTTTTGTTGCCACTTTCGCCTTCCAGCTTGATGGCATCTATGTGGGCGCAACATGGTCTTCGACCATGCGCAATGTGTCCATTCTTGCCACCAGTGTTTTCTTCATCGTGCAATTTGTGGCAATGCCTCTTCTGGGCAATCACGGGCTATGGCTGGGGCTTATGTGTTTCCTGGCGGCACGTGGTATCAGCCTTGGTCTGATGCTCCCTCGGCGCATGGCACGCGCATTCGCCTAAGCGCGGCATCCGGCACGCCTTCCCAATATGAAAAAGGGGACCGCACTCCATGCGCTCCCCTTCTTGATTTGATCTCTTCTCTTTTCCGCTGCAGGCTTCTGCTCCTCGAACAAAAAGACCCCTCAAAAGCTTAAAGAATTTCAAGCACGGATTCTGGCGGACGGCCCAGACGCGCCTTGCCATTCTTGATAACGATAGGGCGTTCGATCAGCTTGGGATTGTCTGCCATCGCCTGGATCAAGGCGTCGTCATCGGCCACATCGGCAAGGCCCAGCTCCTTGTAAAGCCCTTCCTTGGTGCGCATCAGCGCGCGTGGTTCAATGCCCAAAAGCCCCAGAATATCGCGAATTTCATCGACGCTTGGCGCGTCGTCAAGATATTTACGAATGGTTGGCTGTTCGCCCTTTTCTTCGATAAGCGCCAGAGTCTCACGCGATTTAGAGCAGCGTGGATTGTGCCAGATGGTTGTGCACATGCTTCATCCCTCATTCTCAGGCCAGCGGATGCTTGGCCCAGTCATCACAGCTTTCGCCACGGATTTGATCCAGATGTGAAACACCACGCTCTGCAAGAATGGCCGACATTTCCATCACCATCAGGCTGACCATGGAAACACCGCCATAGACCATGGAGGTATAAAATTGCACGAGATTGGCACCTGCCCGGATCTTCTCAATGGCCGAAATGGCGTCGGTAATGCCGCCAACGCCCACCAGAGGCATGGTCGGCCCGACGCGCTTGCGGGTTTTGGCCAATGCGATGGTCGATTTGTCAAACAGAGGCTTGCCGGACAGCCCACCAGCTTGGGCCAGCTGCTTCTGACAGGCGAGATGATTGGGGCGATCAAGGGTGGTGTTGGAGACCACCATGCCATCAACGCCACGGGCCACCGCCACCGCACAGATATCATCAAGACCGAATTCATCCACATCCGGCGCGATCTTGAGCAAAACCGGTACCGAACGGCCGACCCATTTGGTCTGGGTGTTGCGTTCTTCCAGCACACGGGCCAGCAAGGTATCCAGGGCATCCCGCGCCTGAAGTTCGCGCAATCCCGGCGTGTTGGGCGAAGAAATGTTGATTGTGAAAAAGGATGCCAGATCAGCGAAGGCGGCAATGCCCTTCACATAGTCCTGAATGCGGTCCTTACTGTCCTTGTTGGCGCCTACGTTAACGCCGATAATGCCCTTTTTAGCCTTGCGAGCAGCCAGTCGCGCGTGAGCTGCGGCGTGCCCCTCATTGTTGAAGCCCATGCGATTGATAACCGCATCATCCTCGATGAGGCGAAAAAGTCGCGGTTTGGGGTTTCCGCCCTGAGGAAGGGGTGTGACAGTGCCGATTTCCGTTGCACCAAACCCAAGAGCCAAGGTCGCATCTGGCACCTCGGCATTTTTGTCAAATCCTGCTGCCATGCCTAAAGGATTGGGAAATTCCAGATCCCAGAGCTTGATGTTGAGCGCAGGATCGTCTGGCAATTTGGGGCCACGTACGAGCCCTGTCCTGAGCAACTGAATGCTTATCTTGTGAGCCAGCTCGGGGTTCAGGGTGAAGAGGGCCTTGCGCGCCAGCGTATCGAGAAAGGGGTTGGACATGGTCGTTTGCTCTTTTGCTATTCTTCTTTTTGCAACTGCGGGAAGCGATGATATCCGTCACTATTCACGGTCAAGACAAACTCTTCGCACACAGCTTCCAAGGGCATGCTGTGATACAGATGCGGGAACAGCGCGCCACCACGCGATGGTTCCCATGTCAGGGGACTGGCGATGCGTTCCAGCGTCTCAACGGAAACAACGAGCAGAAGAAGATCGTCAACACCTTTGAAGTGCTTTCTTGCGGTCTCTTCTACCTGCTCTGCGGTGGAAAAGTGAATGAAGCCATCGGCCAGGTCAACGGGGGCCCCTTCGAAGACACCGTTGGTCTTAGCCTCGTTCCATTGGTCCTTGGTAACCAGTTTATAGATCCGTTTTGCCATACGGCAGTATGCTCCGAGAAAGGTCGTTGCTCCGTTTGACACCGCTTTACGCCCCTTATTGCTGGCAGATGTCTGGAGCAGAACTCATTGGATTTCTAATAGCAGTCGGTCGCTTAGGTTGAAAGCGGCAAATTCCTATCACTCGCAGCTATGCGAAAAAGGCTTACTGGTAGTCTGTCTGAATGCTGGATTGTCAACAATAGGTCCGATTACCTTGTGCAAAACACAACTAATGATTGTATTAAATATTTTTCCCTCTATGGTTTAGGCATTCATATGAGTTTATTGAGAATCACCAATGCTATCTCACAAACGCCTATGGCAAGCCATAGATGCGCTAGCGGCCAGGGAGGGGGTATCAACCACCTCCCTGGCTCGTATGGCGGGGTTGGATGCCAGTATATTCAACCGCTCCAAGCGGTTCCAGCCAAATGGGCGGCCCCGCTGGCCATCAACAGAGTCGATCGCCCGCATTCTGGATGCAACACAGGTCTCCGTAGAAACCTTTTTCGTTGAATTGCTTGGTGAGCGGCAATGTGTCGTCTGGTCCTATCAGGACATCCTTGATCAAACACTCGCCGCAGATATCCCATCTCTGGATCATACGGTTCCCTCTTCCTCTCGATCCGGATCGGATGACAGTGATCACATCGGCCTTATAGGCTCCTTTGATAGCCCCTCCCCGCAACAAGGGGAAAAACTAGAAACAGCCTCACCAAAGGGAGCTTTATCACCAGCAGAAAGGGTTTTCCTGTTCAGGATTGAGGAAGACCGCTTGACGCCTTTCTATAAGGAAGGAACCTCACTTTTGCTGGGCCTTTATTGTCCAATTACCGAAGGTGATCGGGTGGTTTTCTTTTGTCGTGACGACCATGAACGCGGCATCATCGTGGGTGACATATCTGCCGATCACGACGGGGCGTTCTATCTCGTCCCTCTGGACCAAGCCCAAGCTGCTCTGCCCGTGACAGATGACAACAAGCTGCGCTTGGTCAAAATCCTGTGGGCCAGCCAATGATCCCAGCAGGGTTTGAACATGTGTGGCAAAGGAAAAGCCCACTGTTTAAACTGCTGCCTTTAATTCTCTATATTTAGAGTTATATTCTCCCCATGTCTGCATTCGGGGCTCTCCTCGGCAGGCGCGGCGTTAGGCCGAGTGCAAACCAGTTTATTGAGTATAGTCAGGGTCATGGGCAGAACAAGGCGAACAAATGGCGCACCGGCGGACGATCATTATGCCGCCCGGCAACCAGCTCCCGAGCGTTCATGGCTGGACAGGCTTCTGGGCAATATCATGCTGGTCGGCTCAGCCTTTGCGCTGACGGCATTGGTTTTCTATCTTTTCTGGTATTGGCAGGGCTCCCCTTCCGCACCGCAGGATGCCTATCTCTCAACGCAAGAGCGTAAGAAGGCAGACGATCAAAGTGCGTCCGAGACCGCGAAGAGACCCCAAACCGGACAGCAACAGGCCGCCCTTCCCCTCGATGCCAAGTCTGACGATGAAGCCTCATCCAACATGCAAGTGTTGTTGCAGGGGCCGCAGGCAGGCAAGCTTGTGGCACCGCCCAAGCGCAATGTGACGCCGGGCTTTGCGCTGTCCCCTTATTATCAGGCCGCACCCCTCGAGCGCGAACAGGGTATGCCTCTGCCGCCCGAGCCGGAGCCGGAGCCTCTGCCGGAGATTTTCCGACGGGTTGCTGTGCAAACGCCCACCAAGCTCACCTTGATGGTTAGCAAATATCGCGAGGTGGATGTCAATCTCGCCCATCTTCAGGCTTACGACAGCAATAAAGAATGCTGGATGGCCGGCAGGGCCGCCAAATGCGACAAGCTGGGTGCCACGGCGCTCAAACGCTTCATCCGCGCCCGCTCTGTACGCTGTGACTGGATCGGAGAAGACGGGGCCACCAATGACGAGAAAGCCAAAGAGGGGTCGGATAGTGCGACCTGCTATCTGGGGCCGGGCATCAACCAGTTCAAGGCAGGAGAGCAGCCGGTCAATGTGACCGATCTGGCCAGCTATATCGTGCGCCTTGGTTGGGCCATGCCCGAAGAGGGCTATTATCAGGACGAATTCTTTGAAGCCAAACAGGCCAAACGCGGCCTGTTCGCCACCAAGGCCACCGCAAGCGGCAGCGACATCATGGCGCGACAGAAGGAAGCCGACGCGCTTTCTTCCTCGCTCAATGCCCAGTCGCAGGATATCGGGCCGATTACGGCGCCGGATCTGTTGGCGGGGGCCAATGCCGGCGCGCTGTCCATCATGACGCCCCCTTCCGAACCGGAAGAGGAAAAAGAGCTGCCGCTCCCACCCGGATTTGAAATGCGATAATTTCGCGTTGTGGGAGCTTGCCAGCAGTCATGAGGCGCAATAGGCAAGGCGCTATTTTCTGGCCTGTTGCGGGGTCAGCAGAAATGAGAGATCCGTATTCTGAGCGCAGGCGGTATCCAGTTTTTCAGGCGCGTTGCCAGCAAGGAATGCGCCCGCCAGCGTTCGTGCGCACGGATTGACGCTGAGCACATCATGGCCACCAAACGGCAAGGTCACCCATGAGGCGTCGGTGAAGAATGGCAAGCTGTCTGCGACGGCATCCGGATAAACGATGGTGTCGAACGCGCCGTTCAGAATGAGCGTTGGCCGTGCCGTCTTATTCGCCTTGTCCCACCCTTTTTCAAGTTTAACCGTGTGAGATGTCACCTCCGCGATGCGGTCACAGGCCTT
Source organism: uncultured Cohaesibacter sp. (assembly GCF_963682185.1). NCBI lineage: Bacteria > Pseudomonadati > Pseudomonadota > Alphaproteobacteria > Hyphomicrobiales > Cohaesibacteraceae > Cohaesibacter > uncultured Cohaesibacter sp. Next base: position 3,699,107 of record NZ_OY821667.1, on the reverse strand, counting down.
ACGGTAAAATCGCATGGTCAGAGGTTGCTGAAAATCGATCTCCGACTGCTCGGCAAGCGGTGCAATCTCTTCGGCGCAAGCAACCGCGAAATGCATCAACAGGCTGATGCGCTTCATGGATTGAGGCAACGGATCAGGCGGCGTCCAGATGGCATCCTCTGCCAGAGCCTTGTCGACGCTGGTCACTGTGGCGGCAATATCGGCAGGGACGAGCGCCGCCTTGTTGCGCGCCAGAAGGGCGTTGAGCCTGTTCTGATAGAAATAGGGCTGAGCTTCTGCTGAATAGACCGCATCTTCAGCCAGCTTCACCTTGCGCATGGCAAAGGGAAGACGCTGGTAATCCCAATAGAGATCGGGGAATGCGTTGCGGCAGGCATCATCTTCGTTACAGGCGTCGATCAGGTCGTCTATTTTCCCTTCCGGCTTCCAGTCAAATAGCCGGGTCGCCAGAAAGAGCGGACCGTTGAAGAGGATACGGTCAATGCCCTCATTATCGCGACGCACCAGCCCTTGCGCCACCCGCGCACCATAGGAGCTGGCGATAATGACCCATTTGTCTATTCTGAGCGCGTAGCGCAGGGCTCGATAATCCTCGACAGCAAAGGCCGTGCGGTAATCGGAAAGCCGCACTCCGTCGGCATCTGCGGCTTTGACGCAGGCGACCAGTGCATCAACATCGATGGCTTCTCCCTCGCCCAGCGCCTTGGGGCACAGCATATCCTCAGCCAATGGACCCGTACCGCGCTGATCCATGAGAATGATTTCACGGTCCTCTCGCAGATATTGGAGATTCTTGACGATTTTCTTCTGAAGGGTGATGACCGATTGCCCCGGCCCGCCAGCCAATATGAGCAACGGCGGCTTGCTCGCCTCCGGTCCCAACGGGGCAAAGCGCATGACCGGCAATTCCATGGGGCGATTGGCTATATCATTCCAATCGGACGGCACATGAAAGAGGAAGCAGACCACGTCCTGCCCTTCAGCGGCCTCGGCAGGGCAATCAATGGGCTCAAGCGGGACATGGCTATCCTCGGCCCTTGCTTCAGGCACCCCAGTCGGGAGGGCAAAACCGCTGACGTAAGCCAACATAGCCGAAACAGCCAAAAGAAAAACCGGCAGAAGAAGGCGTCTCTGTCTCTTGCAGCCGGTTTTCATCAATTTTGCTCCCGATCACGGTGAATGAGGGCTGATTACACGTTCAGCAATTCGCCCTTCAAACCTTTTTCGATCAGGGCGATGGTATTCTCAACCCCGTAAAGAGCGATGAAGGAGCCAAAGCGAGGGCCCTGATCCTGCCCCAGCAGAACCTGATAGAGCGCCTTGAACCAGTCGCGCAGATTGCCGAATTCGTAGGAATTGCCCACTGCGAAGACTTCCGTTTGCAGCTCTTCGGCGTCGGTTACATCGGTCATGCCGGCAAGGCGGTTTGCCAGATCCTGCATGGCGGTTGCTTCCATCTCGGTCGCTGCGCGGAACACCTTCTTGGGTTTGACGAAATCCTCGAAATAGCGGATGGCATAGCCGACCAGTTCATCCAGTTTCGGATGGGTTTCGGCGCTGGCACCGGGTACATAGCGCGAAATGAACCCCCAAAGAACATCCTTGTCCTGCGCGTTGGCTGCACTGACCAGATTGAGCAACAGAGCGAAGCTGATAGGCATATTGGCTTTTGGCGGATTGCCGGAGTGAATATGCCATGTCGGGTTGTTGAGCTGCTTGGTCAGATCTTCCTTTTCGATATTGCCAAGGAAGGTGAAATACTCGTCCACTGCCTTCGGGATCACATCGAAATAAAGCTTCTTGGCCGTCTTTGGCTTCTGATACATATAGAGCGACAGGCTCTCGGGCGAGGCATAGGTCAGCCATTCCTCAATGGTGAGGCCGTTGCCCTTGGATTTGGAAATCTTGGCACCCTGATCATCAAGGAACAGCTCATAGGACAGGCTTTCCGGCTGCGGCTTGCCAAGGGCGCGGCAGATCTTGGTGGAGAGCTTGACGCTGTCGATCAGATCCTTGCCGCTCATTTCATAAGCCACATCAAGAGCAGCCCAGCGCATGGCCCAGTCGGCCTTCCACTGGCATTTGACGGCACCGCCGGTGACCGGCACTTCCACCTTCTCATTGGTTTCCGGGTCCAGATAAACCACGGTGCCCTTGGAGACATTCCGCTCGATCATCGGCACCTGCAGCACCTTGCCGGTGCGCGGGCAAACCGGCAGGAAGGGCGAATAGGTTGCCTGACGTTCCTTGCCCAGAGTTGGCAGAATGATGTCCATGACCTTGTCATAGACGTCCAGCATTTTCAAAAGGGTCTCATCGAACCGGCCAGAGGTATAATAGTCAGTCGAGGACGCGAACTCATAGTCGAAGCCGAACTGATCGAGGAAATTGCACAGACGGGCATTGTTATGCTGGGCGAAGCCTTCATGAGTGCCGAACGGATCGGGCACCTGCGTAAGCGGCAGGCCCAAATGCTGGGCCAGCATCTCCTGATTGGGCAAGTTGGTCGGCACCTTGCGGAAACCGTCCATATCATCGGAGAAGCACAACATGCGGGTCTTCACTTCATCCCTCGTCAGGGCGCGGAAGGCTGTGCGGACCATGGAGGTGCGAGCCACTTCACCGAAGGTGCCGATATGGGGCAAGCCGGATGGGCCATAGCCGGTTTCGAACAGCACTTCATCAGGCATGCCGGACTTCTGATAGCGTTTGACCAGCTTTCGCGCCTCTTCAAACGGCCAGGCCTTGGACGTTGCTGCTGCTTCGACGAGGTCATCGGAGAGCGCGAGCGGAAGGGCGGTTTGCGAAGTCATAGTCAGGTTCCTTGAATGTCCTTGATAATCAGGCTGTGGGCCATCAACGGCCAGCTTTGTGCCAGATCCCAGATTGGCAGCATATCCCATGCGGCCAGATGAAGTTGCGACAATAAACAGCTGACGGCCCACCGTCCGGGCTGGCCGTCAGCGCTGTTCTAGCTGATAGACAAGCCCAAGAAAAGGGACTTTTTGGCCTCGCACCCAGCCATTCCCAATGGAGTTTGCCATTGGCAAGGATGAAAGCCCGCTCATATGCCCCCATCCCGCAAGAAAGGCCCGAACCAGAGCTTGATCCGAACGCCTTTGATGCATAAGTTCAAATGACTTGATGAAAAGTCGGGCAACTGTGCCCTTTTGCGCAACTTTTGCGCCCGAAACAGGAAAAGAAGAATGACCAAGATCGTCTCGCCGGAAGAAGCCCTGATCTATGTGATGGTGTCCACATCTGCTGCGGACCGGACCATGACGGACTCAGAACTCATGAAAATCGGAGAAGAAGTGCAGACGCTGCCTGTTTTTTCCGATTTCGACCATGAACGCCTCGTGACGGTTTCTCGCGATTGCTCGGACCTGCTTGCCGAGGGCGGTGTCGATCTCGTCCTCAAGGTTGTCCATGCCAGCCTGCCGATCAAACTGCGCGAGACAGCCTATGCGCTGGCCATTGAAGTGGCGGCAGCCGACTTGCAGGTAGAGCAGGATGAATTGCAGTTTTTGCTGCTTCTGCGCGATGAACTGGAACTGGACCGGCTGCATGTCGGTGCCATCGAACACAGCGCTCGCGTTCGCTATCGCCGCATGTAGACGCAGCCTTACAGGCAAGTAGCAAATCACTCCGCCCGAAAGCACCAGCTGTGCTCGTGCGGCGTGATGGCTCATGATTTATGACGCCGGGCATCTATATCAGGAACAATCGCCAGTGTTGTCTGTGGCGGTATTGGCCGGATTAGTTCTGAATAACTATGTTTTTTGGCAATACCTTTGTTCATCTGGCGCCAATTTGTCCTGCGTGTCATCTATTTGTTGCAAGTTTGATAAATTCAATCAGCCTTGATGATGACAGATTTGTCAGTTTTATGGTTGGCCTTTGACAAAATCAGAAGCGGCAAACACGATAAAAGCAAGTCAGGCGCCGTGACGGCGCGACTTGTCTGGCGAGCGCCGATGCGCAAAGCGTATCAAGAGGATGATGAGCTATGGGGGAAACTATGACACAAAAGTCCATGCGCGTCATATATGACAGGGTGAGCAAGGCTCAGTCTTCCCTCGCAGACCGCCAGAGCCGCCGCCAAACGGAACGCACAGCCCATATCACTGACGATGTGAGGGAGCTGGTGGACTGGTATATTGAAGTCCGCGCCCGTCATCTGGTAACCGGTCGTTTCGCCAAGGCCTATGCGCCATTGATCCGCAAGGCCGTACGCTATGACAATCTCTGTCGGCTGGTCTCCGGCTGGCGATATAATGAATCGGGCTATGAGATGGCGGAAGCCATGCTGGATCTGATGCGGCCAAGGGTGACGACGACCGGTCTGGAAAAATTGCCCAGACATGGGGGATGCCTCGTTGCCACCAATCATCCCACAGGCCTACCCGATGGTCTGGCGCTGTTTGATCAGGTGCGCCATGTGCGGCAGGATCTGGCGCTGTTTGTCTTTGCCGATCTGCTGTCGATCAATCCCAACGCTGCCGACCTGATGATCCCCGTGGAATGGCGGCCCAATCTGCGCGACCGCTCTGCCATGCGCCGCACGATGTCAATTGCGGCACAAGCCTTCCGGGATGATCGCTGCGTGGGCATCTTCCCTTCGGGGCGGCTTTCCTACTGGAATGGTGTGCGGCTCAAGGAGCGGCCATGGAATTCGAGCTTCCTGCGCATGGCCAAGAAGCACAAGATTCCCATTATTCCGGGGCACATCAGGGCACGCAACTCACTCACCTTCTATGCCCTCAGCCAGATCTCAACCGAATTGCGGGATATCCAGTCCATCCGCGAGTTGCAGAATAAATATGGTGCCAAGTTCCATATCACCTTTGGCGAGCCGATTGATCCGGACAGCCTGCTGGGCGATCAGGATGAAATAGCCTTAAAGATGCAGACATATGTGGAGCGGGTTCTGCCCAAACAGCCAGAACGGGCCTTCGATTCGAAGGCGTAAGTTCCTCGTCCTTCTCCTTCTAGGCCCAGACCCAGCAAACGCTCTGCTCTTCCCCCCCTCATGCCTGCCTCATCCACATATCGCGTTATGGGACGAGCAGTGCCCTTGCATATTGGCACAAGCGGATTTAGCAACAGACAATCCCTTTTGTTTGCAAAAAGACGATTCCCGCATGGCCAAGCTCTATTTCACCTATTCGGCAATGAATGCAGGCAAGTCCACCTTGCTGTTGCAAGCGTCCTACAACTATGTCGAACGAGGCATGAGGACCCTGCTTTATACCGCAGCGCTCGATAATCGCACCAAGGTGGGTGAGATTTCCTCGCGCATCGGGCTTGGAGCCGAGGCCTTCGTATTCACGCAGGAAATGGATCTGTTCGACCATATTTCCAAGCAGTTCAACGTGGAAACGGGCGAGAAAAAGCCGGACTGCATCTTTTTCGATGAGGCGCAGTTCCTGTCTGAAGATCAGGTCTGGCAGCTCTGCCGGGTGGCCGACAACTTGCGAATCCCTGTCATGTGTTACGGTCTCAGGACCGATTTTCAGGGCAATCTGTTCCCCGGTTCGAAATGCCTTCTGGCATGGGCTGACGAGCTGCGCGAGGCGCGCACCATCTGCTGGTGTGGACGCAAGGCATCCATGGTGGTGCGCATCGACCATGACGGCAAGATCATCGATGAAGGCGATCAGGTGGTGATTGGCGGCGAGGAAAGCTATGTTTCCCTTTGTCGCAAGCACTGGGCCGAGAAGGATCTGGGTGATGCAGACCGCTCTGATCCACAAGGAGATCTGCCATTTGACGCATAAGGCCATGCTGTTGCCACAGGCGGGTTGTAAAGACACGCCGATAGGTTTTTCCATGAGGGAAAGAGCCGTGAACATTGCCACATCGTTCTGGCTGACCTTGTGGAGAACGGCCTTCTGCAGCGAGCCGGACCATGCGACCATGTGAGCCAAACAGACCCGAGAATGCCGGCTATGAAGGCGTTGTTGCCTCCCTTCTCCTGCACGGGCTCTTCCTGTTTGCACTCATGACCATCGCTCCCAAGCTGCTGCCCTCCCTGCCACCGGAAGACCCGATTGCGGTGGAGATCATCGCGCCCCCTCCTCCGCCGCTGCCGCCACCAACTGTAGCCCAAAAGGCACCAGCCGAGCCTGTAGCCGCTTCAGAGCCTGCTGAGGACACTCCACCTAAGCCAGAAGCCAGTCCGGAAACAAAGCCACCTGACGATGGCATGATCCGCTCAAACCAGATTTATTCTGGAAAAGTTCTCGCGCGGGCGGGCAACGAAGAGGCCCTCCACGACTATCGCAATCTCACCGGAGATGAACAGCGCGAGCAGCTCTGCTCGCTGGAAGCCCTTGAGCAGATCGCCGCCTGGAACGATGCCTATAAGCCCGAACGCATGGTCACCTACACCTTTGAAGAGGTGCGCTATGAGGGCAACCACATGATCGCGGACGGAGCCGTTTTCTGGAGCCACGACAATTGGCATCGCGTGAAATTCGACTGCGAGCTGTCTGATGATCAGAGCACCGTGCTCAATCTTGCCTTCGCGGTGGGCACCATCGTGCCCAAGAGCGATTGGGAAGACTATTATCTCACTCAGTACAAGTAGAGCGATTAAGACACGCTTTGGGCTTTACGCCTCGTCGTCGTCATCCTCATCATCGAAATCGTCAATCGGCTGATCGGGGCCGAAATCCATTTCCAGAATCGGCGGATTGGCAGCGAAGTCTGCCGCAAGGCGAGCGGCATGCTGCATGTTGCTCTTCATGGTCGCTTCGGATTTACCGGTCGGACCGAGATCGTGGCTGCCATTGGCGATCCATTCGAGGGTCACCTGCGGGGGAAGCTCGATGGCATCCACTTCATCCCACCAACCGAAATCATCGCGTTCACCCTGACAGATCAGCACCGGCAGCAGGCTCTTTTCAAGCGGCTCAAGGCGCCAGTTTTCCGGCTCGGATTTGCCAATCGGATGGAAGGGATAGCCCAGAACCACAACGCCCTTGACCGCCAGATCCAGATCTTCATCGCAGGCAAGCATAGCCGCCACACGGCCGCCCATGCTCTTGCCACCAATCAGCAATGGCAAACCATCCCAAGCGCTGTTCCAGCTCTCGCCCTGTAGCAGTTCTTCCACGGCGCGGAAATAATGGTGCGTCCAGCGTTCGGCACGGCCTGCCGGACGGCGCTTGCCATCGACGCGGCGGCGAGCCATGTAGGAAAATTCAAACCGCACAACGACAATGCCATTCTCGGTGAGCATGGCCGCGATCCGCTCCATGAAGGAAGCATCCATCGGAGCGCCTGCGCCATGGGCCAGCATCAGAACCGCGCGCGGGGTTCCTTCCGGCTCGTTGATGAGAAAATCAAAGGGGCTATCAGCGGTGATCGGTGCAGGAGTGGACATTGTGCAATCATCTTTGGTTCGGGTGGCGTGAGGGGCTTTCTATCAGTTTCATTGCAAAAGGCAAAGGGAATCTACAGATCCAGCCACTTGTGCCGGAGCGCTTTTGGCGTCACGACAAAGTGAGAGGCTACGACCAACTTGCAATTTGCGCTAAGCTCTGCTTCTGGCTATAGATGCAAAAAAGCGAAACTATGTCCCGAGCCGACAGCAAGACCTATGGCAAGGCGGGTAGCATTTGAAGGTGCAAGATGGAAAATAGTGATCTCTTTTCCCTTTTTGGGCTTGGCGAAAGCAGCCTGCGCCTTGGGGTATTCCTGTCTGTCTTTGTTATCATGGCGCTGGCCGAATGGGCCCTGCCCAAGCGGGATCGCACCATGGGGCAGGGACGGCGCTGGGTGACCAACTGGGGGATTGTCATTCTCGATAGCGTGGTGACGCGCCTTGTCATGCCGATCCTGCCTATAGGTGTGGCCATCTATGCTGCCGATCAGGGGTGGGGGCTTTTGAACTGGGTTTCGCTACCCGCCTGGCTCTCCATTCTCATTGCCTTTCTTATTCTTGATTTTGCCATCTGGCTGCAGCATCTGCTATCGCACCGAATTCCGATATTCTGGAAACTGCACAAGGTGCATCATGTCGACCGGGATATCGATGTTTCGACAGCCTTGCGCTTTCATCCAATCGAGATTCTCTTGTCGCTCATCTACAAGATTGTCTGGGTTCTGGTGTTTGGCGCGCCGGCGATTGCCGTGTTCCTGTTTGAAGTGGTGCTCAATGCGGCGGCGCTGTTCAATCACGCCAATGTGCGCCTCCCTGAAAAAGTGGATCGGCTGTTGCGGCTGCTGGTGGTCACCCCGGATATGCATCGAGTGCATCATTCCAACCGGCCACGGGAAACCCACTCCAATTTCGGTTTCAATCTCTCCATATGGGATAGGATGTTCCGCACCTATGTGGCCCAGCCACAGGACGGGCATGAGGGCATGACCATCGGGCTCGACCCGTATCAGGACGAAAAGCCAAACCAGTTTTTCTGGTCGCTGCTCCTCCCCTTCTTCCGCCGCTAAATCATGCTTGGTGCTCAGCTAATGAGCCAGCCTCGATAGCCAGCCTCAATAGGAAGCGTAAACATCAAAGGCGAAGTGCCGCGCATAGAGTTCGGCCAGACGACCGCTCTGGGCGAGTTTTTGCAGGCCGAAATTGAGCAGATTGCCGATATCTGTCCGGCCAGCCTTATAGGCGAAGGCCATGCCATCCCCGAAGAAATGATCGTCATAATAGGGCTCACCGGCAAAGCTGAAGATACCATTGCGCTGAGCGGCAATGGGCAGGAGCTGGAACGCATCGCCGAAGATCGCCACCACCTTGCCTTCTTCCAATAGCTCGCGCGCTGCATGCAGATCGTTGACGGGCACTCGATTGACCCCGTCGAAATAGGCACGCAAAAAGGCCTCATGCGCAGAGCCACCGATTACGGCGACCGGCTTTCCTTGCAGAGCTTCCTTATCCGTCGGCAGCGCATCATCTTTGAGATGCAGAAAACGGCCGGGGCGCTTCAGGAACACATTGGAGAAAGAGATCTTGCCCAGCAAATCCGGATGGCGCACAAGACCAGCAAGCGCTGCGTCCGCCTGATCGCTTGCCAGCAGATCTGGGATGGCGTCAAACGGCACCACCTTCATGGTGCAGCCAATGTTGAGCTGCTCACAGAAGGCGCGTGCCAAATCCACATGATAGCCCACGGGAGCACCCGATTTGTTGCGGTAGTTGAAGGGTGGAAAATCCGGAGCGGTGAGAAGGCGCAAGCCATTGTCCATCACCGTATCGCTGGGTTGACGCAGACGCTGGTGGATATCGATGAAGCCATAGAAATCAGCCTTGGCCCAGTCTTCACTTGCAACGGGCTCATCGCCTTCGCCAGACCGTGGCGTGCGGGTTGTTTCCACATCCGTTGGCTGTTCGACAATAACTTCGTTCTGGCCCTCTTCTGCGAGCGTCTGAGCCAGACCATCCGTCACAGCCAAAAGCAGCAAGCCGAAGACAAATAGAGATACCCAAAAGAGTGCCAAGCCCTGACGCAGCCCCTGCAAGAACCCGTTTTTGACCACAACCAGACCCATCCGCATGCGGCAAATGCTCGCATTGCGCATTAATTTACCAATTAACAGTGGATTTAATACGGTTGTACAATCCATTGAGCACTCTTTTTGATCTAGTCTAATTTCGATTTTCTTTAATTTTTATTTGATATAAATTTTTGATCCACCTTTGTCATGAACTTTCTGAACAAAGCCCCAGATCCAGCAGCCCTTGAAGCGTCGGCTTTAGACCAAGCCGCAGTCGCCTATGGCGAGCATGACAGAGAATGGCGGGAAACGCCACAGTCCACAAAACCCGTTCAACCCGACCTGCCTTCCGGGCTCGAGCTTTCATCCTGGTTGCCGTTTCATCTCTCCATTCTGGATTCCTTGCAGACTTTCAAAAGTCCCTCTTTGCAACAGGCCCTCAAGCGTGCCGCGCAAACGGGCGATCCTCTGATCGAGCGCTGGACACGGGAGGGCAAACTGGATGAAACACTTTATTTTGCATGCGCGGCAAAGAGATTGGGGGTTCCCTTTGTCGCGCAGCCATGCACCTCTGGCCTCTACCCCCTGCCTGATAACTGGCCGCTAGAGAAACTGCGTGATCTATCGTGGATCTTGATCAGGCCATTTGCCAAGCTGGATCACGCACCACCTGTGCCCGACAGTCTCTATCTGTGCGCCCCCCATGGCAAAGAGCTGGACGCTCTGGCAGAGAAAATGGCACTGGACCCGCAATTCAGGCAACGCGTACGGATAACCACTCCGCGGCAATTGCGGCGCCTGCAGCGAGCTTCCGCCTCAAAAGCGGCAATGGACCATCATGTGTTCCGGCTCAAGCAGACGATGCCGGGCCTGTCCGCGCACGGCAAGTTCAAGCCATTCCATTCCTATTATCTCGCGATTATCCTCTTCGCCCTGATCGGTTGCAGCCTTGCCTTTTCGTCCATCGGCATCGGGATCAATCTGATTACCATCATGATTTTCCTGACGATGAGCATCTTGCGGCTCATATCCGTTTTCCGCTTGCCCCACACCCGCACAACGCAGGCAAGCCGCGTTATCTCTCTGCTTGACACGACCAAGAAAACCGAAGCGTCTTCAGACTGGCCAAGCTACTCGGTGTTTGTGCCGCTTTTTCGGGAGGGACGCGTGGTTCCGGATTTGATCCAGTCGCTCTGCCGGTTGGATTATCCGCGCGACCGCCTCACCTGCTATCTTTTGCTGGAAGAAGAAGACGAGGAAACAAGAGCCGCCCTCGCCAAGGTCACGCTGCCTGGCTTTATTGAACTGGTTGATATTCCCAAAGGCGGACCACAGACCAAGCCCAAGGCGCTCAATTATGCACTCTCCTTTGTACAATCCGATCTCACCGTCATTTATGACGCAGAAGACAGGCCCGACCCGCACCAGCTGAAAATCGCCGCGCTGCATATGTTGAGCGGGCGCCCTTCCCTTGCCTGTCTGCAAGCCCAGTTGGCCGTTGACAATGCGCACACCAACTTTTTGACGCGTCAGTTTGCCGTGGAATATTCAGCGCTCTTTGATGGTCTTCTGCCCTTTCTGGCTTTTGACCAGCTGGTGGTGCCGCTGGGGGGCACGTCAAACCATTTCAAAACCCGAGTGTTGAAGCAGATCGGCGGCTGGGACCCTTACAATGTAACGGAAGATGCCGATCTTGGCTTGCGTCTTTCCCGCTTTGGCTATGACATCGAGACCATCAGAAGCGACACATGGGAGGAAGCGCCGGAAAGCTACGCTGTCTGGCTCAAACAAAGGACGCGCTGGTTCAAGGGCTGGATGCAGACATGGATCGTTCATATGCGCCAGCCCCGCCATCTTTATCGAAAATTGGGCAGCGACCGCTTTTTCTCGTTCCATATCATGATCGGCAGCATGCTTTTGTCAACGCTGGTGCATCCCCTCTATTTTTTGACATTCGGCATAACCGCCTGGAATCTCGCCCTCTATGGCAGCCAGAACGGCTCGCTGTTTTTTGTCCTGCTGACCATCAACAGCATCAATCTGGCGCTTGGCTATGGCGGCGTCATGGTGCTGGGGCGCATATGGGCGGGCAAACGCTATGGCTTTGGCTGGCGGGCCATATTGGAAATGCCCCTCTATTGGCTTTTGATGACACCGGCGGCCTGGCGCGCGCTCTATCAACTGATACATGATCCGCATCATTGGGAGAAAACCGACCACGGCCTGTCTTCAACACGCAGCCGTTTGCCCAATGCCAAGGTTAGCTCTGGTATAAAGCCATCCAATATGGCAATTTTGCCCAAACTTGGCAGCCATTTCAAACGGAGACCTTTTTCCATGCGCCGCGATCCCTCCACCCCCAAAGGCACCCTGCAATCCATCACCGTTTCTTCCAAGGCATTGGAAAATAATCTGCTGGGAGATAGCTGCGAACGCGAGGTTGTCATCTATACGCCCCATGGCCATGACGGAGCGGGCTTGCCATTGCTGATCGATCTTGTCGGTTTTACTGCCGGTGGACCTGCTCATGTGAACTGGAAAAATTTCGGCGAGAATGTTCCCGAGCGGCTGGATCGGCTCATCGCTTCTGGCGAAATGCCCCCTGCCGTGGTGGCTTTCCCCGATTGCTTCACCCGGCTTGGCGGAAACCAATATGTCAATTCCGCAGCACTTGGCAATTGGGAAGATTTCCTGATTGAAGACATGACCCCGGCCATCGAAACACAGATCGGCTGTGGCGGACCGGGCAAGCGTGGACTGTTTGGCAAATCATCCGGCGGCTATGGCTCTATCCTTCATGCCATGAAACATGCCGATTTCTGGTCGGCTGCGGCCTGCCTCTCCGGCGATATGGCCTTCGAGCTTTGCTATCTGCCCGATATGCCGAACCTGCTGCGCGCGCTGGCCAAGAAGAACAATTCCATCGAGCGGTTCCTGACCGAATTTGAAGAAGGTCCGAAATATGACGGCAAGGACATCCATGCTTTGATGACACTCGCCATGGCCGCCAGCTATGACCCGGATCCGGTTTCCTTCTTCGGCATTCGACTGCCGGTCAACATGCATGATTGCTCGCTCATCCAAGAGCGCTGGGCAAACTGGCTGGAATGGGACCCTGTGCTTCTGGCCGATCAGCACGAGGTGATTGCCAATCTCAAATCCTTGAAGGGCCTGTGGCTCGAATGTGGCTATGTTGACCAGTATAATCTGCTTTACGGCGCCCGCCGCTTGCACAGCAAACTGGAAGCCGCTGGCGTTGACCACATTTATGAGGAATTCCCCGACAACCATTCCTCCATCGACTATCGCATGGATCTCTGCCTGCCCTATCTAGCGCGGGCGCTTGGGGAATAGGACCAAGAAACCGGGTTGAGGGGTGTCTCCCCTCCCCTTTCAAAGGAGCGCTCTTCACAGCATCGCGGCAAACGCAACAATTCGGTTTACCAAAGCGCTGCAAATCAGATACGGTCCCGTTAACCCTTTCTTCAACTGAAAATTCAGCGCCTTTATGCCTCCTCCAGCCCAGCCTCTCCTCGCCTGTGATGTCGAACCACTTGAGCAAGATCTCATTGCAGCGACGCAGGCCATGCCTCTGGATTGCGAAGCCAGTCCGGGCGAGCGCGCGCTGGAGATGCTCAAAACCGTTTATGGCTACGACCAGTTTCGTGGCAGACAGGCCGAAGTGATCGATAGCCTGCTGGAAGGAAAAAGTACGCTTGCTGTCATGCCTACGGGGATGGGCAAGAGTGTCTGCTTCCAGATCCCTGCCCTGCTGTTTGGTGGCCTGACGCTGGTCATCTCGCCTCTGGTGGCCCTTATGGAAGATCAGGTGATGGCGCTCAAGCTTCTGGGCATCCCGGCTGACAGCATCAACAGTTCCCGCTCGCGCGAAGAGAATGTTTCCGTTTGGCGCCGCGTGGCTGCCGGTGAGGTGAGCCTTCTCTATATCGCGCCAGAACGACTGATGACCGAGCGCATGTTGGCGGCACTTGCCAAACTACCCATCCGCCTGATCGCTATTGACGAAGCCCACTGCATCTCACGCTGGGGGCCAAGTTTCCGCCCTGATTATGAAGGGCTGACACGGCTGACGGATTTCTTCCCCGGAGCGCCCATTGCGGCCCTTACGGCAACGGCTGACGAAGCGACCCGAGAAGATATCGCCGAAAAACTCTTCCCGCGTACGCCAGATGGCCAGCGCGACGGCAAGGTCATTGTTTCCGGTTTCGATCGCCCCAACATCCGCCTGTCGGTCCAGCTCCGCAAGGACTGGAAGAAGCAATTGCTGGAATTTGTCGAGGCACGGGCCGAACAATCAGGCATCGTCTATTGCCTCTCGCGCCGCAAGACCGAGGAAGCTGCCGAGTTTCTCAAGGAGCATGGCATCAAGGCCTTTGCCTATCATGCGGGCATGGATAGCAGCATACGGGCCGCTCATCAGGCCCTGTTCATGCGGGAATCCGGCACTGTGATGGTGGCCACCATCGCCTTCGGCATGGGCATCGACAAGCCCGATGTTCGGTATGTGTTTCACACCAATCTGCCTTCGAATATGGAAGCCTATTCCCAGGAGATAGGGCGTGCTGGCCGCGATGGCGAACCCTCGGAAGCCATGATGCTTTATGGGCTGGATGATATCCGCATGCGCCGCAGTTTCATCGATAATGAAGGAGGCGACGAGGATCATCTCGCTCGCGAGCACAAGCGGCTTGATGCGCTGATCGCCTATTGTAAAGCGCCAACCTGTCGTCGGCAATCGCTGCTGTCCTATTTCGGCGAAACGATTGAGCCCTGCAACAATTGCGATGTCTGCCTTGACCCACCCGAGCTGAAAGAAGGCACGGCTGAAGCACTAAGCCTTATCGATGTAGCCGAGCAGACGGGTGAGATATTCGGCGCTGTGCAGCTGATCGACATTCTGCGTGGGCTCACCCATGAGAAGATCAAGAAATATAATCACCATACGCTTCCCTGCCATGGCTCCGGCAAAGGCACATCCAAGGAAGACTGGCGCGCCATTCTGCGTCAGATGGTGGCAGCCAATATGCTCAGGCTCGACATTCAGGGCCATGGGGCTCTCAAACTGACCGCCAAATCGGAAGCGCTGAAAAAGGGAGACATCCGCTTTTCCTATCGCACCGACGTCATGGCACCAAGCGAGCTCAGTCGGCCCAAGCGCACCAAATCCAGCCTGCCGGAGCTGGATGCGGCGGACAAGGATCTCTATGAAGCGCTCCGTGCCGCCCGCTCGGAATTGGCTCGCGAGCATAAAGTGCCCGCCTATGTGATTTTCACGGACAAGACGCTGGCGGAAATGGCCATTCACAAGCCGACGACACGCCCCGACTTTTTGCTCATCCATGGTGTTGGCAGTTCCAAGCAGAGAAAATTTGCGGATGCGTTTATCGATGTCATCGAGACATGGCTCGCTATCTAGGCACTCTATAAGACACTCTAATCACGCTATATATATTGTTAATAGTTACAGTGGTAATATTCTGAGTAATTGGCCGTAAATTTACGGTCTCGCGGCACGCTGTGTATAGAGTAAACATGCCAAACAACCTTGACCTTGCGACGGTACTCCTACTGCAGAAAACCGCCTACATCGTTGGCGTAGTTACCTTTGTTTATCTGTGGCTTACCTCTTCGAAACAGGCTTCCCTCATTCTTTTGGCCGTCGGCTTCGCCATCATGGCTGTGGGCTCCACATTGGCCGGCATAGGCGAATTGGGGATACTATCAGAAAGAATGTGGCAGCTGGGTAGCCTCTCACTCGGCCTGTGGGGCTACGCCTTTATATGGATGGGGCAAAAGGCATTGAGCCAACGACGCTTCAGTCGGTTGAGCATGCTTTCCCTTGCCCCGGCAACTCTCATCATCGTCATTGCGTTTGTTACCCATTTTGAAGAGGTCAATGCCTACCGAGCAGCAACCTTCAATCTGGTGGCCGCGACGGCCTTCCTTGGAGGTGCTGTGCACTATGCCATCGACTTCAAGAACGACCCTCTGCGCTCACGGAAAATGATGATTGCAGTCAACAGTCTGGCTGGAATACTCAGCCTTTTTGCCGGGCTCGGCTTTTTGGATCAACGGATGGAGATACTCAACCCGCTATCCGTTTTCTTCTTTGTTATCGTGCTCAATTTCACTCTGGTGCTCTTCACCGCGGTAATGATTTCGGACAGGGCACATACGAAGCTAAGGCGTCAGGCGGACACAGACCATCTGACCGGCATTTCCAATCGCCGATCCTTTTTCATGCAATTCATTGCGACTCCTCAACCTGACGACGTGGTCCTGCTTCTCGATCTAGATCACTTCAAGAAGGTCAATGATCGTTTCGGTCATATCGCTGGTGATGCTGTGCTGAAGACCGTAGCGAGCCGGATCAAGCATTGCATGCGCGCGCGCGATCTATTGGCTCGGTATGGCGGCGAAGAGTTCATTATACTGTTGCCGCATACAGGCGCACAACAGGCCGAAGTCATAGGTGAGCGCATTCGCCATGCCATCGGCTCCGAACCGGTTTTCTATGGAGATGAGTCTATCTCGATCACCGTAAGCATCGGGGCTGCCATTGCCGATCAGCATTGCGAAACATTGCAGGCGTTGATCAATGCTGCAGACAAAAAGCTCTATGAAGCCAAACATCAGGGCCGAAACCGCGTTGAAATTGAAGACTTCAAGGCTGCAGCCTGAGCCGTGCCCATACAATCACAGCCCGGAGACATTGGCACCGCGCCATCACATCCTCTCAAACTCCCGTGAGACGGCCCATTGCGGCGAGACATTGCCGCAATCTGCTGCCACACTGGCGGGAACAGGGCTTTCCTTTGCTGATCGTGCGGAACGCCCAGGGATCAATCCTGTCTTACGCCTTCGGAGGAATATGATGTTTGACTATGCTTTCAAATCCGCCCTGCTCGCCTTGTGCAT
Source organism: uncultured Cohaesibacter sp. (assembly GCF_963682185.1). NCBI lineage: Bacteria > Pseudomonadati > Pseudomonadota > Alphaproteobacteria > Hyphomicrobiales > Cohaesibacteraceae > Cohaesibacter > uncultured Cohaesibacter sp. The sequence continues at coordinate 3,682,712 of NZ_OY821667.1, read as the reverse complement.
GTTAGCTGCCCCAACGCTGGTTGAAGCGCAGGAAGCCCCCAAGTCAGCTATCTTTGCTGGCGGCTGCTTCTGGTGCGTGGAGAGCGATTTTGACCATGTGCCCGGTGTTTTGGAAACCGTATCGGGATATTCGGGCGGGACATCCACCGAGAATGTGACCTACAAGAACCATAGCGCGACGGGGCACCGCGAAGTTGTTCGCATCACCTACGACAGCAACAAGATCAGTTATGACAAGCTGCTCGACATATTCTGGCGGTCGGTCGATCCGACAGACGGGGGCGGTCAGTTCTGCGACCGTGGCCATAGCTACACCACGGCAATCTATACCCTTGATGAGGAACAGGCCAAAATCGCAGAAGCGTCCAAAAAAGCGCTGGAGGAAAGTGGAAAATTGGGGGCTCCGATCGCTACGGAAATCAGCCCGGCCGGGCCTTTCTTTGCTGCCGAAGGCTACCATCAAAACTATTATAGCAAGAACCCCATTCGCTACACTTACTATCGCTTCGCCTGCGGTCGCGATGCACGCGTGGAAGAGCTTTGGGGCGATGAAGCGATGATGGGGATCGAGAAGAAATAACAGCAACCGGTCGCAAAGTCCGAATAGTCCTTTCCTCTTGTTCGGGCTTTGCCTAGGCTCTGGCCGAAGACTGATTGATTCCCTCCTTGGCAGAAGGATATGGACGCCATGAAGCTATTCGGCATAAAAACATGCGACACCTGCCGCAAGGCACTCAAAACACTCGAAGGCGCTGGCAAACCGGTAACGTTTATGGATCTGCGCAGCGGCGATTTTACCGGCGAAGATCTGGATCGCTGGCTTGCCGCTTTGGGTTGGGAGGCGCTGCTCAATCGCCGCTCCACATCGTGGCGCGCGCTTGATGACGCTGAGAAACAGGATCTGGACGAAGCCAAAGCGCGCGCGCTGATGCTCGCCAATCCCACTCTCATCAAACGCCCGGTCATTGAAACGGATAACGCCATCATGGTGGGCTTTGGCAAAGCTCAACAGGACGCCCTTTTCAAGGACTAACCTGTTTTAGTGAGCAGGGATTTGAGCTGCTGGATGCGCCGGTCAGAATCTTTCGGGTTGATATCCAGACCCACTTCATCCTGCTGAGAGGCGAATGTTACTTGCCCCCGGCCATTTTGCTTTGATCGATAGAGCGCTTCGTCGGTGCGGCGCAAGATGGCTTTCACCGTAAAGGCATCCTCTGGCCAGAGAGCAACACCAATCGACGCGCCGACCTCTGCAACACCACCGGGCACCAGCACCGGGAGGCACACCGCAGCAATGAGGTCTTCACACAAAGCCTTGATCTTGTCCTGTTCGAGAGGACCATAGAGCAAGAGACCGAATTCATCTCCCCCCACGCGCGCGGCCATGCCCGATGTGCCCAGACGCTCTGAAATACGCTTGGCCACGGCAGACAACACGATATCTCCCGCTTCGTGACCGTAGGTGTCATTGACGGCTTTGAAACGATCAAGATCGAGACTGACAATGGCGCACCGCTTCTGTTTTCTCTGAAGGATCGTCTTTTCAAGCTCTCGATCAAAGGAAAGACGATTGGGCAACCCCGTCAAGGCATCATGGAGCGCAAGAAAACGGTTTTGCTGCTCGCTCTTCTGCAAGGCGCGCAACATGAAACTAAACCGCCACGCAATGGCGATTAGCGCACAGGCGGTGATGAAGAAAGGAGCAGCCAGAATCGGTAATGTCTGCTCCCAAATGGCCTTGGAAGGATTGTCCGGCATCCAACGGGCGTGGGCAATCCGCCCATCGGGCAACGCGACAAGAGGCAGATATCCGGTTTCATTTCTCACACGGTCCAGATAGTCAAAATGAAAGCCCTCAACAACCAACTTCTCACTGGCTGCCGTGATATAGTCCTTGTTGATCTGTTTGACTGTGAAAAGCACATCCGGATCCCGATCTCCTAACGCCACAGCACGATTGGGGGCCAAGACCTGCGCGATCACATAGGACAGGCGACCGTTGACAGGACGAATGGACCAAGCAAACCGTCCTTTATCTGGAGTCGCCAGGATATCCTTGATCAGTTCGGCCGCAGGCAGGGGCTTGTCAGTGGTGAATTCTCTTTGGAATTTCGCCCGCGCTTCTTCTATCAGATCAATATTTTTTTTGATGATATATTCGCCCTGCCCAGCCTTGAGCCTCGTCTCCTTGAGAACCGCCACTTTGGTTTTGTTCGCCGAAGAGACAACATAGGTCATCAGAATGCCGAAATCGCCCCACAGCCAGTCGGTGATATTATCCAAGACAAAGTCATCATCAATCTCGCCCATGAAAGCATCATAGGCATCATCCCAATCGGAAATCTGCGACTGGGCATGGGCAAATAGCAGCAGGAAATTATCCAACTCATGCTTTACAAGCTTACGCTCTTGTTCATGACGCACGGTATTGGCGATTTCGCCGGAACGGTTCAACAGAAAGAAATTAGAGAAGGTCAAGGCGAGGAATACGACAAGACAGGCCACAATAACCATGGCTCCGAAATTCATTCTCTGGCGATCTGAAGCAACACCCATAAATCGTCCCTTGTTTTGGCGATGGGTGACAATCCTATTTAGAAAGGCTAAAGACCGAGTTATAGATCGTAGTTAATATTGAATGTACAAAATAATAACTCTATCAATTCACAACAAAATCAATTTAACCAAACTCAGTTTGGACATATCTGAATAAATCCACAACCGCAAAGTGGTATTAAAAATAAATAACCTTTCCGAAATACTCCGGAAAGGTCAGTTTCTTACTTCAAGTTCTTCAAATTTCCGTTATTTTACGACCATCAACTCTGGCTTTGGTGTTTTGGATGTTTCAACCGGAAGAATTGGATAATCTACTTTTGGTTGCTCTCCGGTGAGGGTTTTCAAGAAGGCAGTGATCTTCTTGATCTCGTCATCAGACAAATCCTCACCCAACTGGCTTGTCCCCATAATGGCGACAGCCTGCTCAAGATCCCATACCTTGCCAGAATGGAAATAGGGTGCTGTCAGTTCGATATTGCGCAGTGGTCCGGCACGGAAAACATATTCCTCGTCGGCTGTCTGCGTTACCGCGAAACGGCCCTTGTCTCCTGCGGGCAGAACGTCCGCACCCGGCTTTTCGACAACACCAAACGGATAGTAGCCTTCGCCTCCGATATTGACCCCTGCATGGCAGGAGGCACAGCCCTTGTCCATGAAGAGTTGCAGACCGGCCTGCTCCTCTTCATTCATGACCTTCGTGTTTCCTTCCAGAAACTGGTCAAATCGCGAGTATGGTGTGATCAGGGTTGCTTCAAAGGCCTCAATGGCCTTGGCCATATTATCGAAGCTGATCGGGCTATCCTCTCCTGGAAATGCCTTGGCGAACACCACTTCATAGGCAGGCATGCTTTTGAGTGTTTCCTCGACACGGGCCGGAGTGGAAGCCATTTCAACACCGGCTTGCACCGGCCCCTTGGCCTGAGCCTTGAGGTCCTCTGCGCGGCCATCCCAGAATTGGGCAATGTTGAAAACGGCATTCAGTACGGTAGGCGCATTGCGTGGTCCCTTTTGCCAACCGTGACCGATCGATGTTTCCAGATTATCGTCCCCTCCCATGCCCAGATTGTGGCAGGTATTGCACGAAATCAGGGCCGATGAGGAGAGACGCGGATCGAAAAAGAGCATTTTGCCCAATTCAATCTTGTCACCCGTTACGGCGTTGTTCTTCACTGAAGGAACAACAGACGGGATCGGTTCGAAATAGTCTTTTGCTTCTTCCAATAGATCATTGGACAACGCGGCAGTCGGCACTGTCAGGAAAACAGCACAGGCAAGCGTTGCCCTTAGGTTTTTAGCGGTCATAAGGTCCTCCCAGTCGGTTATGACCCACATATATTAGCTGGAAGGAAACTTTGTCGCATTGTGCCAAGCCATGGATCTATGATATTAGAATAGCTATAAAGAACAGATGTTGGCAGGCGACTTTTTCAGTCGACGGGTATTTTTGCGCGAAATTCAATTTTGTTTTTGCGCTGCGGTTTTCTTTGTCCACTTTTTCTTACACCGCGCTGAAAAACCGCAAAATGCCCTGCTTGAAGCCAGAAGGCACCCCAATCTTTCCCCAACCCGATGAAATTTATTTCTTGGCATTTCGCTTAATGAATTACGCGAAACACACCCATATCTGGTTCCGAAACAAACGATCATTGTTAATCGGCTTAGCTCGCAGCCTTCAAAACCGAGTGGAGCAGCACATCGGCACCAGCTGCGGCCCATTCAGGCGAAATGGCCTCGGCCTCATTGTGTGACAGGCCATCAACACAGGGGCACATGATCATCGCTGCGGGGGCCACTTCGGCAATCCAGCAGGCATCGTGACCTGAGCCGGACACCATATCCATATGCTCATGCCCGAGAGTTTCAGCGGAGGACCGCACGATATCCACCAGCGATGGGGCAAAGGTGACCGGATCAAAAGAGCCGACCTCTTCCACAGCACAGCCAACACCCAAGTCCGCACAAATCTTTTCCGCTCTTTGCCAGATGGTGTCATACATGCGTTGCAGTTTGTCGCCATCCACGGTGCGGATATCGATGGTAAAGAGCACAGTCGACGGTAGCACGTTGGGGGAGCAAGGCTCATAGACCATCTTGCCGATCCCGGCCACGGCGTTGGGCTGTTCGGCCACGGCCACCTCTTGCACCACTTCGGTGATGCGAGCCGCAGCGAGGCCCGCATTGATGCGCATATGCATCGGCGTCGAGCCGGTATGCACAGCCTTGCCAGTGAGGGTATATTGCGGGCGCTTCATGCCCTGACAATGGGTGATGACGCCGATTTCCTTGTTTGCGGCTTCCAGCACCGGCCCTTGCTCGATATGCAGCTCAAAATAGGCCTTCATCTTGCGGCTTCCGGGCATTTCATCCCCCGCCCAGCCGATGCGCTTCAATTCATCGCCGAAGCGCTTGCCATCCATATCTTCGCGCGCATAGGCAAAGGCTTGATCCTGCTTGCCGATGAAGGTGCCCGAGCCGAGCATGGCCGGATGGAAACGAGCGCCTTCTTCATTGGACCAGTTGACCACGACGATTGGATGTCTGGTCTTGATGTCGGCCTCATTGAGCGTACGCACCAGTTCAAGCCCGGCCAGCACCCCGAGCACCCCGTCATATCTGCCCCCTGTGGGGACAGTATCCAGATGTGAGCCAACATAAACGGGCAAGGCGTCAGGGTCGGTTCCCGGTCGCATCATGAACATATTGCCGACCGTATCGACAGCCATGGTCAGTCCTGCCTCTTTGCACCAAGTGGCAAACAGGGTTCGGGCCTCACCATCTGCGTCCGTTACCGCCTGGCGATTGTTGCCGCCTGCCACGCCAGGGCCGATTTTGGCCATGTCTTTAAGGCTCTGCCACAGGCGGTCGGAATTGATATGAAGGTTGCTTGTCATAGTCTTTTGCTTCTTGCTCGTTCGCTGCGCACCCGATTACCAGACCACCGGATGGGTTTCACCGGTCGCAACATTGACGAGCCCCTCCGGGATGCCCTCAGCCGGAGCAACCAGCACCCAGCGCCATGGAGCACAGGTAAGGGTGGCAAAGGCCAACCGCTCGGGGAACCCTGCCCACCAGCGCGGCGAAGAGGAGGGCTCGAACATCCAGTCGATCTTTGCCCCTTCCGCATAGAGCTTTTGCATGTCCGCATCCAGCGCTTCTGCGGAGCGGGAGGACATCAGCCCAGCCACCTCATAGCGCACGGTGGCAACGACCTTGTTGTCCCGCACCAGAGCCCAGCCGCCACCGATTTCTGACAAGGCATTGACGGCCATGGCCATCGCTTCATCGGACGAGCCAACGCACCAGACATTATGTTTGTCATGCGCCAGAGAGCTGGCAAGCGCGCAATCGGGCGTGCTCGGCCCAGTGCCTGCCCAGAACATTTTCGAGAGGGATTTTGAGCCGGAGAACCGGTCAACAATGGCAAATTTGGTGATGTTGCGGCTGACATCCCGCTGAACCAAACCCTCTTTCACCGGCAGCTCATAGGTTAGGAAGGTCTCTTCCCAATGGAACGGGCGCAGCACCGCCGCTGTCATCGTTTCGCGTCCGGCCTTCGCGGGAATGGCAAAATCCGCAGCGCTGAGCGCACCACCGACTTGCACCGTATCGCGTGCCCAGTCCGGCCAGTTGATTTCGGGCACAGGGTCAGTGAAGCGCTTGCCTTCAGAGACCTGCCGTCCATCGGCCCAGACTTCAGCGATCTCGAAGCTTTCCAGATCGGAGAGCAGCACGATATCGGCAAAACGCCCCGGCGTAAGAGATCCCACCCATGGGGTGAGCCGCATGTGGCGCGCCGGGTTGATGGTCACGCACTGAATGGCGATTTCCGGCTTCAGGCCAGATTGGATAGCGAGACGAACATTGTAATCGGTTGCGCCTTTTTCCAGCGTTTCCGAGGCCGAGCGGTCATCGGTGGTAAAGGCAATCTGGGACCAGTCTTCAAGCCCCTTTTCCATGAGGCCCTGCAAGACCTCCGGCATGGAATGGGGGCGCAATTCGATGAACAGACCGTGGGTCAGCTTGTCCCAAAATTCCTCAGCGGTCCATGCTTCATGGTCCGAAGCAAGCCCTGCTGCAGCAAAGGCATTGATGGTGGGCAGATCCTTGAGGCCTGCTGCATGACCTTCGACCACGCCACGGGCTTCAAAGGTTGCTTCGATCATCCCCCAGAGCCGCTTGTGAGAGGCGTTTTCCGGGTTCCAGACGGCTGGCCAATCCATGACTTCGTCCAAGCCCGCCACCATCATGGAATTGCCGATGAAGTCTTTCTGCTCGTCATAGCCCAGATATCCGCCGCCATGTTCATAGGCGGTTGGGGGCACGGCAGAGCCGGGAAGAGGGAAAATCTTGAGGGGTGAGCCCTGCTTGCGGGCTTCAAGCCAGAATTCCACGGTGCGCGACCCACGCACGTTGGAGAATTCGTGGCTGGCTTCGCAGGTCCATGTATTGCCACGAGGCAAAACGAGGGCGGCTTCCCACTCCGGCGTCAAATGCGAGCTTTCAATATGCTTATGCACTTCGCCAAGCCCCGGAATGGCCATCAGATCAGGGCGTTTGACGATAGTCTCGCAAGCCCCTGTCCACGAGCCAATAGGACCGACATAGGCGATCCGGTCGCCCTTGATGACGATTTCCTGTGCGCTCGACCATGTGCGCGTGGCAGTGTCAAGCAGCTTGCCCACATGCAGCACAAGATCGGCAGGCGCTTTGCCCAGCGCGACGAGGGTCAGCTGCTGGCGGATTTGAACTTCGGATTTTGCTGTGATCATTTTTTATCCAGATTTTTTGTCAGCAGGTCAACGGTATCAGCCGAGCAAATGGACAAGATGCGCCCTGTCTTGGGGCCCACAGCATAGAAGCTATGGGTCTGGGCTGCATCGAAATAGACCGAGTCGCCGGTCGACATCAGCGTCGGTGCATAAGGGTCCATCTCGAAAATGACATCCCCTTCGAGCACATAGACGAACTCTTCGCCCGAATGGGCGCTTTGCGGTGCCGGATGTCCGCTGACGCGTGGATTGACCTCGATGACCATGGGCTGGAGCAGCTTGGCCGCCAGCTCGGTCGAGAGCAATTCATAGAGCCCCATGTCATTGGAGAGCTTCTTGCCCTCCCCTGCCCGGCTGATGGTGCGTGCGGCACCGACACAGCGCTGCTTGGGGGCTTCTGCTCCCACCAACTCGGCAAAATCGACATCAAGGCCGGAGGCCAGGCGGGTCAGAACGCTATAGGCCGGTTGGCTCTGACCATTTTCGATTTTCGACAAAGAGGAGATGGAAACGCCGGTCCGCTTGGACATTTCAGCCAGAGTCCAACCGTTCTTCTTGCGCAAGTCCGAAATGATCTGGGACACGGAGGATTGTCTCTCCTCCGGTTTCACAAATGACATGTCTTGGTCCACGGACACGGTGCTATCCCCTTTATGTCGGCTCATGAGAGCCATCCTTGATCAGGCCTCGTCATCATCGCTGATGATCGGTCCCTTGGTCTGGGTGATGATACCATAATGCTTTGGCTCGCGATGGCGGGCAAAGTCGAAGATGGTCCGGCGGTAGAGCGCGGCCATATCAAGGTCGCACCGCGCAGTGATCACCTCGTCGCCCGTGCCCAGAGCCATGGCAGCAATCTGGCCGGAAGGCGCAACGATCATCGACTGGCCGATCATGTTGGAGCCTTCTTCCAAACCAGCCTTGGCGGTTGCGACAACCCAGGTGGAATTCTGGTAGGCCCCGGCCTGAATGGAGAGCTGATTGTGGAATTCCGTCAGGCTGTCAAAATCATAGACGCCGGTGTGATCAATGGGAGTGTTATAGCCCACAAGGATCATTTCCGCGCCCTTTAGGGCCATCACGCGGTAGGTTTCCGCCCAGCGTCGGTCATTGCAAATGCACATGCCGATGCGGGTGCCCATGGTCTTCCAGACCTTGAAGCCATAATTGCCCGGTTTGAAGAAATATTTCTCCAGATGCTGGGCTTCCAGATCAGCTTGCGGCTCGTCCCATCCGGGCAGATGGACCTTGCGATATTTGCCGACAATTGTGCCAGCCCGATCCACCAATATGGCGCTGTTGTAATGGTTGGTCTCTCCGTCTTCGACGGCAATTTCGGCATAGCCGAGATAGAAGCCAATACCAAGCCGCTTGGCGGCATCGAACAGGGGCTGGGTTTCCGGCCCCGGCATCTGCTTTTCATAGAAGGCGTCGATTTCTTCCCTGTCGGTCAGGTGCCAGCGGGGGAAGAAAGTGGTCAGCGCCAATTCGGGGAAGACAACCAGCTCAGCGCCCCGGCTCGCAGCTTCTTCCAGCAAGGCAATGAGGCGCTTGACGACAGACTTGCGGTCATCACTGCGCTGTATGGGCCCCAGCTGTGCGGCGGCGGCAACAATGGAACGGGACATATCAATTTTCCTCTACTGGCAGAATGCAGCAATGCTCGAGATTGAATTTCAGATTGATGGCACCGCCCTCTTCATGCAATTGCGTCAGCGGGGCATTGGCAATCAGCATACCAGTCGGCGTATCGACCTTATATTGATAGGAGCGCCCAAGATAGGAGCGGGTCAAAAGCTTGCCGGCGATGGCGTTGGAAGGATCGTCCGTAAGCTCTATGCCCTCGGGGCGCGCACCAACAACGAAGCGATCCTCAAGCGGGCCGGTTTCGGCCTGTGACAGGGTGATCAATGCCCCGCCCTCGACTTCTGCCGTGACCAGATCGCCTTCGCGTTTGACCACTTTCATCTCGATGAGATTGTCAAAGCCGACGAAACGGGCGACAAAAGCGCTGTTGGGGCGACGATAGAGCACTTCGGGGGTATCAAGCTGGACGATACGGCCTGCATTCATGATGGCAACACGGTCGGAAATAGAGAAAGCCTCTTCCTGATCGTGGGTCACGTAAATAGCTGTGCGGCCATTGGCCTTTTGCAGCTCGCGAATTTCCACGCGCATATCCACGCGCAGCTTGGCATCAAGGTTGGAGAGCGGTTCATCGAACATCAACAGCGGCGGATTGATGGCCAGAGCACGTGCCAAGGCCACACGCTGACGCTGACCGCCAGAAAGAGCCGCAGGCAGGCGATTGGCATAGTCAACAAGTCCCACACGCTCCAGCATGGCATCCACACGGGCCTTGCGTTCCGGCGCGGCCACCTTGCGCTGTTTGAGCCCGAACCCCACATTCTCAGCCACAGTGAGATGGGGGAAAAGGGCGTAATTCTGGAACACGATGCCCGCGTCGCGCTTATGCGGCGGCAGCTTGGTGACATCCTTGCCCGCAACGGTGATCTGGCCGCTGGTTGGCTGAAGGAAGCCCGCCAGCAGGCGCAGGGTCGTGGTCTTGCCGCACCCAGAAGAGCCAAGCAGGGAAACCAGCTCGCCCTCGGCAATGGTCAGGTTAAGCCCGTGCAGCACCTGCGTCGGGCCATAGTGAGCAACAAGATCTTGTAGGATAACGGCGTTCTGTGCCATTTCAGCTCCTGCTATTTAATCGTCTTGGACAGGCCCAGACTGCGCTCGATGAGAGCCATGACACCAATGGTCACGGCCATGAGCAGCACGGACACGGCGCTGACGGTCGGATCGAAAAACTGCTGAACATAGGTGAAGACTTCAATCGGCAAGGTGGAAACCCCCGGTCCCGTAAGAAACAGGGCCACGGCCATGTCGTTCAGCGAAGTAATGAAGGCCAACACGGCCCCCGCGATGACGCCTGAGCGGATGTTGGGCAGCACGATGGACCAGAAGGCCTTGACCGGATGCATGCCAAGGCTGACGGCCGCTTCCTGAATGGAGAAATCGAACCCCGCAAGGCTCGCCCCTATGACGCGAACGATATAGGGCAGGCAAAGGATTGCGTGGCCCAGCATCAGTGAAGGCAGGATCGGCAACTCGAACTGCACGATCAGTGTCTTGAGCATGGAAAAACCAAACACGATCTCGGGGATGAAGAAGGGCAGGAAGAAGATGGAGCCATACCAGCCGGGCAACCGCACCTTATAGCGCGACAGGGCATAGGCAGCAGCAAGGCCTGCGATCAGCGCAATCATTGTTCCGCCGAACGCCACTTCCATGGACGTGATGAAGCTTTCAACGAAATTGTTGAGCTCGAAAACCTTGTGATACCATTTCAGCGTAAAGCCCTGAGGCGGAAAGGCAAGAAAAGGCGTATCGCTGACAGAAGTGCCGATCACGATGATGATCGGTCCGGCCAGATAGAAGACCACCAGCCAGCCTGCGATTTTGGAGAGAGGATTGATCTTTCTGGCGCTCATCGCATTTTCCTCCCCGCGGCGATCCGGTTCGCCAGCGCACCCATTGCGATCACGCATGTGATGGTGATGGCCATCATGATCGCAGCGATGGTATTGGCCGCAGCCCAGTCAAATGAAATCATTGCCTTGCGGTAAAGCAGGGTAGACAGGGTCATCTGTTGTTCGCCGCCAAGCAGAACGGGCGTAACGAAGGTCGCCAGACTGCCGGTAAAGACAAGGATCGAACCAACGATCATGCCCGGCACCGCAAGCGGCAGCGTCACCTGAAAGAAGACACCAACCGGGCTGGCGCCAAGCGAGCCCGCAGCGGCATAAAGATCGTCGTCGATATTTTCCAACACGCCAACCAGCGACAGGATCATCAGGGGCGTGAAGAGATAAGCGAGACCGGCCACCACCGCGCCTTGCGTGAACAGCAGTTCCAGCGGCTGGTCGATCAGTCCGATCTTGAGGAAGAGCGTGTTGACCACCCCGTTACGCCCAAGGATCGCCATGAAGGAGAAAGACCGCACAACAACACTGGTCAGCAGCGGGAAGACCGACAGGATCAGCAACACGCGCTTGAGATTGGGTGAGGCATTGGCGATCATATAAGCGCCCAGGAAGCCTGCCACGAGTGACACGAACGTGGACATGAAAGCAATCTTGAAGCTGCGGACCAGAACAACGCGATTGAACTCATCGGCAAAGAATGCCTGATAGTTGTCCAACAAGCCGCCTGACGCACCATCAAAGCTCTCCTTGAGCGTGCCGGCAACAGGCAACACAAGGAGCAGAAAAAGCAACATGGTTGCTGGCAGAACCAGCAACCATGGGCCCAAAGCAGCCATGCGCTTTGTTATCGATAAAGAAGGTTGTGTAGACAAATCAGAACCCGAATGTCTTGTTCCAGAGTTTTTCCCATGCATCATTCACTTCAAGCAGTTCCTTGATGGGAGTGGTCTGCATTTTCTCAACCTGATCCTGTCCGTAAACCAGGCCGCTAGCCTGTTCGTCGGTCAATTCTACCGTTTTGTTGATCGGACCAGACCCTGCGCCGAGTTCGACAGCTCCGTCTTTCTGCACCTGTGCAGAGATCGAGAAATCGATGAATTTCAGCGCCAATTCCTTGTTCTTGGAATTTTTCGGAATGTTGTAGGTGTTCATCATGGCGAAGTCGCCTTCGTCAAGCTCCGCCCAACCGATATTCGGGTTGGCAGCCTTGATGGCAGGGAAGGCATAATCCTGAGCAAGGCCGATAAAGGCTTCGCCGGTGGACAGCAGGTTGGTCAGCTCGGAGCCTGAAGAGAAGGTCTTGACGATATTCGGCTTCAACTCGGCCATTTTGGCAAAAGCACCTTCAGGATCCTTAAAGGCATCTGTGCCTGCGCATTTTGCAGCCATCATCACGGTGAGCGGACCTCCGGTGGTGTTGAAGGCTGGCATGGCGACAGAGTCTTTGAAGTCATCACGCCACAGATCGCACCAGGATGTGATCGGCGTGTCGGTGCGGGTCTTGTCATAGACAATGCCATAGCGACCGAAGGTGTAGGCCGGACCATATTCACCCTGCGGATGCTTGGCCACTTCATACAGCTCATCAAGATGGGTCAGCTTGGAAGAATCGATGGTCTCGAAAGCGCCCTGATTGATGCCGATCTGGGAAAATTTATCGGTCAGCAGGATAACGTCGACACCACCGCGAATGCGGGCCTTGTTCAGGCGTTCCGGAGCGCCGCCGCTTTCCGTGACAATCTTGACATTGTGGGCTTTTTCAAATGGCTCAAACACGAAGGGCTGGTAGAAATTGTTAGAATAGCCCCAGTTGGAGACCACCAGTGTATCTTGCGCATGCGCGAAAGCAGGAAGGGTCAGAGCGATCGCAACAGTCGTTGCGCGGATGGAAGAAGAAAAAGACAGCATAGCGGGGAATGTCCTGTTTTTTCGAGCTGGAAAAGAATTTTCCTGTTGGAAATATCGAGTAAATACAAAATGCACGGAATTGTGCAAGCGTTGATTTTGACCAAATCCTGTGCAAAGTAGCGCTCTTGGCCTTGCTGTGTCCGTCTTGTCATTTTCTGACGGGGCCGGAGGCAGGATGTGCCCAAAGACGATTTCTATTTGGGATTTAACTTCTGTGAAGCTGATTATTGATACGGACCCGGGCATTGATGATGCCCTGGCCATTGCCTATGCCGCCCTGCATCCCGACATCGAGTTGATTGGTCTGACCACGATTTTTGGCAATGTGACCACAGCGCAGGCGACTCGCAACGCTCTCTATCTTGCGGAAAAAATGGAACTTTCCATTCCCGTTGCATCCGGGGCCGAAAAGCCTTTGGCGCTTCCTCCCTTTGCTCCCAAAACAAGGGTTCATGGCCTTGAAGGACTGGGCCATTTGCCTGCTCCCGCCCCCACAGGCACAGCCAGCCCGCTGGCCGCGGCTCAGTTTCTATGCGAGATGGCAGAGCGCCACCGGGGGGAGTTGGTTATTTGCCCGATCGGCCCGATCACCAATATCGCCCGTGCTCTCCAAATGGATACAAACTTTGCACAAAATGTGGACAAGATCGTTTTCATGGGTGGAGCGCTGGATGTGCGCGGCAATGTTTCACCCTATGCAGAGGCCAATGCCTTCCATGATCCTCATGCGCTGGACGTCGTTTTGGCCTCAGGGGCAAATGTCACGATGGTGGGTCTTGATGTAACGCTCAAAGTGCTTCTTGACGAGCAGGACTTCAGTCATATTGCCACAAGAAAGAACCCGATTGGCCCGTTTCTCAAAGAACTCGGGGCTTTCTATCTGGACTTTTATAAAAGCATTGGCCTGTCCGGTTGCGGCCTGCATGATCCAATGGCGATCATCGCGGCTCTTTATCCGGGGCTTTTCACCATGGAGTCCATGGCGCTTGAAGCCGTCATGGAAGGGGAAGCCAGCGGCCAAACATGCCGCAGTCAATCCAAGACCCGCTTGCCGTCTCTCGTCGCCCTTGGCTGCGATGCGGATGCAATTCGGCACACATTTTTCTCAGTGTTCGACCAATAAGGCTATCAGTTGCATTTGCAAAGCGCGTGCGCATACGCCCTTGCAAAGATTTTCTGCGGGGAAAACCCCGCAGAAATGTTTCGTGATATCATTCTACTTTGTCATCATGCGTCATCCTGAAAACAGAACCGCTATGGCAGCCTAAATCAACCGCCAAAACGCTGTTTGAAGGTAAACATGATGGCGCGTCCGCTTGAATTGTCTGTGAACCCGTAGGGTTTGTAAGTCTCGTCAAACAGGTTATCGACATTCACTGATAGGGTGGTCCCTTCTCTTGGCTCATAAGAAGCGAAGAGGTTCACAACATCAAAGTCTTCAGCAGATGTATCTTCCTGCGCCTTGTAAGTCTCCCACTGAGCTCCGAAATTGGCTTTGTCGTCCAATGCTCTAAAACCAATGTTCGTTACGAATTTGTTCGCAGGGACGGAATCCAGAAGGCCTCCATCTGTTTCATTATACCCCTTCTGGATAGAGCCAGATAACTCAGCATAAAACCAACCAGCATCATATGTGGCTTCAAGCTCAAAGCCTTCAATACGAGCGCTTTTGATATTCTGGTACTGATATTCAGGATAAATATAATAGGGAGCTGATGGTGTCCCGATACCGATCTGCTCGATATAGTCGGAAACATTATTCTGGAATATTGCAGCTTTCAGGCGCAGGCCATCACTGTTCGTGAAGACACTGTCCGCCGAATAGTTGACGCCAGCCTCATAGTTGCGTGAGGTTTCCGGTTTCAGATTCGCATTGGGTATCATCTCGAACAGGCCCATATGCGACCAGCTTACGAGCGTCTCGGTGAGAGCCGGCGCTCTATAGGCTTCGGCATAAGACCCATAAACCTGCAATCCACCAAGGGCATTGCCAGAAAATGGTGAAACGCCAACCGTCACTTTCGGGGACAGATGTGAGCCAGAATTGTCTACGCCGTTGCCTTTCAGATTGAAGGCGTCATACCGCAAGCCACCGTTTACTTCCAGCCAATCTCCAAATCCGATTGAATCCTGAACAAATCCGCCGTAAACATTGCGCTGGCCTGATGGAGTTGCCCCATCTCCGCCAGAGTAGGCAGGGTCGCTATTATCGACCTCGTCCCTATAGCCATCAACGCCGTAGGTCACTTTGTGATCGAATTTACCGGTCGAAAACAGGCTGCTATTGACGATATCGGCGCCAATTGTATCAATTGAGAATGTTCGCGACTGCCCATAATAACTGCTTGAGCTGCTTAGATATTCCTGATCCAGATCGGTGCTCGTCCAATAGCCATTGACCCGAAGGTCAACCAAGTCATTATCCAAGCTGGCATAACTATATTCTGCCGTCAGATTGTTCGTATCGACAACATTGCCATAACTCCCTGAAGACGATGTCGTTTCGTCGTGGTTATGGATATAGCCAAGCACCAGCCTTTGTTCTTCGCTCAGTTGAATGTCGGCCTTGGCCATGCCTCGCACAACCTGGCTATCGGAATTTTCAACCTTGTTCCCGTCGCCGTCCTTATAGTTGTCATTGTCTCGAAAGACCAAGGACCCAAGAACAGAAAATGCATCATTGACTCGCACTGCCGCTGTCTCGCCAGCGGCCCACCCTTTGTTGGTGTTATAGCGCAGCATGGTTTCTGAAGCCCAGGTTTCATCCGCTTTGAGAAAATGGCTCGGACTTTTTGTTCTGAAGCCAACAACCCCGCCGATGGCACCAGAGCCATAGGCATTGGCAGATGGCCCCTTGATAACGGTGACATCTTGCAGGAATTCCGGCTCGAAGATGAAGGACCCGCTTGTTAAACCATGACTGGATTGTTGATAATTCTGGCGAGCTCCATCGACAGTGACTGCTACGCGGCCAAAGCCTTCCAGTCCGCGTAGATTGATAGATGCAGCGGTGTCTCCCGGTGTCGTTTCAACACTGACGCCAGGAACCCCTCTTAGGAGTTCTCGCACTGTGTTGGCTCCAGTTTCGTCCTTGGTCTGCTCTCCGACAACGCTGATGGAAGCCATCTCGTCAATTGCAGCCCCTTCGCCCTTGGAGGCATTCACTATGATTTCATCAAGTGTGGTGACAACGGGCTGCTTTTGGGACTCTTGTGCTTGCGCTGCAGTCATTAGACACACAGATATCATTGCGGTGCCGGCACGGTAAATAGCCAACCGGATGGCATGGGTGTTCATGATACTCTCCTGGATTTTCCAGCCCGGGACCACGTTTGCTCAAACGTCCCGAGCGAAAAATTGTTAACAAAATTTGTGGGAAGGGGTGCCCAAAGCCTGATCACGGATGGTCTGATCTCGCCAGACAGACCCATCCGCTTCGGGAAGTGAAATTTTTCACACCCACGCTTTGGCGCAGTAAGCCAAGCAGTTAAACTGTAGGTGCCGCCAACGCGGCAAACAGCTTCTCGCATGATAGCCTCTTGAAATTTATGTTTTTTTGGCTGGCTGTCGCGAACTGCTCAATAGGCAAACGAACGGGCTGGCTGTCGTTTTGCTTCTCAAATCTGAGCGAGAACAATGTGCACTATTTTGAGAAGGCTCTTGCGTTAGGTATTAAACCTGAGTAAATGAGTCAACAATTAATTCTTGAGTCCATGACTCATAATTATAAGACCATCACATCGGATTGGACCGTCCGAAATCGACCGCTTTTTTCAACATGACAGAAAGAAAAAAGACGATGATGCCTGAAATGAACAAAGGTCCCCATACCATTCCTTCCTCCGAAGATGGGCAGCCCGCTTTGCCCGTAATCCTCGACACTGAAGAGCTGTTTGGCAATGCGCGCGAAATTCAACTCGCTCATCGCGGGGAGATCTACCGTTTGCGCATTACCTCGCAGCAGAAACTCATCCTGACAAAATAATCCAATCCGCTTCCCGAGGCTTAGCCATTAGGAAGCAGTGATCCCCAAGCCGACACACAGGAAGTCTTCATTGTGGAGCCGGACAATTGAGGAAATAAATTTATGAATCTTGATATGCAGCCACACCCTGATGCGGAGAAAATTGCCACGACCATTGAAGAGCTGTTGCCAGAAATGGATGGCAAGAGAGCGCGAGACGTTGCCGCTGCTATGGGAATTGCAGAAGGCCTGTTGCTGTCAGCACGCGTTGGCAAGGATGTCACACGCCTCAAACCTGCAAGCAAACAAATGCTCAAGGCCTTCATTGATCTGGGCGAAGTGATGGTTTTGACGCGCAATGAATCTTGTGTTCATGAAAAGATCGGCCACTTTGGGCGTATCGGCGGTGGAGATGCTGTTGCGATCGTTCTGAACAAAGAAGTGGATTTGCGGGTTTTCCTCAATCATTGGATCCATGTCTTTGCTGTTGAGGAAGAAACCGCAAAAGGGGTGAAGCGCTCCATCCAGATTTTTGATGCCGGAGGACAGGCTGTTCATAAGATCTACCTGCGCCCTGCTTCCAATCTTGATGGCTTTGAGAAACTGAAATCTGATTTTGTTCATGACACCCAGCTTTCCCTGTTTCAAACGAAGCAGAGTGAGAAGCAAGAAGCCTTTCCGCCGCGCGCAGATTCAACTGTTGATGTCGCTTCCCTTCGTAAAGACTGGAGCGGCATGACTGACGTGCACCAGTTTTTCGGATTGCTGAAAAAGCACAAACTTGATCGTCAGCAAGCGCTTCGTCTGGCAGGCAATGCGTTTGCCAGCAAATTGGATACTGGCAGCGTGCGCGCCGCACTCACTGCGGCGGCCGACATGCAACTCCCGATCATGGTTTTTGTTCACAACAGGGGCTGTGTCCAGATTCATACCGGGCCCATTGCTCAACTCAAGACGGTCGGCCCATGGTTCAACATTCTCGATCCGGGCTTCAATCTGCATTTGCGCGAAGATCATATCCATGCGGTCTGGCTCGTACGCAAACCCAACAGCTTTGGACATGTGACGTCCGTTGAAGTGTATGACGGCCATGGAGACATGATTGTTCAATTCTACGGGGTTCGGGACGAAAAGGAAGATGAGAATCCCCAGTGGCGCGCTCTGGCTGAGCAACTCCCCAAAATAGAAGCAACCTCAGAATTGATAACGGAGACAGCCTGATGACCAAGACGCGGTTTTTCTCTCTTTCACAAGGAGCAATAGCCCTTTCTCTGTTTTTTACTGTCCTTTGCTCCAGCCATGCGACTCTGGCTCAGGCTATGGCGCCAGACAGTCTGCGCATTGTCTCGATTGGAGGCTCTGTTACCGAAATCTTGTATGCACTTGGCTTGCAGGATCAAATCGTGGCGGTGGATGATACCAGCACCTTCCCCCCTCAAGCCCTCAAGGAAAAACCCAGCATAGGCTATATTCGGCGTTTGAATGCTGAAGGCGTGCTCGCAGTGGAGCCCGGCATGATTATTTCAGAGGCCGGAGCTGGTCCCGTTGAGGCCGTTGATAGCCTGAAAGCAGCAGGCATTCCTATAACCTTTATTCCCTCCTCTTACAGTTCAGAGGGAATTATCCAGAAGATTGAGGCAGTTGGCGCGGCAGTCAAGGCTGAAAACGCGGCTGAAAAACTGGCTGCAAATGTAAAAGCGGATCTTGACCTTACCGCCCATGCCATTTCCCGGATACCGGACAAGGACAGGATAAAAGTGCTTTTTCTCTTCTCCGTTCGTGATGGAAGGTTGATGGTGGGGGGCAAAAACAGTCACGCGGCAGCCATCATAGAAATGGCCGGTGGCACCAACCTCATGCAGTCCATTGAAGGCTACAAGATGGTTGATGACGAAGCACTGCTCACCAACCCTCCCGATGTGATCCTCATGATGAAATCCCATGGGGGGGCGGTCAGCAATGAAGATCTGGCAGCTCTTCCGGCTTTGGCGCATTCGCCAGCCATCAAGAATAACCGGATTATTCGCATGGATGGCATGTATCTTCTCGGTTTTGGCCCTCGCACTGCCCAAGCTGTCAAGGATTTGGCCAAGCAACTCTATCCCGACAATGCAGCTATTCGCGATTTGTCACTCGGTGAAAAGCAATGAGTGTAGCAGGCCTATCCGAAGCAGCTGACACAGGCAAATTGGGCTTGTCAGACTATATCAAGGCCAAAGGTGGCGACCGCTCCGTCTTTGGCCGTCTGGCCTTTTTTGCGCTTGTGCTTTTGCTGACCGGAACCGCAGGGTTGTCCCTGACTGTGGGGGCCTCGGATTTGAATTTCGCACAATTGTGGAGCTACTGGCTGGGCGGAGTAGATATGCCTTTGCGTCACACTGTCATTTTGTGGGATATCCGAATGCCCAGAATGATACTGGGCATAATGGTCGGCGCATCACTGGCATCGGCTGGAGCCAGTATGCAGGGGCTTTTTCGCAATCCTCTGGCAGATCCCGGTATCGTCGGCGTATCGGCTGGCGCCGCTCTCTTTGCAATCATCGCCATCATCCTTGGCGACACCTTCCTCTCTCCGCTTCAATCCCTGCTTGGCATTTATATGCTGCCTCTGTTCGCCTTCTTTGGCGGGGTCTTCAATACGCTCCTGCTTTATATCATTGCCACCAGACGTGGTCAGACATCGGTTGCCACCATGTTGCTCGCTGGCATAGCCATCGGGGCCTTGATGGGCGCTGTTTCTGGCTATCTTATCTTTATCTCCAATGATCAGCAGTTGCGTGATCTCACCTTCTGGAGCATGGGATCGCTGGCAGGCGCAAACTGGCTGAAAATACAGGCTATCTTGCCATTTGTCTTTCTTGCACTGGCGGTCTTGCCCTTCACCGCGCATGGTCTCAATGCCCTCATGCTGGGCGATCATCAGGCCCGCCATATGGGCGTGCCGATACAAAAGCTCAAAAGCCTGACCATCGCGTCCATTGCCTTGGCTGTTGGCGCTTCTGTTGCCGTAACGGGGGGCATCGGTTTTATCGGCCTTGTGGTTCCTCACTTGTTGCGCCTGCTTATTGGGCCGGATCATCGCTATCTGCTTCCTGCCTCTGCCTTGCTCGGGGCTGTTTTGCTCTTGTTGGCTGACATGGTTGCCCGGACGGTGGCGGCACCCGCTTCCTTGCCTATCGGTATCGTCATGTCGGCCATCGGCGGGCCCTTCTTCCTCTTTCTCCTGCTGCGGTCGAAAAGGGATATGATGCTGTGAGCTATGCGTTTGAAATGAAGGGCGCATCGGTGCAGGTCGGCACCAAACCCCTGCTGCATCCCACTAATCTCACGATCAAGGCTGGTGAACTGGTCGTCATTGTGGGGCCGAATGGTGCTGGTAAATCGACACTCATGAAACTGCTGACGGGGGATTACACGCCCGCATGCGGCCAAGTGTTATATGATGGCGTGACGCTCAGTTCCTGGTCTGCTGGAGAAATGGCAGCAAGACGCGCCGTGATGCCCCAATCAGATCAGCTTTCCTTCCCCTTCACGGTGTTTGAAGTTGTCCAACTGGGTGCCCGGTTATCCTCCGCGAGCCACGAGGAAGCCAAGCAACGGGCGCTCAAGGCCTTGATGAAGGTAAATCTGGCCGGTTACGAGGGGCGATTTTATCAGGAGCTGTCTGGCGGCGAGCAGCAACGGGTGCAATTGGCCCGGATCTTGTGTCAGGTCTGGGAACCTGTGGCTGACAGAATTCCGCGCTACCTCTTTCTTGATGAACCGACCGCAAGCCTCGATATCCGGCATCAATTGGATATCCTATCGCTGGCGCGCGATTTTGTGTCCAAAGGTGGGGGGTGTTTTGCCATTCTGCATGATCTCAACCTCGCCTCGATGTTTGCGGACCGCCTGCTGGTGGTTAGCCAAGGGCATATCGTTGCCGACGGCCTGCCCCGCGAAATTCTGACGGATCAGCTCATGAGTGAGGTCTTTTCTGTTCCCATCCGTGTCAGCCAAACGCCCCATACACACCATCATCCCTTTATCCTGCCTCAGTCCTGCATGCCGTGACCCACTGATTAACACATAGCCTTTCAAGAAAATAATGCCATGACCGCAATGATCAACCTGCCCTCCTATTTCGCAAATATCTCCGATGACCCTCTGGCCGATGCCTTTGATGAGGGCAGACATGCGCATCCACAGCGCAGCCAGAATGCGGTTAGCAAAGAGGATACAGAAGCTGTTTGGGAACAGTGCCTCGACACCCCGCGATCCGTGCCAGGCATGGCCTATGTGCATATTCCCTTTTGTGAAAATCATTGCCTCTTTTGTGGATTCTATCAAAACCCCTGGCGCCCGGAAGCTGGCCCGGCCTATGTCGATCTGGTCTTGAAGCAAGCGAGAAGCTTTGCAGGACGGAAGATACTTGAAGGGCCTCCCTTGCGCGCGCTCTATTTCGGGGGAGGAACGCCGACTGCACTGGCCGCGAAAGACATCGCCCGCCTCGTATCTGGCTTGCGCGATGTCCTGCCCCTCGCGCCAGATTGCGAAATCACCTTGGAAGGACGTGTCTTCTCCTTCACCGAAGACAAGATGGAAGCGGCGTTCAAGGCGGGAGTGAATCGCATTTCGCTTGGTGTGCAAACGTTCGACACGAATATTCGCCGCGCACTGGGACGCAAGCGCAGCAAGGAAGATGTCATCAGGACACTTGAAGCGCTCGTTGCCATGGATAGCGGCGCAATCGTGATTGACCTGATGTATGGTTTGCCAAGACAGACGATGGAAAGCTGGTATGAAGATCTGCTCATCATCGATCAGATAGGGCTGGATGGGGTCGACCATTATGGCCTCAGCCTCATACCGGGAACACCACTGCTGCTTTCCATTGAGAAAGGCAAGCTGGCTGCTATCTCACGCAAAGAGCTTGGACGTTTTTTTGCGAAGGGTGCAGACGTTATGCAGGAATTGGGTTGGCAACAAATTTCCTCCATGCACTGGCGCAACAAAGGCTATAGGGAACGCTCGGTCTATAATTTTGGAGCCAAGACCGGTTGGGACTTTTTCGCGCTGGGGGCTGGAGCGGGCGGCAAACTCAACGGCTTGGGGCTGTTCAACACGCCTTCCCTGGAAATGTACAGCAAGCAAATGGAGAGCGGAGCCTTGCCCATAATGGGGTTATCGCGCCCGGGACGCCTTGCTCCATTGTTGGATGTGGTCAAAACCTGCATTGAGCATATGCGCCTCGATCCGGTTGCCATTCAGAAAGGCCACGAAGCATGTGGTATCGGTGGGCCGGATGTCATGCAAGCCTTGTTGCCGCTTCTGGAACAATATCAGGCGGCAGGACTGATTGAACCGCACTATCGTTTCCATGATCTCACCTGCGCCGGTAAATATTGGCATGTCCAAATAACCCAGAGAATTACGCAATATCTGTCGGCTCTATATCTCCCAAACGAGCAACCGGGACAGATTACACGCAGCCCCGCCGGGGCTACACATCCGACAACGCCTACTGAAAGGAAACATCAACATGTCCGATGATCTCGCAGAACGGATTGCTGCCGCACAAAAGGAAAATCCAATGTCCTCACTGGAAGACATTGCCAGTCATGCAGGTGTTCGGGTTAGTGACGTGGTGCGCACTCTTCCCGAAGGCGAAGCCATTTGCATCGATGGCAGCCATTTTGTCACTGCGATGCAAGATATGCGCACTTGGGGCGAGATCACGTTCATCGTCAATACGGGCAATGTTGTTTTTGAAGCCAAGGGAGACATTCCTGATGGCAAAATGGGCCGCGGCTATTACAATCTGCATGGCAAGCCCATTGGCGGTCATTTGAAAGCCGATGCCTGCGAATTGATCGCCTTTGTATCTCGCAAATTCATGGGATCTGACACCCATTCGGTCCAATTCTATGCTGATGATGGCTCTTGCATGTTTAAGATTTATCTGGGGCGGGATGCTGAGCGCAATTTTTTGGCAGGGCAGGTGGACGCCTTTTCGGCTCTACGCGACCGTCTTTCAGATCTCTAAGGATGTTGGCATGGTGTGTCTGGCGATCCGCAATGGCGGAGCCAGCACGGTCCCTGTAAATCTTAAACGCAAACAAAGCGCCAACTTTCAAATGAACAATTTGTAGCGCAGCAAAAAACGATATCCCACTTTAAAAATTGTATATTAAAGGCTTATCTGAAAGTGCATATTAGTGCCTCAGAACATCGCCTCCTTTTGCATGAAATTATAATAAAGCATATATTTATCAGTTATTTAAAAGACATACGGACCTTCAAATAACAACTCCAATTGCCTCGAAAAAATATGCTCTGCACTCACCCGGAACAATCGTTATTAGTGTGTTTTGTTTATTTTCGCGCATTTTCATTTGAGCATTCAATTTTAAAATGTTACAGTTTTATGACAACAACACTAAGTGGAATCTCCTTCCCATCTGAGACTTATCATTGAGACATTGTTCTGTGCCGCACAACCTACCGAGGCTTTGCGATGAGATTTGAAATGACTACCAAGCTCAAGGGCGGCGCCTCTTTTGATCTACGCATTTCTAGTGCCGGAGCCGGAGCTACTGGATGTGGTCGTGCTCGGCATGAAAATGGCATAGGAGGCCCTGCATGACTTTATCGAAGACACTTCCAGCCCCAACTTACAATTGGAGCTCTGCGCGGTGGGTTATCACACTCATCATGTGGTTAGATCAGATAAAGCCCATGCTCTGTTTACAAATTTCACCCGCCATCATGATCAGGAAGGTTGATCACACATCGCGACGCGCCAGCTCCAGAAGCTGCGTCTTGCATACCAGCTTTATCAGCAACTCCCTCTAATCGAGCCAGAAGAGGCCTTAACTCCCTTAGCAAGCTGACCTGCCTTGACGCTTCGGTCATTGGCTGGAACGCCGCATTGCGATCACTCCCCAATATCCTTCAGCTCAAGGCGACATGCCTGGAGCAAAGCATTGTTCACAATGAGGATAAGTCTGAACAGTGCTTCATCGTTATTCCGGTTCGTTCATCTTCAAATCGGGTGAACGACTTACATCAGGAGGAAAATATGTACGGAATATTCAAGCCGAAAGCGCATCAGCTTCGGCTCCCTGTCGACCAAATAGATCCGCGTTATAAGCGGTTGCGTTGGCAGATTTTTATCGGCATCTTTATTGGCTATGCTGGTTACTACTTCGTCCGCAAAAATTTTGGCCTCGCCATTCCTTTTCTGGTCGAAGAGGGCTATTCGCGTGGGGATTTGGGGATTGCCCTTTCCGCTATTTCCATCGCTTACGGAATTTCGAAATTCCTGATGGGCAGTGTGTCGGACCGCTCAAATCCACGTTTCTTCCTTCCCGCTGGCCTGGCAGCATCTGCGGGCATCATGTTTGTGCTTGGCTTTGCCCCCTGGGCGACATCGTCCGTCGCCATCATGTTCTGCCTATTGTTCCTGAACGGCTGGTTTCAGGGCATGGGATGGCCTCCGTGCGGCCGAACAATGGTGCACTGGTGGTCACATAAGGAACGCGGTCAGATCGTCTCTTTTTGGAACGTGGCGCATAATGTCGGCGGCGGCATGATCGGACCACTTTTCTTGCTGGGTATGGCCTGGTTCAATGACTGGCACTCCGCGTTTTATGTTCCTGCAGCGGCCGCTCTATTCGTGGCAGCATTTGCTTTCCTGACCATGCGCGATACGCCTCAATCCGAAGGATTGCCTCCTATCGAGGAGTGGAAAGACGACTATCCGCCAGATTATAGCGAAAAGAGTGAAGTCGAACTGACCGCAAAAGAGATTTTTACCAAGTATATCCTGCATAACCGTTTGCTCTGGATGATCGCGTTTGCCAACGTCTTTGTCTATATGATCCGCTATGGTGTTCTCGACTGGGCTCCTACATATCTGAAAGAAGTCAAGGGCTTCGCTATCGACGAATCGTCTTGGGCCTATTTCCTTTATGAATGGGCAGGTATTCCAGGCACCCTCTTGTGCGGTTGGGTATCGGACCGGGTCTTTGGCGGGCGCCGTGCGCCAGCCGGTGTTCTGTTCATGGTCCTCGTGCTATGCGCCATTCTGGTTTACTGGCTCAATCCCTATAACACGACGATCGACATGATCGCCCTTATCTCAATCGGCTTCCTCATTTATGGTCCGGTCATGCTGATCGGTTTGCATGCACTTGAACTGGCACCCAAAAAGGCAGCAGGCACTGCAGCTGGCTTTACCGGCCTGTTCGGTTACCTGGGAGGGTCGGTTGCTGCCAGTGCTATATTTGGCTACACGGTGGACTGGTTCGGCTGGACAGGCGGTTTCGTCATGCTCGTCTGCTCATGTATTTTGTCGATCATTTTGATTGGCAGCACCTGGAACGCCGAAAACAAGGTGCGTAAAGCATCCTGACCGTCTTAACAAAGCGGCAGAATGACGATTCTGAAAACTGGCGCCATGCGCTTCAAGTAAAAGGCGCCAGTTTTAACCCCGCCCCTCGTTTAGAAAATGGAAATCTGCCCTGTGTCCGCGCGAAGGGATCTCAAGGCCTTAAATGTCTGGGCAAATATCCAGCCTGTAAGGCAACACGCTCCCTGCAGATATTAAAATACCTGGTCGATATAACAGAGCGTCAGAAGAGCTTGGGGCGAATGAGGCTGGCGACAGAGCCGCTTAGCAAGTTACCCACAAAATGCCTCAGAGCAAGTGGTGTAACCTTCGTTGGAAAGCGCCTCGTTCCTTTGGGCGGAACTCGAATCTAAGCTATTGAAATATATATGGAGCGGGTGAAGGGAATCGAACCCTCGTCTTAAGCTTGGGAAGCTCCTGCTCTACCATTGAGCTACACCCGCCTTCTGGCAACGCCCAATCAGGCATCGCGTCAGGATAGAGTGTATCTATCACATTGAGCCATTTGCTCAAGATGGCAGAGCTGCTTTTTTGTCAGTTTTTTGACGGTGCGAACAGTTTTCTTTTCAGCACTCCGTCCTGTTGTCGCAGATTAGAGAGAAGGGGCTTTGCCCCTGTCATTTGACAAACAACAGCCCCTTATGCATGAAACTACCTATTTCCATCTTGAATTCTCTTTTCAAGTACCCAGTTTCTGCCAGTTAACCCTTTTGCTTCTTTAAACCGAAATGGCTTTGCGACAGGATTTCATTCTTATGTTGGACCGCATCAAAACAATTCTCGGCTCCCGGCCCTTCGAACTTGGCATTACCGGGCTTATCGTTCTGAATGCGATCACGCTGGCGCTGGAAACATGGCCTGCAGCGGAAGCCCGTTTTGGTGGCCTGTTCCATATTGTCGATCGGACTATTCTCGTGGTCTTTGTAGTGGAAATAGCCATGCGGCTGCTGGTTCACCGGCTGCGCTTTTTCACCGATCCATGGTCCTTGTTTGATTTCTCGGTGGTTGCCGTTTCCCTCATGCCGACGACCGGCGCACTTTCGGTGTTGCGTGCCTTCAGAGTGCTGCGTGTTCTGCGGCTTATCAGTTTCGTGCCATCCTTGCGGCGCGTGGTGGGGGCGTTGCTTGAGGCGCTGCCCGGTCTGGGATCGATCACATTGCTTCTGGGCTTGCTCTATTTCGTGTTTGCCGTGATGGCGACCAAGCTTTATGGCGCAGAGTTCCCCGACTGGTTCGGCAACCTTGGCGAGTCGGCCTATACGCTGTTTCAGGTGATGACACTGGAAAGCTGGTCCATGGGCATCGTGCGACCGGTTATGGAAGCCCACCCCTATGCCTGGCTCTTCTTCGTGCCCTTCATTCTGGCGACCTCCTTTACGGTGTTGAACCTCTTTATCGGCATCATCGTTTCGGCGATGCAGTCCGAACATGAAGCCACGGCAGAAGCCGACCGTGCGGCGCTGCATTCGGAGACCGAAGGTGTGATGGCTGAGGTCAAGGCCCTGCGCACCGAGATTTCCGAGCTGCGCGCGCTAATCAAGACGCAAGGCAGCGGCAAGTAACGGCTTCTAGAATGGGCTAGAAAGGCAGGATGTGAGCAGCAGGCTTTTCACACCCTGCCACACGCAGTCATTTTGCTGCCTTGATTGGAGGCTTTGGTCAACAGACCATCCACAAGACGGGATTTACAACCAGAATGCCTAGCTCCAATACCCTTCCCATTCTCTATTCCTTTCGCCGCTGCCCCTATGCCATGCGCGGAAGAATGGGGCTGTTTGCGTCTGGCACTGCTGTTGAACTCAGAGAGATTGTGCTAAGGGACAAGCCGGCTCATATGCTCGAAATCTCTCCCAAGGGCACGGTGCCGGTGCTGCTCTTGCCTGACGGGACGGTGATCGAGGAGAGCCTTGACATCATGCTCTGGGCCCTCAAACAGAATGACCCGCAGGACTGGCTCTCACCAGAAGAAGAGGCGCTGGATGACATGCTGGCCCTGATTGCGGAGCTGGATGGCTCCTTCAAGCATCATCTGGACCGCTATAAATATTCAAGCCGCTATGAGAATGCCGATGAGGTGGTGCATCGGTCCATGGCCATGGTGGCTCTGGCTTCGCTACAAGCGCGCCTTGAGCTTTCGCCCCATTTATTCGGCTCGCGCCCGAGCCTTGCCGATATCGCGCTATTTCCGTTTGTGCGGCAATTTGCCAATACCGACCGGGACTGGTTTGACACCAATGCACCGATAGCCCTGCGCAAATGGCTCGTCGGGCACGAAACCTCGGAATTGTTCATGAGTATTTTCTGTAAGTGGCCTGTATGGCAGGAAGGCGATCCCGTTACGCTGTTTCCCGCCCCCAAACACCACTGACAATGAAGGATGAAGGCGGGCAGGACGCTCGCCTGCCCTATCAGGATACCCAGCGACGTAACCGCTCGGACATGGCCGTCCTGTTCACGGCTTCGGCCAGAGTAAGGCCGACATTGCCAAGCATGGAATGGGTATGCCAAAGCGTGAAGATGGGCACTTTGCGCGTGCCGAACTTGAGCTTGTAGGGTTCATCTCCCACCGTAAAATCAAAGATCTTCATGCCTTCCTTGATGCATTCCTCGATCAGATCTTCAGTCATAAGCAGACCAGGGGAATAGCGCCCCACCCGTTCAAAATCGAGCCCCATCATCAGCATCAGATATCGGCCATTATGCTCAATGGCATATTGCACTGCGACGATCTCATCATTGTAGGTAAACTGATACAGGCGCACATAGCCATTGGCAGCATTCTCGAGTGCCAATTTGACATAGAAGTCAAAGACATGCGGGGTTTGGATCAGATCCTCTCCAGGGCGATCCTTGTAGCGCTCCTTATGGAATTCTCTCAGATGGTCCATGGCTATGCGGATAGACTTTTCATCGAAAAGACGATGCATTTGCCAATCGCCCTCACGCATCATCGCGCGCCGCTTCTTGTCGCGATGCTTGCGCTCGCTTTTGGAAATATTGGCAAGGCGCCATTCCTGATAATCCGGACCGAGTTCAGTGATATAGGCGTAAAAATCCGCACGCTGGAAATGGCCCGAAGGAAACAACCTTAAAACCGCGGCATCATTGACGGGCATGTGTTTGATGCGCAGTACATCATAGGCGCCCAGCGTCTCAAGAAGGCGCTTGCTCAGATAATCAGGATCGGGAATCCAGCTTCCGATATCCTTGTGCATCGTCGGCAGAGCATAGTCGACCAGGCTCATATTGGCATATTCGAGGATGGTGGCGCCTAGTTTCTTGCGCGCTATCAACGGGACAAGGCCAACAAGGCAGCCAGATTTCTTGCAGCGCATCTGTAGTGTGCGTTCTTCAACATCAGGGAAATTTCTGAGATAGTCCTGCATTGCATGATGCCAAAGCGGATGCTGAAAAGCTGTGACATCGGCCTGCTCAAACAGGGCCCTATATTCCTCGGAACGAAAATCAAAACTCGAACAAACGCTCAACTCAAGCATAACAATTGCCTGCAACTTTTTAGTCAATATGAAGTGTTATGATGTAACCATTTCATAGAGAAGATAAGCAAATGTGAATCGAACCGATAAAAACACCGAAAAGTTGCATTACAGACATTCCACATACTTATTTTGTACACAATCAAAACACGCACAAACACTCATGTAATTTAATAGAGATTGAGCTCGTGCATGAATGTATCCATGCTCTCAATGGTTGATTTCGGCCCTTCAAGCAGAATATCAACACCGGCTTCATGATAGCTGCGATCAAGCACGGTCAGCTGAAGCAAGGAGATCTGCCGCTCTATTTCGCTGGTCTGGTCGAACCGGCCCGTAAAGGTCTTTTGAACAATGCGTTGCCAGGGCACCAGCGCGGCAGCATCAAGCGCCATGGAGGCAACACCGGAATAGGCGCGCGCCAATCCCCCTGCCCCCAGCTTGGTGCCACCGAAATAACGCACAACGATGACCCCGCAATTGATGATTTCACGCCCGATCAACACCTTGAGCATCGGCATGCCCGAGGTGCCCGCAGGTTCCCCGTCATCCTTGGCGCCTTCCTCGATATGATCATCTTCATGAATGAGGCGGAAAGCAGTAACATGATGGTTGGCCTTGCGATGCACTACGCGCAAGTCTTCGAGCCGATCTTCGAACTGTTCGATTGGTACGAGAAAAGCCAGAAATTTTGACTTCTTTTCCTCAAGCTCGGCATAGAATTCGGTTTCAATGGTTTGCAGCATGGCCTTATGCCATCCGGAAATGCTTGGACAGTTTCAACCCCTGCGCCTGATAGTTGGACCCGATGCCCGTGCCATAAAGGCGGGTCGGGCGCTCCCGCATGCGTTCATAGGCGAGACGTCCGATCAACTGGCCATGCTCTACAATGAAGGGCACTTCATGGCTGCGCACTTCCAGCACGGCACGGCTCCCCTTGCCTCCAGCCTCTGAGGCGCCGAAGCCGGGGTCGAAGAAACCAGCATAATGCACCCGAAACTCTCCCATAAGCGGGTCGAACGGCACCATTTCGGCGGCATAACAGGAGGGAACATGCACCGCTTCACGCGAGACCAGAATATAGAACTGGTCCGGGTCCAGAATAAGCGCATTCTTGCCGCGCCCTGCTATAGGTTCCCAGAAATCGAGCATATCGAGCGCATCGCGTTTATCAACATCAATGACGGCGCTATGGCGCTTGGCGCGATAGCCGATGATGCCCTCACCTTCCAGATCAATGGAAACGGCAATGCCGTTATCGATAAAGGGGTCATCGGATGCAATGACAAGGCTTTCGCTTTGATGCAAAGCCAGATGCTCGCTATCGCTGAGGCTGGCACGCCCCTGCCGAAACCGGATCTGCGTCAAGCGGCTTCCAGCCCGAACTACAATGGGGAAAGTTCGCGGGCTGACTTCCAGAAAAAGCTGACCACGATAACCGGCAGGAATGGTGTCGAACTGGCGGGATCGATCAGCAATAACCCGGGTAAAAATGTCCAGCCGTCCGGTCGAACTTTTCGGGTTAGCCGCCGCCTCAATGCCTTCGGGCAAGGCCAGACTTTCCATCAGCGGAACAATGTAAACACAGCCAGTTTCCAGCACGGCGCCCTCGGCGAGGTCAATCTGGTGGAGCTGCAATCGGCGCAGTTTTTCCTCTACGGTCTCGTTAGGACCAGGAAGAAAGGAAGCGCGCACACGATAAGCCGTAGCGCCAAGACGCAAATCCAGACTTGCCGGCTGGATCTGATCGTCATCAGGAGGACAGGCAAACCGGATCCTCTCGCCTTCTACCAATTGGGCAATATCCGCGTCATTGAGAATGCCGCTTCCGGCAAAGGAGAAATCAGTCATGCATAGGCCTGTTGATTGCGTTTTCAATTTGTTTAACAGGGATAGCGCCCATGGGCAACCAGCCAGGAAGCGCGCATAAAGAGGCCCCCCAAAACCCTCTGAAGCAGGTCTGATGCGCGCAAATAGTTAGCGCTGTGCCCACATCTCGTGAACAGGCATTCCAGAAATGCATAGACACATTTCTAGTTGTGCACAAATAGGCAGTTCGTTCAAATTTTAGCTTTTATTTTTACCGCAGAAATAGGGAAGTCTACTAATATTGGACATAAATCAACAGAAGGCGTCGGACCAAGGCAATGACCAAGGCTGGCGCCATTGCTATATGGCCTAACTCGGAACAATAGTGTCTTAGATGAAAAAGCTCTTAGCAGTTTGCATTTTAACGGCTTGCTTTATAGCGGGTATTATTCTCACTTACGAGACACCGGCAAACTCCAATCAGCTCAATGGTACACGTCTGACTTCAGCTGAAAAGCAGGAGGCAGAGAGCAAGATTGAATCTTTCCTTGAGTCAAATATGGCCTATTTCAATCCCTTCAGTGATCAGGTCCGGGTCAACAATTGCAAGATTACCTATCGTCTAAACGGCCCAAGCAATTGCGATGCGTCTCCGACGGCACGCTTCAACGAGTTTCGGATTGATCTCAAGGATGTCCGCACAGTACGCATCTTCGAAAATTCACGTCACGGCACAGGTGCTGCAGGATCCATTCGGTTTGAATTTACCGAAGAGGTGCAAAAGCGTTTTGATCGCGCCAAACAGCTGTTCCAGCGCTACAACCAGCATAACAATGGCTATACAGGCTCCATGTGGGCACAGGAAGCCTATTCGGCAGAACAGAATGCCGTGAAGGGTGCAGGTCTTTCCAGTATGCGCAGCTATGCCAAAACACAGAATTGTTCCCGTAGCGTCCAGCAGTTTCATCTTCCCAAAACTCTGGGCACGATTAGCCTCTCAACAGTGGACCGAGGCGCGGCCTACAGCCTGAAAAACTACCACGCCAACTGCATCAACGGATAACGATACTGCGCATGGCGTGAAGCATCGACTTTAGGGAGCCCAAGTCATACCCGTCAAAATTACTTAAACTTTCGATTGAAATTTTCCACACTAATCGCAGGATAGATTCAATTTTAATCTTTCTGCTATGCGACTTTAAAACAGTTCTATCCAAAATCACTTCATTGAACAGATCCACCAGTCAAAGCCATTCGCGAAAAAATGAAAAAGAACATTATTGTCTTAACCTCCTTATTCTCGGTGATCATTGTTGCCATCTGCTTTCTGGCGCTTTTTGAGGCAAAGAGCTTTGCCAAGATCAAACCGCTATTCAGCAAACAAGACGTTGTGCAGATGGAGAGTGCCATTCAGAAGGCTCTTTCCGAGACGTCCAATATGGCCTATGGCAGTGACCTTGTGGTGAAGGACTGCCAGATCGTCAATCGGGTTGAAACAGCACGCAATTGCGCGGACCCCTATTCTCTTCGCTTGCAGGAATTCCGGCTCGACATCAGGGAAACCACATCTGTCACCCAATCCAGTCTGGTTTCCAGCAAGCCGGGCCGACAAAGCCTCCTGAAATTCCACTTCACCCCAGAGATCGAGCAGAAGGTGCAGAGTGCCAAGCAGCAGATCTGGGAGTATGTGAGCGACAAGCACGGGTTGCGCGGCGCTGTCTGGGGCGAGTTTGCGGAATCCGCAGAGCAACGCCTTGTCAAGCAATATGGCTTTGACAAATTGGGCAGCTATGATGTCACCCAGACCTGTGGCTCCAGCAAGAAGATGCGCCATCTGCCCGAGAAGCTGGGAACCTATATTCTGAGTGGTGATTCCAGAGAGTTGGGACGGGTCATCAAATCCTATCACCAATATTGTGTTTCCTCGGATTCATAAGCTGCCCTGCTGGCGGCATGCCTTAGGCGGGACACTGGTGCCCGGAGCCGTGCCATTGACAGGTGAGGTCTTTGAGCGTACAGAATGTCGCACTTGTGGTCATTTGAGCCGACCGGCTTGCCGCCACGTAAAAGAATGTTGCTAAAAGGTCGGGGATGAAAATCAGTCAATCCCGGCCATACTAATCAATGTTGCCGGGTTTTATTTTGCCCAAAATCCGGTCACCCACGAAGAATGAGCCCGACGTCTCTGGTGTTCTGTTCCGGACGACGTGTGAGCAAAACAAGAACAGGATTGAGCCATGTCTGAGACAAAAAAAACCGAAACCGGTTACCGCCCAGCGACCGAAATGGTCCATGGAGGCGTGATGCGTTCGCAGTGGGGGGAAACATCCGAAGCGCTTTTCATGACGCAGGGTTACGTCTATGACAGCGCGGAAGCTCAGGAGGCCCGCTTCACTGGCGAGGAACCGGGCTATGTCTATTCTCGTTATGCCAACCCGACCATCTCCATGTTCGAAAACCGTATGGCACTGCTCGAGGGCGCTGAAGGCGCACGCGGCACGGCCTCCGGCATGGCGGCAGTTTCATCGGCCATGCTTTCTTGCGTGAAGGCCGGAGATCATGTGGTGGCTGCCAGTGCCCTGTTCGGCTCCTGTCTATATATCGTTTCGGAGTTGCTGCCCCGCTTCGGCGTTGAATGCACCTTGGTCGACGGCACCAATCTGGAAGAATGGAAAGCAGCGATGCGGCCAAACACCCGCGCCTGCTTCCTAGAAAGCCCGACCAACCCGGTTCTGTCCGTCATCGACATTGCTGGCGTCGCCGAAATTGCGCATGAAGCTGGTGCAAAGCTGGTTGTCGATAACGTGTTTGCAACGGCCATGTGGCAAAGCCCGCTGGCGCTGGGCGCTGATGTGGTCATCTATTCTGCGACCAAGCATATTGATGGTCAGGGCCGATGTCTGGGCGGTGTCGTATTGTCGACCGAACAGTTTCTGGAAGAAGAATTCAAGGATATCCATCGCCATACCGGCCCGTCGCTGTCTCCGTTCAATGCATGGGTCATGCTCAAGGGGCTGGAAACCTTCCCTCTGCGTGTGAAGGAACAGACCCTGAGCGCGGGCATCCTTGCCGACCGTCTGGCAGAGCACAAAGCCATCGAGCGCATTTTCTATCCCGGTCGTGAGGATCATCCGCAGGCTGACGTCTGCAAGAAGCAGATGCGCGGCGGCTCCACCATGATTGCGCTCAACGTGGCTGGCGGCAAGGAAAAGGCCTTTGAGCTGGAAAATGCCCTCAAGGTCATCAAGATTTCCAACAATCTGGGCGACGCCAAAAGCCTGATCACCCATCCGGCCACCACCACACATCAGCGCCTCACCGATGATCAACTGGCTGCGGCTGGTATCGGCCAGGGCACGTTGCGTTTCTCGGTTGGTCTTGAAGATGTAGAAGATCTTTGGGAAGATTTCGAGCAGGCACTTGCCAGCCTCTGATCCTCATCCAACAGAGCTATTCACCAGTTTCAGGGGCGCTTTTCCAGAAGCGCCCCTTTTGCGTTGCCGATTGCCTTGAAGCTGCCCCCTTTCCTCGAATAGACTGGCCGCATCACGTCCAAAAGGCAAAGATAGATGTCCCAGAATACTTCCTCAAAAAAAGACCCCACCATTCCTTATGACATGCCGATCGAGGTTCTGCCTTCCGATATCGACATGATGGGACATGTCAATAACACCATCTATTTGCGCTGGGTTCAGGAAGCGGCGACAGAGCATTGGGATGCTGTTGCCCATGAAGATGATCACGCAGCGATGGTCTGGCTCATTACCCGCCACGAAATAGACTACAAGCGCCCTGCTTTTGAAGGTGACAAGCTGGTTGCCCGCACATGGGTTGGCTATTATGAGCACCATAAATGCGAACGCTTCACCGAGATTATCCGCTTGAGCGACAACCGCATTATGGCCAGCGTCAGAACATTATGGTGCCCGATCAGTCAGGAAACGAAACGCACGGTGCGCCTCTCTGAAGAGCAGATTGGGCGCTATTCCAAGGGGCGCAAGCCTGCCTGATCCCTTCAACGGATCTTTGATATAAAAAGTCCGGACAAGAAACCCGCCCGGACCATATTTGCTACTGACTAGCCCTAAAAGCTCATTTCTTGGGCGGGACCAGCGCACAAAAGGCCCCGCTGGCCGCTTCATCCGAGCCCAGCATGATGGCTGCGGGCGCCGTATAGGGATTGAGCGGCTGGCTTGTTTGAAGATCGAAGGCCAGAAGCACGCCAAGTGCCAACAGGGTTGCTGATGCGGGCAGCGCCCGACTTGTGAAAAATCCAGTCATGTTTCTACCCCTCCAGTCCCAGCGGCTTGCGCAAGCGGATGCCAACCCACGAACCGGCAAAGGCGGCCACGAACCAGGCCCAGCCATGCAGGCTGCCTGTCGAGATGCCCGAGAAGAAGGCGCCGACATTACAGCCGAGCGCCAAACGGGACGAATAGCCCAACAGGAACCCCGCCACGATGGCGGCAATCCATGCCTTTGCAGGCAGGGAGGGCAGTTTCGCCGAGAGGCCGGACCGCCAGACCGCCACGATGAAGGCGCCCAGAATGATCCCGAGGTTGGTCAGCGATGTGTAGTCGGTCAGAAGGCTGGCCACGAGACGCTCCTGATGAGCAGCACTTGCCCAATAGGGAGAGGCAGACAGATCGGCCCCCAGCGCGCTGGTGACTTTTGCCCCCCAAAGCCCGAGGCCATAGACGACACCCCAGGGCTGACCCGCCACGACAAAGTTGGCGACAGCCAGTGCCGCGAGCAAAAACGCAGCAATGAGCAATCGGCGTGGCACCTTGCGCGCGTGCTTTGGCGCAATGGCCAGAGCCACGCCTCCCACGATCAGCAATCCCAGCAGAGTAATACCCAGACCGCTTGTGCCTTGCAGAGCGACCAGTGGCAGCTGCCCCAGTTCCGTCCACCAGAGCAGATGATAAGATCCGGCAAAGGCTCCGATGATGAAGAAGGGAAGCGCAACCACGCTCACCGGATTGCCACTGCCCGCATTGACCAGCGTCCCCGAGCCACAGCCAAGCACAAGCTGCATGGCCGCTCCAAAGACAAAAGCGCCCCCGACCATGGCCCAGCCAATGGCGGCATGAGCGCCGATCAATTCGGGATGATCTCCCGAGAGCAGCGGAAACGCGACCACAGCCACCAGAGCAATGGCAATAAGCTGGGCAAGAAGGCCCGCCGGTTCACGCCGCAGGATCATCGCCCGCCATGGTCCGGCAAAGCCGAACCGCAAGCCCTCGAGCGTCAGGCCAAGCCCGATGCCGATGGCCAGCAGCAGCCCGTAGCGGACGCCTGCAGCGGCAATCAGGGTCAGAAGCGCAGCAAGAGCAACAACTATAAGAGCGGCCCTTGTAAACAGACGAGACCCCTTGGAAGGGGTCTCAATAGATGCACTGATATCAGTCACTGGATTAGCCGCCGGTTACCTGTTTGATGAGGGTCTGAACAAGACCGGGCGTGTTGGCCAGATCATAGCCTGCGTTGGAATAGCCCACCACAGATTCAGGATAGAGCTTCACATTGTCCAGCTCGGCCAGTTCGGAAAGCGCGAACCAGTTGGTTGCGGCCCAATGACCGGTGTTGCAGAAGCTTACAAGCTCTTCGCCACCCTTGAAGCCAGCTTCATTGGCCAATTGCTTGACCTTGGCCGCATCAGCGATGACCGGCTTGTTATCGAACCAGTTTGAATGCACGAAATATTCAGACTGAGGCAATGTGCCAGGCTTGGCCGCAGCAGGATGCTTCTTCTCGCCTTTCCAGAATTCTTCCGGACGGGCGTCGATCAGGCGGGCCTTCTCTTCACCATTGACGATCTTCAGGATTTCTTCGCGGGAGGCACGCCATTCATCAGAGAAGCTCACATCAATGGTGGTTTTCTGGGGAGATACTGCGCCAGCTTCAAAGGAAAAGCCCTGCTGTTCCCAATTGTTCAGTCCGCCATTGAGAATGGCAATATCGGTAAAGCCTGCCGATTTCAGCGTCCAGTAGACGCGGGCTGCCGAACCAAAATCAGAGATATTGGCCCCCTGATAGGCAATGACCGTGGCGCGGTCTTTTTCTGCTCCGATGTCGCCGAGCACTTTTTCCAAATGTTCTTCAGTTACCAACTGGCCCGGATTTTCCTTGGGGCCACGAAACAGACCATAAGGTGCGTTGACCGACCCTGCGATATGGCCCTGTTCAAACAGGCTGGCGCCGTCTTTGCTGTTACCGCGAATATCGATGATCAGGGGTTTGTCTGCATCTGCAACAGCATTGAGATCCTGTGGGGAAACCAAAGGCCCGAAAGTTGCGGCGAAGGTCGGGGTTACAAACAGCCCGAATGCAACGAAGGCCTGGAATAGCATTTTTTTCATAAGTGTCTCCGTGTGAGCCAATTCGGCCTATCAGCATCGCTGTATTTGCGAATTGTTGAACGTGATGTCTCAAGCAGCCAGAAGCCTCCCCGGCCTCAGCGCTTTTGGTTGGGCCATTGTGCTTTTTCGGGCGGTTGAAGCAAGAAAGAGGATCTTAAAGTTCATTTTTAAATTAGAATATCCTGCGCCCTTGCCAACATATTTTGATAAATTTTGCCTCTGTGTCAGCTCCTGCTCACAAATTGAGAAAATTGCTTTTCTCAATTGCGTATTATCCTAGGGCTTGTAACGCAGCAGAATAGTGGCAGGATCATTCTGCCCGATTGGGAGGATATGCATGGAACCGCGACTATCACTGGTCACCTTTGGCGTCACCGATCTTGAGCAATCCGTGCATTTCTATCGCGATGGTCTGGGCTGGCCCACCAGCTATGCGACGGGCGATGGCGTTGCCTTCTTCAAGACATGGGGCACGGTGTTTGCTCTTTATCCAATCGACAAAATGGCCGAGGAGATTCCCGGCGGAACGTTTAAACCGCAGGCAGGTGCCTGTGGCATCACGCTGGCGCATAATTGTCGAGAGCGAGCAGAGGTAGACAGTGTGTTACTGCTGGCCCAGAAAGCGGGGGCCGAGATCAGGAAGTCCGCCAGTGACACCTTCTGGGGCGGCTATAGCGGCTATTTCTCCGATCCCGACGGCTATCTCTGGGAAGTTGCCTGGGGTGCCTTCCCTATTGGAGATGACGGGCATCTGGTTCTGCCTTGAGGCATTTTGCCTATGATGCCAAAGATTGCCTTGGCTCAGTTGATTGCGGCGCGATGATCAAGGGTGCGCGCCGCTTTCATTGGACTTTGCATCGGGCTGATCCGTATCCGTAAAGAGCTCTCTGGCCAGAAGAATGCGTGAAACTGTGGTGATCGCGGTTATGGCTGCAAAGCTGTAGGCGATCACGCCAAACCAGTCTGGCAGCAGGCAGAACAGGGCAAAGACCGCATATGTTTCCCCCGCTTCAGCCAGACCGCCGGTAAAATAGAGCGATTTTGAGCCATGACTGTCGGTTGAGATCTGGCGCTTCTCGGCCATGATGGCAAAGGCGAGAAAGCTTGCTCCATTGGCATAGAAGACCATCAGGAGCACTGCCGCAGGCAAAGCATTTTCTATCCGCGCGAAAGCGAAGGCCAGCGGAATGAGCCCATAGAAAATGAAATCGAAGACAATGTCGAGATAACCACCTAGATCGGTTTTTCGCCCTGCTCGGGCTACGGCCCCATCCAGCCCATCCATCAGCCGGCTTAGGCCGATCAGCAGCAGGCCCCAGAGATACAACTCAAAGGCGATACACAGACTGGCGACGCCACCGACAATCAGGCCGAACGTTGTTATTTGGTTGGCTGTCACCCCAAAATCGTGCAGCTTTTTGCCAATATGACCAATTGTTGGGTCTATGATTCTCTTTATCCGGGCATCCAGCATGCGGATCGTTCCATTTCTTCTCTTGATGATTAGGTGCACCTATATTGATTTACCTAATTAGTATTGGAAAGAATCGTCCATTTGTGGATGGAATTATTACCAATACAATTTCTGGTCTTCCTGATCTATAATAATCCAAGAAGGTTATATTATTTTAGACAAAGCTTTGCTAAACAATTCCAATGAATTTTTCGCGAGTTTTGCCGGGACATAACTCTGATTTCTTCATTCTATTCCGATGGCCAAGCCTAGCATGAACCATCGTTCCACCGGAGTATGAGGACCAAGTGCAGAAATACATAGCAACAACCGGATCGATTCAAGTCATGGTTGTGCCGGAATATCAGCCGGCCCAATCTACGCCAGATAAAGGACAACATGTTTGGACCTATCATGTTGAAATTTTCAATAACGGCCAATCCAACATTCAGTTGCAGGCGCGCTTTTGGCGGATAGTGGATGGTCAGGGCAGAATACAGGAAGTTCATGGCCATGGAGTGGTCGGTGAACGCCCCCATATCGGTGCTGGCAACAGCTTCGAATATACCTCGGGCTGCCCGCTTGATAGCGAAAGTGGCTTCATGTCTGGTCATTATGAAATGGAGATGGATGACGGGACAAAGTTTGATGTCACCATTCCCACTTTCTCGCTCGACATTCCAGACCAGACCAAAATTCTGAACTGATACCCATCAGTTTTGCTTGCGAATGCCTCCCCAGCAGGGCTCTGACATACAGTCAGAGTCTTCATTCATGGCTTCTGGCGAGATATCAACAACAAACTTTTATCAGCAGTTTGCGCTGGCGCCAGAGGCCAAACAGTATTCTGATCCTCTTGAGCAAGCGTCATTTTCTCTTTAAAGCTCTATAAAATCTAGTATTACTCCAAAATTTCCGACCAATGGGCAGGCAAGACCAAGCATTGTGTCAGATAACGCAGCCTCATTGGGCTTCTTCTCGCCCTGTTGCATATTCAATCAGATTGGCGAAATTTTGGTCCAATGTCCTTGTGCACCATTTGCTACAGGCCGTTGTTGCAAAATGGTTGCTTTTGTTTGGCATGGTGCTTGCCAGCCAATCGGGAGACAAAGCCCCAGCTTTTTTATTATTGTTGAATTGGAATAAATGACATGGCACGCGACAACCGCAAAGCAGGACTTGGAACTTCGGCCGATCTGGACCGCCTTTTGGGCGGAGGTCCGCTGAACCGGTTGTATGGTGCCCGTTGGTCTCTCATCGTCATGGCCATTGGCCTAAGCTGGATTGCCATGCAGGACGAGCGGGAAATGTGGCAAGTGGGGTTGGTACTTGTCGCCGTGATCATGGCCACGATGTTTCTGCCACGCCGCCGCAAGGTTACGCGCCTCAAGGCCAAGGTGGAAGCCCGCCGCCGCGCGATTGTGCCTGACGTCAATATGCGCAAATTGGCCTCTGCCCTGCCTGACCCCTGCTTCATTC
This sequence comes from uncultured Cohaesibacter sp., assembly GCF_963682185.1. NCBI lineage: Bacteria > Pseudomonadati > Pseudomonadota > Alphaproteobacteria > Hyphomicrobiales > Cohaesibacteraceae > Cohaesibacter > uncultured Cohaesibacter sp. The sequence continues at coordinate 3,643,026 of NZ_OY821667.1, read as the reverse complement.
TGGATCGGCGCGGCATCGTCCGCTTTGCCAACCATGCAGGCTCGTCCATTTTTGGCAATGTAAAAGAAGGCGACCCGCTGTCCTTCAGAATCAGACAGCCAGACATGTTGGCCGCGTTGGATAATGTGCTCGATGGTGGCCCCATCGAAAAGGTAGATTATACCCTCAAAAGCCATAGCGAACGCTTCTATGAGGCATGGGTCACACCTATTCATCTGAATTCCGACCCTGAAGGGGAGCATCGCCCCGAATTCATCCTGTTGCTTCTGCATGATCAGACAGAACAGAAGAATATGGCCCGGATGCGCGCAGATTTCGTGGCCAATGCCAGCCATGAATTGCGCACGCCGCTGGCGTCCGTCATCGGCTTCATCGAAACCCTGTTGGGCCCGGCCAAGGATGATCCGGTCGCACGCGACCGCTTTTTGCGCATCATGCTTGATCAATCCGAGCGCATGTCGCGGCTGGTTTCGGATCTTCTATCATTGTCGAGAATCGAAATGCGCGCGCATGTGTTGCCGGACACGCGCGTCGATCTCTCCAAAATCATGCGTCACGTCATCGATAGCCTCAGCCCGCTGGCGCAAGATCTGGATGTCGCAATCAAAACCAATCAGCTGGATGACGATCTCTGGGTTTCCGGTGATCGCGATGAACTGGTGCAGGTGTTCGAGAATCTGGTCGAGAACGCCCTTAAATATGGCAAGGACGGCGAGAAGATCGATATCAGTTATAGTCGGGTCATCGATTCTGCAGACGGCAAGCCCTATCATTGCTTCAATGTGAGGGACTATGGAGCAGGCATCTCGCAGGAGCATTTGCCCCGCCTGACAGAGCGCTTTTATCGCGTGGATGTTGCCTCTTCCAGAGAGCAGAAAGGCACCGGACTCGGATTAGCCATTGTAAAACATATTCTTACGCGGCACCGCGGCAAGCTGCTGGTGGAAAGTCAGCCCGGCGAAGGCGCAACCTTTCAGGTCCGCTTGCCGGTAAGCGACTCTGCCGAATTGTGACAGTTTATGACGGTTTTATAATTGTCCAAAAAATTCTCCATATATTTCAGTTGCTTAAATTGTCATAAAACTGAAATACAGATGTCATATACCCATCACATACGAACGATAGGTTCGCGCTTGTCCCGGCCACCCGGTCATCATGCTTGCACAGATAAGGCGCAAGTCTTTCACGGGAAGGTCGGCATATTCGTGAGCGCACTTTGAAAGCCAATTGTGTGGCTCGTCGCTCGAAAAACTGACTTATGGAGAGGTCAAGTGAAATTCGCTTCTTTTGCTAGTGCAGCTGCTATTGCTGCCACCGCCGTTCTTGCTGGTACCGCCGCACAGGCTCGTGACCAGGTTCAGGTTGCTGGTTCTTCCACCGTTCTTCCTTACGCAACCATCGTTGCTGAAGCTTTTGGTGAAAACTATCCTGACTTCAAAACCCCGGTTGTTGAATCCGGTGGCTCTTCTGCTGGTCTGAAACAGTTCTGTCAGGGCGCTGGTGAAGACACCATCGACGTTGCCAACGCTTCCCGTAAGATCAAAGACAAAGAAATCGCGACCTGCGCTGAAAACGGCGTCAAGGAAATCATGGAAGTCAAAATCGGCTACGATGGCATCGTATTCGCTTCTGACGTCAACGGCCCGGACTTCGCTTTCGAACCAATCCACTGGTTCAACGCTCTGGCTCCGAAAATCGTTAAAGACGGCAAACTGGTCGACAACTCCAACACCAAATGGTCTGACGTTGACGCCAACTTTGCTGACTGGGAAATCGCAGCTTACATTCCTGGCGAAAAACACGGTACCCGTGAAGTTTTCGAAACCAAGGTTCTGGAAGCTGGCTGTAAAGCCGCTGGCGCCTTCGATCTGTATGTTGCTTCCGGCCTTGACAAGAAAGCCGCTGGCAAAGAATGCATGAAGGTTCGCAAAGACGGTAAAGCCATCGACATCGACGGCGATTACACCGAAACCCTCGCTCGCATCGACAGCAACAAAACCGGCTTCGGCGTGTTCGGTCTTGCTTTCTATGAAAACAACATGGACAAGCTGAAAGTGGCTACCATGTCCGGCATTTCTCCGAATGCTGAAGTGATCGCTGACGGCACCTACCCTGTGTCTCGTCCGCTGTTCTTCTATGTCAAGAAATCTCACCTGGGTGTTATCCCTGGCCTGAAAGAGTATGTTGACTTCTTCATGTCCGACGACATGACCGGCGAAGGCTCCCCGACCTCTGAATATGGTCTGGTTCCTGCTCCGGAAGCAGAACGCGAAGCTATCAAAGCTGCGATCGCTGAAGGTAAAACCCTTTAAGCTTTGCTCTTTAGAGCCATGCGCGGGGCTTCCCTGCGCATGGTTTTTTTTGACTTCCGTCAGCTGGTTTTCCGTCAGTTGACCCGCAAGGAAAAAGTGAAGTCCCGTTTTCCGTCTTGGGCATGGCGCACGATTATGGGGCAGACGTCTGGAGCGGCTTTCTCGGCCTCACCGATTTTTCAAGATGAAGTCGGATGCAGGCAGCCAGAGAAATCTCGTAGTAAATTTACAATGCGATAATTGAAATCGCTCAAGGGGCAGATCGCTATGAGCCCGTTATGGCTTTTGGTAGCTATCATCGTTTTCGCGCTGGTCGGTGCAGTTCTGGGGCGTAATCGCGCCGTCTCCTGTGACAACGGAAATATAGCTACACTTCATTCGCGTCCCGGATATTACGGTTCCTATGTGATGATATGGACCGCACTTCCGGCAATTTTCTACATGGTGGCCATTCTCGTTGCGCAGCCATTCTATAACAGCTCAGTGATCGACACCGAGTTGCGCACTGGCTACACCCAATCCTGCGATCGCGCACTGGCACGGATTGAGGGGGACGCGGATGCGCAAACCCCGGCCATTTGCGAAGACAAAGAGCAGTATGAAACGCTCGACACCCGCCGCGCCCTGATGCGTAGCGTTGTTGAAAGTGTCGCGATTGGTGTCAGCCTTCTGGATGAGGACACCGCTGCCAAGCTTCACAATGGCCTTGTCGCCGTGCGCCCGACTCTCAAATCGGTTGGTGTCGCGCTGGCTGAAGATGTGCCCGGCACTGTGGTGGATGCTGCCAACCGGCTCAATGAGGTCAACGCGACCGGTAATGTGGTTCTGATCGCCGGGGTTGTCCTACTGGTCATTCTCGGGTTTGTCCTTTCCTATCTGCGCGTCAAGCCGCGATTGCGCGCACGCAACCTGGTTGAAAGCAACATCAAGGTCGCGCTGGTGCTGGCTTCCTCCATCGCCATCCTGACGACCGTGGGCATCGTGCTTTCGATGTTGTTTGAAGCGATCCACTTCTTCAGTCAGGTGCATCCGTTCAACTTCTTCTTTGGCACCGAGTGGGATCCCCGCTTTACGTCCGCTGGTCGTGAAGGCGGGGGCGAAGGCTCCTTCGGTCTCATCCCGTTGATCTGGGGTACACTGTATATTTCCTTTGTCGCCTTGCTCGTAGCGGTTCCAATCGGCATGTTCGCCGCCATCTATATGGCCGAATATGCCAACAATTCGGTCCGCGCCATTGCCAAGCCACTTCTGGAAATTCTCGCCGGTATCCCGACCATTGTTTATGGTTTCTTTGCGCTGGTAACCGTCGGCCCGTTCCTTCATGACGCTGGCGCGGCTATCGGGCTGGATATTTCAGCTACCTCGGTGCTGACGGCAGGCTTTGTCATGGGCATCATGCTGATCCCGTTCATCTCTTCGCTGTCCGATGACATTATCACGGCGGTGCCGCAATCCCTGCGTGATGGGTCTCTGGGGCTAGGTGCGACCAAGTCGGAAACGATCAAGAAGGTCATTCTGCCCGCAGCCCTGCCAGGGATCGTCGGCTCCGTTCTGCTCGCAGCGTCCCGCGCCATTGGTGAAACGATGATCGTGGTCATGGCTGCAGGCATCGCGGCCAACCTGACAGCCAACCCGTTTGAAGCGGTGACCACCGTGACCGTAAAAATTGTCAGCCAGTTGACTGGTGACCTTGAGTTCAACTCTCCGCAGACCCTTGTGGCCTTTGCGCTGGGTATCACCCTGTTTGTCATCACCCTGGGGCTCAACATCTTTGCTCTGCACATCGTGCGGAAATATCGGGAGCAGTATGACTGATGACTGATGCAACCAACATACAGGGCGAAACCATCGCCACGAGCACGCAGCGCGATCTCGGACTGAAAAAGCGCTACAGTAAAGAACGTCGCTTTCAGGCTCTGGGTATCACAGCCATCATTCTGGGTATTCTGTTCCTTGTGATGCTGTTCCTGTCCATCGTCACGAAAGGCTATTCAGCCTTTCAGCAGACAAAGATTCATCTCGATCTTTACCTTAATGCCGAGCTGATCGACCCGTCCGGCAACCGCGACATCAGCACCATCCAGATGCCTATCCGCTATAACAAGGTTCTGGAGCGGGCTGTTTCCAAGGCCGTTGGTCTGGACCCCAATGACAAGGCGACACGCAAACAGCAGCGTGTGGCAAAGAGCCTGCTTTCCAAGGGGGCATCGGTCGATCTGCGCGATCTGGTTGTTGAAAATCCCGATCTCATCGGCACGCGGATTGACTATTGGGCACTGGCAGACGGCGACATTGACAGCTTTGTCAAGGGCCAGATCCCACGCGATGTTCCAGAAAAGCAACGCTTGGTCAAAGATGCGCAGATCGCCTATATCGATCAGCTGGTTGAAGAAGGGGCGATGGAGAAGAAATTCAACAGTAACCTGTTCTTCAATGGTCCCTCCTCCAGACCTGAATCGGCCGGTATTGCCGTGGCTGTCATGGGCTCCATTTTCATGATGCTCATCGTGCTGGTTCTGGCTCTGCCAATCGGTGTTGCCGCTTCCATCTATCTGGAAGAATTTGCGCCGAAAAACCGCTGGACCGACCTTATCGAGGTGAATATCAACAACCTCGCTGCGGTGCCTTCCATTGTGTTCGGTCTGTTGGGGCTGGCTGTGTTCATCAACTTTGCCGGACTGCCGCGGTCCGCTTCGCTTGTTGGCGGTCTGGTTCTAACCCTCATGACGCTGCCAACCATCATCATTGCGACCCGTTCGGCTCTCAAGGCTGTCCCGCCTTCCATTCGTGAAGCGGCACTTGGTGTGGGCGCTTCCAAGACACAGGCGATTTTCCACCATGTTCTGCCCCTGGCAACACCGGGTATCCTGACGGGCACGATTATCGGTCTGGCGCAGGCACTTGGTGAAACCGCACCTCTGCTGATGATCGGCATGGTGGCCTTCATCAAGGACTTCCCGGCAACGCCTCTTGATCCGGCAACGGCCCTGCCCGTCCAGATCTATATGTGGTCGGGGGAAGCACAACGCGCCTTCACGGAGCGGACATCCGCTGCGATCCTGATCCTTCTGGCGTTTCTTGCGCTGATGAATATTTCCGCGGTGCTTCTGCGTCGCCGCTTTGAGCGCCGCTGGTAAGCCAGCGACGCACTGAACCACCGGTTTGAATGGCCGGGCAGCCCCATTGAGACGGCGCCCCGCTCACAGGATAAAGAAAGCATTTGACCATGCAGGATACCAATCCAAACCTCAAGCAGGATAGCGATATCCGCTCCAACCCGATCAAGATGTCGGGTGAAAAGGTGACCGTTCATTATGGTGCCAAACAGGCGCTGTTTGATGTAGATCTGAAAATCGAGGAAAATCAGGTGACGTCGCTCATCGGGCCGTCCGGCTGTGGCAAATCCACGTTCCTGAGATGCCTTAACCGGATGAACGACACAATCGATATCTGCCGCGTCGGCGGCAAGATCATGCTCGACAGCACGGATATCTATGACGCCGACGTGGACGTCGTGGAGCTGCGCGCCCGTGTTGGCATGGTGTTCCAGAAGGCGAACCCGTTCCCGAAAAGCATTTTCGAGAATGTGGCCTATGGCCCACGCATCCATGGCCTCTGCCGCACCAAGGCAGAAATGGATGAAGTGGTTGTCACCTCCTTGCAGAAGGCCGGTCTGTTCGAAGAGATCAAGGATCGCCTTGATGAACCGGGCACAGGTCTTTCCGGTGGGCAGCAGCAGCGCCTTTGCATCGCCCGCGCCATCGCTGTCAGCCCGGAAGTCATTTTGATGGACGAGCCCTGCTCGGCTCTTGACCCGATTGCCACGGCGAAGGTTGAGGAACTGATCGATGAGCTGCGCGAGAATTACACGATCGTCATCGTGACACACTCCATGCAGCAGGCGGCCCGTGTGTCCCAGCGCACCGCCTTCTTCCATATGGGCAATCTGGTAGAGGAAGGTCCGACCGACCACATCTTCACCAATCCCAAAGACAAGCGCACCCAAGACTACATCACCGGCCGCTTCGGCTAAGCAATTTGTTCGCCTTCTCTATCAGGCAAAAAGCTTTATCCTGTTGAGAAATGTGCGAATTTAAGGAGAGATTCGAGATGACCGAACATACAGTCAGCTCATATGATGACGACCTGCGCAACCTGACCGGTCGCATTGCGGAGATGGGTGGCCAGGCAGAAAGCATGGTCGAGGACGCCATCAACGCTCTGGTCCGTCAGGACGTGAAGGCGGCACAGGCAACCGCTGCCAAAGACCGCGCCATCAACAAGATGGAACAGCAGATCGAAGAAACCGCCGTTCTGATCATCGCGCGGCGCCAGCCTATGGCACAGGATCTGCGTCAGATCATTGCCGCTTTGCGCATTGCGACCGATCTGGAGCGCGTTGCAGATCTTGGCAAGAATATCGCCCGCTCCATCAGCGCCATGGACGGCAAGACGCCTCCCAAACAGCTGCTGCATGGCATCGAGCATATGGCCGAGATCGTTCTGGAGCAGATGCGCATGGTGCTGGATGCCTACACCACATCGGATTCCAACGCCGCCATCGCCGTTGTGAAACGGGATGACGAAGTGGACGCGATTTACAAGTCCCTGTTCCGGGAATTCCTGACCTACATGATGGAAGATCCGCGCAATATTACCTTCTGCGCCAATCTCCTGTTTGCCGCCAAGCATCTGGAACGCGTGGGCGACCACGCCACCAACATTGCCGAAAGCGTCTACTATGTGGACACCGGCAAGGTTCTGGAAGACGGCACCTTTTAACGTAACGGATCGGGCTTTGGCCCGATCCGTCCTTTGCCATGATGGCACGCACACTGGAACAGTTCGGCCCGTTTGCCGCCGGCCTGCTCTCTTCAAATGTCAGATCCGAGCGACATCCGATCCTGTCGATCGTCCGGATCGCAGAATGCGGAAAAGTGGTTATGAGCCCCAAAGTCATGATCGTTGAAGATGAAGAAGCCCTTAGCCTTCTTCTTCGTTACAATCTGGAAGCCGAAGGCTATCAGGTTGAAGTGATCGCCCGTGGAGATGAAGCCGAAAGCCGGTTGCAGGAAACCCTGCCCGACCTTCTTCTGCTGGACTGGATGCTGCCGGGCCTGTCCGGAATTGAACTATGCAGACGCCTGCGCGCCAAGCCCAAAACAGTCAAGCTGCCTGTCATCATGCTGACGGCACGAGGTGAGGAATCCGAACGTATTCGGGGGCTTTCGACCGGCGCTGATGATTATGTCGTCAAACCGTTTTCTGTTCCTGAATTGATGGCGCGTGTGCGGGCCATTCTGCGCCGGGCCAGCCCTGATCTAGTCGCAACCATTCTCAAGGCCGGGGATCTGGAGCTCAATCGCGAAACCCATCGCGTCAAGCGCGCCAACCGCGAGGTAACACTGGGACCGACAGAATATCGCTTGCTGGAATTCCTGATGCAGAATCCGGGGCGGGTCTATTCCCGCGAACAATTGCTGGATGGCGTCTGGGGGCATGATGTCTATGTCGATGAACGGACCGTCGACGTGCATGTGGGTCGGTTGCGCAAAACCATCAACCGCGGCCGGGCGAAAGATCCCATCCGCACAGTGCGCGGCTCTGGCTATAGCTTCGACGACCAGTTCTCAGCCGAATAGAACAGCGTCAGAAAGCCCTGCGATTTCTTGTGTTCAATAAGAAGGCCCTGTTTCCAAAAGAAACAGGGCCTATTGTTTTTCTTCAGTTTGCAATCAGCTTTATCATCAGCGGGCAAGGCTGAAAGCGGGCGCCCATATCAGCGGGTTCTAACCTCGGTCAAACTCGCACCGCGATTGATGAGCATGGAGAACAGCCCCTTCTTCTTGGGAGCTTCCTGCACGGGTTCAGTTTTGTTTCTGGCGACCTGCTTGGGCTTAACGGGCTTTTTTCGCTCCACCGTCTTCTGGATCGGTCTGGCGGAAGGAAGATCCGGCTTGGTCAGCACAATGAAGTCAGTGCCGACAGGGGTTGTCTCACGGCTGAAGCCCCTGTCAGAGATCGTAATTGAAGAGCCGCTGTTGACCAGAAGATCAATTTGGGCGCGCACTTCATCGGGAATTTCGATCCGGTCGAGAATTGCACTGGAGGCAACCAGAGCTTCGTTGTCCATATCCTGCGTAACACCAAGGCGGGTCTGCATGCTATCGTCATAGCGATCTGTCAGATTGACGGACAGCCAATCCAGCTTGCCACTTTGCGTGCGCGAGTGGGTCGCGGTCAGCAGATGCGCCCCGAGAGGCGCCTCGGGATTCTTGATCATGATCGGCGCATCAAACAGAGGCTTGAAACGGGACCGCACATAGATGTGGCCTGTCGGCACTTCCCCCTTGCCTGCGGCATGATAAAGCGCGGTCAGCAGGGTCTTGTCGATCACCGCCTTAAGAGGCTGGGATTGGTCTTCGATGCTGCCTTGTCTGGATTTGATGAAGGCGCGCACGGCCCCATAAGTGGCCTTGCCAGCCAATCCATCCGGCTCACCAGCATCAAAGCCCAGTTCATTGAGCATGATCTGCACTTCGCGCACCAGATTGCCGCGCGGCTGGCGGGTGATGAATACCCGAATGGGGGAATTATCCCGTTTCACCTGATCAAGCAGATTAAGACGCATGGAAATTTTCGCAGCGAGCGGATCTTCCGAAGGGCGATCATCGAGAAGCGCGATCTTGCCATGCCCCTTGACGGGCTGTGACGGGCCAAGGCTCAATTCCGTCAGTTTGTTGGCCAGTTGCACATCTTCGGGCTGGAAAAGCCGTGCGTTATGGATCAATTCCGGCTCGGCTTCCCGATTGGCGATGATGACATGCGCGCCACGTTCGGTCATGGAAAAGAGCTTGCTTGCGAAACCGCGTGGCAAACGCACACAGCCATGGGATGCGGGATAATTGGGCACTGAGCCGGATTCATGCAAAGCGATACCAGACCAGGTCAGGCGCTGCATATAGGGCATGGGGGCGCTATCATAGATATTGGAAAAATGCTGTCTTCTCTTTTCAAGAATGGAGAAGATGCCAGTTGGCGTCGAGTGCCCCGCCTTGCCGGTCGACACGCGAGACGTAGCGATGACCTCTTGTCCACGATAGACCCGTAAGCGCTGGTCTTTGCGCGAAACAATGATCTGTAGTGGCGCCTCCTGATCGGCTTCCAAAGCAGTCTGAACGGCCTGAGAAGGACTGTCCGTCGCGGCCATCGGATCAAGCGGCTTTTCAGTCGCCAGTGCGGCTCCGCCTGCGGACAAAATAAACCCTGCGGTAAACAGCAATCGCCCTTTATAATTCATTTCGTCCCCCAAAAATCCAACCCGGTCCGTAGGCTCATTCTGCGCCTGTCTTTTCCCGTCAAATCCCACTTAAAAACGATCAAGGCATTCGAGAATAGACTCGTGACGATTGGCATAATTGCACCATTTCTATCATCGTTAACCCAGTTTATGCCACACTGAGCCTTAAAATCGCCCTAATATATAAAGATACGCACTAACCCAGATCGCGCAAGCAACCATGGCTTTTAGAGAAAAGCCTATACCAATCACCTTTCTGCATAAAATTTCTTATTACTTGCTCACAAATTGATCAGACCACTATATCTTGCAATTAATTTGTGCGGACTTTTCGTATCACGAAATATTATTATCAATTTGTCAGATTATTCTGTGTTTTTCTGGAATAAAAACCAACTGTCAGATTAAAATTGCGACAGTTAAGCATGGTGCCGTTTGCTCAATACGGGTCCGCGAAGATTTTTATTTCCTTTTGTGAAAATAATCTATATTTTTGAGGACTTCTAAAAACAAGGCCCAAATTGAGACCCCCAATGCGCCTCTCGAATGCAACCGGGTCGGTGTTTTTCAGTAACGACAGGCGCTCATTCCGGCAGACTGCGCCCCTCCCAGCGGTGTCTGCCAAATCGCAACCAAGGAGACCGAAATGACAATAACAATTTCTCCTACCGGTATAGAAAAGCAGTTCGGCGAAAGTGAAATTCTCGTCAGCAGAACCGACAAGGACGGTTACATAACCTATTGCAATGCGTTCTTTCGGGATATCACGGGCTATGCCAACAAGAGCCTGGTTGGTCAGCCCCACAATTGTGTTCGCCACCCTGAAATGCCTCGCTCTATCTTCAAAATCCTCTGGGACGGACTTGAAGAGAAGCGAGACATGTTTGCCTATATGCAGAATCTGACGACCACAGGAGACCATTATTGGACCTTTGCCCGTGTCACTCCGTCTCGGAATGACAAAGGCGAAGTGATCGGCTACGAGGCGTCACGCCGTGCACCCAATCGTACAGCAGTGCGTGAAGTTATCGCCCCTCTTTACAAGAAACTCTGCGACATCGAAAACAGGTTTGATGATGAAGAGCAGGCCGTTGAGGCAGGGTGCGCTCATCTTAATGGCTTGTTGCAGGAGAAGTCGACGTCCTACCGGCGGTTTGTGCTGTCTCTATAAGACCTACACCCGACCGGATCAGACATAAAGAAGGGTCGGCACGCATCGTGCCGACCCTTTGTCGTTTCTCCCCCCGGGCAAAGGGCCCACCTTGGGCGACCTTCGTCCATTCTCCAACCAAACCGTTTGATCAAAATCAAGGTCTTTGCCACTTCTCGCATTGACTTCGCAAACGCATTGCTTATGGTTTGCGCGACAGCGGGATCGTCCAGCCTTGTGCCTTTTGGCAGCCGGAGGCAGGATTGATCTTGCAAGCTTCATCACCATCAACATGACAAGCTGAAAGCAAGTGACATGACCCAAGTTGATCTGAGCGCGCTCCAAAGCACGATCGAAGCAGGCTTCGAGGCTCGCGAATCCATCAATAGCAACACGACCGGCGACATCAGGGATGCAGTCGAAAAGGCGCTGACCCTACTCGACAATGGCCATGCGCGTGTTGCGGAAAAGGCAGAAGACGGCAACTGGGTTGTCAATCAGTGGCTGAAGAAAGCCGTGCTCCTGTCGTTCCGGCTCAATGCCATGGAAGTGATCAAGGGTGGCCCGGGCGAAGCAACATGGTGGGACAAGGTTCCTTCCAAGTTTGAAGGCTGGGGCGGCATCGACTTTGAAAATGCTGGCTTCCGCGCTGTACCGAACTGCACCGTGCGTCGCTCCGCCTTTATCGGCAAGGGCGTTGTACTGATGCCATCTTTCGTCAATCTGGGCGCCTATGTTGATGAAGGCACCATGATCGACACATGGGCAACAGTCGGCTCCTGCGCACAGATCGGCAAGCATGTGCATCTTTCCGGCGGCGCTGGCATCGGCGGCGTTCTGGAGCCGCTGCAGGCTGGCCCTGTGGTGATTGAGGACAATTGCTTCATCGGTGCCCGCGCAGAAGTGGCCGAAGGCGTCATTGTGCGTGAAGGCTCTGTGTTGTCCATGGGCGTTTATCTTGGTGCATCCACCAAGATCGTTGACCGCGCCACCGGCGAAATCTTCATGGGTGAAGTACCGCCTTACTCTGTTGTTGTCTCGGGCACCATGCCGGGCAAACCGCTGCCAGATGGCACGCCGGGCCCGAACCTTTACTGCGCAGTGATCGTGAAGCGCGTGGACGAGCGCACCCGCTCGAAAACCTCGATCAACGAGCTGCTGCGCGACTAACTGTCCGTAAACAACAACAAATATACGAAGTCCTGCCATTGCACTGATGGCGGGACTTTTTTTATTTTACCGCTTGACCTAGAGTGCACTTGAACATCTAGCCTCCCGAATTATCGAAACAGGAGCTGACCCTTGAAGATCGGAAATCTGGCACATCTGACCGGCCTGTCCGTCCACACCATCCGCTATTACGAGAAGATCGGCCTGTTGCCCGACGCCTCTCGCGATGCGGGCGGGCGGCGACAATATGGTATGGAGATCGCCAATTGGCTGACCTTCCTCAAGCATCTCAAGGCCACCGGCATGGGCATATCCAACATGGTTCGTTATGCCCAATTGAGGGCCGAAGGTCCGCAAACTGCTGCGGCGCGACGCCAGATGCTGGAGGACCAGCGCAGGACCGTGCAGCAACAGATAGACGCTTTGCAAGCGACGCTTCCCGTTCTCGATAACAAAATCGAAATCTACAAGGACATGGAAAAAGCCCATGTCATGGAGGCAGATCATGCAAGCGACACAAGCACAATCCCCCGCATCCAACAGCCAGACAAGCGCTCTTGAACGAGCCCGTGCCTATTGCGACGCGCATCACCCCGGCCTTGAAGACAATCTGAATGCTTGGTTCGGCGACATGCTGCCAGACTTCGGCGAGAGCCTCATCGAATGGGCCTATGGTCGACATTATTCCCGCCCGGGCCTTGATAGCAAGAGCCGACAGCTGGCGACCGTCGCCGCGTTGACGGTATTGGGCGGACAGACTGCGCCACAGCTCAAGATCAATATCGAGCATACCCTTGCCGTAGGGGCGAGCGAACAGGAGATCGTCGAAGTCATCTGGCAAATGGCTGTCTATGGCGGATTGCCAGCCGCGATCAACGGCCTCAACGTGGCCAAGGAGGTGTTTGCGGCCAGAGAACAGACTAAGCGATAGTCTAACGCGCCGGTGGAAAGCGTCTTATCATTTGTCCCGAGCGATGAGCCGCGCTAGGCTTGTCTTATCATCCGTTTGAAGAGCGAAGCCATGGCAACGCCCTTCAAACGGGGATTTGGGGGAGAATGAGATGACGTTTGAAGGCCTGTTGTTTGATAGTCGTGGCGAGATCGGAAAAAGGGACTTCTGGTTTGGCCATCTGTTCCTTTTTCCCATGGAGATCGGAGCGGCCTATCTGTTTCGAGTGCCGCAAAACCAGCTCTGCTCGCAAGACCCGTCTACCTTTCTTGGCATGGCCTATTATGGCGCACTTGGCGTCATGGCCCTTGTCTTTTTCTTCATGTGGTACTGCCTCGTGATCAAGCGCCTGCGCAAGATGGGGCGTGGCCACAAGAGTTTCTTTGCCTATGCCATTCCCATCCTGCTGACCTTAAGCGCTCTGGCACCACATTTTCCGCTGTCCTGCTCGATTGGCTTTTCCACCCGCCTGATGTTTCTGGCGCCACTCATCCCCTTCTGGCTGATCTATTTCTATGATCTGGGCCTTCGTGCGCCCAAAGAAGCTGCCCTTGAAGAGGATGGGGAGCCGCAAATTACAGCGATCTAGCCGCTGCTTATCATCAGACATGATTGCTCTAGCGCAGAAAGCTGGTTGAAGGCCGCCGCGCGGTCTTCTATGCTCGCGCCAGACCCTGCGTCCTGCCGACTTGATCCGTAGGACGACGCCCTCCATATCTTTTCTATCCGAAAGAAAGCGCTCCTGCGACATGACAAAAGCTCCAACAGCCACGGACCTTGCCAGCGCCCTGATCCAATGCCCCAGCGTAACGCCCGCTGAGGCTGGCGTTCTCACCCTGCTTGATGATTTGCTCTCCCCGTTCGGGTTTGAGGTGCATCGTCCGACCTTTTCTCAAGATGGCTATCCAGACGTTGAGAATATGTTCGCAAAGATCTCCGGTGGCGAGGGGCCTCATCTGGCCTTTGCCGGTCATGTGGATGTGGTGCCGGTGGGCGAAGAAGCCATGTGGCAGCAGCCGCCTTTCAGCGGCGCAGTGAAGGATGGCAAACTGTATGGACGCGGCGCAGCTGACATGAAAGGCGGCGTAGCTGCCTTTGTTGCCGCGGCCCTGCGTTATGTCGAGACCCACGGCGCGCCGAAGGGCACCGTTTCCTTCGTGCTTACCGGTGATGAAGAAGGACCGGCAGTCAATGGCACCGTCAAGCTCATGCAGTGGGCAGCCGAACGGGGTGAAAAATTCACCGATTCTGTTCTTGGCGAGCCAACCAATCCGAACAGCATGGGCGACATGATCAAGGTCGGGCGTCGCGGCAGCCAGTCTGGCACGGTGACCATCTCCGGCAAACAAGGCCATGTGGCCTATCCGCATCTGGCCAACAATCCAGTGCCGGTTCTGGCTAAAATCGTCGAGCATGTCAGCGCCCAGACGCTGGACGAGGGCACGGACTTTTTCCAGCCCAGCAATCTGGAATTCATTTCCTTCGACGTGGGCAATCCGGCCTGGAATGTCATTCCCGAGCAGGCATCCGCCCGCTTCAATGTGCGCTTCAATGACCTCTGGACTGCCGAGACGCTGGGCCAATTTGTTACCAAGCACGCCACAGACTGCCTCTCGGGCGATGCCTTCAAGCTCTCTGTTTCGCTCGAAGCGGATGGTAGCGAGGCTTTTCTGACGCGCTCGGATAGCCTGATTGATCGCTTCTCCAAGGCGGTCGAAACCGTCACGGGCAAAGTTCCGGAGCTTTCAACCGGCGGCGGCACATCGGACGCCCGCTTCATCAAGAATTATTGCCCGGTGATCGAGTTCGGCCTTGTTGGCCAGACCATGCATATGGTCGATGAACATGTCGCCGTGGCCGACATCGAGCAGCTCGCCGAGGTCTATTATGAATTCATGATGCAGTATTTCGAGCGTTAATCGCATTTGCGCTCTCAAGTTGATTAAAAGACGGGGTCAGCTATGCTGACCTCGTTTTCTATCAGCTAATGCATCGTGCAGTTTTTTCTGGGTATGCAGAATGGCCGCGTTTGGACATCTGCCGCTTGTTGATCTATCCATAGTGTTCGACGCATTGCTCCTCACCTGACAGGCACTCAATGACCTATATTTTCTATCATCTTGAACTGTTGTGGTCTTTTGTGCGCGGCAAGGACGACGCCCTTTATGGCATTGATGCCACCCGACGGGGCTTCTGGCTTTCCTTCATCGCGATGCTGATCGTCGAGCCGCTCAGCCTGTTCTATGCGCTGTTGTTCGGTTATCTCGATGAGGTGCTGCTCTTTCGCTCTGGCGGGGGCACGCTTTATCTGTTGCAGCTGTTTCTGGATTGGGGCCTGCCGCCGCTGATCCTTTATGCGATCATTTCGGTTCTGGGCTACCGGGACCGGTTCATTCCGCTGATCGTGAGTTACAACTGGCTAAGCGTGATCATGGTTCTGATCACCATGCTGCCCGGCGCAATAATGACAACGCAGCTCATTCCGCCCCAGCTTTCCATCATGCTGATGCTCGGCATCTATGGCTTTGCCATGTGGGTGGCCTATCGGCTTTATAGCTTCGTGCTGGAATGTCCGCCATTCACTGCGCTTGGACTGGCTATTCTGATGGTCATTATCGGCATTGCCTCAGCCTTCTGGCTGCATAGCGTCAGTCTGGCCACAGTCAGCGCCTAAGCACCTCTCCTGCAGCCCTTACTTGTGACCGTGGCCCTGCCATGGCTCTTCGGGAATGACATAATCGATGTCTTGGCGGTAATCGACCTGCGTGAGGTAAAGCCCATCGGGCGGGGCGACAGGGCCGCAGGCGCGGCGATCGCGGGCTTCCAGAATTTCGCTGATCCAGTCAACCGGTTTGCGTCCGGAGCCCACTTCCACCAGAGAGCCGACAAAAGACCGGATCTGGTTATGCAGGAAGGACCGCGCCATCGCATCCATATAGACCCACTCGCCCTCGCGGCTGATGGTGAGCTTCTCCATGGTGCGCCATGGGCTCTTGGCCTGACAGGCAGTGGCGCGGAAGGTGGTAAAGTCATAATGCCCGACCAGCAGATCGGCACCGGCCTGCATCCGCTCCACATCAATCGCGTAGCTATATTGCCAGGCACGCCCGATTTCGAAGGTCAGCGGCGCACGGCGATTACAGATGCGGTAACGGTAGTAGCGTTTGACGGCCTCGAAGCGGCTGTCAAAGGCGTCCGTCACCTTCCAGACCTTGAGAATGGCCACGCCGGTTTCCTTGAGGAAGAAATTCAACGCCTCATTCAGCTTGAGGCTGTGCCAATCGCGCTCCAGATCCATATGCGCGACCTGCCCGGTGGCGTGAACCCCTGAATCCGTGCGCCCCGCACCAAACAGCGTCACCCGTTCATGCGTGAATTTGAACAGAGACTCCTCGATCAGGCCCATGACAGAGGGCGCATTATCCTGCCGCTGCCAGCCAGAAAAGGGGCGTCCGTCATATTCGATCAAAAGCTTGTAACGAGGCATGAAATCTTTAACCGGTTATGCGATCACGTCGCCGATGGTCAAATCGGCACCGCGCAGGAACTCATCTGCATTCATGGCGCCCTTGCCGGCGCGCTGCAACTTGGCAAGGCGCACCGCCCCCTCGCCGCAGGCTATGGTCATGGTATCATCGAGCAGAGTGCCCGGAGTGCCAGAGCCATCGGCCAGCTCAGAGCGCAGAAGCTTGACTCGCTGCTCCCTGCCACGAATGGTCATCATGACCCATGCGCCGGGGAACGGCGACAGGCCACGAATGATGTTATGGACTTCTTTCGCGCTCATCGAAAAATCAATGCGGCTTTCGGCCTTGTCGATTTTCTTGGCGTAGGTTACGCCCTCTTCGGCCTGAGGCCGGGAGGTAAGCAGCCCGCGCGACAGAGCGCCGAGCGCCCGCACCATCAGGTCGGCTCCCAGTACCATCATCTTGTCATGCAGGTCTTCAGCCGTCATCTGTTCTGTGATGGGGATGGTCTCTGACATGCAGATGTCGCCGGTATCAAGCCCCTCGTCCATGCGCATGACCTGAACACCGGTTTCGGCGTCGCCCGCCATGATGGCACGCTGGATGGGAGCAGCCCCGCGCCAGCGCGGCAGAAGCGAGCCATGCAGATTGAGGCAGCCTTCTTGAGGCGCATCAAGAATGGCCTTGGGCAGCAACAAGCCATAGGCCACAACCACAGCCACGTCCGCATCAAGGGCGCGGAATTTCTCCTGCTCTTCTTCAGACTTCAGCGACGTTGGCGTGAAAACGGGAAGCCCGAGCTGATCGGCGGCCTGATGCACCGGCGTCTTACGTTCTTCCATGCCGCGACCGGCCGGGCGCGGTGGCTGGCTATAGACAGCGACCACTTCATGGCCTTGCCCGACAATTTCCATCAAGGTCGGAACAGAAAAATCCGGCGTTCCCATAAAGACGACGCGCAGCATGGCATACCCTCGTTGCGTTGCAGTGATGATGGAAGACCGTTACAGGACGATCTTCTCTTTCTGTTTGGCCAGCTTGGTGAATTTCTTGATCACCCGATCCCGGCGCAGCTTCGAGAGATAGTCGATGAAGAGAGCCCCATTGAGATGGTCGAACTCATGCTGGGCGCAGGTTGCGGCCAGCTCATCCAGCTCGAGGGTCTGCGGCTTGCCATCACGATCGAGAAATTCCATCGTCACCTGTTTGGGACGATCTACTTCTGCGTAATATTCTGGGATCGACAGGCAGCCTTCCTCGTGGGTATTCAGCTCTTCAGACTGAAAAATGATCTTTGGATTGATCATGCAGATGGGGGAATTCTCTTCGCGGGACACATCCATCACGAAGAGGCGTCTGTCCACGCCCACCTGTATGCCCGCCAGACCAATGCCCGGGGCCTTGTACATGGTTTCAATCATGTTGTCGATCAAAGTGCGCAGCTCATCGTCTACGCGCTCAACCGGAAGCGATTGCTTTCGCAGGATCGGATCCGGCAATGTTACAATATCCATCACAGCCATGAAGCTGACATAAGCTTTTCAGCTTCAAGCGTCAATCTCAAAGGCGCGAAAGAATAGGAAATTCCTATGCTTTTCTAACCAATTCCGACCAAAGCACACACATCCATGTTCACACTTTGTTTCGCTCCGCTTCCGAATCGCTCTATAGTCGCGCCATGAATGACATTGTGATCACACTGGGCCAGCATGGCATATCGACCTTCCAGATCCTGATCGGCGCCTTGGCGCTGATCGGGCTGCTGGTGCTTTGGCTTCTCATCAGCCTGTCGCGACAGAATACCGTGCGGGCGCAGGAGCTGTTTGACGCGCAGGAACAGGCCCGCCGCCAAAGAGCACAGGTGGATGAACTCTCCCGGCTTCAAGCCGAGATGACGGGTCGCATGCAGACCATGGCAGAGATCTTCTCGACACGACAGACAGAGATGTCGCAGGCTCTGACCAACCGGATGGACGGCATGGGCCACCGGCTGAGCCAGACGGTAACCAAGAGCCTTGGTGATCAACAGAAGATGACAGGCGACCATTTGCGGGCGCTGCATGAGCGTTTGGCCCTGATCGACAAGGCGCAAGGCAATATCACCGAGCTTTCAGGGCGGGTGGTCGAGCTGCAGCAGATCCTCGCCAACAAGCAGGCGCGCGGGACCTTCGGGCAAGGACGCATGGAAGCCATTATCGAGGATGCCCTGCCCAAGCATGCCTATGATTTCCAGTTTACCTTATCAAACGGCAAGCGGCCTGATTGCGTGGTTCATATTCCC
This sequence comes from uncultured Cohaesibacter sp., assembly GCF_963682185.1. Classification (NCBI taxonomy): domain Bacteria; kingdom Pseudomonadati; phylum Pseudomonadota; class Alphaproteobacteria; order Hyphomicrobiales; family Cohaesibacteraceae; genus Cohaesibacter; species uncultured Cohaesibacter sp. Next base: position 3,624,397 of record NZ_OY821667.1, on the reverse strand, counting down.
AATGACACGGCCGTGCTGGTGATCGATGCCAAGTTTCCACTTGAAGGCTGGACGGCGGTAAAGGAAGCGGCCAATCCGGATGAGGACAAGGCCGCCCGAAGCCGTTTTCGCAATGATGTCAAAAAGCATATCAAGGATATATCGGAGCGTTATTTCCTGGTGGGTGAAACGCAGGATACAGCCTTTATGTTCGTACCGTCCGAGAGCCTGTTTGCCGATCTGCATGAGCAATTTGACGATGTGGTGCAAACGGCGCATCGGGCGCGGATTGTCATCGTTTCGCCTTCCCTGCTGACATTGTCCATTCAGGTCATCCAGTCGATCCTCAAAGATGCCCGCATGCGCGAACAGGCCCACATTATCCAGCGCGAAGTGACCCTCCTGATGGAAGATGTAACGCGGCTTGATGATCGGGTCTCCAAGCTACAGGCTCATTTCGGACAGACGCAAAAGGATGTCGACCAGATTCTCACCTCGACAGGCAAGATCGTCAAACGCGGGCGCAAGATCGAGGAGATCGATGTCAGCGAAGCCGAGCTGCAAGCGGCTGCAAGGGACAATTCCGATCAAATAGCCGCCCCAAAAAGCGATGATGAAGAAGAGCCAGAAGCCGAGACGTCAGCTCCTGTTGAGGATACGCCCGCCTTTCCCTTGAAGGGACCTTATGGCATTGCCGGCCCAAAGATTGCAGAGCCGGGTACCTCGCGCTCCCTATTCAGCATGGATGAGGAAGAACGCTGAAAGCAGAATGATGTGGGACGCTTTGAAGAAAGCCGCGCCCTGTCTCCCTTATTCAAAAGCTTTGCGGCTGCGGATCGCTTGTAACAGGGTGCCTTCATCGAGATAGTCAAGCTCCCCGCCAATGGGCACACCATGAGCCAACTGGGATATCCGGATCGGCTCATAGGCAGGGTTGGTGGCCTTCAGCTCCTTGGCCTGTTCCTGCAATTGATCGGTGATATAGTGGGCCGTGGTCTGGCCTTCCACCGTGGCATTGACCGCCAGAATGATTTCGCGAATTTCGCCCTTGGCAGTGCGCTTGAGGAGCCCGGCGATATTGAGATCGTCAGGTCCGACGCCATCCAGAGGGCTTAGCGTTCCGCCCAGCACATGATAGGCGGCATTGATGACTGAGGCCCGCTCCAGCGCCCAGAGATCGGAGACATCTTCCACCACGACCAGAACGGATGGGTCGCGGCGGGTGTCGGTGCAGATGGTGCAAGGGCTGGCGCTATCGATATTGCCACAGATTTCACATACTTGAACCTTTTCAACCGCGACCGTCATCGCCTCGGACAACGGGACAAGAAGCTGGTCCTTGTTCTTGATCAGATGCAGCGCCACCCGACGGGCTGAGCGCGGCCCAAGACCGGGCAGGCGCGCCAGAAGCTTGATCAGTTTTTCAATTTCCGGACCGGCAACATGACTTGCCATACCACACCTCATCTCAGTACCGCGATTGCATCAGGCGGCTCTTGTTTCAGGACTTGCTAACAATTGCTGCGGCAGCACCTGCCATGGCAACCGCTCCGGCCCGATTGGCAATCCGCACCGCACGGGGGCTCCTCAAAAGTCGCCTTGCCTTGTTGGCAAAGAAGATCCAGCCAAGATCAACGGTCGCCAAGGTGAGCAGCATGGTAACGAGCAACTCGAACCACCCCACGGTGCTGACAGAGCCCAGATCGATCAGGGTCGGCAGCAAGGCCGCATAAAAGAGCATGATCTTGGGATTGCCCATGGTAACCGCAAAGCCTGCGAAAAACATGCCGAGACCGGATTTCCGGTTTGGCAGAGCTTCATCGCTCGCCTCTTCATGCCGCGTGAACCACATCTTGTAGGCCATATAGGCCAGATAAGCACAGCCAAGCCATTTGATGGCAACAAAAACAGAGGCAAATGTAGCAGCAACCACCGACAGTCCGCCGATGGCGAGAGACAACCAGATCGCTTCTCCCAGCCACATGGCCATGACAAAAGGCAGCACATCACGATAGCCATTGCTCAACACCCGTGCCACCAGAGCAGTGATGCTCGGCCCGGGGACGCTGGCAACAAGAAACAGGGTTCCCGCATAGAGCAGCAGAGAAGAAAGGGACATCGCGCAACGCCTCTTGTCTTTGAAAGCGCAATCAGAATGGCAGGTTCATACCAGCAGGAAGGCCCAGATCGCCTGCCATAGCCTGCATTTTTTCCTGCATGGCGGCTTCAACCTTGGCTTTGGCGTCATTATGGGCGGCGATAATCAAGTCTTCAAGGATTTCGGCATCATCGGCATTGATCATGGATGGATCGATAAAGAGGGATTTCATCTGTCCCTTACCGGTAACCGTCACCTTGACCATATCGCCACCGGCTACGCCTGTTGCTTCCATTTCGGCGACTTCTTCCTGCATCTCGGCCATCTTGGCCTGCATTTCCTTCGCCTTCTTCATCATCTTCATCATGTCCATGGGGATCATCCTTTTTCGTTCGCGCCCCGGCGGCTTACAAGCGCCAGAAGGCTTTCGTCATATCTCTACAGCTGTAACAGGGGACGGTATGCGGCTTCTACAAGTCGTCGAGCCCGAACTCGTCCGCGTCATCGATTGTCAAAGACATATCGCCCTCTTCGTCCGGGTCTTCAATGACCGGCGCCAGAAATTCTTCTTCAAAGTCGCGATTGATGCGCACGTCGACGACCTTGGAACCGGGGAAGGCCTTGCGCACCGCTTCGACCAGCGGATGGTTGTCGGCTTCTTCGCGGGCCTGCTTTTCGCGCTCTTCCTTGCGCTCGAACAGGGTGGCGCCGCCGCCTTCCTTTTTAAGGTCGACGAGCCAGCGTTCGCCGGTCCATTCGGAAAGCTTACGCGACAGTTTGGTCTGGAAAGCCTCACCATCGGCGCCATCATAGGCGACCACGACACGGCCTGGCACAACGCTGACAGGGCGAACGGCCGATTCCAGCGTGAATTGCAGCGCTATGTCGCGATGAGACTTGGCAAGCGCAATAATCTGCTCAAAGCGTGTAATCACGGGTTTGACCGGAGAGGCCGCATTTTCATGACCGGACGGGGGATTGGCGCGGGCCTGACGGGCCACCTGCACTGCGCTCTGACTGGAGACCAGTCGCAGATTGGCCTTTTCTGCCTGTGCCGGATCGACCTGGCCACGTTGCAAATCTGGTGTTGGCATGTTGGCCGGATTGGCGCCCGAATTCATGCCAGCCCCAGCCTGCATGGCGGATGGGCTCCCCCCTTGCGATGGGTCGGAGGGCCCTTGATGGGGCATGCCTTGCGGTGGCATATTCTGCTGGTCCTGCGGGCCAGAGTGGGGCGGAAGTGTTGCATCCGGCGGGGTCGAAGGGCCTGATCCCGCGCCGGTGGGCATCGGAGGTCGGAAATCTCGGTTGGCGAGCATGCGCAACGCTTCATCCGGGCTTGGCAGATCTGCCACATAGGCGATGCGCACCAGTACCATTTCAGCCGAGGCCAGAGGACGCGGCGAAGACTGCACTTCGGCCAGTCCCTTGATCAGCATCTGCCAGGCCCGCGAGAGCACGCGCACGGACAGATGGGTAGAAAAATCGCGCCCGCGGGTCTTTTCCGCTTCGGTCGCGGCAGCCTCCGAGCTGGCATCAGGCGTCAGCTTGAGGCGGGTAACCAGATGCACAAAGTCGGCAAGGTCGGAGAGAACCACCGCAGGCTCTGCGCCAATATCATACTGGCTCTTGAGTTCTTCCAGAGCCTTGGCGATATCGCCCTTCATCAGGGCTTCAAACAGATCGATGATACGCGCCCGGTCTGCAAGGCCCAGCATCTGACGGGTGGTCTCGGCGGTGATCTTGCCGGCTCCATGAGAGATGGCCTGATCAAGCAGCGAGAGCGAGTCGCGCACCGAGCCTTCCCCTGCCCTTGCGATCATCTGCAAGGCATCTTCCTCGATTTCCACCTGCTCCTTGTCGCACATGCTCTGCATGTAAGTCGCCATTTCTCCGGCATCGATGCGGCGCAAATCGAAGCGCTGACAGCGGGAGAGCACGGTGACGGGCACCTTGCGAATTTCGGTGGTGGCGAAAATGAATTTCACATGCTCGGGCGGCTCCTCGAGCGTCTTGAGCAGTCCGTTGAAGGCTGCCGTGGAAAGCATGTGAACCTCGTCGATGATGTAGACCTTGTAGCGCGCGCTCACCGGTTTGTAGCGCGCCGCTTCAATGATCTCACGGATATCGTTGATCGAGGTGTGGGAGGCGGCGTCCATCTCCATGATGTCAACATGGCGGCCTTCCATGATAGCCTGACAGTGGGTGCCAAGGCGAGGCATATCGATGGTAGGGCTGCTGATTTCGCCGGGTATCTCATAGTTGAGCGCGCGGGCCAGAATACGAGCGGTGGTGGTTTTGCCCACCCCGCGCACACCGGTCAGCATATAGGCCTGTGCGATGCGCCCGGTTTTGAAGGCATTGGTCAGGGTGCGAACCATCGGGCCTTGACCAATCAGATCATCAAAGCTCGCAGGGCGGTATTTGCGCGCCAGTACGCGATAACCTTCAGCTGATTGATGTTCTTGATCGTCCATAAGGGAATCCTGCGCCTTCTTGCAAAAACCGAATATCGCTATCCATAGCAGAGGAACGCGCGCTGCGTCACCTATCTTGTCACAGGATACGTCTTTGTTGTTGAAAGGAATGCATCACAAACGTCATTTCCCGAACCATGCAAGGGAGCAATGCGAAATGGGCCGTTGGAGAACGCACTCGGAGCGCTTTATTGTGCGCTCTATCGAAATGTGGTGGGAAAAGTGGAAGACTGAACAGATGACCCGCTCTGAAACTCGTTGGGGCTGCTTCCTTCCGGACCTGACCCGGTTGGCGAGGGGAACGTCCATTGCCAGCCTTCCGCCTGTTCATATGTCACTTGTGGCATGCTAATGCAAGAGGCAATAAGCGATTCCTTGTCAGCAAAATTGGGCATATGGAGCAAAAAGATGGTTGAATTCACACTTGATCCCCAACTGAAGGCTGATAGCCTGCCTCTGGCTGAGCTAAAGCTCTGTACTGTGCGGCTCATGAATGATTCCAATTTTCCCTGGCTTGTGATGGTGCCGCAAATCGCGGGCGCTGAGGAATTGATCGATCTCACCCCAAAGGACCAACATCGTTTGATGGATGAAATCGCGCGCGTTTCCAAAGTGCTGCAAGCGGAAACCGGGTGCGATAAACTCAATGTTGCCAGCCTTGGAAATCAGGTGCGCCAGCTCCATATTCATGTTATTGCCCGCTTTGAAAGCGATGCAGCCTGGGCTGGCCCGATCTGGGGCAAGGTGCCTGCCCGACCTTATGAAAGGGCATCCGCATGCGCTTTGATCGAAAGGATTGCCGCAGCTCTGCTCTAAATAAGATCTGTTACCCACACGCCTTTCCCTCTTCTCTCGCCCCTTCTTCTCTTCGGCCGGCCGATGGCTTGGCCACTGCCCGTTTTGACCTGCTTCTGGACACCTCTTGACCATGAATGATTTTGCTTTCTCATCCGACCCGTTTGCTGCCGTTCGCTCCGCTCCTTCTGTCGAGGGCGTTGGCTTCATGCATAACCGTCTTAGCAGAGACACAGAGCATCGCGATGGGGACAGCATCCCAGCCATGATGGCGCAGGAAGATGCGGGGTTCTATCTGTTTCACAAGGACACCCTTCTGCTGGCCACAAAGGAAGAGACCTCCAGGGCCATCTTTAGCAAGGCAGAAGCTGAAACCCTGGGCGCAGACATGGAAACGGCGATCATTCTTGGCACCGATCCCGAAGAAGGAGACGCGCCGCGCCTTGCCATGCTGCTTACTGATGACGCGGCAGACAAGCTGGAAGGAACCGACGGCTACGGGTTTGAATCCGTGCGGACCTTGGGCCTGCACGGCATGTTGCCAAACGATCAGTTGGGCGCCATCGCGCAGGCCCGCGGTCTGCTCAACTGGCACGAAAACCACCCCTACTGTTCCAGATGCGGCAGCAAGACAGTGGTCACCCTTGGTGGCGCCCGTCGTGACTGCCCCAACTGTTCCGCCGTTCATTTTCCGCGCACGGACCCTGCGGTAATCATGCTGGTACTGCACAAGGATGATGAGGGCGTCGAGCGCTGCCTATTGGCGCATCACACCCGCTTCACCGGCCCGATCTACACCACGCTCGCCGGCTTCATGGAGCAAGGCGAGACAATTGAAGCGGCGGTGCGCCGGGAAGTTTTCGAGGAATCGGCTGTCCGCGTGGGAACTGTGCGTTATATGGCTAGCCAGCCCTGGCCTTTCCCGGCATCGCTGATGATCGGCTGCTATGGCGAAGCGCTCTCCTGCGACATCACCGTTGACCCGACAGAACTGACCGATGCCCGCTGGTTCACGCGCGACGAAGTGCGAACCCTGATGGACCGCGGCACCGACAGCGACCTGCCCCATACGCCGGGGCCATTCTCTATAGCAGCCTGGTTGATCCGTAGCTGGGTCAATATGGACGACTAGACCCACGCGCCTTTGATCAGGAGGGTTTCTTGGAAGGGTGCAGGGCCATGCTCTCAACCATATTGCCCGCACCCAGCGAGAGGAGCTTCTTGCGCGCTGGTGCTTCAAAGAAACGCATGGACAGCAACGCCGTGACAATCGTTACAATCACGGCAATGGCCAGCACCGGCGCAAAACCAATGATCTGCATGGGTTGCAGGATCATCAGCCAGCCCAGCCCGAGAATGGACACGGCGAAAACCGGGTGCCACATATAGATGCCGAAGGAAACGATGGCTAAAGGCATCAGCGGCATGAGATAGGCGCTGCGCTCTGGTGCGTTGATTTCCACCTGTGCGGCGAGATAGAGCGCGATGGTTATGGCTACAATATTGGCATAGCCAAAGCGGAAATCCATGACCATGACCAACAGGGCAAGCAGTAGCGCGCCCCATGCAAACCAGTGGCTTTGCACTCTGATCAGGCGCTTCGAAGCGACAATGGCTATAATGGCCCCCAGCACGAAATCAGCGAAAACGCGATAAGCGCCCCATGTGTTGGCATCCAGCCATGTGGGGAACGGGATGACCTTGAGGTAAGTGAGCCCTTCAAGAGCGATCACACAGAAAGCCAGCAGAGCGACGAGCCCCCACAATCCGACTTTGCGGAAGATGAACACGATGACCGGCAAAGTGAGATAGCAGAACCATTCCGCAGACAATGACCATGAAACGAAGTTGAAGGCGAGCCCGTCCGACAATCCCCAGGCATTGACCAGAAGAAGCTGACGCACCAGTTCTGGAAAGGAATAATAGTCCGTCAATTCAACCGACAGCCCGGCAAGCGAGATGATCAGCCAGGCCATGCAGAAGATTCCCAATGTCAGAAGATGCAAGGGATAGAGCCGAGCCAGACGGCGCAGCAGGAAGACGCCATAGGCCGCCGGCCCCGTCAACCGTTTGGAATAATGCACCCAGATCAGAAAACCAGAGACGATAAAGAACAGATCAAGCAGGGCAGTGAAGACTTCTGCATCCATTGCGAATTGACGGTAGGCTTCCGGCCCGAAAGCGCAGAAATGATAGAGCATCACCATGATTGCCGCGAGCAGGCGCCAGACGGCAAAGAGGGCAAAAACTGGCCTTTTTTCTCCGCTCACATTCAGCTCCTGCTCATTACTCATTTCTTATTATTCGAAGGGTGAAAGCGGTAAGCCCGAAAGCAGTCGCCACCGGTAGATCGGTATCAGCTCTAGCATCAATTCGATTGAAATCCCGTTAAGGACAGAAACAGAAAGAAACAATCATGATACAGAGCATGCTGAAAACTGAACACGATTTCATCACAGGATAGTGTTTCGCCAGCGTCCGGAACCTCGACTACCATTCACGCTCAAGGCAATTGAGGGCACGCCTCGAAAAGGCCTGCCTTGAACCCGTTTTTGACGCGAATAGTGATCAGGGGAGAAACACTATGACCATTTCGATTGATCGACGCATGGCGATGGTTGGCGCTGCGGGCGCTGCCGGGCTGATGCTTGCACCCAGAATTTCCCTTGCCGAAAACATGATGAAACCGGCTCTACCCATGGCCAAGGCCCGTGGCTTCAAGCTCGGAGAGCTGGATGTCATCACGCTGCTGGCCGGCTCGACCCCGCGCGACAACCCGCATGGAATTTTCGGCATCAATGTCTCCGATGATGTCTTCACCGAAGTCAGCGCCAAGAACTTCATCGGCACGGATATGGCTCAATTCTATTTCACACCAACGCTCGTGCGCTCGGGAGAGGCTGTCATCCTGTTTGACACGGGCCTTAATGCCGAAGGCATAACGGCGGCGCTGGCTCAGGCTGGCCACAAGCCCGAGGATGTGACCCATGTGGTGATCACTCACATGCATGGCGACCATATTGGCGGCCTGATGAAGGATGGCACCCCAACCTTTGCCAATGCAGCCTATCTGACCGGACAGGTTGAATATGACGCATGGTCTAAAACCGACAACGCCGGTTTCGCCAAAAATGTCAAACCACTGGCCGAGAAGATGACCTTCCTCAAGGATGGAGACTCGGTTGCACCGGGCATCACCGCCATGGCAGCCTTTGGCCACACACCGGGACATATGACATTCATGCTGGACAGCATGGGCAAGCAATTGCTGCTGATGGCCGATCTGGCGAACCATTATGTCTGGTCGCTGGCCTATCCTGATTGGGAGGTCAAATATGACATGGACAAGGCGATGGCCGTGCAGACCCGCCGCAAGGTGCTGGGCATGTTGGCAACCGACCGCATCCCGCTGATTGGCTATCACATGCCCTTCCCTGCTGCCGGTTTCGTAGAAACCCGCGACCAGGGCTTCCACTTTGTGCCTGTCAGCTATCAGTTGATGGGATGATTGGTCGAGCAGATGGTTATTGGCAGGCGGAGGATAAACTCGGCCTGCCCTTTAAAAGGCACCATCCATAGCAGGCAGCCCCTTTGCCTCACTAAGCGACGTCAAACCGGCTACCCTTGGCATGATGGGTGAAGAATTTTTCGCGAGTCATCGGCCGACTGAAGGCGTAGCCCTGCAAGATATCTGCCCCCATGACACGCAGAATGTCGGCATGCTCTAGCGATTCTATGCCTTCAGCAACCACACCGATGCCCAGCGTCCGCCCGATGTGAATGATGGAATGCACAAGCTCGCGCTGATCCTCGCTTGATGTGACCGGCAATATCAATTCCCTGTCGATTTTCAAACGGTTCGGTAGCAGATGCATCAGACTGACAATGGACGCATAGGCGGTGCCGAAGTCATCAATCTCGATCTCGATCCCCATTTCTCTCAGCCTCCGGATATTGGCTGCCACTTGTGGCGCGCTGCGATCCAGGAAGGTTGACTCGACCAGTTCGAAAGTCAGATGTGACGGATCGAAATCCATTGCCTTGAGGCCGGGGATCAGATCTCTGTCGCTTAACCGCTTGGCGGAAACATTGACCGACACACGATCAATATTGAGCCCCTTGTCTGCCCAGAATTGTTTCGTCTCCAGAGCATGCTCCATGACCATGGCATCGATATCGCCGGTTACGCCGAGACTATCGGCCAGCTCGATGAACATGTCAGGATAGACCAGCCCGCGCTTGGGGTGCGCCCAGCGCGCCAGAGCCTCGGCACCAACAAGACGATGGGACTCAGCGTTATATTGGCCCTGATAATAGGCAATGAATTCGCGGTTTTCGATGCCGCGTAGCAGATCGTCGGCAAGGCGGCGTTTCTCATTGGCCGTCTGAAACAGGGGCTGGCTGAAGAATGTGAAGCAGCCCTTGCCATTCTGCTTTGACTGATACAGGGCCAGGTCTGCATTGGAGCGCAGCTTGTCTGGGCTTTCCTTGGCATCGGCCCAGTTGGAAAGGCCAATGCTCGCGCCCAATCGACAATTTAGGCCCTTGTTGTTCTGTGGCTTATGCAACATGGCAATGAGTTTTTCAGCCAGTTCCTGAGGTCTATTCCTGTTAGCCGCGCTCGAGCACAGTATGATAAACTCATCCCCGCCAATACGAGCAATGAACTCCCCTTCATTTTTCAGCGACCGAAGTATATCGGCGACCTTGATCAGCATGGCATCCCCGGTTGCATGACCGAAGCTATCATTGATCTCCTTGAACCCATCCAAATCGATCTTCAGTAGCCAACTGTTCTCATCATCATCAAAGGGCCATGGCGAGCCATTTTCACCATCGAGGAATTCATCGGCATAGCGCCGATTGGGCAGCTTGGTTAGGAAATCATGCAATGCATTGAATTCTAAACGTGTCTTGGCCTTCTCAAGCTGCTGATAGCGTCTTTCACTTTCAGCGCGGGCTTCCTTCAGGGCCTCTTCGCGGGCAACATGCTTGGAAATATCCCAACTCACCCCGAAATAAATCGTGTTGCCATCGTCATCTACCCACTCCAAGGCCGACACACGAATGGTCTTAACGGTTCCATCCGGCATCCGAAGGCGATAGTCGGTGCAGAATTTTCCTTCGCTGGCAATGGCCCGACTACCCTCATCAAACAAACGCGCCCTGTCTTCCGGGAAGATGCGCTCTTTCCAGTCTACCTCATTGATATCACAATCAGGATCTAAACCATAGATCTCACGGGTTTGCTGATCCCATGTGAACCTGTGCACTTCCGGGTCATATTCCCAGACACCAAGTTTAAGGGCATCAACAGCAAGCTCAAAGCGTTTGGAAACACTCGCCAGCTCGCGTTGACTCTCGATACGGGCATTGAGATGGGCCATGCGCTCGCGAGACAGTTTGGATACGATGGCCATCGGGACAACCACCAGCAAAAAGGCCGCAAAGGCAATCGCCCGGATGAGCCAGAAGATCGATGCAGGAACGCTCCAGCCACCATGAGGTACTGCCAAAAGCTCCCATCTTGCAACCTGAAACTCCACTGGCACCTTGATCGGGTCTAACGCCTCAATGCCTTCTAGTCCAAAAAACTGTTCTCCAGACGCCCCCAGGCCATCTTTGCCGACCAATGCATAGTCGATACCAGCATCTTTATCTAACAAGCCGGCATATTCATAGAAGAAGTCAACATCCAGAACAGCTGACACGATACCCCAGAAATAGCGCCCCTTGTCAGGAGAGTCGATATAGACAGGATAGCGCACGATAAGCCCGGTGCCACCCTGAACCAGATCCATTGGCCCTGCCATGGTCAATTCGTTCTTATCTCGTGCGTCAAACACAAGATCTCTTTGATTCTCCACCTTGCGGTAATCGAGCCCGACCACGCTTTCATTTCCAGCCAACGGGTAGACATTTGAGACAACCAGATTTGGCGCGATGGCGATAACCTTCATGGAAGAATAGGAGTGAAAGATCTGCTTGGCGAGCTGGTTGAACCGCTCGGTATCCATGTCCGGCTCGGTCCGGATCACATTGGCAAGGCCTCTACCGGTTTCGATGTTGGCAATGATCGCACCTTGAATGGAGAGAGCAACCTGAGTGGCCTTGTTGCGCAATTCAGCCCGCGACTTTTCCAGAAAAGCATCTTTACTGGCGTCTTCGGCAACCAATTCAATGATCACGATAACCAGAGTAGCAACAACAACAGGCAAATGGGCCACGTTCCAGAAACGCCCCCTGAAAGTAGCCCAACGCTGAAACCACTTTATATTCGTCTTGTCGCTCAATGTGTTCGGTCCCGATTTTTTTATTACCGAAGTAAAATACTCAGAAAAAGTTGAGAATTAGTGATCAAGGAATTCCATAAATTCCAGATACTTAGGTTTGATTTTAAACAGTGCTATATTTAACTATCTATTTAGAACGATCTATACTCAGGGCGTCATTAAGCAGCGACAAATTACTCGCTTTCCCTACAAATTACCCTCTTAGGTGGCACTTGTTTCAGACGCACATTTTATAGACGTGTTGACTACCGATAATGTTCCAATATTTTTTTACGCAATCACTCTGAAATTGCCTCAAGAGGCCGCTTCCTCTTCTTCATTTTACCCACAATCCTTTACCCTCAGCACCAAGGTTCGGCTGGACAGAGCAAATCTGCAATAAAAAACGGGCGCGCCCATATTGGACGCGCCCATTGCATAGTCACACCACTCAGGAAGGCATTTTGCCTATCCCTTTCACAGGTCGGGGCTTGGCCGCAAATCGCGGTTGGCCTCGGGTTCGTGGTTCCTTTTGCGATATTCGTGCGCAGGGTAGATACCAAGAATCTTGAGTTCGGCCGAGAAGAAGCGCAACTCCTCAAGCGCCAGACGCACATTGGTATCGTCAGGATGTCCTTCAATGTCAGCGTAGAATTGCGTTGCGAAAAACTTGCCGCCGGTCTGATAACTCTCCAGCTTTGTCATGTTGACTCCGTTGGTGGCAAAACCGCCCAACGCCTTATAGAGCGCTGCCGGCACGTTGCGCACTCGGAACACGAATGTGGTTACAACAAGATCGGTGCTTTTATCTGCCTTGATGGGATATTTGGACAGCACAATGAAGCGCGTTGTATTGTGATCCTCATCTTCGATATCGGCTTTCAGGATATCCAGGTCGTAGATATCGGCAGCCAGCTCAGAAGCGATCGCTGCTTTTGTCTTGTCACCCTGATTGGAAATCTGATGAGCCGAGCCTGCGGTATCGGCCCCGACGATCGCCTGCAGCTTGCGGTCTCGAATGATCTTGCGGCATTGCCCCAGCGCCATCACATGGCTCTGAACGGACGTGATATCCTCAAGACGAGCCCCTCGCAGGCCGAGCAGCTGATGATGAATGGGCAAGAAATATTCGCCGATGATATGCAGATCGGAAGTCGGCATCAAATGATGGATATCGGCCACCCGTCCGGCCACAGAGTTTTCTATGGGGATCATGGCCAGATCGGCAAGGTCATTTTGGACCGCGTTAAAGCAGTCTTCAAAGGTTGCCATCGGAACCGCCTCCGCATCTGGAAATACATTGTTGCAGGCGGTGTGCGAGTTGGCACCAGGTTCCCCCTGAAAAACGACTTTCTTGGCGATCATAATGACTCCTTGCCGGGCACCCTCGTGCCCCTTCATTGGGTAGACTTTATTTGTCTGCCTGCTTTACGCTTTGGGGGCGCCAATGTCACGCGCCTTTTATGGCAGGATCAGGCCACATCTGCCCCTCTTGTGCCCCTCTTGCAGCAGAACCAGCAGGCGGGAAAACAAAAAACAAAAGGATAGGCTCTGCGTCTATCTCCTTTGCAAACATAAGGATTCTTCCTTATGTTGTTGAAAAGGGCCCGGTCTATGGCGAAAGTCGAGCCCTGTTAGCCGCTATTCCTATGGACATCCATCAGGAAAAGCTAGTAGTTTCCGCAGGAAGAATTACCGAGTGAACCTTAGGACCAATCCTAGGTAATCCGTTTCGTCCTTCAAAGACCGGGAGCAAGGACCTATGAACTTTTTCGAATTCAACAAAATGGCTGGCGCTGTTTTGATGGCCCTTATTTTTATTATGGTTACAGGGATGGCAACGGGCTACATCTTTAGTGATGATGCCCCGGACCAACCCGGCTATGCGATTGAAGTTGCAGACGGGTCTGGCGGCGGCGCAGCCAAAGAACCCGAACCAGAGGTGGATTTTGCCACCCTTCTTGCTTCTGCAGACGCAGGAAAAGGCGAGCGCGTTGCCAAGAAATGCGCAGCCTGCCATACCTTTGACGCCGAAATGGCCAACAAAACCGGGCCTCATTTGTTTGGTGTCGTCAACCGTGCTGTCGCTTCGGTTGATGATTTCAAATATTCCGATGCCATGACCGCCTTCGGTGAAGGCAAGGTTTGGGATCCGGAACATCTCAATACTTATCTCACCAAGCCAAAAGATATGGTGCCAGGTACAGCCATGGCCTTTGCTGGCCTGAAAAAACCGGAAGATCGCGCCAATCTGATCAGCTATTTGCAGACTTTGAAAGAGTAGCTCTCTACCTTGCAGGATTCTGTTTGACGCTATCAAAGGGCCGGAAGCATCCGGCCTTTTTCTTTATTTTCTTTTTTACAACTGCTTTTATGTTTGAGCACATTTTTTAGTATTTCTTGCAAGCCCCATCTGGCGTTGGGCGCAGTTCTTTGATTTATTAGCGCTAAATTTGTAAGTTACCAGTTGAGTATCTGGAAAGGCGCCCATTATGGAACGCTCACAACATCAAGCGCTTGTCATTATTGATGTTCAGAATGATTTCTGCCCCGGCGGTGCGCTTGCTGTGCCCGGTGGAGACGAGATCATCTCCAAAATCAACCTGATGCAGCAAAGCTATGCGCATATCGTGCTGACACAGGACTGGCACCCGGCTTCTCACAGCTCCTTTGCCAGCATTCATGAGGGCAAATCCCCCTATGACATGGTGCAAATGCCATATGGGGAGCAGGTGCTCTGGCCCGATCACTGCATTCAGGGCACCTCTGGAGCCGCCTTTCACGCTGATCTGGAAACGGATAGAGCCGATCTGATCCTGCGCAAAGGTTCCAACCCGCAGATAGACAGCTATTCGGCCTTTTTCGAAAATGACCATCACACAACGACAGGGCTTGAGGGCTATTTGCGGGATAAAGGCGTGGTTTCCTTGCTTTTTGTAGGACTTGCGACAGACTTCTGCGTGCGCTATTCGGCTGTAGACGCTGCCAAACTCGGGTTTGATGTGTCGGTCGATCTTTCCGCATGCCGCGCCATTGATCTTAATGGCTCGCTCAAGGATGCTCTAGCCGATATGCAAGCCCATAATATCCACATTATTGGCCAATAGGCTTCACCCATTGCCAAAACCAGCGCTTGCAAAGCGGGCCCTGCCGGTCCAGCCTGCCTGCGAATTTCTTCATTCAGGATAGATCATGACAATCGATCTTGCATCTCGCGTTTATAGTCACCGCTGGAAAATCGACCCCATCGTCCGGTCCCTTATCGACACGGATTTCTACAAGCTTCTGATGGCCCAGTCGGTTTTTCACAACAAGCCCGACGTGCATGTCGAGTTCAGCCTGATCAACCGATCCAAGGATGTGCCGCTCGCCAAGCTGATTGATGAAGGCGAATTGCGTGCCCAGCTTGATTATATCCGTGGGCTGAAGCTCTCACGCGGTGAGAGCACATGGCTGCGCGGCAATATGTTTTACGGTAAACGCTCCATGTTCCATCCCGATTTTATGGAATGGTTCGAGAATCTCACCTTGCCACCCTACCATCTGGAACGGGTGGGCGACCAATATGAGCTGACCTTCGAGGGCTCTTGGCCTGCAGTCATGCTATGGGAGATTCCGGCCCTTTCGGTCATCATGGAACTGCGTTCGCGGGCGGTTTTACACAAGATGAAGCGGTTCGAGCTGCAAATTCTCTATGCCCGCGCCATGACCCGCCTATGGGAAAAGGTCGAGCGCCTGCGCGCGATTGGCGATGTGCGCGTGGCAGATTTCGGCACCCGGCGGCGCCACTCCTTCCTCTGGCAGGACTGGTGCGTGCAGGCCATGCAGGAGGGACTTGGAGATAATTTTACCGGGACCTCCAACTGCCTCATCGCCATGCGCCGCGAAATGGAAGCCATTGGCACCAATGCGCATGAACTGCCAATGGTCTATTCGGCTCTTGCGCAAAATGATGAAGAGCTGGCCTATGCGCCCTACAGAGTGCTTGAGGATTGGCAGCGCGAGCATGATGGCAATCTGCGCGTCATTCTGCCTGACACCTATGGTACCAAGGGGTTCCTTGAGCATGCACCAGACTGGCTGACCAGTTGGACCGGCATCCGCGTCGATAGCGGCCAGCCAGAGGAAGCCGCCGAGACCGCCATCCAGTGGTGGAAGGATCGGGGCGAAGATCCACGCAAAAAACTGATCATCTTTTCCGATGGTCTGGACGTGGATCAGATCGGTGCCCTCTACAACAAATTTCATGATCGGGTCCGCGTATCCTTCGGTTGGGGAACGCTGCTAACCAATGATTTCAGAGGGTTGGTACATGGAGACGAGCTTTCGCCCTTCTCGCTGGTTTGCAAGGCTGTTTCGGCCAATGGCCAGCCGACCGTCAAGCTTTCGGACAATCCGAACAAAGCCATGGGGCCTGCTGACGAGATCACACGATACAAGCGTGTATTCAACGTTGGTGAACAGAAGGCCATGGATGTAATTGTATAATTCCCGTTTGATTTTGGAGCGATTTTCATAATGGCAGGCAAAAAAAGTTCTAAGGTTCGCGTTCAGGAAGCCATCGATGCTTTGGGCCTGGAAAGCGAAGTGGTCACCATGGCAGATACGACGCGCACAGCGGAAGACGCAGCTGCTGCCTGCGGATGCGCAGTGGACCAGATCGTCAAGAGCCTTATTTTCGAACGTCACGATAACCAGCATCTGGTGCTTCTGCTGATCGCAGGCAGCAACAGGGCCGATATGGATCTTGCCGCCAACGTGATCGGATCTACACTTGACCGGGCCGATCCCAAGAAGGTGCGCTCGGAAACCGGCTTTGCCATTGGGGGCGTTGCGCCGGTGGGCCATCTTTGTCCCATGGAGGTCTATATCGACCCGCATCTGCTTACTTTCGAGACAGTCTGGGCAGCAGCCGGTGCGCCCAACGCCGTGTTCAAGGTAGAGCCGCAGGCACTGATGAAGGCAACGGACGCCAAGCCGCTCAGCTTGGATTGAAACCAGCCTGATTATTGACATCATTACGAAAAATTCACGGAATATGACACACCATGCCATATTCCGGTCCAATTGCTTTTGAACATTTTCATCATTTGATGCGTTGACTTTTTAGGCCAATATTTGCCTGAAATTGCGGCTACTCGACCAAAGCCAGCTTTGATAAGGTGGTCCCAATCGGATTCATATGAAGAGACCGGTCAGGACTGTGCCTTCAGGCTCATTGCCTTGATGTCTCTGGTTATAGAACGCAATCATTTAACGACACTTCTTCATGGCACGGCGCTTGAGGTCCAATGCCAGATGAGGAAGGTGCCACAGGAGAAACAGAGTGTCTCAATCTTTACCTAGTCGCGGCCTTTCGGCCCTCCGAGCCGGGTTCCTTTCCCTTGCGCTTTTATCGAGCGGCGCACTCAACCTGATTGACGGAGACGGAACAGCCAGCGCGGTAGAATTCGAGACATGGGTGAGTGGCTCCTCCCTTATGGGTGAACCGAAATATAAAGGCGACTTTGCGCATTTTGATTATGTCAATGCCGACGCCCCGAAGGGCGGCACCGCACGGCTTGCGGTCACAGGGAGCTATGACAGTTTCAACCCGATCCTGACCAAGGGCGAAGCCGCATCCGGGTTGGGGCTCATTTATGAAACCCTGTTTACGCCCTCCTATGATGAAGTCTCCACCAGCTATGGGCTATTGGCTGAAGCCATGTATGTGGGGCCTGATTTTTCCTATGTGAAATACCGCCTGCGCGAGAATGCGCGCTGGCATGATGGTGTTGCGATCACGCCGGAAGACGTCATCTGGTCCTTCGAGAAATCCATCGAGCTGAACCCGCAGCGAAAATTCTATTATTCGCATGTTAAGTCTGCCGAGATTACAGGCGAGCGGGAAGTGACCTTCACCTTCGATCAGACAGGCAACCGCGAATTGCCCTTCATCGTTGGCGAATTGATGATCCTGCCAAAGCACTGGTGGACCGGGACCAATGACAAGGGAGAGCAGCGCGATATCAGCCACGCAACGCTGGAACCGCCGCTTGGCTCCGGACCCTATGAGGTCAAGGATTTCTCCCCCGGCAAATATGTTGAATATGACCGAGTGAACGATTATTGGGGCAAAGACCTCAACATCAATGTCGGCCAGAATAATTTCGACAAGGTTCGCTATGAGTTCTTCCGCGACAACACGGTGATGTTCGAGGCCTTCAAATCTGGCGCTTATGATTTCAGGATCGAAAGCACCGCCAAGACATGGGCTACCGGCTACGATTTCCCTGCTCTGGAAGAAGGCAAAGTCATAAAGGAGTTGGTGCCCGATGAATCGTCCGGCGTGATGGTGGGCTTCATTCCAAACCTGCGGCGCGAAAAATTCCAGGACCCCAAGGTTCGTGAAGCGCTCAATTATGTGTTCAATTTCGAGGAAATGAACCGCACGCTCTTTTATGATCAATATAGTCGCATCAACAGCTATTTCTTCGGCACTGAGCTTGCCTCTTCGGGCGAAGCAAAAGGGGCGGTGCTAGATCTTTTGGAACCACTGCGCGACCAGATCCCG
Organism: uncultured Cohaesibacter sp.; assembly: GCF_963682185.1. Taxonomy (NCBI): domain Bacteria; kingdom Pseudomonadati; phylum Pseudomonadota; class Alphaproteobacteria; order Hyphomicrobiales; family Cohaesibacteraceae; genus Cohaesibacter; species uncultured Cohaesibacter sp. Next base: position 3,606,223 of record NZ_OY821667.1, on the reverse strand, counting down.
GCGTCGGCCTTTGAGCCATACACCAACCCCAAGGTGGAAAGCCGCGAAGACCTGCGCGACAATCTCAAGAAGGCGCTCGAGTTGTTCAAGGAAGCAGGCTGGGAGCCTCGCACCGAGATAGACGAGGAAAAACGCGACAACGGGTTCCTTCATAAAATCATGGTCGCCGTAGGGCTCGCCAGCGACCCGACCAAAGTCGTTATGCGCAACGCTAAGGGCGAAGCCTTCGAGATCGAGTATCTGCTCAATGGCGGAGCCTTCGAGCGGGTCGCCCTGCGTCTTCAGGCTTCTCTGGAGCGTGTCGGCATCAAGCTGATACCGCGTGTGGTGGACAGTGCCCAATATGTCAACCGCGTGCGCAACCGCGATTATGACATGGTGTATCTGGGCTGGGGGCAGAGCCTGTCTCCGGGCAACGAGCAGCGCGAATATTTTGGATCTACCTCTGCGGATCGGGACGGCTCGGCCAACTATGCGGGTATCAAGAATCCGGCCGTGGACGCCCTCATAGACAAAGTTATCTATGCCAAGGATCGCGAAGGCCTGATCAACGCCGTCAAGGCAATGGACCGGGTCTTGCTGGCCAACCATTATATCGTTCCCGGTTGGACCATGCCGGCAACGCGCATCGCTTATTGGAGCAAGTTCAAGCATCCAAATCCGTTGCCGATGATGACGGTGGGCTTCCCCACGATCTGGTGGTCCGCAGAAGCGGCGCAATAGATGTCCAATTTTCCATGAAGCCTTGTGAGGAGAAAAGGCTTCATGGATTGGTGCTTTGCCGCATTTGCGGAACAGCACAAAGGCCCGAACAAGGGCGCGATATGGCTCAAAAGAGATGGAATGGTGGACAGGAGGCTCGCTCTTTCATCTCATTGAGCAATTCGGTAACCAAATTCTGATTTATGGTTACCAAAGGGTTATGGCTTACGATGGCCCCTTTCAATCCGCCAGAGCCAGAACGGGTAAAAGCCCGATAGAGACCAAACAAAACCGGCAAGCAATCAGACAGAAAGCCGGACCAGAGGATGGAGAGACTTTTTGGGCGCTTATATTCTGCGACGTCTCCTCTTGATCATTCCGACGCTGATCGGGATCATGGCAATCAATTTCGCGGTCATCCAGTTTGCCCCCGGCGGGCCGGTCGAGCGCGTTATCGCACAGGTCACAGGCACCGATGTATCGGCCACAGCGCGCATTTCCGGCAGCGGCAGCGATTTTGCCGGAACGGGCACCGGCGGCGGTGGAGGTGGTGAGGATATCACCTCCAAATATCGTGGCGCACAAGGGTTAGACCCGGATTTCATCAAGGATCTGGAAAAGCAGTTCGGCTTTGACAAGCCCCCTCTGGAACGCTTCCTCGGCATGTTGCGCAGCTACGCCACTTTCGATTTCGGCAACAGCTATTTCCGCGATATCAGCGTGTTGCAGCTGGTCAAGGAAAAGATGCCCGTTTCCATTTCCCTTGGCCTCTGGATGACGTTGATCTCCTACATGATTTCCATCCCGCTGGGCATTCGCAAGGCGGTGTCCGATGGGTCCAAATTTGATGTCTGGACCAGCGCGGTCATCATCGTCGGCTATGCCATTCCGGGCTTCCTGTTTGCGGTCTTGCTGATCGTGCTGTTTGCTGGTGGTTCTTTCTTCGATCTGTTCCCCCTGCGCGGGCTTGTCTCGGACAATTTCGCCGATCTCAGCTGGTGGGAAAAGATCCTCGACTATTTCTGGCATCTGGCCTTGCCGCTTACAGCCATGGCGCTTTCTGCCTTTGCCACCACGACGCTTTTGACCAAGAACTCTTTCCTTGATGAAATCCGCAAGCAATATGTGGTAACGGCCCGCGCCAAGGGGCTCACCGAACATCAGGTCCTTTATGGCCATGTGTTCCGCAATGCCATGCTTATCATCATCGCCGGTTTCCCCGGAGCTTTCATTGGCGCCTTCTTTGGCGGATCTCTGCTCATCGAGACGATCTTCTCGCTGGATGGATTGGGCCTTTTGTCCTTTGAAAGCGTGATCAACCGCGACTATGCCGTGGTCTTCGCCACGCTTTACATTTTCTCGCTGATGGGTCTGCTCATCAGTCTTGTTTCCGATATCACCTACATGCTCATCGATCCCCGGATCGATTTCGAGAGTCGGGAGGTATAGGAATGAGCAACAAAGACATGACAAAACCAGCCAAACCAAGCTTTCGTGATCGCCTTTCTCCGCTCAACCAGCGGCGCCTCAAGAGCTTCAAGGCCAACCGACGCGGTTACATCTCGCTATGGCTGTTCCTCGCCCTGTTTCTGGTCACGCTGTTTGCCGAATTGATCGCAAACGACAAGCCGCTTCTGGTCTCCTACAAGGGCGAGATCCTCTCACCCTTGATGACGGATTATCCGGAAACCAAATTTGGCGGCTTCCTGCCGGTAACCGACTATCGCGATCCGTTCATTCAGGATGAAATCGACGCCAACGGCTGGATATTGTGGGCGCCGATCCGCTATAGCTACAAGACCGTCAATATGGATCTGCCTGTCCCGGCCCCTGCCCCGCCAAGCTGGATGCTTGATAAAGAGGTGCGTTGCGCGCCCTTTGATGAAGGGGTCAATGACCGCAACTGCACCATTGGCAACTGGAACTGGATCGGCACGGATGACCAGGGGCGCGACGTGTTGGCTCGCCTCATCTATGGCTTCCGCATTTCGGTTCTGTTCGGTTTGACCCTGACCTTCTTCTCCTCGATCATCGGGGTGACTGCAGGCGCTGTTCAGGGCTATTTCGGCGGCCTGACGGACCTCATTTTCCAGCGTTTCATCGAAATCTGGACCTCGGTGCCCCAGCTCTATCTGCTGCTCATCATCGCGGCTATCATTACGCCAAGCTTCTGGATCTTGCTTTCCATCCTGCTGCTCTTCAGTTGGGTGGCGCTTGTGGGGGTGGTGCGCGCCGAATTTCTGCGCGCGCGCAATTTCGAATATGTTTCGGCGGCCCGTGCGCTGGGGGTTTCCAACCGCACCATCATGCTCAGACATCTGCTGCCCAACGCCATGGTGGCAACGCTCACCTTCATGCCCTTTATCCTCAATGGCTCCATCACGACGCTGACATCGCTCGATTTCCTTGGTTTCGGCTTGCCTCCCGGCTCACCATCGCTGGGCGAGCTGCTGGCGCAGGGCAAGAAAAATATCGAGGCTCCGTGGCTCGGGATTACCGGGTTCCTGTCCATTTCGATCATGCTGAGCCTGTTGATCTTTATTGGCGAAGCGGTGCGGGATGCCTTTGATCCGCGCAAGACATTTCACTAAGGAGGGAAGCCAATGACCAAGACCCATTCTTCTTCACCGCTTCTTTCCGTCAAGGAGCTGTCCGTTGCCTTCATGCAGGAGGGCAAGGAACAGCTGGCCGTTGATCGCATCTCCTTTGATCTGGAAAAGGGGGAGACCATGGCACTGGTGGGCGAGTCCGGTTCGGGCAAGTCTGTCTCGGCTCTATCGATCCTCAAGCTGTTGCCCTATCCGGCGGCGTCGCACCCTTCCGGGCAAGTGCTGTTCGATGGCGTCGACCTGCTCAATGCGCCGGACAAGACGCTGCGTTCGGTGCGCGGCAACCGCATTTCCATGATTTTTCAGGAACCCATGAGCTCGCTTAACCCGCTGCATACGGTAGAAAAGCAGATTGGCGAAGTGCTTTCGATCCATCATGGCATGGGCGAAAAACAGGCGCGCGCCCGGGTGCTTGAGCTGCTTAATGACGTGGGCATTCGTGAGCCGGAGAAGCGGCTGAAGAGCTATCCCCATCAGCTTTCGGGTGGCCAGCGCCAGCGCGTGATGATCGCCATGGCACTTGCCAATGAGCCCGAGCTGCTCATCGCCGATGAGCCAACCACGGCGCTTGACGTCACGGTTCAGGCCCAGATCCTTGAGCTTCTGCGCAAGCTTCAGAAGACCCATGGTATGGCGCTGTTGTTCATCACCCATGATCTGGGCATCGTTGAAAAGCTGGCAGACAAGGTCTGCGTCATGACCAAGGGGCAGATTGTCGAGCACGGCCCGACCGAGCAGATTTTCTCCACCCCTTCCCATGCCTATACCAAGCATCTGCTCAATTCCGAACCAAGCGGGCGAGCGCGACCGGTGGCAGATGATGCACCGATCGTGCTTGAAACCGATGATCTCAAGGTCTGGTTCCCGATCAAGCGCGGTTTCCTGCGCAAGACGGTGGGGCATATCAAAGCCGTCGATGGCATATCCCTTGCCATTCGCTCAGGCGAAACTCTGGGCATCGTGGGAGAATCCGGTTCGGGCAAGACAACGCTTGGGCTGGCCCTGTTGCGCATGATTTCATCGAAGGGCCCGATTGTCTTTCAGGGCAACGCGCTTGATGGTCTCGACAGCAAGGCCATGCGGGAGAAACGCGGTGACTTGCAGATCGTCTTTCAGGATCCCTTCGGCTCCCTATCTCCGCGCATGTCCATTGCCCAGATTGTAGATGAGGGGCTTGAGATCCATGCTCCCCATCTCAGTGCAGAAGAGCGTGACGCCAAGGTTGTCGCCGTGCTCAAGGAAGTGGGCATTGATCCGGAAACCCGCCATCGCTATCCGCACGAATTTTCCGGTGGGCAGCGCCAGCGTATTTCCATTGCTCGCGCCATGGTGTTGGAACCCAAATTCGTCATGCTGGACGAGCCGACCAGTGCCCTGGATATGAGCGTACAGGCACAGGTGGTCGATCTTTTGCGCGATCTTCAGGCCAAGCATGATCTCACCTACCTGTTCATCAGCCATGACCTCAAGGTGGTGCGGGCCCTCTCCAACCGCGTGATCGTCATGCGCAATGGCAAGGTGGTTGAGGAAGGCACAGTCGAGCGGATTTTCGACGCCCCGGAAACCGACTATACCAAGGCCCTGATGGCAGCAGCCTTGCGCATGGAAACGGCGCCGGAAGGTGTGGTGGCAGATTAAAGAGACTGGGGTAAAAGAGGTGAACTAAAGCTTATCAAGCACAAATTCCAAGGCTTTTCTCTCTCGATCGATGAAACTGGCCGGATAGCCATCGATCAGGATGTCCGGTTCGACCCGGCCGTCAGGCAAAGTCTCATCCACCAGACAGACGATCGGGATCCTCAGTTTCAGTTTGCTATAGGGCATCTCGAACGTGCCCGGAGCCCTCTCGCACATGCGATTGGCGCGTACGGTGGCTGGCATGCCCACAAGGGTGGCTCCACGAAACTGCCTGAGTTGCGCTGCCAAAATACCGGCAGCTGAGGCCGTGCGTTGGCCGATCAGCACATATAGCTTGCTTTCAAGGCCCGGCACATCAAATGTCTCCGGTTTTATCGAAATCATATGATTGTCGCCAACCCTTGGCTCCGTTTGAGCGACTTCCGCCTCCAATTTAAGAGCCCAATTTTCCAGCATTCCATCGGACTCATAATTTTCAGGGAGATGAAGTGCTCCATGACGATAGACATTATAGAGCGTAAATTTGGAAATATCGACGCCAAGCAGTGCCGCTATGAGCATTTCGGTCCGGCTATTTCCACCACCGCTGTCTCTCAAATCCAGGATTAGGGTTTTTGGCTCATGGGCACGAATAGTGCCGAATATCGCTTTATAATCGTTCTCTACAGCTTCATAACTCTTGAAGTTTGGCAGGTGGAGATAGACTGCGGCCTTCTGGTTGGAAAAGAAAGCATAGGGCTGTGCAACAGATAGCTTCCGCTGCGATTTTCCTTGCGGCCTTTCAAACCCGGATTGGCGCAACAATTGAATCTGGGACACATATTTGTTCTGTCGCGTTTGCCTTTTTCGTTTCGCCTCGAAATCCAGCTTTCCCTTGATCTCGGCCGTACCGTCAGGACTGGTGTAACTGTAAGAAGCCTCGCGTCTCTCTCCCCACATGCCATGCAAAACCATTTCATAGAGCAGTTGAAATTGCTGCGTATTCACAGTGTCTGGCGCAAGACAACCATCCTTGGGCCAAACCGCCTGCAGCATGTCGCGCAATGCTTCTCGTGATGTTCCATTGATCTCTACCAACGACCGCATGGCTCCATCGATCTCTGCCATCAGCTCGCCATCACGAATCTCCAGCGGTCGAGACCTGACCGGCCAAAAGGTTGATTTGGCGCGATAAAGCTCAAATGCCCGTGGCAACCGATGCTCGCCTACGAAAATATTGGTGTGATAATCGCAGACGGACGCCATCATGCGCGCATGCAGCATGTAGACCGTCGCCAGATCATTGTCTTGGCGAACATCATTCTTGATCGCAGCATAGACCAGATCGAGCTCTTTCCTTGAGCGGTAGAGATGGGCGTAAGGATGATAGCGATTGAGAAGGTCGTAGGCTTCATCCAGCTCTTCAGACATTTGCTGGCGGCTTAGATGAACACCTTCAGCTTCTGCATCCAGCTTCTTCTGCCAGACTCCGTTGATATTCACGAGCCCAAAGGCAATGAGGCCAAATAGGGCGACCGGAATAATGAGAACATTGGAAAATTGTTTGAAGAACATGGCAAAAGGTCAGTTGAGGTCAAAACCACCTGAAATTGCACCATCGAGTTTTAAACAACCTTAATATCCTTCGACCAATCCGGACATGGTTAACAAGCCATTAAGCTGATCTCGCATCCAGCTCTGCACCTTCACTATCATGTTATTCATCGTCACTTGGCAGTTGCACCGGGCCCGAGGGGAACGCAGGTTCTCCACGCAGAATACGATTCATACAAGCGGTATATTCTTTCATCAAATGCCGATCATCGTGCTTGATCGCTTCCTTGCGGATCTGCTCGCAGCGTTTCAAATCTGATACCGCATCACCTGCGGGCACTATCGAACGAGCAGAAACCGGGGTTGCCAAAAGTAAAACCAAGAGAAAACTGCAAGTCTTGCGTGTCATGGTGAGCTCCTTTTGTGAACTGTGCTTTCCTTTTGGTCGCTTTGACTTGCCATTGGGTTCAAACAAACTTTATTGTTCCGACCAAAAGAGCCATAGCCTTCCAAAGGACACCATTTCATGAAAATTGCACTGACCGCCAAGGGCTGGGAGATTCCCGCCTGGATCGAGAATCTGAATAAACTGCTGCCTGAAGCTGAAGTCCGCCTGTCTGATGACCTTGGCAATCTTGAAGAGATCGAGTATGCCCTCGCATGGAAAGGCGACACGGCCTTTCTCAATGATCTGCCGAACCTGAAAGCCATCTTTTCTCTGGGGGCTGGCGTCGAGTTCCTGACGCAAGAGCCAAACCTGCCAGACGTGCCCATCGTGCGGGTTATCGGCGACGATCTCACCGCCCGCATGTGCGAATATGTGGTGCTCAATGTTCTGATGCATCACCGCCACAGCCTGCGCAGCCTTGACCTTCAGTCCCGCAAGGACTGGACACAGATAGCAGATGCTGCCGCAGAAGACTTCCGGGTTGGTGTTCTGGGGATCGGCGTTCTGGGGCTGGCAGCGGCGCGCAAGCTGCAGAATTTGGGCTATCGCGTCTCCGGTTGGAGCCGTTCCCTCAAAGATATCGAAGACCTTGAGACCTATCATGGCGTGGACGGCCTTGACGCCATGTTGGGCAAAACCGACATTCTGGTCTCCCTGTTACCGCACACGCCGGAAACCGAAGGCATTCTCAATCTCGATCTGTTCAAGAAGCTGGCCAAGGATGGCCCTCTTGGCGGCGGGGTGATCATCAATGCGGGGCGCGGCAAGCTTCAGGTGGAAGACGATATTGCCACCGCGATCAATCAGGGCATTCTGGCAGGCGCGTCGCTGGATGTGTTTGAGCAGGAGCCCCTGCCCACTGACAGCCCGCTATGGGAGCTGCCCAACGTTATCATCACGCCGCACATCGCTGCTGTCAGCGCACCATATGCCACGACGAAATGCATCGCCGAGCAGATCAAGCGCAACGAAGCGGGCGAGCCGATGGTCGGGATCGTTGATCGGGGTGTGGGCTATTAAGCCCACCCTTTGCTATTTTGTCAGCCGCCGGATCGTTCTGAGCTTGCCATATTCATTCTGGGCTATGCGCTCAATCGCTCCGGCGAGCGGCTCTTTTGCCACCGCCATATGATGGCCGTTGGCATGGAGCAGAGTGTCCGGATCGGTCATGATGCCCACATGGCCGGGCCAGAAAATGAGGTCGCCGCGCGCCAATTCGGGGAGCCCTGCGGAGATATCCAGCGCAACGCCTGCTTCCTTTTCCTGCATGGAGGCGTCCCGCAGCATCTCAATGCCTGCCATTTCTGCCGCCAATTGCACCAGCCCGGAGCAATCGATGCCAAGCGAGCTTTTGCCACCCCATAGATAGGGCGTGCCGATCAGGCTTTCTGCAACGGCGACGAAATCATCCGCCTTGCTATCGACCTCGCACACATGTTGGGCAACCACCCAACCAGCTTCCCCGTTGGGCATTGGCATATTGAGCAGCTTGCGATAGCGGGTGCCGCGCACTTCCTGCTCTTCGCCAAGGATGAGCCCTGCACCCATCGACAGGAAAACGGCTGCGGGATATTTCAGATCCGGCCCCGGATAGACAAAGGTGCGCACGGCGCTCACCTTGTGGGTCGGCGCTCCGGCGATGAATTCATCATTGAGAGAACCGCCAAACGGCCCCAGCGCGTTGGAGGGTATGTACCCTACATAGCCGTCACCATCCAGCTGCACCCAGCTCCAGCCGTTGGCGCCTTCTTCAAAAACTTTGACCACTTCGCCGAGCATGGCTTGCGTATCAAGGCCACTGCGCCCGTCCGGACCGGATTTGAGCGGTGCGACGGGCACCTGCACCCGCTTGATGACGGGATCAACGAAGCGTTCCGCCTCCACCTGCCCTTCAAGGCGTTTGTCGGCAAGATCCGGGCGGAAGGCATTCAGGGACGAATTCAACATGAACTTTCTTTACTCATTGTGGCTCCAAGAGAGGAGCTGTCTTTGTGGGGCGATGGCCTGGAGGGTCAGTAGCTAATCTGGTGGGCTTTGTGAACGATCTTGTGGCCGAGTTTTTCAACATAGAGCGCGCCCTTGACGGTGCGCAAGATAACCACATTGCGCTTGTCCTTGTCGTCGCGGCGGCGGGTCAGAAGGCCATTGCGGCCCATTGTGTCCAGTGCACGGGTGATGGCAGGCTTGGTGACCCCGAGCTTCGCCGCAAGGCCTCGCACCGTATGAGGCGGCGTTTCCATATAGACTGTGAGAAGCACCATCATCTGCCGTGCAGAGAGGTCGCTTTCATCTTCCAGCACCATATCATGGGTCACGTCGTGCCATAATTTCAGCGCCTGGCCAGCGCAAATATCCATAGACATCAATTCACAAAACCCCCGGGCACCATGGCCAACCCCATCCCGGAATCCACGTATATTCCGGTTTCCTGCTCGTGCCCCTGTGTGATTAATGCAGATTCATGGCCCGCAAGCAAGATGCGGGAACCGAGCCAAAGGCTCAATTCCCGCAAATAACAACGTTGATGATGTATTGTTCTGTTATGACCAACTCACATCGTAGCGATTGCGGATAAGGTTATAAAGCGCACGAATACCTTGCGCTTCGCCCCCTTTGGGGCGGGCAGCCTGAGCTGCAGGGGCCCAGCCGAAGATGTCGAAATGCACCCAGCTCTTGGTCTTGGCCACAAAACGACGCAGGAAAAGAGCGGCGGTAATCGAGCCTGCAAAACCGTCAGAGGAGATGTGGTTCACATCGGCAATATCGGAGGAAAGCTTGGCGTCATAGGCATTCCACAGCGGCATATTCCAGAGCGGATCCCACTGCCGATGGCTTTCGCTGGCAATGGCGTGCACCAATTCGGAATCGTCACTATAGAATGGCGGCAGATCCGGACCAAGCGCCACGCGCGCTGCGCCGGTCAGGGTGGCCATGTCGATCAGCATTTCAGGCTCTTCATCGTCAGCCAACGACAGGGCATCGGCAAGAATGAGGCGCCCTTCGGCGTCGGTATTACCTATCTCGACTGTCAGGCCTTTGTGGCTCTGCAGCACATCTCCGGGCCGGAAAGCATCGCCTGCAATGGAGTTCTCCACGGCAGGGATCAGAACGCGCAACCGCACCGGCAGCTTTGCGGACATGATCATGGACGCAAGTCCCAGAACGTTGGCGGCCCCGCCCATATCCTTTTTCATCAGCGCCATGGAGTTGCCCGGCTTGATATTGAGCCCGCCGGTATCAAAGCAAACGCCCTTGCCTACCAGGGTCACTTTCGGATCGCTCTCCTTGCCCCAGATGAAATCAAGCAGACGGGGTGCGCGTGAGGATGCACGGCCCACGGCATGGATCATCGGGAAATTCTTCTCAAGCAGAGCGTCACCCGTGGTGACTTCAAGCTTAGCGCCATGGGTATCGACCAGCCCGCGCGTCACTGCTTCAAGCTCATCGGGGCCCATATCATTGGATGGCACATTGATCAGGTCGCGGGCCAGATTGCACCCCTTGGCCTGACGCAGGACTTCATCACTATCCACGCCTTCGGGCCAATCGAGTTGAGGCATTTCCTTGGCGTTTTCCTTGTAGCGATCAAAGCGATAGCAGCCCAAATGCCAGGCCAGTGTCGCCAGAAACAGCGCCTGCGGATCTTCAGCAAACCTGTCAGTATCTGCAAAATGATAGCGCCCAGCATGCAGCTTGACCGGCAAAAGCCCGGGCAGCAGGGGAGATGCTGTCTTGCTCTCTTGCTTGCCAAGACCAAACAGCACTGCTTCGCATGTGCCGGACGGTCCGGGCACCAGACAAACCTCACCTTCCTTGGCGGCAAAGCCTGTCGCTTCAATCCATTGGGTCGCCTGAGCCGACAGCGCCTTGGGCAAGAGCGCCCCGGAATCACTATTGATGAAATAAACAGGGCAGGAATCAGGTTTAATCGGCATTGTCATTCTTTCTCATTTATCATTGCTTGTTATCAAGATGGGCTTTCGAGCGACTGGAATCAATCCGCCAATGACGAACAAGCCTAATGCATTTGACAAAATTCGCAAAGGCAATGACAGGGCACAGCCCAGTTCGCGCATCCTCACAAAAAGGTAGAAAAACTCAGAAATCCGCACAGCCCAAATGCATGCAAATTGCGAGAATTAACCAAGCATTAGGGTTAATACTTTATTTCTGGAACATATGCGATCCCGCGCCGCAGAAGGTGCGATTGTTGCGGGTTTCGCCTGCGGTGCCGATTTCAGAGGTTTGCTCCATGAATGCTCAATTGAATGCAAAACCATCCCACGCCATGCGCAAGATCATGCTCGCGGGCTCCATCGCTCTCGTCATCGCTGTTGCGGGATGCTCCTCGAACAAGAAAAGCACGTCGTCCTCAACCCATCAGGGTGCAAGCTATGCCAATGAGGAAGCGCTTCGAGCGTCGGTGACCTATTGGGAAAAGCGGTATCGCAACAATAACAAGGATACCAAGACCGCCCTCAATTATGGGCAGTCTCTGCGTCTACTCGGCCGTCATGATCAGGCGCTTGCCGTTTTAGAAAGGCTGGCAACCGAACATCCGAAAGACCGGGTGGTGCTGGCCGCCTATGGCAAAGCGTTGGCTACCGTCGGCCGCTTCCAACAAGCCCTACAGGTGTTGCAGACCGCCCAGACCCCAACGACGCCTGACTGGCGGCTGGATAGCGCCATGGGTGCAATCTATGACCAGACCGGCAACTTCCAGAAAGCCCGCAGCCATTATGACAAGGCCTTGCTGCAGGCTCCGGACTCTCCCAGCGTCTTAAGCAACTATGGTCTGTCCTACTTGCTGGAAGGCGATCTGGTATCGGCTGAAAGCTATCTGCGCCGTGCAGCAAAGAACCCCAAGGCAGACAGCCGCGTCCGTCAAAATCTGGCGCTGGCGCTTGGTTTGCAAGGCAAATTCGGTGAAGCCGAAGCCATCGCCAGCAACGAGCTTTCACCCCAGCAGGCAGCTGAAAACATGGCTTATCTGAAAGAGATGCTCAGCCAGCGCAACAATTGGGACAAGATCAAGAAGCAAGGCTGATCAATGATCTCTGGTTTGCAACCTGAATAGGACATGCGCTCCTGACGCTGCACATAAGACACTGCACCACCTATAAAAAAGGGCCTTCACGGCCCTTTCTTCATAACGCTTGCATCTTTGTCGTTCGGATAACCCCTTCCAAGGAGCTCCTTGCTAATGGGTCGAGAAATATTGCACGGCAATCGGCCCCAGAACCACGATGAAAATCGCAGGCAGGAAAAACAGGATCATCGGCACGGTGAGCTTTGGCGGCAGAGCAGCGGCCTTTTTCTCAGCAGCCGTCATGCGGGCCAAGCGGTTTTCTTCAGCCATCACGCGAATAGCGTCCCCCAGGGGCGTGCCGTAACGCTCGGCCTGAATGAGCGAGGTCATGACACCACGGACCCCTTCCAGCCCGGTACGATCTGCGATATTCTCATAGGCAATCCGGCGGTCTTGCAAATAGGACAGCTCTGCGGTCAGGATGGTCAATTCCTCTGCCAGCTCCACGCTGGCTGTTCCGATCTCGGTAGCCACTTTCTGGAAGCCCATTTCAGCAGTCATGCCGGATTCAACGCATATCAGCAGCAGGTCCAGCGCATCCGGCCAAGCCCTTGCAATGGAGGCCTGCCTCTTGTTTCTCACATTCTGCAAATAGAGCAAGGGCGCGTAATAGCAGGCATAGGCAAACAGGATACACATAAACAGGTTTACCATTGGCGGATAATCGGGCTTCAACATAACGAAGACATAGAACAGCGATATCAACAAACCGACGAAAGGCCCGATGATGCGGGCAAAGGTGAAGGTCATGACATGCTTTTCAAGACGAAAGCCGGCCTGTCTGAGTTTCGTTCGGGTCTCTTTATCGGAGAAGGCATCGCGCATCTTGAAGCGATCCACGATATTGACAATCAGTTCCTTGGGCTCCTGGCGCAAAGAAATACGCCCTTCCTTGCCACCGCTGTTCAAAAGGGCCCGTTCCCGCTTGCGGATGCGTTCCCGCTCGCTTGCGACCTCATGCATTCTCTCGCCGAGGCGGTCCTTCTCGAGAAAAGGCATGGCCACAGCAAGAATCGAGGCGATAACGGCAATGGCCGTTAGCAGCGCAAACAGATCCTGAAGTTCAAAGCCTGCCATTTTCTATTTCCCTACTGTTGCATCCTGTCGCAGGACAATGCGTTCGCGGTGAAAAGAGCATTCAAATATCAAAATTGATCATCGCCCGCATGACCAGAACGCCGATCCCCATCCAGACCAAGGCTCCACAAACAAGCATGATTCCCATGGTTTCCTGAAACAGGATCATGATGAGATCCTTCTGGGTGAGGTAGGTCATGAAGCCGATAATGAACGGCATCGCGCCAATAATGGCTGCGGACGCCTTGGCCTCTGTCGAGAGCGCCTGCACCTTTTCCTTCATCTGGGCACGGGATCGCAAAACGCGCGAGAGGTTCCCCAGAGCCTCGGACAAGGAGCCACCGGCCTGCACCTGAATGGCGATCACGATGGCAAAGAAATTGGTTTCCGGCAAAGGCACACGCTGATGAAGACGTGGCACAACCTTTGTCAGCGGCAGCCCCATCGCCTGCTCATCAACCAGACGCTTGAATTCGCTGCGCACGGGCTCTGCCGTTTCCGAAGCAGCAATGGCCAGACAGTCGCCCAAAGGCAACCCGGTCCTGATGCCACGCACAATAACGTCGACCGCGTTGGGGAATTCCGCAATGAATTGTTTCATCCGTTTCTTGCGCTTGCGCGATAGCCAGAAATGGGGCACGCCCAGCAAGCCAACGATACCAATACCGACAGAAATGGTTATGGACGAGCCGCCTAACAGAGCGATGAAAAAGAAAAAGACTCCACTCACGACGCTATAAAGCCAGTACTGCTTCGGCGTCATACTGAGGCCGGCTTGCCTCAGCCGCGCTTTGAGGGACTGTTTTTTGACTTTGCCCTTCTTTTGCAGATCTTCTATCTGCTTGAGGTTGGCCTCGATGTCCTTTCGCCGGTCAATATTGGCCGATTTCAGACGCTTATCGGCAATCTGGATGCGGCTCATAGCGACGGCCTGCATGCGTTGATCCCGATTATAGTTCTTGGAAAGACGCGGATAAAAAAGACCCCAGGCGATTCCGATAACGGAAAAGACGACCAGAACAACCAGCGCAATGGCAAAGATCAGATCACTACTGATAAAATCCATGTCTCCTCCAGATCAGGCAAAAGTGCCCGGTTCGATGTTGGACGCGTCAAGCGCGGCGGCCAGGGCTGATTCTTCGTTGTAATAGCGCGCACGTTCCCAAAAGGCCGGGCGGCCGATGCCAGTGGAGCGGTGCATGCCCGTAATCTTGCCGGCGGCGTCTTCCCCGGTTATTTCATAGAGGAACAGGTCCTGAGTGGTGATGACGTCACCCTCCATACCGGTCACTTCGGTAATGTGAGTGATCCGACGAGAGCCGTCTCTGAGGCGCGAGGCCTGAACGATGACATCAATGGAGCCCACAATCATCTCGCGAATGGTCTTGGTTGGCAGGTTATAGCCCCCCATGGTGATCATGGCTTCCAGACGAGAAAGCGCCTCCCTTGGGGAGTTGGCGTGCAAGGTGCCCATGGAGCCGTCATGGCCGGTATTCATGGCCTGTAGCAAGTCGAAGGCTTCAAAGCCACGCACCTCGCCCACGATGATCCGCTCGGGGCGCATACGCAGACAGTTCCTGACCAGATCGGTCATGGTGATCTGCCCTTCCCCTTCAAGGTTGGGTGGGCGGGTTTCAAGACGCACGACATGCGGCTGCTGTAGTTGCAATTCGGCAGCATCTTCGCAGGTGACGATGCGTTCGTCATTCTCGATATAGTTGGTCAGACAGTTGAGCAGCGTCGTTTTACCCGAGCCCGTACCACCGGAAATCACCACATTGCATCGCACCCGTCCGATGATCTTAAGGATCTGGGCCCCTTCGGGCGAAATGGTGCCAAACCGCACCAACTGATCCAGCGTCAGCTTGTCTTTCTTGAATTTACGAATGGTCAGCGTGGGGCCATCGATGGCCAGTGGCGGCGCAATTACGTTCACACGAGAGCCATCGGGCAAGCGGGCATCACAGATCGGGCTTGATTCATCCACGCGGCGACCAACCTGAGACACGATGCGCTGGCAGATATTCATCAGCTGGCCATTGTCGCGGAAGCGAACATTGGTGAGATAAACCTTACCCTGGGTTTCGATATAGGTCTTCTCGGCACCATTGACCATGATATCGGCGATATCGTCACGCGCCAGAAGCGGCTCCAGCGGGCCATAGCCCAACACGTCATTGCAAATATCATCCAGCAGATCTTCCTGCTCGGCGATCGAGAGAACGATATTCTTGAGGGCGATGATCTCGGAGACGATGTCGCGAATTTCCTCGCGCGCGGAATCCGTATCCAGACGCGCCATCTGTGCCAGATCGATCGTATCGATGAGCGCGCCGAAAACCGAGGTCTTGATGTCAAAATACTGTTCGGAACGGCCAGAGGCAGCGCCATCATCAATGGGCTGATAATTCACCTCGACCGCTTGCTTATAGCTTTCCTCTTCCTTCTTGGCAGAAGGTTTGGAAGGCGCAGGCTTGGAGACGCTCGCCTTTGGCTTGCTCACTGGCGCCGCAACTTTGGCGCCTTCTGTTCCACGTTTTCCGAACATATCTTACTAACCAGACTAACTCGATACTATTTGGACTTTTTCAGCTTCTGCAAAAGCGGTGCGAAAAGAGACTTGCTTGTCTTGGGTGCTTCCGAACGCCCCGTAATATCGGAGGCCAGATTGTCGAATAGCTCCACCAGCTTGGCGCCAGAGCCCAACTCGCTGATCATCTGGCCATTGTTGGCAGCCTGCCCGAACACCGCAGGCTCAAAGGGGACTTCGATATAGGCGTCGCGCTCAAGTGCTGCGGCGAAATCCTTGGGTTTGATCTCCGGGCGTTTCTGCATGCCGGTCTGATTGATGATCAGATGCGGAGGCCGTTCGCCGCGGCGCTGTTGATCAATCATGTCGAACAAATTCTTGACATTGCGCAGATTGGCCAGATCCGGAACCGCTGTGATGACGATTTCGTCTGCCCCCATGAGCAGGGCCTTGCTCCAATCGGTCCAGATATGAGGCAGATCAAGCACCGTATAGGGCGCGCTATTCTGCAGGAGTTCCACCATCTGCACGAAAAATTCAGCGTCATAATCACAGGTATTGTCAAGCACCGCTGGTGCCGTCAACAAATGGAGCCGATCACTACAGCGGGTTAAAAGGCGTTCCAGATACTGATCATCCAGACGCTCACCGGCCTTGATGGCGTCTGCAATGGATTGCGGCGGGTCTTCATTGAAATCAAGTCCGGCGGTTCCAAAGGCAACATCAAAATCAGAGATGATCACATCCTGCTGATTGCTGGTCGTGATCGACCATCCGATATTGTGTGCCATGGTCGAGGAGCCAACCCCGCCCTTGGCCCCCATGAAGGCTACCGTCTTGCCCAGCGGCTCGGCGTCGGGGCTAACAAACAAGTCACTCAAGGCCCGAATGAGCTCGATTTGACCAACAGGTGCAACAATATATTCGGACACGCCACGGCGCACCAGATCTCTATACATCTGCACGTCATTGATATGACCAATCAGGACAACCTTAGTGCCCATATCGCAGACCTCGGCGAGCCGGTCCAGATCAGAGATCAACGTCTCGTAGCTCTGGTTGGCTTCCAGCAAAAGCAGGTTCGGGGTCGGCGTATCGGAAAAGAATTCAATTGCTGACTGGACACCACCGGAGACCGACTTCATATGCACCCGCGACAAACGCCGATCCGCACTGATCGCATCAATGGTGGCTTGGATTTGCGGTGTCTCGCAAAAAGCCGAAATAGATACGCGCGGCAAGGGGCGAATGTCGATTTCTTCGTTACCGGCAGCCCCAGACAATTCCTCCTGAAATGCCTGCAATTCCGGATCATCCTCGAAGCCGATAGCTGGAATTGTTTGATCACTCATTGTCCAATCTCCGAGCTTGAACCTGAACTACCCGACAACTCCGAGGACCAGGTTTCCTGACCGTCGCGATATTTATCCGATACGGCCGAGCGCAGCGTGGAGTCTCGCGGTTCCCATCCGCGTGGCTGGATCAGATCTTGCGGGTTGGCCACAGCGACCGCAAGATTCTGCTGCGTTGAGCATCCAAAATCAAAATGCTGTCTGTTATCGAGACCCCGTCCCAGATCTTCTGGATGGGTTCCGCACGGCAATGTCTTGGCTTCCATGCGCGGATAAGCCAATCGGATAGGGGCGTCGCTCGCATCGGTCGCGGTATAGGGCAGCATATCAATTTGGCCAGACTGCACACCTTCGCGCATCAGATTCTTTCTGATTTCTCTCGCCATGAAGCCTGCGCTCATTTCGTTAATGGCTCCTGATGGGACCATGACCTGAATGACCGAGGCGCGTTCGCGCCTGAACTCGCGCGCAAACGCAGAGATGGCCGATTGGGATGAAGGGGTCAGTTTTTCACTGTTCACGCCAACCGGAATGTCCAGCGTTCGGGCTGATTGTTGCAGGGTAATAGGATGGCGCAGACGATAATCCTGAGGAACCGAGCCGGTGACTTCCCGCTTGGATTCGCACCCGACCAACGCCAAGGCGCACGCGACGACTGCTGCCCCTCGCCAAAGGGGGGCTCTCATGATACGCGGTCGTCGGGATTGTTGCATTGGCCTGATCTCACCATGTTTGAACATTGCCATGCCCTCACTCATAACTGTAGCCGAAGCGGCCATTATATTTAACACCCCGGCGACCATTCCCGCCCACCATGTCATAGCGGCGGGTCAGAGCCCCGAGAAAAATGTCATTCATATCCGATGATGGCTCAACATTCTTGGTGGGCTCCGCCACCTTCGACTTGGCCACCGGCTGGACGATATAGGGCGTAACGAAAAACACCAATTCGGTCTGATTGCGTTTATAGTCGCGCGAGCGGAACAAAGCGCCCAGCACCGGCAAATCCTTCAGATAGGGAAAGCCGTCGATATTCTTGCGCACATCATCGCGCAGCAAGCCAGCCATCGCCATCGTCCCCCCGGAGGGCAATTCCAGCGTCGTGGAGGAACGTCGGGTACGCAAGCCTGGAATGGTGAGCTGGGCATCAGAATCTCCGACGGTCACCGTCTGGTCTGACGAAATTTCGGAAACTTCGGACTTGATCTTCAGGCTGATGCGATTTTCGGAGAGAACGATCGGACGGAAGGACAGTGCCACACCATATTGCTTGAACTCCACAACGATCTTGCCATCGTCAATACCAACTGGAATGGGGAATTCACCACCAGCCAGAAAGTCGGCTTTTTCGCCAGAAATGGCTGTCAGGTTGGGCTCGGCCAAGGTACGGATCAATCCATTGCGCTCCATGGCCTGAACTGTCGTGGTCAAATAATTGTCAGCGCCGCCCAAGCTCATGGCGACTGCGTTGTCAGACATACTCTCCAAGGCAACCGAGAACGGGTTGGAGATCACTCCGGCACCAGAGAAAATACCGCGCGAGAGCTCGCCTCCCATGTTGATGCCGAGCTGCTTGATGACACTGCGCTCCACCTCGGCCACGGTGACGCGGATCTGAACCTGTTCGCGCGCCTCGACTGATATATAGTTGCTGACTTTCTTGCGATCGCCGACATAGGTGGCAGCCAGATCCATGGCCTTTTCCGCATCTGCGGGCCGTTCCACCGAGCCAGAAAGCGCCACGCCTTCTCCAACACCATCCACGCGGATGTTGGAAGACGGGATCATTCTGCGCAACAGGGAGGCAAGAGAGGCGTTATCGCGCGCAACATTCACATCAAAGCTGGCGATCTGATTGCCATTGCCATCGAACAGGATCACATTCGCCTGCCCGATCGCCATACCAATGATATAAACCCGGCGCGGCGTACGCACCACCGCATCGGCGACAGATGGACTGGAAACCAGCACATCGCGCACATCGCGCGGGGTTTCTATCACCACGGACTTATTGAGCCCCACTTCGATATCCCGGCCATTGGCACTGGAGGCATTGAGGTGCATTTCAGTTCCGGCAAAGGCTCCGGAAGAGGGAGCCAGTGAAAACAGGGTCATCAGGCAGACAAGTATCATGCCCGGCAAGAGACTGCCGGACAGACCGCGGTGTGTGACCATTTTCATACCAAACGAAAAACTGATCATTGCTTTACTGTCCTCTTGCTCATCATACCGGAGCGCACCATGATTACAGTGCCATTGTTGGCCTGAGTAACCTCGGTATCGTCTTCTGCATCTTCCAAAGAGCGCAAGACAAGCGATATGGCTCCGTCGGCCTGAGCCGCCGAAAGGGTTTCAACCTGCGAAGGCAAAAGCTCAAGTGTTGCGGTTTCCCCGACAACCACCTTGACCCCGTCCTTTTCTTCTGTGGTCTGATCGATTGCCAGTACCCGAACATTATTCAAGATGGTTTCTGAATTGGCGCCATTCTTGCCCTGCTCGGTGAGCAGGACATCAACCCTGTCCTTTGGCAGAATGAAGCCACCCGCACTCGTTGCTGCTGAAATTGGCGTTGCGATGGCCCGATAGCCCTTAAGCAACACCGAAGACATCATTCCCTTGCCTCCGATAGCCAGCTTACCCTCGGTGATGGGTTCCCCTTGCAAAAAAGACCCTCGGGCAACAGCACCAACCAGTTCGCTATCCGCTTCGGGGCGCTCATTTTTTACGATATAGCCGGGCCCAAGGTTGGCTTTTGGCCATTTGCTCCAGGCGAAGAGATTGGCCGTAAAATTTGTGCCGAGCGAAACATTCTGCGCAGCGGTCAGCACTTCAGCCAACTCGATCTGCTCAACTGGCGCAGCCGGCTCTACCTGGGCATCCTGCTTCTGGCTGCCCAGAGATCGGGCCAGCACCAAAGCAAACAATCCGGCGACCAAAGCGACAACAATGACGGCAATACGCGCTACTTTCATGTCCTCGTTTCCCATGGGTTTCAGGCACTAGACGCTTTCAAGGCGCAGAAGCACCCGAATTCAGTGTCCAACACTTATGGTTAACGACAAGTAAGCGTGTTTGCTTAATATGAGCTTAATTTCGCAAAAAACCGTAATTATACACGTTCAGAAACAAAACCGGGATACCGAAAAGGAATTGAGGGGCTTTTGACTTCGTGAATATTTTATAACTTTAAGAGTATAAGAAAGAAAAGCGCCCTTCAATGAAGAAGACCGGTCTTTCAGGCTGTATTAGCCAGAGCATCTTTCTATTAAACCGATGCCAAGCCTCAAGAAATCGCTAGGCGAATACCTACATCCATCCAATCAGAGATTGAATAAAGTTGTAGCCCGGCGGCCCCGAGAGCCAAACCGTAGGGGATACGCTTGACTGTATGCAGGCGCATGGCCCAATCCATCCTGACCAGGAAGCCGGGCAGGAAGCGGGAGCGCATCAGAATGAAGGCGAAGGCCATGATAGAGCCATAGATGGACGTGAGCGCGAAGAACATGATGGTCAGTTCCGGTCCCATCCAGATCGCGGCAACAGCCGCAAATTTGGCGTCGCCACCCCCGATGCATTTGAACATCCAGAGCAAATAGACGACAACGAAGGTTATGACGCCAACACCGAGATGGGCGAAAGCATCGTGCCAGTTCATGCCGGAGCCATAGGCAAAGACAGGAAAGGCTGCAAGGAAAATGAGAGCAAGACGATTGGATATCCGCATGCTGAAGAGATCAGAACTGGCTGCATAGGCAAATACCAGAGGAACAAACAGAACAAGTCCCCAGCCAAATACAAAATCCATCATGTTTCCATCCTTCCCCATTCTCGCTGAGAGGGCGATTTCACGTTACCCTCTTGGCCTTTCAAGAAACGACCCCAATTTCAGGCAAGCTACCAGAGAATTGTTACCAATCCATTGTATTTCTTGGGAAATCAATAAAGAAAAGGCTACCCGCAGGTAGCCTTCCTTGTATCGTAGCTTGCATTTTTACTTACGAAAAACGCAAGCCCCATACCTTGTAACGTAGCGCCATTAAGGCAGGGTAATACCGGAAAGCTTGTTGCCAACGGCGGTCATCAAGTCGGATACGCCACCGGCAAGAGTAGTGGCAGCAGCCATGATGCCAACACCGATGAGGCCAGCAAGAAGGGCATATTCAATAGCGGTTGCGCCAGATTCGTCTTTCAGAAAGTGAGTAAACTTGTTCATTTTGGACTCCTAATATTCCACATTTTGACAGCTCTTGCTCCAATGAACAGCGCTTGCCGCGTTTTTGTTGCATCATTGGAACGACGTCAGTTTTATCGAATAACTCTTTCCATCACGTTAAATGAATAGGTAAACCAATAGCTAAACCAACTGAATAATGTTCTTGGTTAAGAAATTACTTCCGAAAACAATACGAAATACTAAAGGAATAAAAATAGTAATCACAGAAAAACTATAAAAATACTTTATATATTCCAATATAATTATACCTAACAACAAATTAATTCGTAAATTTTGCAAATCTATATTTTTCTCGTTTCTATATTGGAAGCGTAGCGAGCTTGTTTTGGGGGCTTTTCATAGTCGATCGATGCTTGCATTTTTGCGCTCTTAAAGCTTCCTTCACCATTTTTTTCCATCTTAATCTGGTCAATGGTTGCCCACAAAATGAGTGCAGGCGACCTGCCTCATGGAGACAGATCATGAAATTTGCCCAAGCGTCCTTCGCCTTTTTAGCAATCGCCATTTTGTCAATGGGCCAAACCGCTCTGGCAGATCAGTCCTATCCAATGATCGACGTAAAAGTAGACCGGGCAAAAGTCATGCGTGTTTCCCGCGCCGCTTCTATGGTCATTATAGGGAATCCTGCCATCGCAGACGCGACGATCAAAGACGCCCAGACGCTGATCATTACTGGCAAGCAATATGGCACGACCAATCTCATTGTTCTGGATGCTGAAGGTGAGCCGATTGCCGATGAAATTTTGAGTGTGTCCTCCGCTCTGGACAGCAATGTCGTTGTCTATAAGGGGACAGATCGCTTTACCCTGCATTGTACGCCCAATTGCGAACCGGTTTATCGCGTTGGAGATCAAAAAGACAAACTTGCAGAGCTAAATACGACCATTCAGTCCCGTGATCAGCTTTCCGAGGGGACCGAGAACACCCCTGACATTGAGTAGCCAATGCGTATCAGGGGCCGCAGCATGCGATTAACCAGTTTTCCCAATCATTCGTAAAGGCTTTTCTGGCAGTGTTTCTGCGCGTTATCCGAAGCATATAAGAGAGTTTTTAGCAGCATGATGCATCCATGTGCGTCGCTGCTCAGTTTTCTTCCGTCCTCTTCGGCAAAGCGCCATTGAATAGAGGAACTTCCAATGAGACTGTTTTCCAAAAAAGGTCTTTTTGCCAAGCAATCGATCGGGACCGGATATAAACAAGCGCCCCAGCAGGCTTTTGTCCGCGATGAAGATGGCGCCACAACGATTGAATTCGTCTTGCTGGCCGCGCCGTTCTTTGGCTTTCTCTATTCTCTGTTGGCAATCGGCTATATCTATCTCAATGCAACCATCCTTGACGATTCTACTCAGCAGGCAGGGCGGAAAATTCGGACAGGCGAAGTCGCTTCCTCCAATCTCTCCAAGGATGAATTCAAGGAAATGGTTTGCAGCGAACTTCTCATTCCGCAAGCAACCTGCCTGAATGATCTGGTGCTTGATGTGACCAGTGATCCGGATCTATCCCAGCTTGATACCGATGCCCCAACCAGTAATGGGCAACTGGACAGCTCGCAGGAGACCTATGATCCGGGAGATGCCAGCGACTATGTCATTGTGAAGGCCTATTTACCGCTGGGTTCCATGAGCGATTTGTTTGCACTCCTCAATAGCGGGACTGCTCCAGAATTCATTTTATCCGCTGTCGAAGTCTTTCGGAACGAGCCATTCCAATAACAAGCCTATCGCGCTCCCTATTTGATCCTTGAGTTTCGGAACACCACCATGCAGGCATTGACAAACAGACTTCTTCAAAAAATTAGGGACCAATTAGGCCGCTTTTCCAGAGATCAACAGGGTGTGTCCGCAATTGAGTTCGCCATCATCCTGCCATTGATGGTTTTTCTGGCTATCGGCACTTGGGAACTCACCCAGGCCATCATGGTCAGCCGCAAGAATTCCAATCTGGCCACGTCAATCGCCAACCTGGCGACACAGGACACCGAGATTACCGCATCTGATTGGAGCACTTATGAGGATATCGCAGACAAAATCCTGTATCCCTATGACGACCTCACCCATAGGATTGGCATGGTTGCAGTCACGGTGGATAGTAACGGTAATCTGGATGTCAGTTGCACCTATGGCACCGCAACGGTTGATTCTTCAACCTTGCCTCAGGGCATGCGTGTGGCCAATCGCTTTTACATCATGACGGCGGCCGAAGTGGACTACCTCTCCTTTTCCGACACGTTCACAGCCTATGGTGTAACCACAGGCATCGGAGACATGACCTTCAGGGATACAGCCGTATTCTCTCCCAGAAATACTGACGAGATATCCTGCAAATAGCGCCTCTCTCCCAAAATTGTCATTGCGATCAGCGCGCGGTTGCAATCTCGATCAGGGGTTCATAATCCTGCAGGCTGACGCTTCTAAACCCACCGCCATAGCGCCGCTCAATCGCGTCATAGGCCTCAGGATCCCGCTGGTTCATCTCTTTAAGCGCATTGATCAGATCTGCACGGGTCTGCTTGTCCACCTCATTGTGGATCACATGTGGCCCCGCCGGAATGGCCGGTGAATGCCAGATGGAGAGGAAGTCGGGCTTGATGTCCGCCTGTCGGGCACCATGTTTCTTTTGCAGATAAGCAGAAACGGCCCCTTCACTGGTGAAAATATTCTGGTTGTAAGGCGTGGTCGACCAGACCAGAGCGGCATCAACAGCCCCTTCATCAAGCAATTCAAGAGCCTCGTCGGGGCTATCCTTGCCAACCAGAGAGTCGAGATCCCGCTCGGGGTTCAGTCCCGCTTTCTTGAGTTCATTCATCGCCATGTAGAAGGGGATTGCGCCATCCTTGGAAGACAGGGCCATGGAGCGCCCGGATAGATCGGCCAGATTCTGGATGCCGCTGGCACCACGAACGACCAGCAGCATATAAATGCCATCGGGTGCTTCGCGGGAAATGGGCGCGACCATTGGCGTCAGGCATCCACAAGAAGCATAGGCCATGGAGAAAATACTGGCCGGATAAATGGAATAATCCACCTGCCGCCCGATATGGGCTGCCATGAGCGAACGCATCGAGCTGTAGGCCACAATCTCGATCGGTCTTGAAAGGCTCTCCTGAAGATAGCGGCGGAAGGGCTCTATGCGCGCCTGCAGATAGCTTGCGCCCTGCTCGGAGATCAGGCCAACCCGCAATGGTGGCTTGTCGTCTAGAAGCGTAACGGTGTTTGGCTCGTCCAGCTGGGTGATCGATGGACTGACTTGCGTGCTGTTCCCCTCTCCTGAAGGAAGCGGCTGAAGCTGATCCACAGAGGATTGCACATCACTTTGCGTCATAGGAAAGCTGGCACTGGGTTTGGTTGCCATATCGCTGCCCAGCGTGTCGAGCATGTGCCTTTCAACGGCCTCTTGCGCCTTTACCCCAGGCGCTCCAATCATGGCAAGGCAAAGGGTTGCAGCAACACATATGCCGATCAGTGCACCAAACGGACGCTGACATGCGACCAAACAGCCAGAAACGGAATTAAACATCGAAATTCAATATCCCCCAGCAAGGATTTGTGTGAATCATATAATCTACATCTTGTGGTGATAAATCACCCGGATCAAATACAATACCCTTCGTACACTCACGCCAGATGAATAGCGAGCCTCACATGTCACAGAATCCATCCATTGTGGTTTTCGATGTTGGTAATGTCCTTATCCGTTGGGACATGCATTATCTCTACGAATCTTTTTTCGCCAGTAAGGAAGAGATTGATGCCTTTACTGCGGAAACAGGCTTGCATGACTGGAACTTGCAGCAGGATCTTGGCCGAGATTGGGCAGAAGGCATAGAAATGCTCACCAAGGCACATCCCGGCTATGAAAAAGAAATCCGCGCCTACAGAGAGCGCTGGCATGACATGGTACCCGGAGTTGTCGCCGGAACCGTACTCATCAAGGAACGCTTGCAGGAAATGAATGTGCCGCTCTATGCGATCACCAACTTTGCCAGCGACACCTTTCGGGAATGCCAGGAGCGCTTTCCCACGCTCAAGCAGTTCCGCGATATCGTGATTTCCGGCGACGAGAAAACCGTCAAACCGGGCACTGACATCTTCCATATTCTGCTGGAGCGCAACAATCTGGATGCAGCCGATTGCCTGTTTGTTGATGATTCCATGCCGAATATCGAAGCCGCGCGCTCCATTGGCATGCATGCACATCACTTCAAAAGCCCGTTCGGGCTGGCCGAAGATTTGCGCAACTATGGCTTTGCCATCTAGGCGCGGTTGAGTGCTGGGTAAGATCAGCGGGGCCGGGGTCAGTTCTCCAGAATGAGCCGACCTCGCTCAACCCTGATGGTCTTGAGTTTTCGCAGATAGCTCATCCCCATCAGCGTGACATCGAGGGCTCCTTTTGGCGCAACCAGTAAATCAAGATTGTGCACTCTGACCTGTCCGATCCTTACGCTGGAAACCCGTGCTCGCGCATAATATTGCAAGCCATTCCCCGTCCGCACAGGCTCCTTATAGTCGTCAGCATTCGGGTGAATACCTATGCGCCGCGCATCTTCATGGGTCAGCGCGACAGTGCTGGCTCCCGTGTCAATTAGCGTCCGCACGGTCTTGTTGTTGAAATAGGCCTGAGCATAAAAATGCCCACCTGGTCCAGGCTTCAACACAACGCGATTGACGCCATTATAGTTGGTTGTCTTGCTGCTCTTGTCTGCTGAGGATACATTGAGCAGGGCAGCGGCATCATCGCCAGCCATATAGCCATTGGCCACAAGCCAATCGGTTGCCACGCCCGGTAGCAGGGTGGCAAGGACAACAAAGACGATGGCCATGAAAATCAGACGCGCCATGATCAAGAAAACTCCGGTTTCGACAACCGGTGCCAACATGGCAAATTTCAGAATAAAAGCCGTTAAAGGCGCGCGTCTTGCGCATCACTTTCAACGCGCATGGTAAACAAGGCCTGAATGGAGGCCTTGTTTTTATCAAGATTCAATTATGCAGAAAGCAAGAGCTTACTTGGTGCCATACATGCGGTCGCCCGCATCGCCAAGGCCTGGAAGAATATAGTTCTTCTCGTTGAGCTTCTTGTCGATGGCAGCAGTGATCACCGGCACATCAGGATGCGCTTCGGTGAAGGCTTCAATGCCTTCCGGTGCAGCCAGAAGAGAAACAAAGCGGATATTCTGTGCGCCGCGTTCCTTGAGCTTGTTAATGGCAAGAACAGCCGAGTTTGCCGTTGCCAGCATCGGGTCAACGGCGATGACCAGACGATCTTCCAGATCTTCAGGAGCCTTGAAATAATATTCAACCGCTTCAAACGTCACCGGATCACGATAAAGGCCCACATGTGCCACACGGGCAGAAGGGACCAGATCCAGCATGCCTTCCAAGAGGCCATTCCCAGCGCGCAGGATGGAGGCGAACACCAGTTTCTTGCCGGAAAGCGTTGGCGCCTTCATTTCCATGAGCGGCGTTTCAATCATCTTGGTGGTCATTTCCAGCTCACGCGTTGCTTCATAGCAAAGCAGGTGGGAAATTTCCCGCAGCAACTGGCGGAAGGATGCCGTGGACGTGTCCTTGTCCCGCATGATGGTGAGCTTGTGCTGAACAAGCGGATGATCGACGACTGTTACCTGCTGCATGGCCCGATTCCTTTGATCTATGATGCAATTTTGCCTCTTTTAGCCTAAGCCGCGCTTTGAGAGCAAGCAACCGGGTCAAATGGATGTCCATTGATGAACCGGTTTCTGGCCTTAAGCTGAACAAACGTCCCTTATAAGGCCACGGGTGTTGATATCACCCGCTCAAGCAACCGGCTCAAGACGTGCCAGAAGGCTGGCTCTGGTATCTTCATCCACGAAGGCGGCCTCAAGCGAGCGACGGGTAAAGCCCAGCATGGTGTCATCATTCCACCCGGTCACAGCCTGCATACCATCATATTCTTTGCCGATGGAGGTGGAGAAGAAGGGCGGGTCGTCCGATGAGAGGGTTGTCAGCACCCCCGCCTCCATCAAGGCCTTGAGCGGATGCTCGCTGAGCGAAGAATAAAGCCCAAGCTCCACGTTGGAATGAGGGCAAACCTCCAGCAGGATGGCGTCATCGGCCAGTCTCTTGACGAGATCGGGGTCGTCAATGGAGCGCACCCCATGACCAATGCGTGTGACAGGCAGATGATCGAGTGCATCTTTCACGCTTTCCGGTCCACCAAATTCCCCTGCATGGGTCGTGCAGGCAAGGCCCGCATCGTGCGCGATTTCAAAGGCCGGAGCGAATGCTCGCTGGCTATAGAGGCGTTCATCGCCGCCCATACCGAAGCCCGTAACCAACGGATGGGGCGTGGCGACCACGCGTTTTGCGACCTCTATGGCAGCTTCCGGCCCCATATGTCGCAAGCAGGTGACGATAAAGCGCGCGTCGATCGGAAAGCCTGCTTTGCCGCTCTTGGCTTTGGCGCGCTCATAGCCTTCGCTTATGCCTTCAAGCAGATTTTCATAACTCATGCCGAGCAGCGCCACATGATCGGGCGAAAGAAAAAACTCGGTGTAGAAACAGCCTTCAGCAGCGTTGCGCAGCAGATAGTCTTCGGTCAGATCCGCATAATCCTGAGGCGTGCAGATGACTGCGGCCACCTTGTCGTAACATTCAAGAAAATTGGTGAAATCAGACCAGATATAACTGCCATCTTCACGCATGAAGGCATCCAGATTCTTGCCATGGCGCTCGGCAAGCCTGTGCACCAGCTCAGGATGTGCGGCGCCTTCGATATGGACATGCAATTCGGCCTTCAAAAGCCTCTGGCCAGAGGGAGCGGAGTTTGCTTGCATCATTGTTTTCTTGTTCAATATCTTTGCATGCGGGCGGCTCCATCAGGAGCCCTTGGTGTCATTTTCCCAGCGGCACTGCCAGCGTTTGGACGGATAGGCGCGCTCACATACGAGCCACCGCCCGCATGGATGCTTGCCTTTAAGGCGGCTCATCTGTCGCCCGAAACCATCGGCCATGGGCCAGAGGTCGGCCCCCGCTTTTTGGGCATCTTCCGGACAGGCGCTTGCCTCTGCCTGCATCATGGAACGTATGCTCTCACCATCTCCCCTGCCATCTGCCCTGCCATCTGCATGTGCAGCAGAAGCGCTGTACGCTGCGACCATCAGAGTAAGACAAGATTTAAGAAGCATCGCTCTGCACATGCGCGTGGTCCTTGATCAGGCTTTGAGGAAGGATGTGCCATGCTGACCCGGAGCAAGCCCCAGATGCTCGGCCACCGTCTCGCCAATATCGGCAAAGGAGCTACGCTGACCGGCATAGCGTCCTGCGATATCCGGCCCGAACATCAGAACCGGCACCTGCTCGCGGGTGTGGTCAGTGCCCTGCCATGTGGGATCGCAGCCATGATCAGCGGTCAGCACCACCAGATCGCCGGGCTGAAGCACAGCTTCCAACTCAGGCAAGCGGCCATCGAAATATTCAAGGGCGGCCGCATAGCCGGGCACATCACGGCGATGGCCATAATGCATATCGAAATCAACAAGATTGGAGAAGACCAGATCCCCGTCCTTGGCCTCAGCGATGGCCTTTAGCGTCTCATCAAAGATCATCGGATTGCCCGTGGCTTTGATCTTTTTCGTCACTCCCTGGGCGGCGAAAATATCCGAGATCTTGCCAACGGCCAGCACCTGACGACCGGCATCCTTGGCTCGGTCGAGCAAGGTTGGCTCCGGCGGCAGAACCGAATAGTCATGACGGTTGCCGGTGCGTTCGAAATCGGCGGGTGTCTCACCAATGAACGGCCGGGCAATGACGCGGCCAATATTGTATGGGGCAACCAGATCGAAGGCGATTTCGCAAATTTCATAAAGGCGATCCAGCCCGAAATGCTCTTCATGGGCTGCGATCTGATACACCGAGTCAGCGCTGGTGTAGCAGATCGGCATGCCGGTGCGGATGCTCTCTTCGCCCAACTCGTTGATGATCACCGTGCCGGAGGCATGCTTGTCGCCAAGAATACCCGGCAGGCCCGTTTTTTCCAGAAAGGCCTTGGTCATTTCCGGCGGGAAGGTCGGCTGTGTTTCTGGGAAATAGCCCCAATCGAAAGGCACCGGCACACCGGCGATTTCCCAGTGGCCAGAGGGCGTATCCTTGCCGATGGAAACCTCGACCGCGTTGGCGCAAAGCCCCTTTGGCTCCCCTTCGTCGGTGAGATTGGCGGGACGGCTGCCCGTCGCCTTCTGTGCGACCAGTCCAAGCCCCAGACGGTCCATGTTGGGAAGGCTCAGAGGCCCGGAACGCAAACCTTCTTTATCGCCCTCGCCGCGTGCGCAAGCACTGGCGATATGGCCCAACGTATCCGAGCCTTTGTCGGAGGTCGGCTTGCCGAATTTTTCCGCATCCGGCGCGTTGCCGATGCCAAAGGAATCTAGAACCAGAATGAATGCGCGTGCCATGAGACACCCCCTTTATCTTATAATTCAGGAAAGGGAGCGGCAGGAGCCTCCCGACCGCCGCTCGACCTTTTGTTTTGCATGATCGATCATTGATCGATGATGTCATAGACGGTTTTGCTCTCCGTCCCCTTTTCGCCAATGCGATAGGCAGAGCGAATACGGGCGGTTGCCTTTTCGATCTGCTCCTGACTATTGGCATAGACGCGCGCGATTGGCGTGTTGGCGTCAACAGAAGCGCCAAGTCCGGCGAGCGCGTCGAAACCGACGGAATGATCAATCGGATCAGCTGCGCGGATGCGCCCACCGCCCAGCTCGACCACGGCAATGCCCACTTCCCGCGTATCGATGGCTTGAACGAAGCCGTCTTCCTGCGCGTAGATATCGGCAACCATCGGGGCAAGCGCCAGATGATCTTCCATATTCTCGATAAAGTCCGTCGGGCCACCAAGGGCGGCAACCATCTCGCTGAATTTCTCGGCGGCACGGCCGGACCGGAAAGCCTCTTCGATCTTCTCTGTGCCTTCCGCGCGGCTGGCAACAACGCCACCAATCAGCAGCATTTCGGCGCAGAGGGAGACGGTGATCTCCCAGTTGCGCGGATCGACCGCATCCCCGGTGAGGAACTGCACCGCGTTTTTCATTTCGATCGCGTTGCCCGCAGCGCTTGCCAGCGGCTCGTTCATATCGGTGATAAGCGCGGAGGTCTTCACCCCTGCCCCATTGGCGACGGTTACAAGGCTCTTGGCCAGCTCGACGCTTTCCTCATGGGTTGGCATGAAGGCACCCGAACCGGATTTGACATCAAGCACCAGCCCCTCAAGCCCGGCCGCCAGCTTCTTGGAGAGAATCGAAGCGGTGATGAGATGGATGCTTTCCACCGTGGCAGTGACATCGCGGATACCGTAAAAGCGTTTATCGGCGGGGGCGAGATCTGCGGTTTGGCCGATCACGGCGCAGCCAACCTCTTTTGTCACCTTGCGGAAAAGGGCATTGTCCGGCTGGGTGACATAACCGGGAATGGAATCGAACTTGTCCAACGTGCCGCCCGTATGTCCGAGGCCTCGCCCCGAGATCATCGGCACAAAGGCTCCACAAGCAGCGAGCGCTGGCGCCAGCATCAGCGAGGTGTTGTCGCCCACGCCACCGGTGGAATGCTTGTCGACCACAGGGCCGTCCAGCTCTGACCAGTCCAGCACCGAGCCGGAATCGCGCATGGCCAATGTCAGTGCCACGCGCTCGTCCAGCTCCATGCCCTGAAAGAACACGGCCATCGCCAATGCAGAGATCTGCCCTTCGGTCACGGAGCCATCGGTGATGCCCGAAACAAAGAAGCCGATTTCCTCGGCACTCAGCGTGCCGCCGTCCCGTTTTTTGCGTATGATTTCCTGTGGCAGCATCAATAGCCGTCTCCTGCCTTTGCGGTTTGGCCCTGCATGGTGGCGAGCAAAGCATCGAGCACGCCAGAAGCGCCGAAACGAAAGTGATCCGGCGTTGCCCAGTCAGAGCCCATATATTTCGCGGCAATTGCCAGATAGGTGCCAGCGTCTTCCAGCGTTCTGACGCCTCCGGCTGGCTTGAAGCCGACCGGCTTACCGCTCTCGGCGATGGCTTCCATCATGATTTCAGCCGCTTCCGGGGTGGCGTTCGTCTCCACCTTGCCGGTTGAGGTCTTGATGAAATCGGCACCGGCTTCAATGGCCATATCGGCGGCGGCGCGGATTATGTCCGCATCCTGCAACTCACCGGTTTCCAGAATGGTCTTCAGCTTGGCTGGCGCGGGAACAGCCTCTCGCACCTTCAGCACCATGGTTTCGGCAAAGCCGCGACGCCCCACTTTGAAGGCCTCATAGGGGATGACCAGATCGATCTCGTCGACCCCGTCTTCCAAAGCTTTGGCTGTTTCGTCCAGCGTGGCAAACAGATCTTCCCCGCCATGGGGGAAGTTGACCACGGTTGCGACCTTTATCGTGGTGCCACCAAGGCACTCCTTTGCCTTTTTGACAAAGCGTGGCCAGACGCAAACCGCCGCCGTGTTGCCATAAAAGGTCTTTGCGCGCTGACACAGCGCCTCGATGGCAGCATCATCGCAGTCATCGTTAAGATTGGTCAGGTCGAGCAGAGAGATGGCCTTTTGAGCCAGTTGTTTTTGTTCCATTTTATTCTCTTTACCAGTAGGGATTCTCCGCAGGGTCTGGCACCCCAAGCATCACGATCGTGATGCTCTAGACAGCCAATGCCTGCAAATAGGCGCGGATCACCTTGATCAGCTTTTGTGCACCGATCGGTCCGACTTCCTTGGTCTCCTCGTGAGACAATTCGGTTCCGGTCATGCCGGCCCCATAGTTTGTAATGGTGGACACCGCCGCAACGCGCATCCCCATCCAACGGGCAAGGATGACTTCCGGCACGGTGGACATGCCAACCGCGTCAGCCCCCAGAATGCGGGCCGCACGGATTTCGGCGGGCGTTTCGAAATTGGGGCCGGAGAACCATGCATAGACGCCAGACGCCAGCTTTATGTCGGCAGAAGCTGCAGCTCGGGTCAGGCCTGCGCGGATCTCGGCGTCATAGGCTTCGGTGAGCCCGACAAAGCGATCATCCGTTTCCACGCCGATGAGCGGCGAGCGACCAGACCAGTTGATATGGTCATCGATCAGCATCAATTCGCCCGGAGCCACCTCTTCGCGCAGGGAGCCTGCGGCGTTGGTCAGCAGAAGCTGCTCGCAGCCCAGAGCCTTGAGGGTTGCCAGTGGCTGCTTCATCACAGTGGCGTCGCCATGTTCATAATAGTGGGCGCGGCCAGCCAGAATGGCAACCCGGACGCCCATCAGCGTACCGACCACCAGTTCAGATGCATGAGAAGAAACCGAGGAGACGGGAAAGCCGGGCAAACTCTGATAAGGAAAGCGCTCGGCGCCTTCCACCTCATCGGCCAAGGCCCCCAGTCCTGAGCCCAGAACCATACCGACCTCAATAGGGCCTTCGACTTTTTCCAGCACACGTTTGGCTGCATCTTGAGCGAGACCAATAACGGTCATGTGCGCATCTCCCTCTCATGTTTCGAGCATTGAAATGTAATGCAATGCTGTGGCAATTCAATGTCACGTCATCCGGCCCTTGCCGATGCAGTATCGGCAGGTGTGAGCCCTTGGCCGGTTTCCCCTGACGTGTAGTTATCTGTTTTCTTCCAGATCGAAGGCCGCAGGCAAAAGCGCTTCCAGTGTGAAGCTTTGCTTGATGCCGGTCAGATCCGCAGCATGGACAATGGTGTCCGGACTGCCGAACTCCCTGATCCGCTGGCGGCATCCGCCGCAAGGGGTAATGGGCGGAGTGTGATCGGCAATCACCACCAACTCCTCGATCGCCCTGCTATCCGCTACCTCGTTACTCGCCATGATCATAGCCGAGATGGCAGAGGTTTCCGCGCACCAACCTTCCGGATAGGAGGCGTTTTCGATATTGCAGCCGGTGTGAACCGTGCCCGAACGCGTGCGCAAGGCAACGCCAACGGGAAAGCGCGAATAGGGCACATGGGCCTTTTCGCGCGCGCTGGTGGCCAGCGCCAAAAGCGCCAGCGTCTTTTCGGTCACAGCGATGGGCTTGTCGCTCATTCCACTCATGGGTCTCTCCTAGCGTTCCTTGGTGTAAGGCACACCGCTCGCCTTGGGCGGAATGGACTTGCCGATAAAGCCAGCAAGCAACACGACGGTCAGCACATAAGGCAAAGCCTGCATGGCCTGCACGGGCACCTCGCCGATAACCGGCAATTGCGTGCCCTGCAAGCGGATGCCAACGGCATCAAGGAAGCCGAACAGGAAGCAGGCTCCCAGCGCGTTGACGGGCTTCCATTTGGCAAAGACCAGAGCGGCAAGCGCGATGAAGCCCTTGCCTGCCGTCATGTCCTTGGAGAAGCCTGCCGACTGGGCAATGGACAGATAAGCCCCTGCAAAACCGCACAGAATACCCGTGATGACAACAGCCCGATAGCGCATCCAGGCAACCGAGATACCTGCCGTATCCACCGCACCGGGATTTTCCCCCACAGCGCGCAGACGCAATCCGAAGCGCGTGCGGTAGAGCACCCACCATGTCAGCGGGATGGCGACGAAAGAGGCGTAAACCAGCAAAGAATGGCCCGAGATGACTTCGGAATAGATCGAGCCGACAATCGGAATATCCTTGACGGAGTCCGCAAAGGGCAAAGTAATTTCGTTGAAGCGGGCCGTATTGGGCAATTGCGGTGTCTTGCCGCCGCGGCTGAACCATGCCTGCCCCAGCAGAGCGGTGAGGCCACTGGCGACGAAGTTGATGGCCACGCCGGAAACGATCTGGTTGCCCCGCTGGGTGATGGAGGCATAGCCATGCACCAGCGCCAGACCAATGGACACCAATATGGCAGCCAACAGCCCAAGCCATGCGGAGCCGGTAACGGCGGCCACGCAGCCAGCCGCGAAGGCACCACCAAGCATCTTGCCTTCCAGACCGATATCAACGACGCCGGAGCGTTCGGAATAAAGCCCGGCAAGGCAAGCGAAAAGAAGCGGAACAGAAAGGCGCACGGCTGAATCTGTCGTAAGAATGAGTGTTTGAAAGAAATCCATGGTCACGCCCCCTTACGCTTCTTGTCCAAGATCATCATGTCTTGATGTGAAAATCCGCACCAGCGCGGGACGGAACATATGCTCCATGGCACCGGCAAACAGGATCACCAGACCCTGAATGGAAATGATCATGTCGCGGGTGATCTTGGGCATTTCAAAGGCCAGCTCGGCGCCTCCCTGATAGAGCATGCCAAACAGGATTGATGCCATGATGATGCCCACCGGATGGGACCGCCCCATCAGGGCCACGGCGATGCCAACAAAGCCGTAGCCGGTCACATAATCCAGCAGCAGGCGGTTCTGAGCGCCCATGACCTCATTGAGCGCCATGAGCCCGGCAAGCCCGCCGGAGATCATCATCGTGATGATGATGATGCGCGAAAGGTTCATGCCCGCATAAACAGCCGCGTCCTGATTGGTTCCGAAGGTACGAATGGCATAGCCAAGGCGCGTGCGCCAGATGAGCGCCCAGACGAAGACACAAGCCAGAAGCGCGACCACAAAGGACAGGTTGAGAGGCGACGAGGCCATCTTGATGCCGAACCATCCGGCCACATCATGAATGAAGGGCAGACGGCCGCCTTCAAGGAAAGTGCGGCTTTCTGGCTGCATCGAACCGGGCTGCTTGAATACACGCACCAGCAGATAGGCCATCAGGGAATAGGAAATGAAGTTGAACATGATCGTGGTGATCACGATGTGACTGCCGCGCTTGGCCTGAAGATAGGCTGGAATGGCAGCCCATGCGGCACCAAACACCGCCGCGCCAATGAGCGCGAAGGGGAATGTCACATACCATGGCACATAATGATCGAGCGCAAGACAGGCGAGCGTAACCCCGAGACCACCCACATAGGCCTGCCCTTCCCCGCCGATATTGAACATGCCCGCATGAGCAGCAACCGCAACGGCAAGGCCGGTAAAGATGAAGTTGGTGGTGTAATAGAGCGTAAAGCCGACGCCCTCGCTATAGCCCAGCGAGCCCTGCACCAGCCAATAGACCGCTTCGAGCGGGTTTTCACCGATGAGCAATACCACCAGACCGGACACCAGCAAGGCGGCTGCCAGATTGAGCAGCGGGATCAGGCCATAATCGACCCAACGGGGCAGCTTTTCAGATTGTGCGCTCATTCTTTACCCCCTTTGGCCATTTCAACGAGGGCCTCATCTGTATTGTCGCGGGCCAGTTCTGCACTGACCATCGGGTCGGAGCCCATTTCGGACGGGTCGTCAATACCAGCCATCATCAAGCCGAGTTCCTGCTCGCTTGCGCCTGCGGGACGCTCGCCGACGATCTTGCCATCAAACATGACGAGGATACGGTCGGACAGAGAGCGGATTTCATCCAGCTCCACCGATACCAGCAATATAGCCTTGCCAGCATCGCGCATTTCGATAAGCCGTTTGTGAATAAATTCGATAGCGCCGATATCAACCCCGCGTGTTGGCTGGCCAACAAGCAGGATATCCGGATCGCGTTCCATTTCGCGCGCCAGCACCAGTTTCTGCTGGTTGCCACCTGAAAAATTGGCTGCCTTCAAATGCGGGTCTGGCGGCCGAACGTCGAAATCCACCATGAAGTCCTGCGTTTCCTTCAGGATTGCGGTGAGATCGAGAAACAGGCCTTCGCCATATTTCTTCTGGTCCTGATAGCCAAGGATCATATTTTCCTTGGCCGGGAATTTGGTCACCAGCCCGGTGCGGTGGCGGTCTTCTGGCACATGAGCCATACCGCGATGGCGCCGGTCCAGCGCATCGGCCGTTGTGGTCACTTCACCATTGATCGTGATGGTACCCGAACGGGCGGTGATCATGCCAGCAATGGCTTCCATCAGCTCGCTCTGGCCGTTGCCAGAAACACCTGCGATGCCGACAATCTCGCCCGCGCAGACCTTGAAAGACACATCCTTGACCAGATCAACGCCACGCTTGTCGGTGACCGTCAGATTTTCAACCGAGAGCACTTCACGGGTCGGGTTGCTGGGGCCCTTCTCGACATTGAGCAACACATGCCGGCCGACCATCATTTCGGCCAACTGCTCAACGGAGGTTTCCGAGGTGTGTACAGAGCCCACCATTTCGCCGCGGCGCATGACCGAGACCTCATCGGTGATGGCCATGATTTCGCGCAGCTTGTGGGTGATGAGAAGGATGGTTTTGCCCTGATCACGCAACTGCCCGAGAATGCGGAACAGATGATCTGCTTCAGCCGGGGTCAGCACACCCGTTGGCTCATCCAGAATAAGAATATCGGCACCACGATAGAGCGCCTTGAGAATCTCGACCCGCTGCTGCAAGCCAACGGGGAGATCCTGAATCAGGGCATCCGGATCGATATTGAGTTCATATTCATCGGCCAGACGCTTGAGTTCGGCACGGGCCTTGTCCACGCCCTTTTGCAGTAGTGGCCCGCCTTCAACACCGAGCACCACATTCTCAAGCACCGAGAAATTATCGACCAGCATGAAATGCTGATGCACCATGCCGATGCCAACAGCGATAGCCTTTTGACTATCGGGAATGGTCTCGCGCTTGCCATTCACATAGATTTCGCCACCATCGGCCTGATAAAAGCCATAGAGAATGGACATCAGCGTCGATTTGCCTGCGCCATTCTCGCCGATGATCCCGTGAATGGACCCTTTTGCGACATTCAGATCGATATTCTTGTTGGCATAAACCGGGCCGAAGCGTTTTTCAATTCCAACCAGGCGGATGGCAGGCACGCTCTCGGTTTGCCCATCACCGGAGCCTTGTGCGCCGGTTCCATCATTGCCCTGCGCCTTTGTTTTCTCGTCCAGATGCAAGATCTCTTCCCCAATTATCAGCCCCTCCCGCCTATTTCATCGCCAGCAGTTCGCGCCTTTACGCAAACAGCCGAAAGAAAACCGGGACCCACTCTTCACTTATGGTGCGGAGTGGTATGGGTGGGCTTTGTTCCTCAGGGGCCACTGACGCGGCCGGCTGGTAGATAGATTGTGACCCAAGGGATCACTTGGCTATTGATGCTAATAAAAATGCGCCCCATCCGGGAATGAGGGACGGGGCACATTTCATTTCAGGGTCAACTACTTAGAATGGGCAGCTGTTGTCTGCACGGTAATCGTGGACAACGATCTTGCCATCAATGATTTCCTTGGATGCCTGATCGACTGCAGCGCGCATGTCATCGGTGATCAGGTCCTTGTTGTTTTCATCATCAGCCCAGGCCACGCCATCTTCGGCCAGACCGAGAACATAGATGCCTGAAGACCAGTCGTCAGAGGCCAGATCCTTGAAGGCATTATAAACAGCGGTATCAACGCGCTTGACCATGGAGGTCAGGACGTTGCCCGGATGCAGACCATTCTGGTTGGAATCAACGCCGATGCCCAATTTGCCCGCATCAGCAGCAGCCTGCAGAACGCCAGCGCCCGAACCGCCTGCAGCGTGATAGATCACGTCAGCGCCACGGTCGATCTGGGATTTGGTCAACTCACCACCCTTCACAGGGTCGTTCCATGCAGCACCGGTGGTGCCGATCATGTTTTCAAAGATTTCAATTTCCGGATTGGCAGCCTTGGCACCCTGCTTGTAACCGCATGCAAAAGCGCGGATAAGCGGAATGTCCATACCACCAACGAAGCCAACCTTACCGGTCTGGGAGGCTTTGGCAGCCAGAAGACCTACGAGGAAGGAGCCTTCATGCTCCTTGAAGACGATGGAGCGTACGTTTGGCAGGTCTACGACCATGTCGACGATAGCAAACTTTGTTTCCGGGAATTCCGGAGCCACTTTTTTCAGGGCTTCAGCCTGAGAAAAACCGATAGCCACGATCGGATCATATCCGCGCTGGGCAAAGCGACGCAGAGCCTGTTCGCGCTGGGCATCATTCTGGATCTCGAAGTCACGATAGTCCGTGCCGGTATCCTTCTTGTAGGCTTCCGCACCATTATAGGCGGACTGGTTGAAGGACTGGTCACTTTTACCGCCCAGGTCATAGACCACAGCAGGCTTGATTTCAGCAGCGAGTGCTGGTGCTACAACCATCATGGTTGCCAGTGCAGCAGCACCGAAAAATTGACGCAACATGTTTAACCCCTTTTAATTGGTATGCTGTATCGATTGCTCAATCGATCGCTTCAACGATCTGTTGTTCTATCATGTTTTGCCCTGACCCTGTTTGCACTTAAGCAGCATGGCGACCGATAGTATCGAATAACGACCGGCTCCAATTATATCGACTTGTCAGCAAACTGAGGGCCCCTTGCAACACATTGCGGACAGTCTTGCACGGTCTGATGCTCTTTGCAGCCAGAATCTTCGCTTTTCACCACCGCGATGGGGTCTTTTGTTGCATTTGCCAGCCCCTGCAAGCAAAAAGCGTTTCCACTGCCCCAGTAGCGAGAGGAATGGCAATAAAAACACAAGCCATTTTGAAAAATTATGATACGAATCTGGATGAATTAAAGGATTTTTTTCACCCCTGCTCTCATTTCACGAACAGCAAGAACCGATTTGCTATCAAGCACAGCATAATTGATTTGTTGATAACTTACCCATTTCCTGCTGTTGACGCACAACATCCTGCCTTCAGAGGCTGTCCGGCCACTTCAAACTATTTGCGCGGCTTGGCGCGACGCGTCGCTTCGGTGTTGATCGGATCATCCGGCCAGACATGCTTTGGATATTGCCCGTGCATATCGGCCTTTACGTCTTTCCACGACCCACGCCAGAAGCCGGGCAGATCCCGCGTCACCTGAATGGGACGCTGGGCAGGTGAGAGCAGATGCAACAGCAGCGGCAGCTTTCCGCCCATAATCGCCGGATGCGCATCAAGGCCAAACAGCTCCTGCACGCGCACGGCAAGAACGGGACCATTTTCTGCAGCATAATCAATGGGAATACGCGAACCGGTGGGCACTGTGAAATGGGTCGGCAGTGCCGTTTCCAGCGCGGCCAACCGATCATAGGGAACCATGGCTTTGAGAGCTGCAGAAAGGTCACCGACAGAGATATCCGAGAGCGCCATTTTGCCGGCAAGGAAAGGGGCAAGCCAATTTTCCAGCCCGTCCAGCAACCCCTGATCGGAAAGATCCGGCCAGCCATCTTCCCGCTCGGCAACAAAACGCACACGACCGCGCCAGCGCTCAAGCTCCTTGGTGAAGGGCAAGAGCCGCAGCCCCCCTTTGCGAATCGCGTCTATCAGCGCTTTCTGGATCGCGTCGGCTGAGGGCTCTTTCAAACGCTGTTCGGCCAGCACGATGCGCCCCAGCCGCGTTTGCAGTTTGGCGGACACAGCTCCTGAATTCTGGTCAAAGCTGATGGCCTCTTCCTGATGGATGAGAGCGGAGAACTCCTCTTCGATGACCTTGCGGGCGATGGGGGCGGCCAGCGTGATGCGCGCGTTGGCAGCAGCGCCTTGCAGATCGGCCACAACGAGGAAGGTCTCCGCATTGAGCGGATCATCAGGCTGGAGCACACCTCCACGGCCGGAAGCCAACAGATAGCGCCCCTCGGCGCCGCGTCGCATGGCGATCCGGTCTGGATAGGCCAGCGCTAGAATGCGGCCAGCGTCCTCAGTGTTCGCTCCTTTGTCACGGTTCTTGCCTGTCCAGCGTTTGGCCAGCGCCTTGATATCCCTTGCCCGCGGCAATTTTCCGGCAATCAAATCCTGCAAGAGACGGCGCATATCATTGTGGCGCAAGCGTCCCCCCTCGCTCAGGAGTGCTGCCATCATCGCAGCCAGTTCCTCAGCCCCTGCCTTGCGGGCCATGACGAGCATATGGGCGAGCCGTGGCGGCAGAGGCAAGGCAGCCAGCGCCTTGCCATGAGCCGTGATCGCAGCTGCGTCATCCAGCGCGCCGAAGGATTGCAGCAGTTTGACCGCTTCGGCCCAAC
Organism: uncultured Cohaesibacter sp.; assembly: GCF_963682185.1. NCBI lineage: Bacteria > Pseudomonadati > Pseudomonadota > Alphaproteobacteria > Hyphomicrobiales > Cohaesibacteraceae > Cohaesibacter > uncultured Cohaesibacter sp. The sequence continues at coordinate 3,566,099 of NZ_OY821667.1, read as the reverse complement.
CGGCTGCGGGCGGTTCATCCAGCCATCTGAGATTGGTGGGGTCACTCTCGCCCCAAAGCGCCAGATCCAACACAAGGCGGGAGAGATCTGTTTCAAGAATTTCAGGCGGCTCGAAGGCTGGCAACGCGGCGGTTTGCCCCTTGTCCCAAAGACGATAGCAGACCCCCGGCTCGGTACGACCGGCGCGCCCCTGACGCTGATCGGCACTGGCGCGGGAAACGCGCACTGTCTCCAGCCGCGAAATGCCAAGGTTGGGCTCAAAGCGAGGGCGTCGCACAAGGCCCGCATCAATGATGATGCGGACGCCATCGATGGTTAGCGAAGTTTCGGCAATGGAGGTGGCCAGCACGATCTTGCGTTTGCCTTTTGGCGGCGACGCAATGGCGCGATCCTGATCCTTGCCTTCCATGGCGCCATAGAGCGGGGCAAGGATGATGTCTTTGTCCCTCTTGAGCCGCTCGGCCAGACGATCCTCGACACGATGGATTTCGGCCTGTCCGGGCAGGAAGACCAGAAGCGAGCCTTCATCCTCGTTCAACGCTTGCAGCACGGCATCGCAGACGGCGTTTTCCAGCCTGTCGTGCGGTTTGCGCGGCAGATGGCGGGTCTCGACCGGATAGGCGCGCCCCATGCTCTCGATAACCGGCGCTCCTTCGAGAATGGAAGCCACACGCCCCCCATCCAGCGTGGCGGACATGACCACGAGGCGCAAATTTTCGCGCAAGGCCGACTGCCCTTCCAAGGTAAAAGCCAGCGCCATATCCGCATCAAGACTACGCTCGTGGAATTCATCGAACAGAACCGCCGCAACGCCCTCAAGGCTGGGGTCATCCACGATCATGCGGGCGAAGACGCCTTCCGTCACCACTTCGATGACAGTTTCTTTCGAGACGCGGCTTTCCATGCGCACCCGATAGCCGACGCGCTTGCCAACCGGCTCGCCAAGCAGCTGAGCCATGCGACGGGCTGCTGCCCTTGCGGCAAGGCGGCGCGGCTCGAGCATGATAATCTTGCCATTGCCCTCTGACGTCATGGCAGCAAGCCATGGCTGATCGAGCAAGGCCAGCGGTACGCAGGTGGTTTTACCGGCACCGGGTGGAGCGATCAGTACGGCCCGTGTCCCCGCGTCAAGCGCGGCCAGAAGGCCGGGCAATGCTTCCCGGATGGGCAGATCAGGCAGAAAGGCAGGCAATGAAATGGAAGGCTTCTCGGTCATATGTTGGCCCTACCCGCTCCATGGAGAGAAGGCAAGCAAATTCATCCAACCATGCCGTTTGGTGCAAGGCGAATGATGCGCCCTTGCGCGGCTCTGGCGTCTTCCTCGTCATGGGTCACCAACAGAGTAGGCAGTCCTTCTGATCGCGCACGTTCGAATACATGATGACGCATGCGGACGCGCAAATCTGCATCGAGCTTGGAGAAAGGTTCATCCAGCAACAGGGCGCGCGGTTGGGAAAGCAGGGTGCGCGCCAAGGCGACCCGTGCCTTCTGACCGCCAGAGAGGGTCTCAGGATCGCGCCCTTCAAAGCCAGCCATATTGATGGCCTCCAGCGCCTCGCAAACACGCGCCTTTCTTGCAGCCCGCCCCTTGACGTCGCGGGTCAGTCCGAAGGCCAGATTGCCTCCGACAGAGAGATGGGGGAAGAGCAAGGGATCCTGGAACAGAATTCCGATATGGCGCCGCTCGGCGGGCAAGGGAGAGACATCCTGACCATCAAGCCACACCCGCCCCGCCCCCTCAAAGGCAGGAGGCAGAAATCCGCCTATATAGGCCAGCAGCGTGGATTTACCAGAGCCGGACGGCCCCATGATGGTCACCACTTCGCCAGCAGCAACAGAGAGAGAAAGATGGATCAGGCAGTCGCCCGCAAGACGAATTTTTACCTCTTCGAGCATCATCAGCTCTTGTGGCAATCTGTTGGTGTGTGTGGTCGTCATACAGGTCTCTTTGAAATCTTCTCTTGCTGCTGCGCTGCTTTGTTAGAAAAGCAGCAGATCAGCGGTCGGCTGGTGTCATACCACGCCGGTTTTTATAGAACAGGGTCGGGATCAGTGTGGCAATGAGAAATCCCACGAAAGGAAGCAGCATCTGCATGAGGGCATAAACGCCGATCAGACGCCGGTTGCCTCCCGCGCTCAAGGCCACCGCTTCGGTGGTGATGGTTTCCCAGCGTCCGCCACCGATCAGCAGCGTTGGCAGATACTGCCCGATAGAGACAGCAAAGCCTACAGCCGCCGCCGTCAGAATCGGGCGAAGCAACATCGGCAGGCGCACCCGCCAGAAAATGGCCCACGCGCTGCGGCCAAGGGCCGTTGCCATCTGCATATAGCGCGTATCAAGGGCATGCCACTGGTCGCTCAGCGACAAAAAGATATAGGGCAAGGTGAAGATCAGGTGGCCAAACACCAGCGCCCAGAGCGCGTAGCTGGCATTGACGGTCAGCAGGATCAACTGCAATCCGAATAGAAAGGCGACCTGTGGCACGATCAGTGGCAGATAGAGGATCACCATGGCGCTGCGCCCGGATCGTTTACCCATGCGGCTTTGGGCTTCCAGCGCGGCAAGGGTCATGACAATGCCGACAACGGTCGCCAGTCCACCAATGAGCACGGCGTTATAAAGCGGCTCCATAAGCATCGGCCCCTGCCGCATCCATGTATTAAGGGAAAGGCTAACGGGAACCGCATCGGGAAATCGCCAGAAGCCCGCAAAAGACCAAAGCACAAGGCCCCCAAGGCTTAGCAGCATAAACAACACGGCAGCTACATTGAGCGATGCAGCAAGGCGTCGGGCCCATTCGTCTCGCTGACAGCGCAAGCCGGATTGAACAAGGCAGCCAAGCAACCGGCTGGCCATCCGCTCTCCGCCCCACCAGATCCCCAGCGCGGCCAGCGTAACAAGCAATTGCAGGATGGCACCAGCGGATGCCAGAAAACGCATCGAGAGGTCCGGATCACTCATCCAGCGCACCAGCTGCACCGCCAGTGGTGGCGGGTTGGTTGGCCCCAGAATGAGGGCGACATCCACCACGGACGAAGCATAGGCGATGACAGCAAAGATCGGCAGGCGGATCTGTCGATAAAGACGCGGCCAGACAGCATGCAACCAGCCGACCATAGGCCCATAGCCAAGACTGCGTACAAGATTTTGCGTCCGGCGCGGCTCAATCTGTGGCAGAGCGGCAAGACTGACAAGTAGCAAAAACGGCAATTCCTTGATCGTCAGTCCCGCAATCATGGCAAGACCATAAGGATCATGAGGGAAAAACCAGTCCGGCGGCCGGCTCCAGCCGGTCAGCTCTGGAGAGATCATCCGCACAATCCAGCCCGATGGCGCCAGCAAAAAGGCAAATCCGAGCGCCGTCGCCGCATGGGGAATGGAGAGCAGCGGCGAGATCAGCCGCACCATCCAGCGAAACAGCCTTGTGCCAGACCATGCACTGAGCAGGCCGATCACCATCAGCATGGCCAACAGGGTCGCCAATAGTCCACTTGCCAAGCTAAGTGCGATGGAGCGTGCAAGGCCTGGAGTCGCAAGAAGCGCCCGTACGGGCTCCAAAGTCAGGCTATCGCCCCCCAGCACCGGCAACCAGCCAAAGGCGGGCAACAGCGCGCCCAGCAATCCGGCCAGAACCGGCCCAAGCATCAGCAGGCTGGTCAGCATCGGGGCACTATGGAGGGGCCGAAAGCGCATGGTGGGGTCTCGTTCCGATCAGGGGCCAGCCTCAGGGCTGCCCCTTCCTGTTTATCGCTCTTGGTGCAATCACTGCACGCCGTAAAGGCTGGTCCAGTCTTTCTCCAGCCGCTCCATCCATGAGGCATGGGGCTCTGGCAGAGCGGGGCCGAAGTCTTCCGGCTTCAGTGTCGCCACGCCAAGCTCCAGCGCATCAAAGCGAGCCTTGTCTTTCTCAGTCAAGCTGGTGATATCCAGAACCGTTGGGTCGCCCCAGATGGCGGGGTCTTGCTTGCGAGCCTGCGCCTCAGGGGAAAGCAGGAAGTCGGCGAGCACCATCGCCCCTTCCTTTGCATTGGCGTTAAAGGGGATGGCTACAAAATGACTGTTGCCGATTGTCCCCCCTTCAAAGGTGAAGGAGCGCACCGTGTCGGGCAATTCATCATTGGCAATGGCCGCAGAGGCATCACCGGGATTGAAGGTGAAAGCGATTTCGATTTCACCATCGGCCAGCAGATTCTTCAGGCTCGACACATTGTCCGGAAAGGCCTTGGCTTCGCGCCAGAGATAGGGATGCAAGGCATCCAGATAGGCGAAGAGCTTATCGGACACGGCCTTGTAATTTTCCTCTGTCACCGGACGGGAGAGCACGGACGGATCATCAGCCAGCTCAAGCGCCAATTGCTTGAGGAAGGTGGAACCAAGAAAATCCGGCGGCTTCGGATAGGCGAAACGCCCCGGATGGGCCTTGGCCCAATCGAGCAATGCTGTGGCTGACTTTGGCACATCTTGGGTGATGGCGCTATCATAATAGAAGGACAGCTGCGCCATGCCCCAAGGGCTTTCCAGCCCATCGGTTGGCACGGTGAAATCGGTGGTAAGGGTTGGCTTGCCTTTGACATCGGCAAATTGATAATTGGGCAGATCCGGCGCCCAGCTCATGGGCAGTAGCAATCCCTTTTCCTTCAGGGATGCAAAATTCTCTCCATTGATCCAGACCAGATCAACCGAGCCACCATCTTCCTTGCCAGCTGCTTTTTCTGCGATGATCTGGGAAACCACATTGGCCGTGTCCCCCACCTTGACATGCTTGACGGTGACGCCATAGCGCTCTTTCACCTTCGCTCCCGCCCAATCGATATAGGCATTGATGCGATCAGCCCCGCCCCATGCGTGGAAATAGACCGTTTGCCCCTTGGCTTTTTCCAGCACGGCAGGCCAGTCTTTTACATCGACGGCTCCGGCCTGCACCATGGATGGCAAGGCCGCAAAGGCAGCTGCCAGCACAGCCTTTTTCAAGACAGTCGATCGCGTTTGGCGGGGGGGAAGGGCAGTGATAGGCGCCTTGGAATAGCCCGCAGTCAAAGGTCGTGCGATCATGGCAATCTCTCCTGTTCTTGATCCGCATTATACTTGCGGTGGCTTGTGTTTTGCTTTTGCTGTTTGTTTCAGCTTCCACACTACACGGTCAATTCACAAGTGGTTGAAACGTGGTTGATCTCTCCCTTTGGTATCAACGCCAAATGAAAAGCCTCGCAGCCAGACAGGCAACGAGGCTAGATGACATTTGGTCAATCGATAAAGGAGGCTTGCACGAGAGGCGTTTAGTCCTCTTCGGCACCGGCACTATCAGCCTGCAATTGGGAGTATTTTTCCTTGCCGAGCGTTTCAAGCAAATTGAGCTGGGTTTCGAGGAAGTCGATATGGCCTTCTTCGTCTGCCATCAGCTCTTCAAACAGCTTCATGCTGATATAGTCGCCAGCGTCGTTGCAGGCGTCGCGCCCTTCTTTATAGAGCGTCCGCGCAGAGATTTCGCCCTTCAGGTCGCTCTCAAGAATTTCCTTGATGGACTGGCCGATCATCAGGGGGTCAAGCATCTGCAGGTTCGGATGCCCTTCCAGAAACAGGATGCGTTCGATGAATTTATCCGCATGCTGCATTTCCTCGATGGATTCCTCGCGCCATTTGGCCGCCATCTTCGAAAAGCCCCAGTCTTCCAGCAGACGGAAATGCAGCCAATATTGGCTGACAGCCGTCAGTTCACTGCGCAAGCCTTTGTTTAAAAATTCAATTACTGTCTCGTTGCCCTTCATGATGGTCCCTTTGAATGTAATAGTCAGGTTTCAACGTTGAATTAAGCCAAAATGGCCAGTCTTGTCTCTGGTCGATGTCTCTGTTTGCCCTGCGTCTGTGAGAACAATAGTGTGCGAAGCTTACACCCATATGATCCAGAGCACAAAGCGGACTGGCCCGAGTCACCAAGAAGAAAGTAAACCACGCCCCGTCGATCTGGTCAAAATCTCCGTACGAAATTTGGTAAAGATTTCAGGAGAAGCCGGGGCAATCATTCGGCGCACCATGGAAACTGGGTTGCTTGGCACGGGCGATCTCATCGGTACGGGCAATGGCAACGTCATAGCCATTCTGCAACAGGATCGCTTCAATCATCGGACGGCAACAGCCACATTTGGCTTTGCAGCCGCGCCCCTGATAGATCTGATTGGAATGGATCGGGGCATCTGGATCCTCTTTGGCGAGCCTGTCCGCTATCTCGAGAATCTCATGATCGGTAATTTTGTTACAGTGGCAGATGAACATCAAAGGCCCGTTTATTGCTTGCGGATTGTATGTGCGTGTCGCGTACAGTGTCATATAGGGTCGATGGTAGCCATTGGCAAATAGGCCCGAAACCATTTCTCTGGTGGCCAGCTCGCCTTAAACCAAGCGCCCTGTTATTCGCTCTGGAAACTGTGCCGCTTGGCCCAGAGCTGACAAACGCGATAAACTTTTTGTGAGTCACTACCCCCGGCGACGAACGTCAATTCGGGGCAAAGTCCTGTTTAATTAATATTTGCAGTGTCTTAGAGTTTTCCTCGGAATGTGCTGCTCCCACACATCTTTCCTTCTCGTTCAGATTAGAACCAATTGCGACTTTCTGTCGCACCTAATTCGCGTTAGCCTAGATGTCAAGCATGAGGAGGAAATGGCGGGCGAGACACGCGGGAAGCCAAGCATGTCGCCACCGCCAGCATTTTGCGGGAGGATGAACGTGACCGACGTTGCTCAGGATTTTTCAGCTTTATCGTCCACGCCGGGTAGGCCGACAGACAGCCGTGCCGAAAAGCCGGTATTGCAGCCACTCAGCATGGATGATCTGTCCGAAGCGCTCAGCGCGGGCTTGCGAGATTTTCGGGGCAACGCTCTGTATGGTTTGTTCTTTGGCGGATTTTACGCTCTTGGAGGCTGGTTTCTCTTTTGGATGCTTTCCGCCTACAACATGCCTTATCTGGTCTATCCGCTGGCCTCCGGCTTCGCCCTCATCGCCCCCTTTGTGGCAGCCGGCCTTTATGAAGTCAGTCGCCGACGCGAAGAGGGTCTTGAGATTGCACCGGCCCAGATTTTTGGCGCCGTCTTTGGCGAACGCTCCAAGGAGTTGCGCTGGATGGCCCTGATCACCGGATTTGCCTTCATCATCTGGATCGACATCGCGATTTTCCTGTATGTGATCTTTTTCGGGCTGCATCCGGTCAATCCGGCGGCCTTGATCGACACGATCCTGTTGACGCCACAGGGAGCCATGTTTCTTCTGGCGGGCAATCTGATCGGAGCCTTGCTCAGTCTTGCAGTCTTCTCGATTACGGCGATTTCCTTTCCCATGCTGCTGCACAAGGATGTGGATTTCATCACCGCCATGATCACGTCGATCAAATGCGTTATGTCGAACAAGAAGGTGATGATCAGCTGGGGCATCTTTATCGGCTTTTTGATGATGATCTGTCTGGCCTCTTTCCTGCTTGGTCTGGTGATCATTCTGCCGTTGCTGGGTCATGCCACATGGCATCTTTACCGGCGCGCAGTCCGCTTTGTGGACGCTGTTGATGGCGTCGCGGAGAAGCAAGCATAAGAAACGAATGATGGCATTCAACAACTATGCTGACTTGTCTTGACTTTCACGCAGCTCTCCGTGCACCCCAAACGGGAGTGGAAAGAGCCGAAGCCCAACCGGCACAAGACAAGCCATCAGCCGCGCGACGGTCAGACACCTGACCTCGCGCGTTTTTGTTGCCGGGGGTTCACTTCTCCCTAGACGTATCCTGCATCCTATTCCGCCGGACTATGCTCGGCGGCCCCTTTGTTGCCATGCAAAAGGAAGGTCAGGCCTCGCTTGATGTCTCCCCCGACGCCAAACAGGCTTGGCACCAGAAACAGCACGAACAGGGTGGCCACAGCCAGTCCGAAGACGATGGTGATCGCCATGGGCTTGAGGAACTGGGCCTGCGGAGAGGTTTCAAACAGCATCGGAGCCAAACCTCCCACTGTGGTGAGCGAGGTCAACACAACAGCCCGTAAGCGATCGCAACTTGCCCCGATCGCTGCGTGACGTATGGTTTGCCCATGGGCAATGCGCTCATCCAGACGGCTGACCAGAATGATCGAGTCATTGACCAGAATGCCCGCAAGCCCCAACAGGCCGATGAGGGACAGGATGGTCAATTGGAAGCCGAGCAGATAATGCCCGAGGATAGCGCCGACCAGCCCGAAGGGGATGATCATCATGATCGCAAACGGGCGCGTGTAAGAGGCAAAGATCCAGGCGAGAATGATATAGATCGCCGCCAGCGCAATCATCAAACCGATGCGCAAATCTGCAAAGGCATCCATACGCTCTTCGTTGCGACCGGAGAAATGATAATCGATGCCATATTGGCTGGCGATCTGAGGCATCAGGGTCCGGTCAAGCTCGGCGACCAGTTCGGTAGCGGTCACCACCTCTGCGTCCACATCAGCCGTAACAGCAATGGTGGTCTTGCCATCAAAGCGCTGAATGGAGGAAAAGCCCTGCCGGTCGGAGATCGAGACCACTTCGGTGAGAGGCACAAAGGTGTCTTGCGGACTCTTCAGCCAAAGGCTGCGCAGACTGTCCACATTGGCATGGGAAAGCCGCTTCAGACGCACTTCCACCTCTTCATCCAGAATGGCCAGCTTTCGGGCGGTTCGGCCTTCAATCAGGTCGCGCACCTGCTCGCCGACTGTCTGGGCGGTAAAGCCAAGGCTGCGTCCGCGGGGCGTCAGCGCCAGAGTCAATTCCGGTTTGCCGTAGGGCATATTGTCATCAAGCTCGCTAACGCCCGGATAGGCGGAAAGCCGCTCCTGTAGATCAATCGACGCACGCTTGAGCACATCCGGACTGCCGCCCGTCAGGCGGATATCCAGATCGGCACCCGGAGGGCCGCCGCGCTGACCACGAATGGAGGCGCGTTTCAACCCAGCCACTTCCGGCATGTTGCGATTGAGGGCCCGAATGAAGGCTGGCGTGCGGATAGTGCGCTGCTCCGATGGCGTCAAGCGCAGGCGCAGGGACGCGACATTGTCTGCTGTGGTGCGGCCAGACTGACCCAGCGTGACGAAGGATGCGATCACCAGTTTTTCGCCCTTGCCGATTTGCTGCTCGGTTTGATAGACGACATCGTCCACACGCTTGGCGATCCTCTCTGCGTCTTCTTCCAGAATGCCCACATTGAAGGTCATCGCAATGGTGATGGTTTCCGCTTCCGCCGAAGGGAAGAAGACAAAGCCAACCCGCCCGCCAGCAACGAGGCCTCCCATGATTGTCATTGCGGCAATACAGATTGCCAGCGTCGTATAGCGCCAATCATAAGAGAGGGTCACAATCTTGCGGAATGGGCCGTCCTTTAGCGCATTGAAGCCCCGGTCAAACTTTCTGCGGAAAGCGCTTTCGCTCATGCGGCCATGATTGGCGCGGAAATCGGTGCGGCGCAGCTTGCGCACATGCAGCGCTTCGATGAGGATGGAGATAGCCGCAGCAACGGCAATGAACACCAGAAGCGCAACCATGCTGCCTTCAGCAAACAGACCATGTAGCCATTGCCAGAGAGACTGGGTCGCGCCGCCGAATTTGCCCACCATCTCGGGCGAAAGACCATAGAAAAGCACCATCGGCAGCAGCAGAATGAGGCCGACGGTAATGACCCGACGCACACTCCAGTTTCGATTGTGGCTGGGTGTCATGGAGTGCGCCAGATGGCCGGGCAGAATGAAGAAGCATTCCACAAAGCTTGCCGTCAAAACGGCAATGACGACAAGCGGCAGAACGCCCATCATCTGGCCGATTACTCCGCCGATCAGCAGGATGGGGCCAAAGGCAGCGACCGTGGTAAGCGAGGCCGCCGTGACGGGCAGCAACATGCGGCTGCCGCCCCCTTGTGCGGCAATGGGTCCGGGATCTCCGGCCTGATAGCGGGTGGTGGTTTCCTCCCCGACGACGATGGCGTCATCGACGATAACCCCCAACATCATGATGAAGGAGAAGAGCGACATCATGTTGATGCTTTGGCCCAATGCCAGCAGCACAACGCAGGAGGCCAGCATGGAGATGGGAATGCCTGCCGTGACCCAAAGCGCCGTGCGCAGATTGAGGAACAGCGCCAGAATAACCATCACCAGAATGATACCCGAAGCGGCATTCTTGACCAGCAGCAGGATGCGATCCACCAGCGCTTCGGCCAAGGCGTCATATTGGGTGATTTTCAGCGTCGGCGGGAAAACACCTTCAATGGATTTGAGATAGTCGTTGACGATACCCGAAGCTTCCAGAGAATCCGCCGTCGGTGCGCGCTTGACGATCAGCTGGATCGCGGAATCGCCGCGCATGATGCCTCGCACCTCATCAGGGTCCAGCCGCCGTTCGACACGGGCAATATCGCCCAGAGCCACGCTGGAGCCATCAATGCCGGAGATGATCTTGATATCCGAGAGGCTCTCCGGTGTCTCTTCGTTGGCCAGCGTGCGGACTTGTTTCTCGAAGCCGTCCTGAACGTTGCCCGATGGCAGGTCGCGGCTGTTGGAAGCGATCTGACTGCCGATATCCTGCACGGTCAGCCCGAGGCGGCGCATGTCATAATCGGAAAGGCCAACGAAATATTGTTCGTCCCGTAGCCCGGTGAAATTGACTGTATCAATGCCCCTGTCAATGAGATCGTCACGCATTTCCTTGGCAAAGCCCCTGAGCGACGCTTCGTCAAAAGGGCCGGAGAGGATCAGCCGGGCCACATCATCGCGGAACTGGCGATAGGAAACCGTTGGATCATCGGCGAGATCGGGCAGTGTGGTGATAAGATCGACAGCGGATTCCACATCCCGCAAGGCCTGCGGCATATCCACGCCCTGCTTGAATTCGAGAATGATATAGGCGCTGCCTTCTCGCGCAAAAGAGGTCACCTTGTCGATGCCATCGATGAAGCGCACCTTGGGCTCGATGATCTCGAGAATGTTGGCTTCTACATCTTCGGCGCTGGCACCAGACCAACTGACGGAAATCTCGATGGTATCTGAATCAGTCGTAGGGAAGAACTGGCTGTTCATACGCGACAAGGCAAAGAGGCCCGCCACCAGCAGAATGATCATCAATAGGTTGGCTGCATTGGGGTGATGCACGAAAAAGCCGACCATGCCCCCTTTGCCGTCCTTGTCAAAGCGGCTCATTGAGGTGCCCTCCCCTCATCGGCAGCATCCGCATTCCCACGCTTGGCATCCTCTTCAAGGCTCTTTTCTTCCATGGCGGGCACAACGAGCTTCAAGCCCGGTCCGGCCTCGGCCACGCGGGTGGTGACTATCTGAGCCCCCTCTTTGAAGGCCGCGCCATCAATCAGGGCATTGTCGCCCAGATAGGCCAAGACCTTGACATCCCTTGGGGCCATACGCCCCTCCTCGTTGACATAGACACGGTTACCGCCATAAATCGCGGCCTGCGGAATGGAAATGGCGTTTTCATAAACCTGATCAGGCACCAGCAGCTCAACGAAGGTACCAGCCCTCAGCCCTGCATCGGCCTCAAGACGGGCATAGACCTCAATGCCCCCATTGGCCGCATTCACCTCCGGGGTTACCCGTGTGATGGTGGCGGCATGCGATCTGACCTGCTCACCAAGTTGCCAATTGACCGTTATGCTCTGGCCGATGAGCGTCGCTCCGTGGGAGGTCAGACGTCCATATTGCGCGTCTGACAGAGTAAAGCGGACATCCATTTGCTCTGGGTCATAGAGCGAAACAAGGGTGTCACTGCCAGAAACCGAACGGCCCAATTCAACAGATTTGCTCTGCACCAACCCTCTATAGGGCGCATTGAGGGTGGTATTGGTGAGATTGCGACGGGCTTGCTCCAGTCGCCAGTCGAGCCGCTCCAGATTGGCTTTCTGCTGTTCGATCTGGGAGGCAAGAACTTCGAGATTGAATTGACGGCTTTCCACACTCTGTTGCCTCTGGGAGACCGTCAGCCTGCGGGTTTCTAGCGCCTGCTGCGTGAGGCTGCCGCTGGCTGCCAGCGTTTCGGCCCGATCCAGATCATTCTGCGCCAGTATCTGCTGTTCCTTGAGCCGCTCAAGAGCTACCTTGTCGCTTTCAAGAGACACTTCGCTGGAGCGCAGTTGCGCCTCGGCTTCCCTGAGATTGGCTTCAGCCTCACGGACGGCGCCTTCATAATCAAACGGATCAATGCGTATCAGTGCTTCTCCTGCATCCACAATCTGACCGGCCTGCAACATCGGATTGACCCACACCACCTCGCCACTGACGAGCGCACGCAGCTCTACCGGGCGGGCCGCAGAGACCGTGCCATAAAGGATGATATCGGGCTGAAGCGCGGCAGGGGCTGCGGCTTTGATTTCAACCGCATAACTCTTTTCGCTTGGAGGACGACGGTTGACCTCGGGTTTGGTCGCCACCAATTGCCAGGCAACAAAGCCGCCTGCGGCGATCACCAGAACGGGCAAAATGAGTTTGAACGCACCACGAAGTGTTCGCGCAAGAGGCGATGACTTTGCCTTGCTCTTCGTCGCTGCCCGAGAATGGTTGGCGTCATGGGCCGACTGGGAGGCCAACGGAGAGGCCAACGGGGGGGCGACTTGTTCTGTCGTCGGGCTCGGCTTCAGGTCTTTGCTGTGATCGTTCATCATCTCTGGTCAACGGTTGTAACCGGATCGCTTGAGACAAGCCCATTCTTTCCGGTCATAAATATTCAGGCTCGGGCTCGAACCGATGATTTTCAAGGAGTTTGGCACAGATTGGTGAATCTTCTGACGCACTTTCTACGGTCCCGTGCCGCACACGGTTCGCAACAAAATTCACCATAGATCAGAAAGATAGCCCCCCATTTCCCGCAAACGGGCCTCCTCCTCCAGAGGCTGCAGGCGCCTCCTCTGGCCATACCCCATATGCTCGAATGCGCCCTCCCGGTTGGGCTTCATCCTGCCACTTATGCGTTTATTCCAGCCTTGATGCTTCTGTGCAATCAAATCTTTGCACTTTTTTGTATCAAGTAGAAAACTTCAGCAATAAAAAAGTCACCCGCAAATGGGGTGGCCTTTCTCTTCATAATTCTTGTGTCGCTATCGACAAGCGGGATTTTCAGGCCAGAGGCTAGCCTTTGGCGGCTTTAGCGACTTCCTCGGGATCAAACTCGTAGTGAGTGCTGCAGAATTCGCATGTCACCTCGATTTTGCCATCAACGACCATGTCCTTCATTTCTTCGGGATCGAATGTCTTGAACATATCGCTGATCCGCTCACGACTGCATGTGCAGCGGTCATAGATCGGCATGGATTCAAAAACCCGAGGTCCATTTTCATGGAACAGCCTGTAGAGCAGGGTTTCCGCGGAAACATCCGGATCGGTCAGTTCGTGGTCATCCACGGTGTTGACCAGTGCCTCACATTCGCGCCAGGCATCAGCCTCGGTGACGTGATGGGTTTTCTGCATTTCCGGATCGGGATGGTCGCCGGGATGCAGATCCCGATGGGGGATGTCCTCTGAGGAATGGGGCAGATATTGCACCAATAGACCACCAGCGATCCATTCGCTTTTGGCCGGGCCTTGATCCTGTTTGGACACCATTTCGGTGACAGCCAGACGCACCCGGGTGGGCAGCTGCTCGGACTGCATGAAATAGGCATGGGCCGCATCTTCAAGGCTTTTGCCATCCAGAACAACAACGCCCTGATAGCGGTTCATATATTGGCCCTGATCGATGGTCATCACCAGATGCCCTTCGCCCAACAGCTGTTCGGGGCGCGTTTCGCCCTTCTCGATCAGAAGCTTGAGGGCCTCTTCATCAAAGCGGACATAGGCGCGCACGGCGTCTGGCGCATTATAGTCCACCACGAGCATATTGACCGCACCCTTGGACTGCACCTGCAGGATAAACTTGCCCTCGAATTTCAGGGAGGACCCCAGAAGGGAGGTCAGGGCAATGGCCTCAGCCAAGAGCCGATTGACAGCGTCGGGATAATTGTGGCGTTGAATGATACCGGTGACGGTTTCATTGAGATGGACCATCCGTCCGCGTACGTCCAATCCATCGACCTGAAAAGGCAAGACGCGGTCTAGCGAAGAGACGATATTGGTTTGTTCGGTCATCTGGCTTACTTTCCTGTGGCACCCAAAGGGACAAATTGCATCATGCATGATGGCTTTTCATTGTCCGGGGTGGGCCCTGTTCATCCCTCATCTGTCAGCATCGAGGGGATCGGGCGCGCAGTCTGTTCATTGTCTTTCGTTCATGCAAAGGCAAAGGGCGGATACACCTGTATCCACCCTTGTCTCTATTTCAGTTGCGCTCGTCAAGTCCGGCTGGTTGCTGGCAGATGTCTGGCCCTATCGCCATTGTCCACCTTCACCCGTAGCCTTGGTGCACAGTCTTGGAATTATTCGTCGCCGATGGCCTTGTGGAAGCACCAGGCCATCACGCCCTTTTGTGCATGCAAACGGTTTTCCGCTTCGTCGAACACAACAGATTGCGGTCCATCGATCACTTCGTCCGTCACTTCCTCGCCACGATGGGCTGGCAGGCAGTGCATGAACAGGGCATCATCCTTGGCAAGCTCCATCAATTTGGTGTTGACCTGATAAGGTTTCAAGAGATTGTGACGATGCTCTGCATCTTCATCGCCCATGGAGACCCATGTGTCGGTGATGATGAGATCGGACTGGCTGGCGGCATCTTCTGCGCTGTCGCACAATTCAATGCGCACACCACGGCTCCGCAGACGGTCGATAACCGAGAAATCGGTCATCAGCTCTTCGGGAATGGCAATCCGCATGGTGAAATCAAAATGTTCGGCCGCATGAAGCCAGGATGCCAACACATTGTTGTAGTCCCCCACCCAAGTGACGGTCTTGCCTTCAAGCGAGCCGCGATGCTCCTCGTAGGTCATGATGTCCGCCATGATCTGGCATGGATGCGAATAATAGGTCAGGCCATTGATGACCGGAACGGTGGCATATTCGGCCAACTCGGCCACAGCTTCATGGTCAAGCATGCGGATCATGATGCCATCGACAAAACGGGACAGCACGCGAGCCGTGTCGGGGATGCTCTCGCCGCGCCCCAGCTGCATTTCTGCACCGGTCAGCATCAGCGGTGTTCCGCCCAGCTCACGCACGCCAACGTCAAAAGAGACGCGAGTGCGCGTGGAAGGCTTATCGAAGACAAGGGCGATCACCTTGTCTTCGAGCATGTCGGTCCGGCGTTTTGTCTTGCGCGCATCCTTGATCTTGTGCGCGGTGGCCAGAATAGTCTTCAGGTCTTCGGTCTTCTGCGTCTCCAAATCGACGAAATGGCGCTTGGCATCATTCGACATGGTTTGCAATCCCCCTCATTATTAACTGTCTGCCTTCGCAGCGCGCATGGTATCGAGCGCCCGCTCCAAGGCCTGGAGTGCAAAATCTATTTCTTCCTGACCAATGGTCAGAGGCGGAGCCAACCGCAAGACATTATCACCAGCCCCCACGGTCAAAAGACCTTCCTTGCGGAGTTCGGCAACCAGATCTGTTGGTGGCATTTTCAGTTTGAGGCCAAGAAGCAATCCACGCCCCCGAATCTCTTCAATAAAATCAGGATAGGCATCCTTCAAACCTGCAAGGCTTTGCTTTAAAACTAAGCCTGTTTTTGCAACATTGTCCAGAAAACCCTCTTCCAGCACCACATCAAGCACGGCATTGCCCACGGCCATGGCCAGAGGATTACCACCATAAGTTGAACCATGTGTTCCAGGAACCATGACGCCGGCAACCTCTTCTGTCGCCAGACAGGCCCCCATAGGGAAGCCGCCGCCGATGCCCTTGGCAATGGCCATGATGTCGGGTGTTATGCCTGCTTCTTCATGGGCAAACAGATGGCCGGTCCGTCCAACACCAGTCTGGACTTCATCAAGAATTAACAGGATGTCGGTTTCGTCGCACAAATTCCTTAGAGCTTTCAGGAATGATGGCTCGATTTCGCGAATGCCACCCTCGCCCTGAATGGGCTCAAGCAGAATGCCAGCGGTGGTCTCGTTGATCGATTGTTTCACCAATTCGATATCCAGAGCGGGTAGACTTTCAAACCCCGGCGCCTTCGGCCCGAAGCCTTCGAGATATTTGGCCTGACCGCCTGCGGCAATCGTGGCCAGCGTCCGTCCGTGAAACGCCCCTTCAAAAGTGAGGATCGTAAACCGATCCGGGGCGCCTTTGTCATACTGATAGCGACGCGCAGTTTTTACCGCACATTCCACGGCTTCTGCACCGGAATTTGTGAAAAAGACCTTGTCAGCAAAGGTAGCGGCGCAAAGACGCTCGGCCAGCTTATGCTGTCCGGGAATATCATACAGGTTTGAAACATGCCAAAGCTTGTCAGCCTGATCTTTCAGGGCTTTCACAAGATGCGGATGGGCATGACCGAGGCTGTTCACCGCGATTCCTGCAGCAAAATCAAGGAAGCGTCGCTCATCTCGCGTCGTAAGCCAAGCGCCTTCTCCCTTTTCGAATTCGAGGTTGGCTCTTGCATATGTGGCATACAGCGAAGATTGCGTCATTTTACTTATCCTCGTCCCAAGACAAAGGTCTCCTGATATCAAATCTGCCTCATTGCGGCAGAAAGTCGAGCGTCCGGCCCCTTGAAAGCGGATCCGAAGCCCTCGGATGAACGCCATTCCCTCAATGCCTTCATGTTCTGGATCTGCCCGAATGTCAGGGAGCAAGAGAGCCAGGAACACGATACAGAGAATGGCAGGAATACAACAAAAAAGCCGCTCCAACGGCGGCTGTTGAAGGTCCTTCTATTGCAAGAATGTTCCCCTCTTGTCAATCAAAGACTTCACTCTAATCGCAACATTTTATGCTGTTTAGGAATAAATCCACAAAATTTTATAGAGGCGCACCACAAGTGAGGCTCGTTTGCTTTTGTGAAACCATTTTCGCAGCCTTCTCTGGACAGGTCCTCACAGTCGGTTGACTCATTAAGCGCCCGCGCCCTATTTGGACACGACTACCCAATCTGAGACCATCGTATGAGAATAAAGTGTTTCACACTGCAACCTAATCGATTTTGTACAACCCTTAGGCGGCAAACGCCAATAAAAGCGCCACACCCCATCAAACCGCCGCAGATTTAGGCAACTGTCTTGAGTGGGAAAAACCAACAGGGATATTCAACACTTAAACACACCTTATCCACAGGCAATCAACAAATGGATGAGGATAAATTCAAAAAACCGTTGTCAAGCGATTTTTGGACAATTGTTGATTCGATTAGTTGGGGAAAAGGGTTAAATTGGGCCTGCATCCAGTTGCGGCAGGTTCCACCCGTATAGTAGTTTACGATTTATTAACGAATAACTATCGTGCGGCAAAAATCAAATCCACTTACGAAGGACAAACCTTTGGTTGTGCTCTCATGACCAGATGCGGTTTTCGGTTTGCCTTCTTTAACAGTCTAGACGGAGGCTTTTTATATGTCTTGGACTGACGAACGTGTTGAACTACTAAAAAAACTCTGGGCCGAAGGCCTGAGCGCCAGCCAAGTGGCGTCTGAACTTGGCGGTGTCACTCGCAATGCTGTTATCGGCAAGGTGCACAGACTGGGTCTTTCCGGTCGCGCCAAAACGACGACAACAGCACCTCGCCCGCGGCGCCCTCGCAACCAGACCAGTCGTCCCGCTCGGACAAGCAGTGCGTCAAACGCTGCGCCAAGCGTAGGAGCGGCGGCTCTCAAGGTTGAAACCCAGCCACAGTCGGCTCCTCAACCAAAAGCGGTCAAAAATCCGGAGGTGGATCCGGTCGTTGTGCCTATTTCCAAGCGCGCATCGATCCTTACTCTGACGGAAAATACCTGCAAATGGCCAATTGGCGACCCAGGTGACGCTGATTTCCACTTCTGTGGTCACAAATCCGAGTCAGGGTCTCCCTATTGCAAGTATCACTCCGAGATTGCTTACAATACGGGGGCAGATCGTCGGCGCTCAAAAAGGGCAAGCTAAAAGCTGACTTCCTGTTTCAATTCATTGAACCGTTCGGAGCAATCCGAACGGTTTTTTTGTGTCCTCAGCCGGTTTCTCACATGGCTAATACCATCTTGCCAAGGTTGACCGGTCTGGCGATTATCCCTAGGCACCAGATACTTATTCGTCCCTTTCGCCAAGAAAGACAGGCACCACGCCACGCCGCGCAAAAAACCACCGCTCTCAAGATCATGTTTAAACTTGAAGCGGGCTGCAAATACCCCCATATTGAACCTATGCCAGATGCTTGATGATGAGGTCTGGCACAAGGGATGTGGCTTAGGCCGACCCTTTTCATGATCTGACCGAGCTATCTTTTTGAGGAGAGGATCGGCGGTTCATTTTTCACTTGGAGTTTTTGTTCCAGAGAGATCTCGGTGGAAACTCTGTCATGCAGCTCCGATTTTTCCGATTGGAAAGGGAGTTATCTAGCGCGTCGCTTAAAAGAAGGACCGCCTAATGTCTCGAATGTCTGCTTTTTCCAGCCCTTTTCTCCTTGGCTTTGATGAAGTCGAGCGTGTGCTTGACCGCGTCGCCAAAGGTGCCAATGAGGGCTACCCTCCGTATAATATTGAAAGACTGGACCCCACCGAGAGCAAACTGCTCGAGGGAAATGGCGGTAGTGGCGATGTCTTGCGCATTACCCTAGCCGTGGCCGGTTTCACCCGCGATCAGCTTGATGTGACATTGGAAGAAAGCCAGCTTGTCATTCGCGGTCGTCAGGTGGATGATCAGAGCCGCCAGTATCTTCACCGTGGTATCGCTGCCAGACAGTTCCAGCGCTCTTTCGTACTGGCTGAAGGCATAGAAATTCTTGGCGCCGAACTGAAAGATGGCCTGTTGTCCATCGATCTGGCTCGGCCGGAACCTGAGAAAGTCGTCCGCAAGATTGCAATTGACGTAAAAGAATAAGCATGTGTTCCACCCCAGCCTGAAGTGCTGTCCTATCCTCCCAATCAAGGACACCTTTTGGCCCAACATGAAGGCAGATGCCATGAATGAGGAAGAAATGTTCGAAGACGAGCTGGACGATGGTCTGGAATCCATCATGCTGGAACGTCGTATGGCCTATGTACGTCAGGTGAGCATGGAAGAAGTCATGGACATGTTCCCGGAAGCTCCAGAGATTCCGCAAAATCAGCAGCTTTGGGCTCTGCTTGACGTTCAGGGGCAGCCCATTGCCCTGGCCGGGTCTGAATCCGCAGTCAAGCTGAGCGCCATGCGCCATGATATTGAAACGGTGAGCCTGCACTGAGCGGTCTCTACCGGCAAACGTAAACAATAGCGGTCTGAAGTGTTTTCAGACCGCACCGTTTTCAGGCCCCTTTTTGGGGCCTTTTTCATTTCGCTACAACAGTCCCCAGAGACATCCCAGCCCGCCGGTCACTCCAAGACAGGGCATGATCGACCATTTGCGCAGATGCAGAAGATATCCAGCCAGAAGCGCCAAGATAAACAGAACCGGATTAAAACTGGTCCATTCGGGCTGATAGATCACAAGCCAACCGAATTTTACTTTCGCAACGCTTTCAAACAGCACATGAAGCCCGAACCAGACCGAAAGATTGAGAATGACGCCCACCACTGCGGCAGTGATCGCACGCAAGGCTTCTCTCAAGCGAGGGCGTTCGCTGATCCATTCGATATAGGGAGCGCCCGCAAATACCCATAAAAAGCACGGAGCAAAGGTCGCCCACAAGGTAACACCGGCTCCGGCGAGCCCGAGCCATAAACTAAGCTCGCCTGTTGATCGCGCGGCTGCGAGAAAGCCGACAAATTCCGTGACCAGAATGAGCGGTCCCGGCGTGGTCTCAGCCAACCCCAATCCATCGAGCATTTCTGTGGTGCTCAGCCAGCCATAATGACTGACGGCATCCTGCGCCATATAGGCGAGCACCGCATAGGCACCACCAAACGTAACCGTTGCCAGCTTTGAGAAAAACAGCCCGATTGTGCCCAAAATTGTCACGGGCACGAACCAGACGAGCAACATCAGCGGCAAGAGCCAGATGCAGAGCCAGATGAGAATGGTCCGCAGGGTGGCTAAATAGGAAACTCTCTGGCCACTTCCAATTTGAACTTCAGGAGAATAAGCGGCGGGACGATCGCTTTCCCCCGTCTTTTTCTCAGCCCCCAATCGCGTCCCATGCCAGACGCCATAGAGGCCGGCAGCAAGGATGATCAGCGGGAACGGTGCTT
The DNA here is from genome assembly GCF_963682185.1 of uncultured Cohaesibacter sp. Taxonomy (NCBI): domain Bacteria; kingdom Pseudomonadati; phylum Pseudomonadota; class Alphaproteobacteria; order Hyphomicrobiales; family Cohaesibacteraceae; genus Cohaesibacter; species uncultured Cohaesibacter sp. The sequence continues at coordinate 3,545,897 of NZ_OY821667.1, read as the reverse complement.
GGAAAAAGAAGATACCAATAAAGGACAAGGCTGCGATCAGCCAATGCGCCATCCCGTCCAGCGCCTTTTTGCTGACCCGCAACAAGGCCTCCAGCACGATGATCAGCACCGCTGCCTTGATGCCCATGAACAGGGAGGCAGCCAAGGGGGCTTGACCAAACAGTGCATAAGCACCTGCCAACAACAGCACGACCAACGCACCGGGAAGCACAAAAGCAAGGCCGGCAATGAGGCCCCCAAGCACCCCATGCAGGCGCCATCCCGCATAGGTCGCCAATTGCATGGCCTCCGGGCCGGGCAACATCATACAAAAAGACAGGGCATTGAGGAATTGGCGCTCCGAGAGCCAGCTCTTTTCATCGACGATCAGGCGATGCATGAGGGCAATCTGGGCGGCAGGCCCTCCAAAAGAGAGAAGTCCAATGCGCCACCAGACGGCTGATGCCTCCCCCAGCGTGGGCGTGTCTGCCCTATCTACGCTATCAACGCCAGTTTGCAGCGCCGTCTCATGCTTTGCCTCTTCCATACCCGGCCTTTCAGCTCTCTTCCCCCTTGGCAACCATTGGCAAAGGGAAATAAGAGCCAGAGCTCAGCTTTATTGCTTGCCAATTTTGACAATCCAATAACAGGGTGACAGAAAACTCAAAAGATGGACAGATTTGTCGGTGTCAGCGCTACGCGCCAACCTGCATCAGGCAGCATCCGATTCCGGCAGATGGCATAGAACCGCCCTGATGGCGTCTCCATCGGTTGCCGCACGCAATTTATTGAGCGTGTCTTCATTGCGCAGTACGCGCGCAATACGCGCCAAGGCCTTGAGGTGATCCGCTCCAGCCCCTTCAGGAGCCAGAAGCAGGAAGACGATATCAACGGGCTGATCATCCATGGCGTCAAAATTCACCGGCTTGTCCAGCAGGGCGAAGATGCCATAAATCTTTTCCAGCTCAGGCAATTTACCGTGAGGAATCGCCACGCCCTGCCCAACGCCGGTCGAGCCGAGCCTCTCACGCTGGAGAAGTTTTTCAAAAATCTGACGTTGCGGTAATCCGGTCAGCTTTGCTGCGCGCTCCGACAACTCCTGAATTACCTGCTTTTTGCTGCTTGCCTTAAGCAGAGGTACGATCGCTTCAGGAGCGAGTAGATCGTTCAGTTCCATGAAACTCTCATGTGTCAGGTATCGTGCTTTCAGGTCCGATGAAAACAGGATACCCCGGTTTCTTGAAATGATCAAAGCCTTCAGGTGGTCGGACCTGAAGGCCATTTGATCTTGAGCGAACACCAACGGCTTGGAGCCAAGTTGGCTAAAGCGCACCCCAATCAACCAGATTATCCAATCGGGCGGGGCGCGCCTCTATGTCTTGTTTTGATGGTGCATAGACCATCTGCCGTTAAGACATTCCTATGCGCTTACTTCTCAGCAAGGGACGGGCTCACCCATCCGATGTGGCCATCGGTGCGTTTATACACCACATTGATAGCATCATCGCCAGCATTTCGAAAGACTACAACGGGATCCCCGGTGAAATCGAGAGCGACAACAGCGTCACCAACCGTCATGGTACGGATGGGTTTGCTGGTGCTTTCAGCGATAACAACCGGCGTGAAATCATCGGGCACTTCATCCTGAGCCGCAGGATTCTGCAGCACACCGTAAGCGACCTCGATTCCCTCAGGGCTCTCGTGATGATCATTGCGATGGCTTTTCAGACGTCTTTTATAACGGCGCAGTCGCTTGTCGATATGTTCGACAGCATTGTCGAAGCTCTTTTGAGCGTCAACGTCCGAACCGCTTGCCTGCATCACCATCCCGGTATCGAGATGAATCACAAGATCACTCTTGAAGCCGATGCCTTCCTTTTCCAAAGTCATCTGGCCACCAAAGCCACCGTCGAAATATTTCTCGACTGCCTCAGCAACCCGATCCTCTGCATAGGCGCGAAGTGAATCGCCAACATCAACTTGTTTGCCTGATACTCGAAGCGTCATGGAACCCCCTATCAATTATGGGCCTATAGAATGACCGACTATTAGTCTTTCTCTCTTAACGACGTTCGCAAATGTGGCCTGAAGGTTTGGCCGGAATTTGCGGGCGTCATCAACATATCGAAAGCCCGGTCGGCCATACGCATGGAAACAAACCACGGACCGCATTGACATTTGTACGGGCCGCGCACAAATAGGCGGTAAGTTCGCAAATGTCAATGTTATGGAAAAGTCTCTCATGCATGCTTTTAGTCTGCCAAAATAAATAGGGTTTGACCAGCAGACTTGACAATCTTGGCAATTAAACACGCATCTTTACGTATTTATCCACTGACCTTGAGAAAGTGAAATTAACAAACATCTACCAACTCATGCATTTCGCAAAATTTCTTAAATCAAACTTAAATTGATATATTATTACAAATCTGATATTTCAGGACATCTTCAGATGCGCGGCATCTTCCCCTCTGCCCAAGACTTGTTCAATCACCATTTCGAGAGATGATCTGACGGGCAAATCGAGGCGAGCAT